>CAVORH010000038.1:0-50407 GCA_963698565.1 Ilumatobacteraceae bacterium
AGCACTCTCGGGTCGCGGTTGCCAACCGGCCGTCGGCGCGCCTAGCCTTGGCAGTCGGCCGGGGCGAGTGCTAACCCGCCACGGTCAGTCAGAACCCACCGGGACTCGAGCCCACGTGAAGCAAGCCAATGGAGGCTTACACCATGAACCTGAAGCCGCTGGATGACCGCATCGTGGTCCGGCCGAACGAGGCCGAGACGCAGACCGCATCGGGTCTCGTCATCCCCGACACCGCCAAGGAGAAGCCGCAGCAGGGCGAAGTGCTCGCTGTCGGTCCGGGCAAGCGCTCCGAGACCACGGGTGACCTGATCCCCGTCGACATCAAGGTCGGCGACACGGTCCTGTACTCGAAGTACGGCGGAACGGAAGTCGCCGCGAACGGCGAAGACCTGCTCGTGCTCAACAGCCGTGACGTGCTCGCCATCGTCGAGAGCTGAACCGTCGCTGTTGCGACATCAGATCTGAACCAACCATTCGAAAGCCGGAGAGGAACCCCCAATGGCAAAAGTACTGAAGTTCGACGACGAGGCGCGCCGCGCACTCGAAGCCGGAGTCAACAAGCTCGCTGACGCGGTCCGCGTCACGATCGGCCCCAAGGGCCGCAACGTGGTGCTCGACAAGAAGTTCGGCGCCCCGACGATCACCAACGACGGCGTGTCGATCGCCAAGGAGATCGAGCTCGAGGACGCGTTCGAGAACATGGGCGCCCAGCTCGTGAAGGAAGTCGCGACCAAGACCGACGACATCGCGGGTGACGGCACCACCACCGCAACCGTGCTCGCTCAGGCGATGGTGCACGTCGGCATGAAGAACGTCGCTGCCGGCGCCAACCCGATGGCCATCAAGAAGGGCATCGAGAAGGCGGTCGCCGCCGCCGTCGAGTCGATCGCGAAGCAGGCCAAGGACGTCGACGACAAGTCCGACATCGCCAGCGTCGCCACCATCTCGGCCGCCGACAGCTCGATCGGCGAGGTCATCGCCGACGCCATCGACAAGGTCGGCAAGGACGGCGTGGTCACGGTCGAGGAGTCGAACACGTTCGGCACCGAGCTCGACTTCACCGAGGGCATGCAGTTCGACAAGGGCTACCTCTCGCCGTACTTCGTGACCGACGCCGAGCGCCAGGAAGTCGTCCTCGAGGACGCCTACATCCTCCTCAACAGCGCCAAGATCTCGACGGTCCAGGCCATGCTGCCGACCCTCGAGGCCGTCATGCAGACCGGCAAGCCGCTCGTGATCATCGCCGAGGACATCGAGGGCGAAGCCCTTGCGACGCTCGTCGTCAACAAGATCCGTGGCACGTTCAATGCAGCCGCCGTCAAGGCACCCGGCTTCGGCGACCGCCGCAAGGCGATGCTGCAGGACATGGCCGTCCTCACCGGCGGCCAGGTCATCAGCGAAGAGGTCGGCCTCAAGCTCGAGAACGTCACGCTCGATCTGCTCGGCACCGCCAAGCGCGTCGTGATCACCAAGGACAACACCACCATCGTCGACGGCGGTGGCACCACCGACGACATCGACGGTCGCGTCAACCAGATCAAGGCCGAGATCGAGAACACCGACTCCGACTGGGATCGCGAGAAGCTCCAGGAGCGCCTCGCGAAGCTGGCCGGCGGTGTGGCGCTGATCAAGGTCGGTGCCGCCACCGAGGTGGAGCTCAAGGAGAAGAAGCACCGCATCGAAGATGCCGTCTCGTCGGTCCGTGCGGCCATCGAGGAAGGCGTGGTCGCCGGTGGCGGCACCGCCCTCATCCGGGCACGGCCTGCGGTGCAGGCCGTGGTCGACTCGCTGGAAGGCGACGAGAAGACCGGCGCCAAGACCGTGTGGGAGGCGCTCACCGCGCCGGCCCGCAACATCGCCAACAACGCCGGCCTCGAAGGCTCGGTCGTCGTGCGCGAGGTCGAGTCCGCCGAGGGTTCGACGGGCATGAACGCCGCGACCGGAGAGATGATGGACCTCATCGCCGCAGGCATCATCGACCCGGCCAAGGTGACCCGTGCGGGTCTCCAGAACGCTGCGTCGATCGCCGCGATGGTGCTCACCACCGAGTGCCTCGTCGCCGACGAGCCCGAAGAAGAGCCTGCCGGCATGCCCGGCGGCGGCATGGGTGGCATGGGCGGGATGATGTGATTCGGTGACGCCTTCGGCGTCACCGAATCACATCGCCGTCTTCGGCGGCTGCCGTCTTCGGCGGCCTCCCGCTCTTCGCCCGGGATCGACATCGAGTCGATCCCGGGCGAGACCCGTTTCGGGCCCGATGCGCAGTTGCGCCCCGGTACTCTCCTCCCGATGGTCGAGATCGAACGAGTGCAGCGGCCGTTCTGGACCCACCAGCTGATCGAATACCTGGTCGGGATCGGCCTGATCAGCGCATCGGTGCAGCTGCCCGATCCGGCGGTACCCGCCCTGCTCGGCCTGTTGATCATCCTCAACGCCGCCGTGGCGAAAGGTGCCGCCGGCGCGTTCCGGCTGGTCGGTCGCCGACTGCACCGGACGCTCGATCTCGTGGTGATCGGGGTGCTCGTGTTCTTCGCCGTGCAGCCATGGCTCTCGATCGATGCGACGACGCGCCTGCTGATCGGGGCGATCGCCTTCATCATGATCTTCGTCTGGTTCTACACCGACTTCGCCGAGCAGCGGACGCGAGCCGAACGCAAGACCGCGAAGACCGCCGAGCGGGCCGAGCGCGGCCCGCGTGACAGCACCGAGATCGGCCGGCAGGCGGGTCGAGCCGTGGGCGGTGCCGCCAAGTCCGTCAAGCGGTGGAAGGACGGGCTGGCGGGCGATGGTGCGTCGGAACAGCAGAAGCCGGCCTCATGGGATCCACCGACTCCTCCCGAGTAGCGGCCCGTAGGATTGTGCGCATGACGTTCGAGCAGCCCGCACCCGATCTCGCGAAGATCATCGCCGCCCTCGACGAGTGGGAGAAGGGCGAGGAGACCCCGGGTCGCGCCCTCGCCAACATGAAGACGGCCGGCCTGCCACAGGTGCTCGCACAGCTCGCCGCAGAGGGCTGGACTCCGTCGGTGTGAACTCCCGTCCGCGCGGGGGAGCGCAGCAGATCCCGCGCCCCGACGTCTGGACCGAACACCACGAGCCGCCCTGGCCCGACGGAGCGTCCTGGGCCGTCGACGACCTCGTGCGGCCGGTACCCGAGCACGCAGCGCCGCTGTTGCCCTCGTTTCCCGACGCCCGCGTCTCCGCCGTGCTGATCACGCTGGTCGACGGCGAGGACGGCGCCGAGGTACTGCTCACGAGACGGTCGATGGAGATGCGCAACCATCGTGGTGAGATCAGCTTCCCCGGGGGACGTCTCGACCCCGGTGAGACCCCGATCGAGACGGCGCTCCGGGAGGCCGACGAGGAGGTCGGCCTCGATCCGTCGGCGCCCACCGTGGTCGGGGAGTTGGGTCACCTGAACACGATCGTGAGCCGGAGCTACATCGTCCCGATCGTGTCGGTGCTCGACCATCGGCCACACCTGGAGCCGCGAACGGGCGAGGTCGACCGGGTGTTCTGGACGCCGGTGAGGGAGCTCACGCGGCCTGGCATCTACCGGATGGAGCGGTGGGGGAGCCCACCGATGGATCGGCCGCTGCACTTCTTCGAACTCGACGACGAGACCGTGTGGGGCGCCACCGCCCACATGCTCGTCGATCTGCTCACGTACTCCAGCCGCCGCTGAAGCTGAAGAACTGACCGGTCTGGAACCGGCTGGTGCCGTCGAGCAGCACCGACGTGAACGACGCCAGCTCGTCCATCGTTCCGAGTTTGCGCATCGGCACCTGCGCCTCGATCGCTGCGCGGCGCTCCGGGTCGGTGTCGGCACGCGAGGCCTTCAGGAATCCGGGGAAGTCCATGTAGTTCGTGCCGACGGCGTTGACCTGGATGCCGGCGCGGGCGTACTCGAGACCGACGGCACGGACCAGGCCGTTGGCGCCGGCGCGAGTGCCGCCGTAGATCGACGTGATCGGATCGGGTCGGGCGCCGGTGGCCGACGTGAACACGACGACCTGACCGCTCCGGGCGTCGACCATCGGGGGCAGGACCGCCTGCAGGCCGTGGAAGACCATGTCGAGGTTCATCCGCTTGACCCGTTCCCACTGGTCGACGGTCATGTCGAGGAACTTGCCGACGACGATCAGCCCGGTGACGAGACACGCCGAGTCGATCCGGCCGAAGCGATCGAGCGCCTGGGCGACCAGCGACTGGTTGCCCTCGGCGGTTGCCAGGTCGACGTCGGAGACGGTGAGCACGGTCGCGCCGAGCCCTTCGAGCGCCGGCACCTGCTCGGTGAACGGCACCTCGACGCCGACCATCGAACCGTCCCCGTCGGCCCCCTGCAGCACGAGGTCGAACCCGCGTGCCGCGAGCGTGCGGGCGAGCGCCGGCCCGACGTATCCGCTCGCCATCGTGATCAGTGCAACGGGACGTGAGTCGGTCATGGCGATCATCCTGCCACCGAATGAGACGCGGGGTCAGACCCCACGTCTCATTCAGGCGAGGGTGGTGAGGAGGTGCCAGGCGGCCTCGACGTGTGCGCGCTCGGTGGCCCGGGCGCCGATCGAGATGCGCAGCACGGTGCGCCCGTCGAGGACGGTTCGTGTGAAGAGCGCGTCGCCGGTGGCGTTGGCGGCAGTCGATGAGCGAGTCGGTGGCGGTTCGCTCCGTCGCGGTCGTCATCGCGCACCGCGAGACACAGCAGGTTGAGCGGGTGCGGCGCCACGATGTCGAACCGGTCGTCGGCCGCGACCGATGCGGCGAGTTCCTGGGTGAGTTCGACGTGACGCCGGATCATCGTCTGGAACGACTCGACGCCGTCGCAGCGGATGGCGAACCAGAGCTTGAGCGCCCGGAAGCGGCGGCCGAGCGGGATCTGCCAGTCGCGGTAGTCGATCACGGCGCCGGCCTCGGCAGCCTCCGATCGGAGGTACTCGGGCAGGATGCTGAGCGCCCCGAGCAGCGCCGTGCGGTCGGCGGTCCAGTAGAGGTCGCAGTCGAAGTTGACGCCCATCCACTTGTGGGGGTTCGTGCAGTACGAGTCGGCGTACTCCATGCCCTCGTTGACCCAGCGGAACTCCGGGGCCAACGCGGCGATGCCGGACATGGCGGCGTCGACGTGGAGCCAGACGTTCTCCGACGAACAGATCGCCCCGATCGCCGGCGTCGGGTCGAAGGCCATCGACGACGTGGTGCCGTGCGTCGAGCAGACGAAGAACGGCACGAGCCCGGCCGCACGATCGGCGGCGATCATCTCGGCGAGCGCCGTCGGTCGCATCGCGAACGAGTCGTCGTGGGGGACGATGCGGATGCGTCCGGTGCCGACGCCAGCGATCCGCAGGCCCTTCTCGATACTGGAGTGGGCCTGCGACGTGGCGTAGGCGACCAGGCGCGTGGTGTCGCCGTCGGCGTTGACCGCACCACCGGTCGCCCGCCAGCGTGCCGAGAGAATCGCCACGAGGGTGGCCTCGCTGGCGGTGCCCTGGATCACGCCGCCTCCGTGTTCGCTGCGCGAGTCGAAGCGCTCGGGCAGATCGAGCAGCTCGCGCATCCAGTCGAGCATCAGCGTCTCGACCTCGGTGCACGCCGGCGACGTCACCCAGCTCATCCCCTGCACGCCGAGGCCGGCCGACAGCAGCTCGCCGAGGATCGACGGGTACGACGTGTTCGACGGGAAGTAGGCGAAGAAGCCGGGGTGCTGCCACTGGGTCAGCCCGGGCACGATCGACCTGCTCGACGTCGGCCATCACCGCGTCGAACGACTCCGGTGCCGTCGGCGGATGCTCGGGCAGCTGCGACCGGACGTCGCCGGGTCGCACCTCGGCTCCGACCGGACGGTGCTCGACGCCCTCGACGTAGTCGGCGATCCAGTCGATGAGCGCGTGGCCGTGTGTTCGGAACTCGTCGGGGGTCACGGCGTGGAGGCTACGTCGCCGTCGGTTCGGCTGCGGTTGCGGCGAACCCCCCACGCCACCCGGCCGAACACGATCAGCAGACCGCCGATCATCGCGATGGCCACCAGGTTCTGGTGCCACCCCCCGCGCTCGGAGCTGCCGCAGCCGGGGCGCTGGAGCGTGCCGACGCAGGCGGTCAGGTCCTGGTTCTCGGGGAGGAACGGGTTGGCGGTGTCGACCGTGATGTCGTCGGTCGGAGTGGGGACCGTGGTGGCCGCGGACACCGGTGTCGCCGGCGCCTGGCGGCGACGGCGAGCACCGCGGCGACACCTGCGACGACGGCGATCGCAACGAGGATGCGGACCACCAGCGACGCTGATCTACGATTCACATCCTTGAGTCAACCGCAGCATCTCGATCGCCCCACCGTGCTCGTCGTCGACTTCGGCGCCCAGTACGCCCAGTTGATCGCCCGCCGGGTCCGCGAGCTGAACGTCTACTCCGAGATCGTCCCGCACCGGATCACGGCCGCGGAGGTCGCCGAACGCAAGCCGGCCGCGATCGTGCTGTCCGGCGGACCGAAGAGCGTGCACGTCGAGGGGGCACCATCACTCGATCCCGGGATCTACGACCTCGGGATCCCGGTGCTCGGGATCTGTTACGGCGCTCAGCTGATCGGCCAGCAGCTCGGCGGCGTCGTGGGACGGGGCATGCAGGGCGAATACGGCCGGGCGCGGATGACCCGTACCGGCCCGTCGCTGCTGCTCCCCGACGACGCAGCCGAGACCCACGACGTCTGGATGAGCCACTTCGACGGCATCACCGACGCACCCGAGGGTTTCACGGTCACGGCGACCACGCCCGGCGCCCCGGTCGCCGTGCTCGAGAACGACGAGCGACGCATCTACGGCGTCCAGTTCCACCCGGAGGTGGTCCACTCGCCGCACGGGATGGCGGTGCTCGCACGGTTCCTGCACGAACGCGCCGGCATCGGCGCCGACTGGGAGATGTCGTCGGTGATCGACGAGCAGGTCGAACTGATCCGCGAGCGGGTCGGGACCGATCGGGTGATCTGCGGCCTCTCGGGCGGCGTCGACTCGTCGGTGGCCGCGGCGCTCGTCCACAAGGCGATCGGACCGCAGCTCACGTGCATCTACGTCGACACCGGACTGATGCGCAAGGGCGAGAGCCATCAGGTGGTCGAGACGTTCCGTCGCAACCTCGGGATCGAGCTCATCCACGTCGACGCGGGATGGCGGTTCTTCGCCGCCCTCGAGGGCGTGACCGAGCCGGAGGCGAAGCGCAAGGCGATCGGGGAGCAGTTCATCCGGGTGTTCGAGGAGAACACCGGTGGCTTGACCGACGCCCGATTCCTCGTGCAGGGCACGCTCTACCCGGACCTGATCGAGAGCGGCGGTACCGACGGCACTGCCTCGGTGATCAAGAGCCACCACAACGTCGGCGGGTTGCCCGAGGACATGACGCTCGAGTTGATCGAGCCGTTGCGCGAGCTCTTCAAGGACGAGGTGCGCAAGCTCGGCACCGAGCTCGGCCTCCCGGACGAGATGGTGTGGCGTCAGCCCTTCCCCGGGCCGGGCCTGGGTGTGCGCATCATCGGTGAGGTCACGCCGGAGCGGGTCGCCCTGTTGCAGGAGGCCGACGCGATCGTGCGCGAGGAGCTGCGCCTCGCCGGGCTGGAACGGGAGATCTGGCAGTCGTTCGCAGTGCTCGCCGACATCCGCTCGGTCGGGGTGATGGGCGACGAACGCACCTACGGCCATCCGATCATCATCCGCGCCGTCACGAGCGACGACGCGATGACCGCCGACTGGGCCCGGATCCCGTACGACGTGTTGGAGACGATGTCGCAGCGGATCATCAACGAGGTCCCCGGCATCAACCGCGTCGCCTACGACATCACCTCGAAACCCCCCGGCACGATCGAGTGGGAGTAGTGGTGACATCGGGGGTCCGGCCCTGGTTGTGACAGCCGCACCGGACCGGTGTGACGAGCGTCTCAGAAGTTTCGTCAGGCTTTCGCAACACATTCGTCACATTCGCTAGGCTTGGCACTCGCAACTATGAGGCAACTCTCCGTCCGTCGACTCCTCCGTGCCATCCCGATCGCCGTCGCCACGGCCGTCATCGTTCCGGCGATGACCCCCGCGGTCGTGCAGGCCCAGTCGGTCGATCAGCAACGTCAGAAGGTCGAGGACATCGTCGACGAACTCGAGCGCCTCGAGCAGCGGGCGCTGCAGATCGGTGAGGACTACAACGACGCGATCGACACCAAGGGTCAGCTCGACGTGGAGATCGCCGACGCCGAGGCGCGAATCGCCGAACAGGAGGCCGAACTCGCTCGGCTGCGCTCCAATCTGAGCGAGATGGCACTGCGGTCGTTCGTCGGCGGCGGCGCTGCTCCGCTCGGACCGCTCTTCGAGGACTCCGAGAACCTCAACGATGCGCTGCAACGCGAAGAACTCGCCAAGGTCGCGCTGAGCGCCGGCGACGTCACGACCGACCAACTCGACGCGCTCGTGAGCGAGATCGAGGACGAGCGCAGCGCGCTCGACAAGAAGCGTGAGCAGGCGGAGCAGCTCGCCGACTCGCTCGTCGATGCGAAGGCCGAGACGGAGAAGCTGACCTCCCAGTACACCGACGCCCGCGCTGATGCGGAAGCGAAGCTCGGACAGTTGCTGCGCGAAGAGGAGGAGCGTCGTGCTCGCGAGTCCGCGCTGCGGATCCAGCAGCAGGCCCAGGCCGCGAGTGCAACAGCGTCCAGCTCCAACGACAGTTCCACCAGCAGTGGCAGCAGCAGCACGAGCAGCAGCAGCACCAGCAGCAGCAGCGGAGCATCGAGCGGCAGCACGAGTTCGTCCACCGGGTCCTCGGGATCGGGTGGTGGCTTCAGCGCACCTGCGGTGTCGTCGCGTTCGGGCATCGCCGTCCAGGCTGCGCTCGCCCAACAGGGCACGCCGTACCGGTATGCGACCTCCACCCCCGGGGTCGGCTTCGACTGCTCCGGCCTCACCGCCTATGCCTGGGGTCAGGCCGGCGTCGGCCTGCCACACCAGTCGAGAGCACAGTTCGCCGCGACGCCTCGCGTACCGATCGATCAGGCACAGCCGGGCGACCTGCTGTTCTTCTACAGCCCGATCAGCCACGTGAGCATCTATCTCGGCAACGGCATCCAGGTGCATGCGCCGAGCACCGGCAAGACGGTGTCGACCGCCTCGGTCAACTGGGGCAAGGTCGTCGGCGTCGGACGACCCGGCTGACCCCGTCGCCATCGCCACGGTCCGGCTACGGTCGTCGGTCGTGCAGGAACCGATCCACGGCATCGACATCGAACGGGTCAGCGCATGGCTCGTCGACCACATCGACGGAGCGGTGGCTCCCTTCGAGTTCACCCTGATCGTCGGTGGTCGCTCGAACCTGACCTACACGGTCACCGATGCCAACGGCGCGAAGTACGTGCTGCGCCGTCCGCCGACCGGGGCGGTGCTCGCCACCGCCCACGACATGGCGCGTGAACACAAGATCATCTCCGCGGTCGGTCTCACCGACGTCCCGGTGCCTCCGGCCCTCGGGCTGTGTACCGACGATGCGGTCAACACGGCGCCCTTCTACGTGATGGGGTTCGTCGACGGGGTCGTGCTCGACAGCGCCGAGAAGGGCGCGGCGATGACACCGGAGCACCGCCGCAGCGCCGGGTTGCACCTGATCGACGTGCTCGCCGACCTGCACGCCGTCGACGTCGACGCGGTCGGTCTCGGCGACCTCGCCAAGCGTGAGGGCTACGTCGAGCGTCAGGTCAGGCGATGGAGTGCGCAGTGGCAGAACTCCAGGACCCGCGACCTTCCGGCGGTCGACGAGGTCGCCCGGCTCCTCGCCGAGCGGATGCCGGTCCAGCAGGGCGTGTCGATCGCTCATGGCGACTATCGATTCGGCAACGTGCTCACCGACACCGCGAAGGGTCGCATCGCAGCCGTGCTCGACTGGGAGCTGTGCACATTGGGCGACCCGCTCGCCGACGTCGGGTACATCGGCGTGTACTGGGCCGATCCGGGCACGACCCAGGCGCGGCCCAATGACCCGACGGGAATCGAGGGATTCCCGACCTATGCGGAGCTCCTCGATCGCTACGCGGACCGCACCGGGCGTGACCTGTCGGAGATCGACTACTACATCGCATTCGGGTCGTGGCGGCTCGCGGTGATCTCCGAAGGGGTCTATGCCCGCTACCTGCACGGCGCCATGGGCGACCAGGGCATCAGCGACGAGCAGTTGAACGCCTTCAAGAACGGCACGGAGATCCTCGCCGAGTCGGCGCTCGAGGCGATGCACCGCCTGAACGGAGCGCGAGGATGACGTCCAAGGCCGAGTACGACGCTGTCCTCGACGGGTGGGAACGCAGCGAGTTCACCGCTGCCGGGCTGACCCACGCGACCTACCGACGTGGAACCGGCCCTGGCGTCATCGTGATCCACGAGGTGCCGAACATCACGCCGCTCGTGACGAGGTTCGCCAACGACGTCGTCGATCGCGGTTTCACGGTGGTGATGCCGTCGCTCTTCGGCACCCCGGGCAAGCCGCCGTCGAATGCCAGCGCCGCGGCGGCGATCCTGCGGGGATGCGTTGCCAAGGAGTTCACCGCGCTGGCGCTCAACCGGACGGCGCCGGTCGTGTCGTGGTTGCGGGCGCTCGCCCGCAACCTGCACCAGGACGTCGGTGGCCCCGGGGTGGGCGCGGTCGGGATGTGCTTCACCGGAGGGTTCGCGCTCGGGATGATGGTCGACGAGATCATGCTGGCTCCCGTGTTGTCGCAACCGTCCACACCGCTGCCGTTCGGCAAGGCACGGGCCGCCGACATCAACCTGTCGCCCGACGACGTGGCCGTGGTCGTCGAGCGTGCCGCGCAGGGCTGCCAGGTGATGGGGCTGCGCTACACCGACGACTTCTCGGTCGGCGACCGCTTCTCGACGCTGCGCGACCTGCTCGGTGACGCGTTCATCGCGGTCGAACTGCCGAGCACCACCAAGCGCGACCACTCGGTGCTCACCGAGCAGCGCGACGACGCCAGCGTCGAACGCGTCCTCGACTTCTTCGTCGAGAAACTCCGCCCGTAGCCCGTTCTCGTGAACTCGTGCGGGGTTTACTCCCGCACGAGTTCACGAGAAGGTCAGGTGAGGGCGGCGTCGGCGTGTTCCTGGGCGCGGCGGTAGTCGGCCTTGCCGTTCGGAGCCCGCGGGACCTGGTCGACGAAGATCACCGACTTCGGCGCCTTGTAGCCGGCGAGGTCGGTCTTGACCGAGGCGATGATCGACGCCGAGTCGGTCGTGGCCCCGTCCGCCAGTGACACCACCGCAGTGACCGCCTGGCCGAACTTCTCGTCCGGTACGCCGACGACGAGGCAGTCGACCACCCCGTCGACCCGCTTGACCGCCTCTTCGACCTCCTCGGGGAACACCTTCTCGCCGCCGGTGTTGATCACCTGGCTGCCGCGGCCGAGCAGGATCAGCGAGCCGTCCTCCGCGACCTTGGCGAAGTCGCCGGGGAACGAGTACCGCACGCCGTCGATCACGCGGAAGGTCCGGGCCGACTTGTCCGGATCCTTGTAGTAGCCGAGCGGGACGTTGCCGCCGGCGGCGACCATGCCCACCTCGTCGGAACCCGGGGTCACCTCACGGTCGTCGTCGGTGAACACCTTGGTCGTCGGTGACTGGGTGAACCTGGCGGTGTCCGACGTCATCCCCTTCATCGAGATCTGGGTGCCCATCGTGCCCTCGGTCGAGCCCATCGCATCGACGAGGATCGCCTGCTCGATCCGGTCGAGCAGCTGCTCCTTCACCTCGGTGGTCCACATCACCCCCGACGACGAGATCACGGCGATCGAGGAGGTGTCGTAGGGCGAGCCGTCGGGCTTGCCCTCGTCGAGGGCTCGGATCAACGGCTTGGCGAAACTGTCCCCGACGATCGTGATGGCATTCGCCCGGTGCTTCTCGACGGTCGACAGCACCTCGTGGGCGTCGAGGCTGCGATTGGTCAGCGTGATCACGTGTCCGCCGGCGAGGTGGGGGATGAATGCACCGATCCACAGCCCGGTGCCGTGCATCAGGGGTGCGCACGGGATCGAGATCAGCTGGTTGCCGCCCTCCACCGCCGCCTGCACGATCCCGGCCACCTCGGCGGCATCCGTCGGTGGCGTGACCCCGAGCAGCGGGAACCCGCTGGCGATCAGGCCGGCCGCCATGCCACCGTTCGCGTACATCACGCCCTTGGGCATCCCGGTCGTGCCGCCGGTGTAGAGCATGTAGATGTCGTCCTCGGCGCGCTCGATCCGCGGCATGGGGTCGTGGCCGGTGATCAGCTCCTCGAAGCGCACGGCGTTCGGCACCTGGCCGGCGCCCTCGCCGTCGTCGACCTCGACGAGCAGGGTCAGCTCGGGGAGGCGATCGGCGACGCGAGCCACCCGGTCACCGAGCGAGGAGTGGAAGAACAGCGCCCGGGAGTCGGAGTTGTCGAGCAGGTACCAGAGCTCGTCGTCGAGGTAGCGGTAGTTGACGTTGATCGGCACGCCACGGGTCTTCATGCACCCGTACTGCGCCTCGAGGTACTCGTTGCAGTTGTACATGTACAGCGCCGTCTTGGCGTCGTGGCCGAGGCCGTGGGCATCGAGTGCACTGGCGACCCGTGCAGCGCGTTCGGTGTACTCCGCCCACGTCCGGGTGAGGTCGCCGTGGGTGATGGCGGGGGCGTCGGGGATGACGTCGGTGATCGATTCCCAGACGGTCGCGAAGTTCATCTCCATGGCGGTCACAGTAGCGACCCCGGTGTGTCGATGGTCACGTCCCCGCAACCGGGACGCACGACCGCCCGGCGGCGGGTCAGCGTGGTCCGCCGTCGACGTCGATCACGGCGCCGGTCGTGTACGACGACGCGTCGCTCGCGAGGTACAGCGCGGTGCCCACGATCTCGTGCGGTTCCCCGCCGCGGCCCAGTGCGAACCCGGCCTTCGCCGATCGCTCGAACGCATCGATGTCCCACGCCTTGGAGATGTCGGTGAGGAACGGTCCCGGAGCGATGCAGTTGACCCGCACCTTCGGGCCGAGCGTCCGGGCGAGCCCGTAGGTGAGGTTGTTGACGCCGGCCTTGGCCGCTCCGTAGACGAGCTCGTTGGGGCTGGGTCGATGCGAGGCGATCGACGAGACGAAGATGATCGAGCCGCCGTCACTGCCGCCGTGGTCGGGTCCGGCCATCCGTGTCCCGATCAGCGCCGACAACCGGAAGGGGCCCTTGAGGTTGACGTCCATCACCTTGTCGTACAACGTCTCGCTGATCGCATCGACGCTCGGATACAGCGGCGACATCCCCGCGTTGTTCACGAGCACGTCGCATCGGCCGAAGTGCTCGTAGACCGTCTCGTACAGCCGGTCGCTGTCGGCCCAGGCGCCGGCGTGGTAGGCGACCGGGAGCGCACGACGTCCGATCTGTTCGACCTCGCGGGCGAGTCGCTCGCACGCATCGAGCTTCCGGCTGGCGATCACCACATCGGCGCCGTGCTCGGCGAAGGCGAGCACCATCTCCCGACCGAGACCGCGTGATCCGCCCGTGACCACTGCGACTCGATCGGTCAGGTCGAAGAGTTCGGAGGCAGGTCGCGACATGGGCCCAGCATGACCGGTCCATCGCAGTCACCAGGAGTTAAACGACTGTTCATCCGCTCCTTGGGGCCCTCCGCACCAGGACGAACATACGGTGTCGTGGTCTCACACCACCACCCCAGGAGAGCTGATCATGCATCGTCCATTCCGCAGAATCGCCGTCGCAGGTGCTTCCGTTGCCGCCGCCGTGGCGCTCCTTCCGCTGACATCGTCGGCGGTTGGAGCATCGAAGGGGTCGGCCGCTCGGCCCGACTTCACGCTGACGATCCTCCACAACAACGACGGCGAGTCGAGCCTGCTCCCGACCGTCGTCGACGGCGTCGAATACGGAGGAATCGCCCGTTTCCAGCGCAAGGTCGATGAGCTCCGCTTGCGGTCGTTCTTCAACTACGACCGAGGTGAGTCGTTCAAGCGAGGCGTCGTGCTCCTCAACTCGGGCGACAACTACCTCGCGGGCACGACCTTCCAAGCCTCACAGGAGCCCGGAGCCCCGTTCTACGACGCACTCGCGGTGAAGGGGTTGCGCTATGACGCGCTCGCCATCGGGAACCACGAGTTCGACTTCGGACCGGCCACGCTCGCTCGATTCGTCGGCGAGGTCGGCGGCGGCACGCCATTCGTCTCAGCGAACCTCGACTACACCAACGAGCCGGCGCTGGCCGGTCTCGCCGGATCGAGGCTCGTCTCGAGCACTGTGATCCGCGAGCGCGGCGAAAAGATCGGTGTCGTCGGGCTGACCACGCCGTCGCTGCCCACGATTTCATCGCCCGGTGGCGTCGAGGTGCTCACCGATCTTGCCGGGATCGCGCAGACGCAGATCGATGCCCTGACGGGGTCTGGCATCGACAAGATCATCCTCATCTCACACCTGCAGGGCCTGCAGAGCGAGATCGCCTTGACCGGTCTGCTCCGTGACGTCGACGTCGTGATCGGCGGGGGCGGCGACGAGGTGCTTGCCGACGCTGGCGACCCGCTGTTTCCCGCCGACGCCGACGACATCTTCGGCACCTATCCGCAGCTCGCAGTCGACGCGACCGGCGGCGAGGTTCCAATCGTCACCACCCCGGGCAACTACCGCTACGTCGGGGCACTCGAAGTGACGTTCAACCGCAACGGTGAGGTGGTGGGCGTCGACACGAACGACTCCGGTATTCAGCTCGTCACCAATAGCGGTCCCGGCGCTGTCGGTGAGTCATTTCTCCAGAAGCGGTTCGTGCAAGAGCCGGTCGCGGCGTTCGTGTCAGCGTTGGCCGCCGACATCATCGGCGAGTCGGGGGTCGTCCTCGACTGCGAGCGCAGCGAGGTGCGCGGGGTGGAGACCAATTGCGGCAACCTGATCGCAGACGCCGTGCTGTCGACCGCGCAAGCCCGCGCGGCGGCGTTCGGGGTGGATGCCCCGCAGGTCGCGATCCAGAACGGTGGTGGCATTCGAGGAGAGATCGACCAGGGGGTTGGTCCCATCTCCGTGGCCGACACCTTCCGCCTCGCGCCGTTCGGGAACTTCGTGGCCGTTGCCGAGGACGTACCCGCCGAGACGCTCCGTCAGATCATCGAAGAGGGAGCGATCGCGTTGCCTGCTTCGGGTGACGGTGGATTCGTCCATCTCGCCGGGGCTGCGGTGGTCATCGACACCAGCTTCCCGGCGCGTGTCGCCGACCAGAACACCGGGGTCCAGTCCACCCCCGGCCAGCGAGTGCGTGAACTCGTCCTCTCCGACGGCACCGAGTTGGTGACTGGCGGTGTGACGCAGGACGTGACCGTGGACGTCGCCGGTCTCAACTTCTCCCTCAACGGCGGTGACGCCTATCCCGCGGTGCCGTTCACCACGCTCGGGATCTCCGATCAGCAGTCGTTGCAGAGCTACCTCGAAGGACCGCTCGGTGGAGTCGTGACAGAGACGCAGTACCCGCGCGGCGGACAGGGACGGATCACGATCGTCACTCCGGCCCTCTGATCGCCGAGGGCCCGTCGCTCGCCACGGTGAAGGGCGGACGACGGGCCCTCACCCGATCGCTCAGATCGCGTGAGCGGCCCGGCGCGCCTCGAGGATCGCCTCGTGGATCGTGCGCGGGGCCACGGCATCGCCGATCTGGACGGCCTCATCGATCGGTGTGGTCGGTACTCGGAATCCGCAGTCGACGACGGCGGAGCATGCGATCGTGCGCCGCTCTCCGCTGTAGCGGTCCTCGACCTCGACCTCGCCGTGGCGAACCTCACGGAGCAGCGTTCGCCGCTCGATCGTGACGCCCTGCTGGGCGAGGCGGGTGTTCGCCGGTGCGAGGTCGCCGGTGCGGGCGAGTTCGTTGCCGGCGATGTTGTCCTGCGTGACGAGAACGGCGCGTGAGCCGAGTTCCTCGGCGAGGGCGACGGCGATCGGTCCGCCGATCGGATCGAAGATCACGATCGTGCCTTCGTCGGGAACCTCGGCGGTGCCGCGGCGGAGATCTGCCACATCGAGCACGACGGCATCGGGGTCGGACCGGTAGGGAGGTGGGCCGGCGACGGATCCGGTGGCCTGGACGACGACGGTGCGCTCATCGACGTCGATGCCCTCGCCGGGTGTGCCGAGTCTGATGTCGGTGCCGAGCAGCTCGTGCTCGCGCGCCCACCACTCGACCAGCGGGGCGTTCGGCCCGGCGACACGGGCGAGCCCGCCGAGGTGCTCACCACGCTCGGCGATGGTGACCCGATGCCCTCGGAGCGCCGCCACCCTGCCGGCTTCCAGCCCGGCGGGACCGCCGCCGATCACGAGCACGTCTCGTGGGTGCACGGCAGGCACGTACCAGTCCGGGTCCTCGGTCTCGCGCCCGCTCGTCGGCTCCGCGATGCACGTGACGATCGGGTTGCGGGCGTCGCGCACCTGGCACGTCTGGTTGCATCGGGTGCACGGGACGGATCCGGCCGACCTCGTCGGCGGCGATCTTGGCAACCAGGTCGGGATCGGCGATCTGGGCGCGGGTCATCTCGACGGCATCGCAACGAGCGGGGTCGTCGTAGCCACCGAGCGCCCACTCGGCCTGCCCGACCTCGACGATCGAGCCCTGCAGGACGACGGGCACCTGTGGCGACGTCTCGTGGACGGCATCACGGACGGCCCGGCACACCTCGATGTTGAACCCGGTGGGCTCGTGGAAGTCGGGGCGAGTCTTCTCGACGGTGTAGATCGACCCGCGTGTGACGACGAGGTAGTCGAGTCCTGCGCCCACGAGTTCGGCAGCGATCGCCGGTGCCATCTCGGGCGTGATGCCCGCCCAGGGTGCCATCTCGTCGCACGACAGGCGCAGGCCGACGACCCGGTCGCCGGCTGACGAGCGCACCGCCTCGATCACCTGACGGGCGAACAGCAACCGGTCCTGGCCCCAGGCGTCGTCGCGCTGGTTGGTGAGCCCGGACAGGAACTGGCGGACCAGGCTGTGTTGACCGGCGTTGATCTCCACGCCGTCGAGGTCGGCCTCGACGGCCAGCTTGGCCGCATGGCCGTACCCGTCGATCACCGCGGCGATGTCGTCGGCCTCCATCCACTTGGGCACCTCGCGGCTGTTGACCTCCGGTACCCGCGACGGCGCCCACAGTGGCGCCTGGCTGTACGCCGACGAACCCTGACCTCCTGCGTGGTCGAGTGATGCGATCACCATCGAGCCGTGCGGCCGGCAGGCAGCGACGATCTCGGTCCACCCCGTGGCGCAGCGATCGGCGAGCGGTGCCCGTTCGTACGGCCAGTCGGACGGGTGGACCGATGCACCCTCGATGACGATCGTGCCGCATCCGCCTCGGGCGCGTCGCTCGTAGTACGCGACGAGTCGGGCAGGGATCGAACGATCGTCGGCCGCGAGGTTCGTGACGTGCGGGCCGAACATGATCCGGTTCGGTGCCGTTCGGGTGCCGAACGTGACGGGTGTCAGCAGGTGCATCAGAGCATCAATTGTGGCTGAGGGAATGCTCTTCCCGTCGAATCAGCCGCTTGATGTTGCTCGTGTGCTTCAACAGGATCAGTGCGCACACGCCGGCCACGGCGAACAGCTCCCACCGTGGCTGGTCCATGAGCACGATGCCGATCGGGACGAACGCGACGGCGATCACCGACCCGAGCGCCGCCTTGCCGGTCACCTTGGTGACGAGCCACCAGATCGCAACGGCGAGCGGAGCGAGGATCGGCTGGACCACCAGGAGTGCCCCCGAGCCGGTCGCCACACCCTTGCCGCCCCTGAAGTGGCGGAACACCGGGAACATGTGGCCGACCACGGCGGCCGCGGCGCACCAGTAGGCGGCGGGGCGGCCGTCGACGGCGAGGCCGAGCCCCGCGGCCAGGGCACCCTTGCCGGCGTCGAGCAGGTAGACCCAGATCCCCTTGCGCCAACCGAGTGCTCGTGTGACGTTCGATGCGCCCGGGTTCCCCGATCCGAACGTGGAGATGTCGATCCCGTTGGCCCGTGCGATCAGAATCGCGCTCGGAAACGTGCCGAGAACGTAGGCGACCAGCACGAGGACGAACACGGACGATGATCCTTGCAGCTCTGGACGAGAAACCCACACCGAGGCGACCTTCGAGCCCCGACTACCGTTGCTGACCCCGTGGGCGCCGACCTGTTCCCCGAGCTCGATGCCGAGCGGACGCGCCTGGCGTTCGCGCGCGCATCGCGCGATCGCATGATCGCCAGGTTGGAAGCCGTCGATCCCGCTGGCGCCGCCGACGAGATCACCAAGGAGTACATCGAGGTCACCGTCGCCGATGCCTTGGACGACCTCCGAGGCCCGGGCTCGGGCGACTTCTTCGGTCGGATCGACGAGTGGTACATCGGTCGTCGGCACATCGAGGACGACCGCCACGATCCGGTGGTGGTCGACTGGCGTGCGCCGATCGCGGCGCCCTTCTACCGGGCGACGTCGGTCGATCCCCTGGGGGTGGCGTTCCGGCGGCGGTTCACTCTCGACGGTCTGGGCGACGACAGCGACCTCGTCGCCTACCTCGACGAGCACCTCGACGATCCGAACGAGGGAGAGGTGGCGGGTGGGATCCCCGACCCCGTGCTCGCCGAGATCGGTGCCGAACGGTCGGGGGAGATGCGCGAGATCGTGTCGACGATCCAGGCCGAGCAGGACATCGTGATCAGAGCGCCGATCGACCAGGTGTTGGTGGTGCAGGGCGGGCCGGGCACCGGCAAGACCGCCGTCGCCCTGCACCGCGCTGCGTACCTGCTGTTCGAACACCGTGGCCGTCTCGCCCGCGACGGTGTGCTCGTCGTGGGACCCAACCGGGCGTTCCTCGACTACATCGGCAACGTGCTGCCATCGCTCGGCGAGCGATCGGTCCGCCAATCGACGGTCGACGAGCTGTGCATCCCCAGGGTCGCGGTCGAGGGCGACGACGACGTCGAACTCGCCCGGTGGAAGGGAGACGCCGCCCGCCTCGACGACCTGCACGCCCTCGCACTCGCGGCGATCCGCCCACCCGACGACGACATCGCCGTCCCGATCGGCGCGAGGACGCATGTGATCGGCCGGGACCAGTTCGTCGACTGGCTCGACACCGCCATCTCGGGCACGAGTCCGCTGAACCAGCGTCGTGAACGGATGCGGTCGCTCGCGCAGCGCGAACTGCTGGCACGCACCGGCTCCGAGGATGCCTGGCGGAAGGCCGCCCCGCTGAAGGCCGCGATCAACAAGGCCTGGCCGACGCAGAAGCCGGTCCGGCTCGTCGACAAGCTGCTCCCGGGCCCGAGCGGCAAACGACGTCGGTGGACCCGAGCCGACCAGCTGCTGATCGACGAGGCGAACTCGATGCTCAACGGTTCGCCGTTCACCTACGGCCACGTGATCGTCGACGAGGCGCAGGATCATTCGGCGGTGGCGCTGCGCGTGATCGGCCGGCGCAGCCCGGCCGGCTCGATGACCCTCGTCGGCGACGTCGCCCAGTCGACCACCCCTGCGGGTCAGGAACGGTGGTCAGCGGTGTTCGACCACCTGACGGTGCGCGAGCGCCCGGCCGGCACGGTCGCCGACCTCACGATCGGCTACCGCGTGCCGGAGCCGATCCTCGTGGTCGCCAATCGCTTGCTGCCGTTCACCGGGGTGGACGCAACCGAGAGCCGCAGTGTGCGGCGCACCGGCGAACCGCCGACTTGGCTACGGGTCGACGCGACGCATCTCGCCGGCGCCGTCGCCGATCTGGCCGCGGCCACGAAGCAACGCCGGCGTGTCAGCGCCGTGGTCGCCCCGGCGTCGCTCCACGACGCGATCGCCGTCGAGCTGGCGACACACGGCCTCGTTGCGGTCGATCATGTGCACGAACTCGACCCGTCGGAGATCCCGTTGTTCGGACCCGAAGCGGTCAAGGGCCTGGAGTTCGACGGCGTGATCGTCGTCAACCCGCACGAGATCCTGAGCGAAGGGTCGCAGCGGCCGGTGACCGAACGGGGCGCCCGCCTGCTCTACGTGGCGATGACCCGAGCGGTCCAGGAGCTCCACTTCGTCACCGACGACGATGCTCCACCCCTGCTCGCCGACTGATGTGAGCACGCCGGTTCGCGGGTACCCGCCGAGGTCGTCTCGTTCAGTCGGATCCTCTCGGTGGCCCGTCTCCCCGATCCAGCACGGCGGTGACCGCGTCCTTGACCTGGAGGTGGACGGTGCCACCAGCCAGACGCGACTCGATCTCTGCGATGTCCAGTTCGTCGCGGATCTCGGTGCGTACCCGCGCCAACTCCAGGCCGGCGCCCCGACGATCGAGTTCATCGAGGAGTTCGCCGAGTACCTGGGCACCGGTCGAATCGATGTCGTCCACCGATTCCATGTCGATGATCACCGTGTGGATGTCGCCGTCGTCGACGAATGCAAGGATCTCGTCTCGCAGGCGCGGGGCGTTCGCGAAGAAGAGTGCTGCATCGAAGCGGTAGATCAGCAGCCCGGGAAAGGTGATTGCGTCCGAGTGGTCGGCGATGTCGCGATACGTGTCGGTGTCCGGAAGGCGGCCGAGCACCGCCGTGTGCGGGCTCGCCGCCCGGAGCACGACGAGGAGCAACGACAGCCCGACGGCGATCAGGATCCCGACGAGCATGCCGAGACCGAGCACGCCGAGGATGGTGATGATCCCCATCCAGAACTCGCTGCGCCGGTACCGCCAGAGTGACCGGAACTCGGCGAGGTCGAGCAGCCCGAATCCGGCCACCATCACGATCGCGGCGAGTGTCGCCGTCGGGAGATAGTCGAAGATCGGCGCGAGGAACAACAGCGTCAGCACGACGAGCCCTGCGGCGACGAGATTGGCCAACTGGGTGCGGGCGCCCGTGTCGGCGAGCACGAAGCTGCGCGACTGGCTGCCGTTGGCCGGGAAGGCACCCATCAGTCCGGAGCCGATGTTGGCTGCCGCCACGCCGAGGAACTCGCGGTCCGCGTCGATCCGGTCGGTCGTGCCGTACGCCAGCGATCGGGCGGTGAGCACACTGTCGGGATACACGAGCAGGGCGACGGCGAAGGCCGGTCCGATCAGGGTCGCGACGTCGGACCAACCGATGTCCGGGAGGCCAGGATTCGGCAGTCCACTCGAGAATTCTCCGACCACGGCGACGTCGACGTCGAACACGGCGACGACGAGGATCGAGCCCACCACGGCGACCAGCGCACCGGGGACCGAGGGGACGAACCGCTTCATCCAGAGCACCACGACGAGGGTCGCAGTCCCGAACAGCACACTGGCCCACACGGCGTTGTCCAGGTTCCTGATCACGCCGCCGAGGTCGGTCAGGTACGGCTCGGGATCGATCGAGATGCCGAGGAATCCATCGACCTGGCTCGTGACGATCAGCACACCGGATCCGAAGACGTACCCGGCGAGGACCGGCCGCGACAGGAAGTCTGCCACCCGTCCCAGCCGGAAGAGCCCGGCGACGAACAGGATCAGCCCGACGAGGAGGGCGAGGGTGGCGGTGAAGGCGACGTACTCGTCCGACCCCGCTGCGGCCCGGTCGGCGAGAATGGTCGCGACCATGATGGCGATCGTCGACTCGGCGCCGACGTTGAGGTGTCGCGACGACCCCCACAGCCAGTAGAGCGACATCGAACCGAACGCCGCATAGAGGCCGACGACAGGCGGGACGCCGGCCAGCACGGCGTACCCCAGCGATTGGGGGACGAGCATCGCCCAGACGGTGAGACCGCCGAGCACGTCGGGGCGGAGGAACGATCGTTCGTACCGGCGGATGATCCCGACGCCCGGAACGAACCGCTCGAGTTTCCCGGCGGGATCGGAGCGTGCCATCGGTCGCGGCGTCCGGTGGGTCAGCGGCGGCCGATGGTGACCGGAACGCGTTCGGGCATCGCAACCCGCGTGGGCTTCGAGTGGTCCATCATCGGCCTCGGTCGGTCACCTGCCGACGCTTCGAGCATCGCTGCTTCGCCGTAGCCACCGACGCATTCGGGATCGGGGCCGTCGAGCGGGATGCCGACGAAGAACTTCGCCGCCATGCACCCGCCCTGGCAGGCGTCGTAGCTGCCGCACGACGTGCAGGCGCCGGCGGACTGGGGCTCGCGCAGCTCCGCGAACAGGTCGCTGTGCTTCCACACCTGAGCGAAGCCGCCCTCGTCGCGGACCGAACCGGCCTTGAACTCGTCGTGGATGACGAACGGACAGGCGTACACGTCGCCGATCGGATCGATCAGGCACACGACACGGCCGGCGCCGCACATGTTCAAGCCGGGCAGGGGTTCTTCGCCGAGCGCGTTGAGGTGGAAGAACGAGTCGCCCGTGAGGACGTTGTCGCCGTTGGCGAGCAGCCACTCGTAGATCTGGCGCTGTTGGGCCTGGGTCGGATGCAACTCGTGCCACGAGTCGGCGCCGCGCCCGGACGGACGCAGCCGCGTGATCCGCAGCTGGGCGCCGAACGAATCGGCGAGCGCCTTGAACTCGTCGAGCTGGTCGACGTTGTGGCGGGTGACGACCACCGAGATCTTGAACTCGCCGAAGCCGGCGTCACGCAGGTGGTTCATCGCGCGGATCGCCGTGTCGTAGGAACCCTCACCGCGGACGGCGTCGTTGGTGACCGCGTCGGTGCCGTCGAGGCTGATCTGGATGTCGAGGTAGTCCATTGCGGCGAGCCGCCGGGCCTTGTCGGCGTCGATGAACGCTCCGTTCGTGGAGAACTTGACGCCGATGCCTCGCTCGATCGAGTACTCGAGCAGCTCGAAGAAGTCGCGCCGGATCATCGGTTCGCCGCCGCCGATGTTGATGTAGAAGACCTGCAGGTCGTGGAGCTCGTCGAGCACCGCCTTCGCTTCGTCGGTGGTGAGCTCGCGCGGGTCTCGGCGACCCGACGACGACAGGCAGTGGACGCACTCGAGGTTGCACGCGTAGGTGAGCTCCCACGTGAGACAGATGGGCGCATCGAGGCCACCCTTGAGTTGTTCAACCAGTGCGGTCATGGAGCATCTCCGAAGCGGTGAGGGCCAGCAGCGCGCGCTCGAACGACGGCCAGCGGGCTTCGTCGATGTCGCAGGCGCGCAGTGTGTCGGACAGCGTGTCGTGCTCGTCGAGCGACCTGACGACGCGCACGACGTCGGGGTGCTTGAGGAAGATCAACTTGCGGTTGCCGTAGTGGTAGGCGAGTGCGCCGAACGGTTCTGGTCGCAGCGCCACCTGCGGGTGCAGGGTGAGGCGCCGGTCGAGCAGACGAGGGCGGGTGGTCGTCGTCACGCGCTCGATGTGGGGGCGTCAGTAGACGCCGCACATCCCGTCGATCGAGATCTCCTCGACCAGCAGCTCCTCGTCGAGGAGCGCGTCCGCGGCCTCGGAGGAACGATCCGTCTGGGTCTCGGCGGCAGCGGTGGTTTCGTCCATGCGCCGAGACTAGCCATCCCGATCCGTCTCGGCCACGGCGGCACGTCGCTCTTGCGCTGGCTCGTTCCGGTGACGGTCGGTTTGCCTATCGTCTCGGCCATGCGGATCACCTTGCCGTCCGGAACCGAGGCCGAGATCGCGGAGCCGGCGGACTCCGACGACGAGAGCACGATGGGGCTGGTGATCGCCCCCGACATCTTCGGGCTCCGCCCCCTCTTCGACGACATGGTGGCTCGCCTGTCGTCGGTGTGGTCGATGACCGTGTGCGCGGTCGAGCCGTTCCCGGGGCTCGATCTCGGTGCCGACGTCGAACCGCGGATGGCGGCGATGTCGACCCTCGACGACGCCGCGCACCTGCGCGACCTCGAGGAGGCGGCCGACGCGACCGGATGTGAACGGGTCGGGCTGCTCGGGTTCTGCATGGGCGGGATGTACTGCTTCAAGTCGGCGCGCAGTGACCGCTTCGCCAGGATCGCCAGCTTCTACGGCATGATCCGTCTGCCCGAAGGGTGGCGTGGTCCCGGCCAGGGCGAGCCGTTGGAACACCTCGCCGTCGGCCATCCCGAGCGGGTGTTGGCGATCATCGGAGCGCTCGATCCGTACACGCCCCCCGACGACGTGACGGCGCTCGAAGCAACCGGCGTGCACGTCGTGCAGTACCCGGAGGCGGAACACGGCTTCGCACATGCCCCCGAGCGTCCCGCCCATCGTCCTGCCGACGCCGCCGACGCGTTCCGACGCACCCACACCTGGTTGACGTCCTGACCGCAGCCGTTGTACGTGGGGCCGGACCCCGGAGGCAACCGTTCAGCGAGAGCGGAGTTCGAGACGTTCGCGCTGGGTGATGCGGTAGGTGCGATCGTGTTGTTCCAGCCAGCCGAGGCGGACGAAGCTGGCGATCGCCTTGTTGACCCGCTCGCGTGATGCGCCCACCATTCCGGCGAGTTCCTCCTGCGTGACCGGGAGGGCGAACTCGTCGGTGCCGTTCGCGAGTTCGAGCAGTCGCTTCGCCGTGCGGCCGGTGACGTCGAGGAACACCGAGTCGGCGAGCGCTTCGTCGGTGACGCGGATCCGTTGCGCCAGCAGCCGCGTCACGTTCCACAGCAGCTTCGGGTTCTCGTCGAACATCTCGAACACGGGCCCGTACGGAATCGACAGCACGGTCGTCGGCTCGAGCGCCCGCGCCATTGCCGAACGGGGTCCGTCGTCGAGCATCCCCATCTCGCCGAACAGGTCGTTCGCCTCCATCAGGGCCACCACGCTCTCGCGCCGATCGATCGGATTGGCCAGTGCGATCGCGATCCGACCGCGCAGCACGAGGTAGAGCGACTCGGGAGGATCGCCCTCGTTGAACAAGACGTCTCCGCGGATCAGGTGGAGTTCCTGGCCTGACGCGGCAACTCGACGCAGCGCGTCGGGGGCGGCGTCGGCGAAGAAGTCGGTTCGGGCGAGGGTCTCTTCGTGAGCCATGACATCGGTCACGGTACTACCCTGCGCCGATGTGACCCTCGCCGAGCCAACATGGACCATCGTGGTCGGCGGGGGCAGTGGCCAGCGGTTCGGGGCGCTCAAGCAGTACGAGTCGCTCGGTGACCTCCGTGTGATCGATCGTGCCCGTGCCATCGCCGAGGAGGCGACCGATGGGGTGGTCGTGGTGGTCCCGGCCGCTGATGCCGAACGCGAGGGTGGGGTCGCGGGTGGCGACACACGGAGCGCGTCCGTTCGCGCCGGCCTCGCAGCGGTGCCCGACGAGGCGTCGATCATCTGCGTGCACGATGCTGCGCGCCCCTTCGCCAGTGCCGCGCTGTTTCGCCGGGTGATCGCCGCGGTGCTCGACGGCGCTGACGGGGCGATTCCCGGCGTGGCGGTGACCGACACGATCAAGGTGGTCGACGGCGGCGAGGTCGTTGCGACTCCCGACCGGTCGACGCTGGTCGCCGTCCAGACCCCGCAGGCCTTCCGGGCCGACGTGCTCCGGCGTGCTCACGAGGGCGGCGACGCCTCCACCGACGACGCTGCGCTCGTCGAGGCGCTCGGGGGACGAGTGGTCGTGGTGGCCGGAGAGGCCGACAACCGCAAGATCACCCACCCTGACGATCTCGTGTGGGCTCGTCGCCGGGTCACCGAGGGTGACGTACCGATCGGAGTGATGTCATGACCGTTCCCGAGTTCAGACTCCCCGAGTTCCGCGTCGGTCAGGGCTTCGACATTCATCGGTTCACCGACGATCCCGAACGTGTCCTGGTGCTGGGCGGCTGTCACTTCGACGGGGTCCCCGGTCTCGTCGGTCACAGCGACGCCGATGCGATCGCCCACGCCTGCGCCGACGCACTGCTCGGCGCGGCCGGTCTCGGCGACATCGGCATGCACTTCCCCGACACCGACCCACGCTGGGAGGGTGCCGATTCGATGACACTGCTGCGCCACGTGGCAGCGATGCTGGCCGAGGACGGGTGGCGCGTGTCGAACGTGGACTGTGCCGTGGTGTGTGAGCGACCCAAACTGGCGCCGAGGCGCGACGAGATGCAGCGGAACCTGTCGGCGGCTGCTGCCGGACCGGTGACCGTGAAGGGCAACCGTGCGGAGCAACTGGGCGCACTCGGCCGTGGCGAGGGCGTGGCATGTTTCGCTTCGGCGCTCATCCATCGAGGTGTTGCGACATGAGTGGATCGAAGTCTCCCGGCCGTGGTCCCGGCAAGCGGAGCGGCAAGGGCGCAGGCAAGGGACCGAAGCGAGCCGGTGCGCCACCTCGCCGTGGTGGTCCGCCGCACTCCGGTTCGGGCGGAGGTCGGCGACCGACGAGTGGCCGCGGTGGCCCCGGGGGGAACCCTGGTGCGACGAAGGGACTCGGCGGACGCCAGGTCGAGGGCCGGCAGGCGGTCCGCGAGCTGCTGATCGCCGAGCGGCGCAAGGTCCACGAGGTCTGGATCAGTGCCGAACTCGAAGGGGATTCCGGCGTCGCCGACATCGTGGAGATCGCCCAGGCTCGCCGGATCCCGCTGTTCCACGTGGCGCGGGCGAAGCTCGAACGTGAGGCGCGCAGCGAAGCGCCGCAGGGTGTGCTCGCCCATGCCGCGGAGATTGCCGAGGCCGACCTCGCCGATCTGATCGACGTGCGGCGCGCCGGTCGTGTGCCGTTCCTGGTAGCGGTCGACGGCGTGACCGACCCCGGCAACCTCGGGGCGATCATTCGCAGCTGTGACGGTGCCGGAGTGACCGGAGTGTTGCTGCCACGGCACCGGGCGGTGCACGTCACGCCCACCGTGGCGAAGGCGGCGGCGGGCGCGGTGGAGTACGTGCCGATGGCGCTCGTCCCGGGTCTTCCCGCCGCACTTCGCCAGCTGACCGAACGCGGTATCTGGATCGTCGGGCTCGATGACGGGGCCGATCGCGGGCTCTTCGAGCTCGGCCCGCTGGCCACCGAACCGATCTGTCTCGTGCTCGGGGCGGAGGGTGCCGGCCTGTCGCGGCTCGTCCGCGAGCGATGTGATTCGGTG
The DNA here is from genome assembly GCA_963698565.1 of Ilumatobacteraceae bacterium. Lineage (GTDB taxonomy): Bacteria > Actinomycetota > Acidimicrobiia > Acidimicrobiales > Ilumatobacteraceae > Sva-07. The sequence continues at coordinate 26,885 of CAVORH010000038.1, forward strand.
GTGAGCATTCCGATGGCCGGCCATGTCAGTTCGCTGAACGTCTCGGCGGCAGCGTCGGTCTCGCTCTACGAAGTCTCGAGGCTGCGTCAGCGCCTGCCGTGAATCGAGCAGATGATCGCTCCGCCTGGGAGGACCTGGGCTGACCCGGATCCGCTCGGTATCCTGGGTCGACCCCGCCGGGTTAGCTCAGTTGGTAGAGCACTTGATTTGTAATCATGAGGTGGCGAGTTCGATCCTCGCACCCGGCTCGAGAGGCGCAGCCTTCTCTGGCGATCGGTCACCCGGGCGCGGATCCGAAACTCGACCTTGCCGATGATTCGGTTCGTCGTTCGATGACTTCGTGCTCGGCATCGGCGAGCCGGTCGAGATCTCGATCGTCGAGCCGACGGCAGAGCAGCGGGATGACGATCGTGTCGTCGGCGTCGATGAGTGATCGCAGATCGTTGCCGAGCGCGTGCGCCGCGTCGGCGTCGAGTTCACCGAGCGATTGCAGCCGCTCCAGGATGTCGAGCGCATCTTCGGCGTTTCGTTCGGCGACCCACGCCGAGTCGCTCGCGGCGCGCCCTGCGACCCGGTCGAGTTCGGGATACACGATCGTCCCGACGAGTTCGATGTAGCGCCTCAGTTCGTGGGCGAGATGCGTGGCGCGTGCCTGGCGATCGGCGTCCGTTGCCGAGGCGAGCGATCGCAGCCCGTCGAACAGCTCCTCGTGAGCCGCCAGGATCGGCTCGGTGAACCGACGTGCTGCTGCGCTCGACGGCGCGCCCGTCGGCGAGGTCTCGTCGACCGTGCTGACCTCCACGCCGGTCTCGGCGCCGTGGGTACGCGTCGACTGGACGCGTACCGCGACCGATGCGTCACCGTAGAGCTCAGCGGGAGCCGAACCGGAGTCCTGCGCAGCGAACGACCAGTCGGGTTGCTTGTCGGCGTGGGCGCTGTCGACGACCGCACGCTGGTGGACCAGATCCACGATCGGTGCGACGAGGAAGCGCCCGGCCTCGTCGACCGACCGGGCGAGGTGGCCCTCCACCGATTCCCGACCGAGCTCGAGCAGGCTGGCGACCGCCGCCCGGTGCTGGCCGGCGAGGGCGCACCTGGCGCCGTCGTCGACCGTGGCGAACCGCCCGTGGAGGGATGCAAGCGTGTCGCTCCCGGCCGACGACGTTCTCACGGTGTCGAGCAGCTGTGCGATGGCGAGGCCGTCGGACTTGCACGGGGTGCACTGCCCGCACGACTCGACCGCCAGGAAGCGGGCGATGCCCTGGGCCACGGCGACGAGATCCGTTCGGTCGTCGAACACGATGAAGCCGCCCGTGCCGAGCCCGGACCCGATGTCCTCGAACGCTTCGTACGTCAACGGGGTGTCGAACTGTGCCGCTTCGATGGCGGCGTTCGCCGTGCCGGAGATCGCCGCCACCAAGGTGCGTTCCGGGCGGTTGCCGCCGCCCAGGACGTCGATGACCTCCCACAGCGGTGTGCCCATGGGGAACTCGCCGACACCGTGTCGCTCGGTGTCGCCGGTGATCGTGCACACGATGGTGCCTGGCGAATCAGCGGTACCGACCGAACGGAACCATTGGGGCCCCTCGAGGATGATGCCGGGGACGTTGGCCATCGTCTCGACGTTGTCGATCAAGGCGGGTGCCTCACGCGTGCCGCCCTCGCCGGCCAAGGCGACCCAGGACGAGGAGTTGCCCGAGGGGGCATCCGGATTGTCGAGACCGCGACGGTAGGGCGGCGTCACCCGTGGGAACGGGTAGCGCCCTTCGATGACCTCCGCGAGCGCCGACTCCTCGCCGAAGAGGTACTCGGACGGACCTTCGACGATGCGCATGGTCACGTCGTCGAGCCCTGCTGCCTCGAACTCGGTGATGGCGGCCCGCAGACGCCTGATCTCGGGTCGGAAGGACGCCTTGATCGCGATCACCACCTCCGGTGCTCCGACCGCGCGGGCGGCGATGAGCGCACCCTCGAGCACGCGGTAGGGGTTGCGTCGGATGATCGCCCGGTCCTTGAACGTGCCCGGTTCGCCCTCGGCGGCGTTGACGATCACCGCAGTGGGCTCGACCGAACTGCGGCTGTCGGCCACCGTCCGCCACTTGAGGCCGGTGGGGAAGCCGGCGCCGCCCCGTCCGCGAAGTCCGGCGTCGGTGATCGTGGCGATCAGGTCGTCCGGTTCGGTGGCGGCGGCGACGGACAGCGCTCGACCGCCTCCAGCGGCGAGGTGACCGTGGAGGTCGGCAACGGGTGTGGCATCGAGGACACGTTCGACAATTGGCACACGTTGGTCGTACCCGATCGCGTCCCAATCGAATCGTCCGGCGCCTGTCGGCCTTCCCGCGCCCGACGATCGATCCTGAGGGTGCTCGGGCACGAGGCCTCGGCAACGAAAGATTGGCCACGGCTCCCGGGTGGCGCTCTCGGTGCGGGCGCCGCGTGCGACCGCCGCGCGTACCGCGTCGCCGGCACATTCCCGAGTCGGGCTGGAACTCGACAATGTGACCGTCGCTCTGGACGACACCGGAAGCAGCTTCAACCCGACGGACGGCAGCTACGTCTTCGATTCCGACAGAATCTCTACGAGTTGGCGGGTGAGATCCCCGGCGAGGACATCTCCTCGTACCGATCGTGATCTCGTCGGCGTGGGAGACCTGGAACGAGTGCCTCTCGACTGCTGAATCCAGGTTCGAACGGTTCGACTGCGCCGAGGAGAGCGACATGGAGCAGGCGATCACCGACCTGTACGACGCACTTCGCTCGTCGTGATGACCGGTCAGGTTGTCCCTGGCAGGGGGACGGGTCGAGCCGAGTCTCCGGTGTTTCCGGCGCAACCGGGAGGCCAGCACGAACTGGTGAGTCCGATCGCGCCGAATTCGAAAGCGGCCAACGTCATCTGTCATCAGGAACTCCTGCAGCTTCTCGGCCGTTGTCAGAGCTGGGCGACGAACTCCTCCAGGTGGGAGAGCACGACGTCGAGGCAGGCGGCATCCTGCGCCTCGCTCGAGTTCGTGAACGAACAGTACGAAGCGATCTCCTCCGGGTAGCGCGCCGGGAGCCAGTCGTGCAGGAAATCGTCGGCCTGGTCGAGCGTGAGGACCGAGAGCGCCTTCTCGCCTGCATTCTGGATCGGATCGAGGTCGAGCACCGGCCCGGTCGGTTCGGTCGGTACGACGATGTCGCCATCGGCGATGGCGGTCTCCGCGCGAGCCAACGTCGCAGTCATCTCGTCGGTCAACCCGTCGCCCTGCGTGGAGTAGCCGAACGCGCCCTCGGCGACCCCGACGCGCTCCACACCACCGACCGGTTCGTCGCCCAACAGCCGTTCGACCAACAGCCGTGCCGCGACGTCGCCGCGCTTGATCACCGACGTGAGCACGTGCGGGCGCTGCACCTCGTCGACATCGAACCACTGGTCGTTGTCGACGCCGATCGCCCACAGCGGGCGCCCCTGTGCTCTGGACTGATCGACCACGGCGTCGAACAGGCCCAGTCCCGACGCGCCAGCGGCGTGGAAGACCACGTCGGCACCCATCTCATACAACGCGGCCGCCCGTGCGTAGCCGAGGTCCGGCCGTCCGAACGCGAAGATCGGAATGCCTCCCACGTCGTTGGCGAACTGCTGCAGGACATACGTCGACAGGACCTCGACCTCGGGATCGATCCAGTGGGCGCCCGACTCGAATCCCGCCTGGAAGTCGGAGACGATCGACGGGTCACCACCCACGAAACCGACCACGCCGGTCTCGGTCTTCATTGCCGCGGCCGCGCCGGCGAGGAACGCCCCCTGCTCGTTGCTGAACCGCACGCCGGCGGTGTTGGGCGAGTCGACGACACCGTCGACGACACCGAACCTGATCTCGGGGAAGTCCGTGAACACCTCTGGCGCGACGATCGTCGGCGTCGCATCGCTGATGATGACGTCGGGGCCGGTCTCGGCCAGAGCGCGGAAGTCCGCCGGCGGGTCGACGACGGCCGGTGCGTCCACCAACTCGAAATCGAGGTCCTGGGCGGCGCGATCGAGGCCCGAGGCCATGTTGTCGTTCCATCCGCCGTCGCCTCGATACCCGAAGAACGCAACGGTAGGAACAGGGGTGTCACCGAAGGGACGGAGCATCAGGAGGCCTGCGAGGACGGCGCCGACGAGCAGCATCGCAGCGATCGCCCACAGTCGCCGGCGCGCCGACCGCTCGGCCCTTGCGGTACTCGCCAGCTGCCGGTGTTGCTCCTCGACCTCCTGCTCGCTGTGTCGTGTCGACGCTTCGAGGAACCGCTGTTCATCGAGCGTGAGGTGCATGAGCGCGGACGCCGCCCACGTGGCGTACGCCTCGAGCCGACCAGCGCTCAGGAGGTAGTCCGGATCCTCGTCGGCTTCACGCCATTCGTTCATCGCCACCGCGAGCCACGCATGGCGTCTGACGTCCTCCCGGGCTGATTCGATCCACGCCCGGAGGTGCTCCCAATCGGTCAGCAGGGCTTCGTGGGCCACCTCGACCGTCGGGGAATCGGTCACCACGTCACGGTCGAGCACGAGCAGGCGGTTGGCGGCGTAGTCGTCGATCACGGTCTGCAGGGCCAACACGTCGACGTCGAGCGACAGGAGCTCGGATGCCGGCACACGCCGTCGCGTCCACTCGTCGTTGTCGGCGATGTTGACGAGCCGGAGGAAGAGTTGCCGTGCGGCGGCCTGCTGCTCGTCGTCGAGTTGCGCGTAGATGTCGTCGGCCCGGTGGCCGAGCGCGCCGCTCAGACCGCCCATCGCCTGGTACGCGGAAAGGCTCAGCGTGTCGCCGTCACGCCGATCGAAGAGCTCGGTCAGGGTGAACTGGAACAGCGGAAGTCCCCCCGGACGACCGATCACGTCGGTCAACAGTGCTGCGACGAGTGCCGGCTCCGGTGCCACTCCCGCCCGCTCGGCCGGCCGTTGGGCGGCCATCTCGAGCTCGTCGGAGGTCAGCGGGACGACGTTGATGATTCCGCCGCCGAGTCGGGCACCGAACTCGGGGTACGACAGCGGGCGGTCGTAGAAGTCGGCTCGCAGCGCGATCACGACCATCAACCGTCCCCGGGAGTCGTCGACGGCGTCGATCAGGCCGGTCAGGAAACGCAAGCGTTCGTCCTCGCTCGGTACGAGGGTGAACAATTCCTCGAACTGGTCGATCACCAGGAGGAGACGGTCCGAGTCGCTCGGAAGCACCCGCAGAATCGCTCGCAGCAGGCCGGTCTCACGGTCGGCGAGTTGCTCGGACAGGCTGTCGGGTGCGACGGGCGACGACCGCAACAGCGCCGCCTCGAGCTCTGCGAACGGCCGCGACCCGGGCACCATCGCGGCGATCACCCAGCGATCGGAACCTTCGATGGCGCCCTTGCGCAACGTCGGGATCAGCCCGGCTCGGACGATGCTCGACTTGCCCGATCCGCTGGGTCCGACGATCCCGATCACGTCCCTGCCGCCGTCGAGGCGACGTACCGCCTCTGCGACGATTCGTTCGCGTCCGAAGAAGTCGGCGCTGTCCGCTTCGCCGAATGCCCGCAGGCCCTTGAACGGATTGGCGGTCGGCATCGGCGACGGCGGTTCGTCGGCCAAGTCGGCCGACCGCTGATGCGCATCCAGACGCGAGTCGTGCAGGAGGATCTGTTCCTCCAGCCGCTGCAACTCGGCGGATGGAGCGAGTCCCAGCTCCACCAGCTGGAGACGGAACCGTCTGAACACCTGGAGCGCTTCGGTCTGGCGTCGCGATCGGTACAGGGCGAGCATCAGTTGACCCACGACCCGCTCGCGTGTCGGGTGCTCGCGATGGAACGCCTCGAGTTCGCTGATCAGCTCACCGGCCCGTCCGAGATCCAACTCGGCCGCGAAACGATCCTCCCTGGCGAGCAGGTGGAGTTCTTCGAGCCGGGTGATCTCGATCTGCGCGAAGTCGTCGTAGGTGAACTCCTCCAGCGCCGGACCCCGCCACAAGCCGAGGGCGTCGTTCAAGAGCTGCAACGCCGCTTCGGGATCGTCCCTGACCAGAGCATGTCCATCAGCGGCCATCGACTCGAATCGGTGGACGTCGATGTCGTTCGGATCAACGGCCAGGGAATAGCCGTGGTCGCACGTGACGAGCAGGTCGCGCTCCCCGAGCGCCGTGCGCAGCCGTGAGATGTGGACCCAGAGTGCGTTCTCCATCCCGAGCGCATCGTTTCCCCACAGCGCTTCGAGGAGCCGATCGGTCGACACCACCCGGTTGGCGTTGAGCAGCAGCAGGGCCAACAACACGCGATGCTTCGGGCCCCCGACATCGACGAGGCGTCCCTCGTCGCGTACCTCCAACGGACCCAGGATTGCGAACTCCACGGCTGCCTCCTCCGGTCTCTTCCCACCATGCAACGCTCGTTGCGACCAGGCGTCCAGGGTCGTTCGACCACGGCGAGTGATCGTTGGCGCTCGCGAGCGGGTCGGGCGGGGTCCCGGTGGCCGTCACCCGGCGAGGTGTGCACACGTTCAGGCGGGGAGGCAGTTGGCCGGTCAACGCCTCGAACCGTGCGAACTCCCGATCCCGGTGCTCGTGGGGACCCAGCGGTGTCGACAACAGACCGTAGGCCAGCGCGTCCGCGGCGATCTCGGTCGCTCGGAAGATGCGGGGCGTGTCGTGAGAGTTCCAGGTCGGTGCGTCGACCGTCCGTCGGAAGTCCTCCCTCGCGTCGTCGTCGAGGTTGACGTGCTCCCACGCGTGCCCCAGTTCGTGCAGTGTGAGGAACTCGCACTCGAAGCAGAGGTCGATGACCGCTCGATCGTCGTCGACGCGGAAGAAGCCACGGTGCCCCCCACAACCGTCGGCGTCGTCGTGGAGCCGGACGAGGAGGTCGGGCAAGGGGAGACCGTTCGTCGCGTAGCGGGCCACCGACTGCCGTACCGCTTCCCGTTGGGACGGCGATCCGCCGACGAACTCGACCAGCGGATCCGAGCTCGTCGCCGGCGCGATCTCGTGGATGCGGGTCGTGTCGGCAGCGCTCGAGAGGAGCACGAGGCCGATGACGACGGCATGGGTGAGTGCCTGGTGAAGCATGCTTTGATGGTGACGGCGACGCCTTTCCCTGGGCCGTCGCCGGCAACGTCGTCAGCGACAGCTCGTTGCAACCTCGTTCTGCGCGCGATGAGCGGTGCACGGCGCTTGGGCACTCGTCCCGTTCTCGCGACGTGAGGCGATCTGCGGTGTCACCGAGCAGGCGAGCGCCGCCAGCCACGGATGGCTCGTTGTGGCCCTTCGCGGAATTGGGCCAAGATTGGGCCGTGCCACGCGCCGACGAGTCACTCCCGACGGGGTGGGTCACCTTCCTGCTCACCGACATCGAGGGGTCGACCCAGGCGTGGCAGGCAGCGCCCGGCGAGATGACGGCGCTCGTGTCGCGGCACTACGAGATCCTCGAGCGCGGCATCGCCGCCCATGGCGGTGTGCGTCCCGAGGAACAGGGCGAGGGCGACAGCGTCGTCGCCGTCTTCACCGACGCAGCGGCGGCAGTTGCAGCGGCGGTCCACACGCAGCTGGTGTTGCGCAGCGAACTCCCGGACCTCCCGGTGCGAATGGCGTTGCACACCGGTGATGCGATGCTGCGCAACGAGAACAACTACGTGGGTCTCACCATCATCCGGTGTGCCCGCATCCGCGGCTGCGGCCACGGAGGCCAGATCCTCCTCTCCGACGAGACCGCGGGCGAGATCGCCCGGACCGGTCCCGAGGCCGTCGGCGTCGTCGACCTCGGTCTCTACGGCCTTCGAGGTCTCGACGGACGGTCGCGGATCTGGCAGGTCACCCACCCGGGCCTCCCGGCAGCGTTTCCGCCGCTCAAGGCGGGAACCTCTGCGGCAGGCAACCTTCCGACACCGATCAGCTCCTTCGTCGGTCGGCGTGCCGACCTGGCTGCGGTCAGCCGCTCGTTGGCGACCAGCCGCCTCGTCACGCTGACTGGCGAAGCCGGAATCGGCAAGAGCAGACTGGCGCGTGCCGGCGCCGACGCTGCGGGCAACTCGTTCCCGGGGGGTGTGTGGTGGGTCGGTCTCGGCGACGTCACCGGCGACGACGTGACGGCGGTGAGCACCGCCATCGTGCGAGCGTGCGCACTGGCCGGGGACGTCGACCCCGAGCAGCTGATCGCTGACCACTTCGGTTCGGTCGCCGACTCGCTGCTGATTCTCGACGGTCACGAGCGTGCGCCGATCGCTGTGGCATCGGTCGTCGAGGCGCTGCTCGCCGGCTGTCCGGATGCTCGCGTGCTCACCACGGGCCGCGACCCCCTGGGGGTCCCGGGCGAGGTGGTCCACGCCGTGCCACCCCTTGCGGTGCCTGCACCCGACTTCGACGGTGATCTCGCCGACCTCGCCGAAGTCGACGCGACCCGGCTGTTCATCGAGCGCGTCGCGGACCACGTCGTGGCCGTGGATCCCGTCGGTGATGCCGCCATGCACATTGCGTCGATCTGTCGTGATCTGCACGGCGTGCCACTCGCCATTGAACTCGCGGCAGCTCGAGCCGGGGTCACCTCGGTCGCCGAGTTGGCGGCGAGCATCGATGAGTTGGCGCAGCACGACGTCGGCTCAGCCGGCGTGACCGGGACGCTGGCCTCGTCGATCGCGTGGACGTACCAGTTCCTGCCTCCCGAGGCGCAGATCGCGCTCCGACGGCTCGCGGTGTTCCGCGGCGAGTTCGAGATCGACGCTGCCACCGCCGTGGCCGTGGGCGGTCGGCTCGACGACGCAGCATCGGCGAACGCGATCCGGACGCTGTTCGAGCAGAACCTGCTCTCGTTCGACGACGAGGCCGCTCGGATCAGCATGGCGCCGGCGATCCGTGCGTTCGCCGAGGAGCGGCTCGCGGAATCCGATGACGTCGGCGGCGCGAGCGCACGTCATGGCGCCTGGTTCGCTGCGCTTGCCGAGCGGTTCGATGATCAGACGATGCCGCTCTCGCTGCTCGCACCTGACGAAACGGATGTCCTCGCGGCCCTCGAAGCTTCGATGGCGGGAGACGATCCGTCCGTCGCCCTACGCATCCTCGCGACACTCGGGGCACAGTGGCGCCATCTCGGATACCCCGAGATCGCCGACCGAGCAGCAGCGTGGCTGTGCACCCGGACTCCGAGCGACGGCGAGGAGCGTTGGGCCGCGGCGGTGGCCCGTCTGGGCCTGGCCCAGTCCGGAGATCCCGACGCTGCGATCCATTTGTTCGCCGACGAGGCGTTGGCCATCGCCGAACTGTCGGGCGACGAACGGACGGTCGAGCTGCTCGGATCCGGCGCTCACCATGATGCTGCCACGACAGCCGGAACTGTCCGATGAGACATGGCGGCGAGGTCAGGACACCGGGGAGACTGCAGGGATGAGCGACGTGGCCGGATCTCCGACATCGTGGCTCGTCGTCCACCAACCCGGCCACGCGCCGCTGACGGTCGAACTCGACGGCGAACTGACGGTGGGGCGTGACGTGGGGCAGCCGGCGGTCGACGGCCACCTCGCCCTGCGCGGCGATCCGACGGTGTCGCGCCTGCACGCCGTGCTGGTGCCTCGGCCGGCCGGCTGGTGTGTCCAGGCGACCTCGTCGACCAACGGGTTGTTCATCGGCGCCGATCGCCTCAGCTCTGGATCGGTCCACCTGCTGGTCCCCGGCGAGGAACTCCGACTCGGTGAACGCACGACCATCGTCTTCCACTCGGTGGGCGTTCCGCTCGACGATCGTTCTCGCACCCAGACAACGCGGAGCCGACCTGAGCTGACCCCGGGGGAGCGGCGGGTCCTGTTGTGCCTGTGCTCGCCCGTTCTCGACGGCGACGTGTTCACACCGCCCGCAACGGTGTCGGCCATCGCGTCGGAGCTGTGCGTCACCGACAGCGCCGTCAAGCAGCAACTCGGACGGCTGTACCTCAAGTTCGACGTCGAGGAGGGCGCCGATCGCCGGGTTCGGCTGGCCAATGAGGCACTCGGATGCGGTGCGGTTCGGCTCGCCGACCTGCAGTCGTTGCGGGACGGGCCATGACGGCTGCCGACGTCACGACGGTGCCCGCACTCGTCGGTGGCCGATTCCAGATCCGGCAGCTGCTCGCAACGGGTGGGGAAGCCGAGGTCCACTTGGCGCGCGATCTCGAGTTGGACCTCGACGTCGTGGTGAAGACCCGTCGAGTCGTCGACGACGACGACCTCGCGCGGCTCCGACGCGAGGCGGGGCTCCTGATGCGCATCGTTGCTCACGGCGGGCTGCCCACGGTTCGCAGCGACCTCGTCGAGGCGGGTCGGTATTACATGATCAGCGACCACGTGGTCGGCAACGACCTCCGTGCCATCGTCGACGCCCAGGATGCGGTCGGGCTCCCGCTGCCGACCGTTCTCGGGCTGATCGACCAGCTCGCCGAGACGCTCGACCATCTCCACGGCCACCAGCCCGCCGTCGTGCACGGCGACGTCAAACCGGAGAACGTGATCGTCACGGCCGACGGTCGCGCCGTGCTGGTCGACTTCGGCGCAGCGATGCGCGTGGGCGACGATCGTGAACGTCTCGGCACCCCCGGCTTCTCGGCGCCCGAGGTGCTCGCGGGTGAAGCCTTGAGTCCTGCCGCCGACGTGTACTCGCTGGCCGCGCTGACGGTGTACCTGCTCACCGGGATCGTGCCGAAGTTGGGAACCGCCTGGCCCGAGGCGCTCGGAGATCTGGTTCGACTGGAGCGTGTGCTGCGGCGCGGGCTCACGTGGGATCCGCTCGGCAGACCGTGGCAGGCCTCCGAGTTCGCACGTCGGCTCCGTGATGCCGCCGAGATGGACATCCCGGTCGGCACGGTCACGCTCGCGGTCGTACAGGCATCCAACCCGGCGACGCTCGCCGGGGCGCTCGGGGAACTCGAACGGGCAGGTGGACGTCACGTTGCGGCAGCGTCGCTGCCGCCGTCGTGCAGCGCCGTTGCGTTTCCGCGCGCGAGATGCCGCGAGTGCGGCCCTCGACCTCACCGCCGAGGACGGATGGCGCGTGGCACTCCACGCCGGTGACCTCGGTGGATGGCACGGGGCGACGGTGCAGCAACTGGCGGACGAGACGACTGCCCTGATCCGTTGGACCCCGGCGAACTCGGTGGTGTGCTCCCCGCCGGTTCGGATGCTGCTCGGTTCGGCCGACGATCTGCAGTTCGACGCGGTGGGGGATCGCTGCGTCCGGGTGCGGCGATCATCTCCTTCATCGAACCTCGAGGATGCACTGGCGCGGGATCTGGACGACCAGGCCGCCGGCTGGTTGTCGACTCGCCGGGCGCGCGTGCTCACGGGCCGTGAGCGTGAACTCCGCGCGGGCGTGGCCACGATCGCCAGAGGCCGGGTGTCGGGCGTGGCGCCACTCTTCGTCGTCGTCGGCGAGCCGGGGATCGGCAAGACCCGGCTACTGGCCGAACTCGCCGGACGAGGGGCCGACTCCGGTGACCTCGTCCTCGTCGGCAGGTGTACCGAGTCGGGCGGGGCGTTCGAGCCGTTCCTCGACGCCTTGGGATCCGACCTCTTTCCGTTCGAGGCGGGTCACCTCGAACGCGACGAGGAGGGTTGGGTCGATCGCCGACGGTTCTTCGGTCGGATCACGTCGGCCCTCCGATCGTTCGAGCGCCCGGTGACGCTGGTGCTCGACGACGTGCAGTGGATCGACGGATCGTCGCTCGCGCTGCTGGAGCAACTCCTCGATGACCTCGGTGGGTCGCTGGCCGTGCTGGCCGGTTGCCGACCGGGGGCGAGTCGAGGCGTGCTCGACTCGTTCACGCAGCGTCCGGGAGCGACGATGGCGACCCTCGGTCCGCTCGGGCGCGACGACATCGTCGAGCTGGCCGAAGCCGGCGGTTTGCGGGCCAGTGCCGAGACCATCGACGGAGTCCACGCACTCAGTGCCGGCAACCCGTTCTTCGCGGTGCAACTCCTCGGGCATCTCGGCGACGTCGGTGCTGGTTGGCTCGACGCTTCGAGCTTGCCGGTCGGCGTGCGGGAGTGGATCCTCGAACGGGTGGATCACCTCGGTGTCCACGCACGCGACACGCTCGCCTCGGCGGCGGTGATCGGTCGCAGCTTCGAGGTCGTGCTTCTCTCCGACGTGTTGGGGGTCAGCCCCCTCGAGGCGCTCACGAGCCTCGATGCGGCCAGTGCGGCCGGGCTGCTCGTCGACGGCGACCATCCAGGAGAGTTCCGATTCGTTCACGCGATCGTGCGATCCACGCTGGAGGTGAGCCTCTCGCCGACCCGGCAGGCGCTGTTGCACGGGGCGATCGCTCGGCGCATCGAGGAGGACGGGGTCGGTCACGAACGTCTCGAGGCGGCGATGCACCACTGGTTCGCCGCCGATCGTCTGGGAGATCCGCTTCATGCGGGCGAGGTTGCCGCGGAGGTGGGCACGCAGACCACCGATCGTCTCGCTCACGAGCAGGCGATCACGATCCTGGACCGGGCGCTCGAGGTGCTGTCGGGCGCGCCGGCGTCGAGCGAGCGAGACCGCATCGAGGCGCGTCTTCGACTTGCCCATGGTCGAGCCGACTTCGTCGCCTCGCGCAGTTCCGAGGGCACGGTCCAGCTCTACCGCGCGGCCGCGCTCGCCGACGCAGCCGGCGACCCGGTCACCCTCGCGGAGGCCGCACTGGTTGCATCGCTCAGCCGTCGTCACGGCCTCGACGATCCGGAACTCCTGGGCCTGCTCGAGCGCGCCAGCGCAGTCTGCCCACCGGAGCCGGCGGTCCTGCCCGCGATGTTGCACATCCGTCAATCGCGGCTGCTGCCGATCACCGTCCGTCACGAGGATCGATCGGCGATGGCCCGGCTCGGACTCGTCGGCGTCGACCTGATGGAGCCCGTCGACCGTGCGACTGTCGAGACCGAAGTGGCACGTGCGTGCTGGAGTCCCGACGATGCGCAGGAACGAGCGGCACTCACGACGCGGCACATCGACGAGGCGTCACGTGAACTCGCCGTCGGCGGCCACTCGCGGTGGACGGGCGTCCTGATCGAGGCGCTCAACCATCGGTGGGCGGCGCGCATGCAACTGGGCGACATCACCGGAGCGCTGGAGGACGCCGATCGCGCAGCGGCAGTCGCCGACGAGGCGGGCACGACGTTCCTGCTCAGCAGGGTGATGATGGGGCAGGCGATGATCCACGCAACGCTCGGCAACGACGACGCCGCCGAACGCCTTGCACACGATGCCGTCGCGATGTCGAACCGACACAATCTCGTGCTGGGTCAGATGGCGATCACCTACAGCGTGGGACGCAACCGTGGTCAGCAGGCGGCGTTGTCGATGCTCGAGCGCCAGCTCGCCGATCTCGTCGATTCGAACCCGATGTTCCTCGGCAGCGTTCGCGCTGGTACACGCCGAGGCCGGTCAGATGGACGATGCGCGACGGCTGCTGTCGGTCCTGGAGGACTGGGCCCCGTGGCCGAGGAACTGGGTGTGGCTGGCCACCACGACCGCAGCGCTGGAGACGTCGGTGCTCGTGGGCGACGCTGCGTCCACTCGTCGCTACCACGCCGTGCTGAACCGGTATTCGGGGCAGTGGGCGATGGCAGCGAGCGAACTCGCCTGTCTCGGTCCGGTCGACCGGGTTCTCGGGATGGCTCGAGCGTCGGTCGGACAGGTCGAGCAGGCCACGGCGCTGCTCACCGCCGCGGGCCGCTGCCCGTGCCCATGGGGCCACCCCGTGGGTCGATCGGTGCCAACGTGCACTCGATGGCCTCGGGGACAGTTCGAGCTGACCCCGTGGGTCGATCGGTGCCAACGTGCACTCGATGGCCTCGGGGACAGTTCGAGCTGACCTCGGGGTTCGGGATCGGTCGCTCGTCGGTCATCGACCGGGGTGTGCAGATGCTCGATGCTGGACTCGTGGAAGACGACGACGTCGCCTGGGTCGAGGGGATCGATGTGTGCGAACACCACTGCATCGACTTCGAGGAAGTGGCGGCACAGGGATGTCGGGTCGTGGTCGTGCGCGCGGGTCGGGGGACGCGCCAGGACGCCCGCTGGATCGAGCATGTCCGCGCCGCGGGCACGAGCAGGCTCGACGTCGCCTCGTACTGGCATCTCTATCCATCGCACACGTCTGCACACCATCAGGCGGAGTTGTGGGCAATGGCGGTCCGCAGCGCTGCGGCGTGGCGCTTCGACTACGGACACTGGGCAGACATCACGACGTCCGATGGGTTCGATCCGTTCGACCTCGGCCGGTACGTTGCATCGTTCCTCCGTCGTGCCGACGAGCTGCTCGACCGTCGGGTCGGCGTGTTCACCTCCGACCAGTTCTGGGAGCGGCAGGTGCGTTTCGACGATCCGGGCCGGAATCGATGGCGTGACGCAGCCGGGAGCGACGAGGTGCCGCTGGCGTCGTTCGGGGTCAGGATGTCCGCGGCCGACCGCGGTGGGCCGGGGCGCCATCGCGTCCGCGTCGTCGCGACTGGTCGCCAAGATGACAGGTGGCCCGGCGGCGACGTGCCCGTCCTCGTGGTCCGCCGGCCGACCGAAGCCGTCGAGGAGTGGAGGGCGCGATGGATCCGGACGCCCGAGGTCGCCCATCTGCAGTCGACGCTCAACGCGATGGGTGCGGAGCTCGTCGTCGACGGCGTCTTCGGGCCGGCGACGGACCTGGCCGTCCGCACGTTCGGTCTTCTGTGCCGGCGCGATCGGATCGATTGGCCACTCGGCGACGTGAACAGCGCCGCGATGACACACTGCTAGACCATGGTCAGCATGGGGCTGGTCAACGGGGTGTTCATGGGGGGTGGCGCGAAGTTGATCGCGTACGCTGGTGCGCTCCGAGCGACCCACGAACGAGGGATCTGGTTCGGCGGTTCTGTCGGCGCACGACGCCCGATGTCGAGGTGGCCGGCGCAGGGCAGCGTCGTCGGCCATCCCGGGAGCGTTCCCCGCCGGTCGAGCGGTCTTCGACGCCGATGGTCACGGCCTCGGCTCCACTACGTGTGGGGCAAGACGTATCGCAAGTTCGTGCCGGTGCCGACACCGCAGGGTTGCGAGCGATCGGACGGCGTGTACGCGAGGAGAACCCGAAGGCCGAGCACCACGTCATCAACTACACGACCGACCCCCGCGGTCGGTCGTTCGCCGACGGCGATGATGGGCCGATCCCCGTGCTCAATCCGACCGGTGATCACGACGATCCGGTCGTGCAGTACATCGACGACCCCGACGGTCCGAGGATCCCGAAGACGAGGTTGGCGCCCGACATCGTCGAGGAGGCGTACCTTGCGGTCGATGCCGGCGAGCCGTTGATCGTTGCGGGAGGTTTCGGTGGCGCGGCGAAGCTGAACGCCGACGCGCTGCTCGAGCGGTTCAGCCCGGCGGACATCGACCGGTTGGCGGAGCACTTCGTTGGTTCCGTCCCGTCGAATGATGGCGCCACGTCGGTCGATTTCGCCGGGATGATGGCCCGGTTCAACTCGCTCGGCGTCCTGCGCAACGGTCTCACCGACGGCAAGAATCGCGAGCTGTTGACGAGCAGCGATCCCGACATGGTGGCCGCTCTGTTCATACGGAGCGTGCGGCGGATCGGTTCACACCACGCACACTGAGGTTGGTGGTGGAGCCGATCAGTCGTCGAGTGTGATCTCGCGGACGCGTGCGAGCAGCACCTCGAGCGCGGGGCGATTGAGTCCGCCCTCGGGGATGATCACGTCCGCGTGACGTTTGCTCGGTTCGATGAACCGTTCGTGTGCGGGGCGCACGGTGCTGAGGTACTGCTCGATGACGAACTCGGGTGTGCGGCCCCGTTCGGCGACATCGCGCCGCAACCGGCGGATCAAGCGGATGTCGGCGGCGGTGTCGACGAAGATCTTCAGGTCGAAACGCTCGCGGAGGGCCCGGTCCCAGAACACGAGGATCCCGTCGACGACGATGATGCGTGCAGGCTCGACGATGCGGACCCGATCGCTGCGATTGTGCTGCGTGTAGTCGTAGACCGGGACGGGGACCGACGCGCCGTTGGCGAGGGCGGCGAGGTGGTCGTTGAGCAGCGCCCAGTCGAAGGCGTCGGGATGGTCGTAGTTGACGGCGCGCCGCTCCTCGATCGGGGCGTCACCGAGGTCGAGGTAGTACGAGTCGAGCTCGATCAGCGAGAGGTGCTCATCGCCGGTGAGCGCTGCGAGGCGCTCGGTCACGGTGGTCTTGCCGGAGCTGCTGCCACCAGCGATGCCGATCAGGAAGGGCCGCCGCTGCACGGCCAGCACGCTAGGCGCGGGTAGCTCGAGTCGCGCGCTCCGCCGATGTCGAGGAAGCCGCAGTGAGCCGCCGGTGGACGACGTCGAGTTGATCAACTCTTGACCACTTTGAGTGTCCAACCCATTGCTCTACGTGGTCGCACCGTTTACGGTGCACGGAGCGGCCCCGACAACGAACAGCTCAAAGGCGGAATCTGTGAACGGCCAAGTGCTCGAACACGACAGCGGAATCCACGACCTCCTGGTTGATTCTCCTCGTGCCCTGCTCGCACCGTGGCCGGCTCCCGGCACCGTGACGAGTGGTGTCCCACGCGTCGGTCCCCTCTCGGTGCCTCCGGTCGGAGCCCCGCTGTTGGCGCAGCCCTTCGCGGCGCCGCGTCACGCCGCGCCTGCCCACGAGGCGTCGGTGGCGCCGGCTCCCGCAACCGGGCGCACTGCCGATCGTGGCGAGCAGTTCGCGCTCGGTCGTCGCGGCATGCTCGCAGCGATCGCAGGGTCGACGGTGGGCCTGGCCGTGCTCGTTTCCGGATGCGCCGACGATGCGGTCGATGAAGCGGTCAAGGCGCGATCGGACGCAACGCTCCCTGACCCGAAGCTGACGCCGTCGCAGTCCGTTCCCGGCGCTGCCCCGACCGCCACGACCGGGCCGGCGTCGAGCACCACACTGTCGCCCCGGGCCGTCGACGGTCCCGTACCGACACGTCGAGTCGCCACCGCCGTCGAACCCACCCCCGCGACCGTTGCCGGCACCGAGGCCGCGACCACGGCACCGACGCCGTCTGGGTCCGGCACCAAGACGACCAACCCGGTGGCGTCACCATCGAACCCCGCCGCTCCGCCGGCTCCCGCCGTTCCGCCGGCTCCCGCCGTTCCGCCGGCTCCCGCCGTTCCGCCGGCTCCTGTCGTTCCGCCGGCTCCTGTCGTTCCGCCGGCTCCTGTCGTTCCGCCGGCTCCTGTCGTTCCGCCGGCTCCCGTCGTTCCGGCGCCGCCCCCACCCCCACCGCCGGGCCCGACTGCAGCTGAACTCGAGGCCATGCACCAGGTGCAGCTCCTCGGCAAAGTGGTGTACGGCCCGACACCCGACGCCATCGCCCAGGTCGCATCGCTCGGCGGAGCCGCCTTCCTCGAACAGCAGCTCGGTACGCCCGCCGCCGGAGTGGCAGGTGTCCTCACCGGCGACTCGACGCTCGAGGCCGACATCGAGACCAGGTACCAGGCCTACAGAAGCCAGGACAACTCGCGTCCGGCGAAGGAGCTTCGCCACGCCGCGGTCATCCGTGCCGCCGGCCACCCCGGCCAGCTCGCCGAGCGGATGGTCGAGTTCTGGACCAACCACTTCAGTGTCTACACGGGCGAGGATGACAAGAACGTCCGCTACGCCGCCGCATCCGACGATCGCGACGTCTTCCGTGTGCACGCACTCGGACGCTTCTCGGACCTGTTGCTGGCCAATGCCCGAAGCGTCAGCATGCAGCTGTATCTCGACAACTACCGCTCCACGGGCAACCGGCCGAACCAGAACTACGCCCGCGAGGTGATGGAGCTCCACACGATGGGCGCCTCCAACGGCTACGACGAGGCCGACGTCGAGCAGGTGGCGCGCATCTTCACCGGGTGGGGCCTCGCCGGTCGCCTCGGCACCGACGGGCTGCGCTTCTTCTACGAGCCGAGCCGGCACTTCACCGGGCCGTGCGAGGTGACGATCACCCTGCCGGACGGTTCGACGACCACGTTCGCCACGCCTGGCCGCTCCGGCGCCGAAGGTGAGCAGGACGGCATCGATCTCCTCAACTGGCTGGCTCGGCTGCCGAACACGGCGAACTACCTCGCCACCAAGCTCGTGCGCCGGTTCGTCGGTGACGAGCCGCCGGCATCACTGGTCGCCTCGACCGCCCAGGTCTACCTGGCCAACGACACCAACATCGTCCCGGTCCTCCGCCACATTCTGACGAGCACCGAGTTCATCACCAACCAGTACCCCAAGGTGAAGACGCCGTTCGAGCTGCTGGTGTCGATGGTGCGAGCGACCGGTGCCACGATCGACCCGACGTTCTCCACCACGAACGACACACCTGCCGCCCGGACGATCACCGACCGTCTGAACGGACTCGGCCATTCGATGTGGCAGTGGCCGACGCCCGACGGGTTCCCGGACGACCGGAACTTCTGGGTGACCACGGGGACCACGCTGCGCCGCTGGGAGCTCGCCGGTCGGTTCGGCAACCGGACGCTCAACGGGTTCACGATCGACACGTCGGCGTTGTTGCCCGACCCGATGCCGGCCACGATCGATCTCGTGGTCCGGGCGCTCGCCGCTCGCCTCGGCATCCCGATCACGCAGACCGATGTCGCGGCGGTCACCGGCTTCCTCGGGGTGGCCACCGACACCCCGCTCGCCGACGTCCGCCTCACCGAGAACCTCGGCGATGTCATCGGGCTGTTGTTGTCCTTTCCCGCAAACCAGTACCGCTGAGATCAGGAGTCGCCATGTCGTCCTCGTGTCCAACCTGTGCTCCCGTGCAGCGCAAGCGGATCTCCCGTCGCGCCGTCCTCAAGGGCGCCGGCGCGGTCGGGACCGTCGCCGTCGCCGCGCCCGGGTGGGGCAGCATGGCGTTCGCGTCGAACAACGCAACGCGGGTCGGCGACGTCGTCGTCAACATCTTCCTTCGCGGCGGAATGGACGGCCTGTCGGTCGTCGGGCCGCGCAACGAAGGCGCCGGCGCGGCGTTCCTCGCCGCTGCTCGACCGACCTTGGCGGTCGACCCCGCATCGATGCTCGCACTCAACGAGGACTTCGGTCTCCATCCGGTGATGTCGCCGCTGATGAACGTGTGGAACGCCGGCCGCCTGGCCGTGATACCGGCCGGCGGTTTCCCGAACGGCGATCGCAGTCACTTCGCCGTGCAACGCAAGATGGACGAAGGCCTCGACAACGGTGCTGTCGGTTCGGGTTGGCTCGCACGCCACCTCGACAACACCGTGTCGCCCGGCCCGACCGGCCTACGGGCCGTGTCGCTGCCCAACGGTCAGCGCAGCCTGTCCGGTTCGGCGGTCGCCGTGACCCTCAACAGCACCGACACGTTCCGCGTGGAAGGCTTTCGGAACAACGGCAACAGCGGCGCGATGGTCCGAGCGGCGCTCCAGGACCTCCACGCCGTCGACGCGGACAACGTCGTCAATTCGCGTGCGCACGAGGCGCTCATCGCCCTCGACATCGTCAACAACGCCCCGGCATCGACGCCGGCCAACGGTGCGGTGTACCCGACCAGCGGGCGCGGTCGCAACGTCGGGCGCGTGCTCGCCGAGGTGGCTGGGCTGATACGCGCCGACGTCGGACTCGAAGCGGTCGCCACCGAGGCCAACTTCGGCTGGGATCTGCACGACAACTTCGGCAACCAGGTCGACGGTCGCCAGGCGCAGAACCTCGCCGCCCTCGCCGAGGTGCTGGCGGTCTTCGCCCAGGATCTCGGCAGCGACATGAATCGGGTCACGGTGGTCGTGATGACCGAGTTCGGTCGGACGTTCCGCGAAAACGGTGGCCTGGGCGTCGACCACGGGCGGGCCAGCACGATGTTCGTGATGGGAGGCGGGATCCGTGGTGGCGTGTACGGCGACTGGCCCGGTCTCGATCCGGCAGCGATCGACGGCAATGCACTCCGCGTCACCGTCGACTACCGGTCGGTGCTCGCCGACATCCTCCAGCACCGCCTCGTCACCGGCAACATGGCGGCGGTACTGCCGGGCTACGCCGACACCCCGGAGAAGCGTCTGAACCTGGCGCTTCCGCTCGCCGCCGTCGTCTGATCGACGCACCGATCGAGGCCCGATCGTCAGGGTGCTTGTAATCCGACCGCCGTTGCGGGCAACCTGTGCGTGATGCTCGACGAACGCTCTGCCGCCATGCTCGACTTCGAACGGGCGTGGTGGAACGACACCGAACCGCGTGACCAGGCCATCCGCGCTCGCTTTCAGTGTTCGCCGGAGGAATACCATGCGGAACTGACCAAGGTGCTCGACGACCCAGCCGCGATGGACCACGACCCGCTCGTGGTGCGTCGACTGAAGCGGCTGCGCCTCCGAGCCCGTAAGGCTCGCCTCGAGGGCATCGCGTCCAGCGGGGCAGGAGAGGGAGCGCACGCATGACCATCGAAGATCCCACCGCTGGGGGCTCGCCCCCGTCGTCGGGTGCTCGCCGCTCCCCCCGTCAGGGCGTGGGCGGATCGCCCGTCGGTTCCACCCTCAGCATCGTGCTGGCCGTCGTGGCGGTCGTCGCCGGCTTCCTGATCCTGAGGAACATCACCGACGACGGTGGCTCGTCCGATGGCGGCGCTGTGGTCGAGACGACGGTTGCGTCCACCGTCCCGGACACTGCCAACGCCACGACCACCACCACCGAACCACCGTTGGTCACCGAGGGGGCCACGGTCGTTGTCGCGAACGCGAGTGGCGTGCCCGGCTCGGCCGGCCGCATGACCGACGAGCTGAACGCGGTCGGGTTCACGACGGCGACGCCGACCAACGCCACCACCAGCCTGGAGCAGTCGATCGTCTACTTCGATCCCGCGATCGCCGCAGCACAGTCGGTCGCCGACTCCGTCTCGCGGGTGATGGGTGGCCTCGTGGTCGAAGCGGTGCCCACGCCTGTACCCGTCGACGGCGCGTCGCTCGGCGATGCCGGCGTGCTGCTGATGCTCGGCGTTGCGCAGGCCGACAGGACGATCGCCGAGTTGTCGACACCGGACGCTGCCCCCACGGTGACGGCCCCGCCGGTGGCCGGCGGTGATGCCACCACCGACACGAGCGACACCACGGGCACCACCACCGGCTGACGCGACCTCGCGTCCCGGCCGTTCACTCCTGCGGTGTCACCACTTCACGACTGCGCGCGGAGCCATTCGGCGACGACACGCTCGATCGACTGTCTCGGTTGAGTCATCGCATCGTCGGCGCCGACCAGCTCGGTGAGCGACAGCACGTCGAGGCCGCCCACATCGGTGCCCGCACCGACTGAGCCGACCACCGCCAGTGTGCCGATTCCCATCTCGTCGGCGATCTCGCGCACACCTCCGACGACCTTGCCGGAGAAGCTGGTGTCGTCGAGCCGACCTTCACCCGTGATCACGAGGTCGGCTCCCTCGAGCTGGTCGTAGAGGTCGACCTCGTCGGCAACGAGCTCGACCCCGGGCAGGAGCCGGCCACCCATCGCGGCCAGTGCGCCGCCGAGCCCACCGGCGGCGCCGCCGCCTCGGATCGTGCTCACGTCGACGTCGAAGTCGGTGGAGAACATCTGGACCATCCGTTGCAGTCGCCGGGTGAGCATCTCGACCTGGGCCGGTGAGGCCCCCTTCTGCGGTGCGAACACCCGCGCAGCATCGGTGAACGTGGTGGTGACGTCACAGGCGACGAGGAGTTCGACCCGCTTCAGACGGGCGATGGCGGTGATCGCCCTGATCGCACCGAAACCGCCATCGGTCGTGGCAGACCCACCGAGGCCGACGATGATCCGGCGGGCACCGGCATCGAGGGCATGGTCGATCAGTTCGCCGGTGCCCGTGGTGGTGGCATCCATCGGGGCATTGCCGGCTGCGCCTCCAACGAGGGCGAGCCCGCTGGCGCGGGCCATCTCGATCACGGCGGTGCCCTTCGACAACCGCCACGCTGCGTTGACGGGGTCGCCGAGTGGCCCGGTGACGGTGGAGGTCCGGTTCGGTCCGCCGAGTACGTCGAGCAGTCCGTCGCCGCCGTCGGCCATCGGCACCTCGACGCAGTCGATCCCGAGTTCCCAGCAGGCGTGGCCGATGGCGGCGGCGACGTCTCGCGCCGACACGGTGCCCTTGAACTTGTCGGGGGCGGCGACAACTCGTCGGATCCTGCGGCGGGTGGTCACGCCGACGACGCTAGTGCCCGGTCGTCGCAGGTCGACCGGCTCCGCCAGGTATTGTCGACCACCCCACTCGGGTATCGCGCCGGTAGCATCGCCGCCATGGCAGTGACCGTCCGCATTCCCACCACCATGCGTCCGTTGACCGGCGGCGACAAGCAGGTCACCGTCGAGCCGGGCACGCTCGCCGACGTCGTCGCCGCGCTCGAGGCGGCCCACCCGGGCATGGGGGAGCGGCTCGTCGACGAGGACGGTGCACTGCGCAAGTTCGTGAACGTGTTCGTGGACGACGACGACGTGCGCTACCTCGACGGCCTCGATACCGCGGTCGCCGACGGCATCACCGTGTCGATCATCCCCGCCGTCGCCGGCGGCTGACCGACCCCAACCCGAGTCCCCCCCTGTTTGCGTGACGGTTCGGGTGGGCCGGGTCGCCCAAACCTCGACGCAAACGTGAATGTGGGGGTTGCGCGAGGCTGGGCGGATGGCAGTTCGCGTGGAGGATCGGGGCGATGTTCGGGTGGTCACGATCGACCGGCCCGAGGTGCGCAACGCCGTCGACGGACCGACGGCGCAGTTGCTCTACGACGCGTTCGTCGACTTCGATGCCGACGACGAGGTGTCGGTGGCGGTGCTCACCGGTGCATCGGGGACGTTCTGCGCCGGCGCTGACCTGAAGGCGATCGCCGACGGTCGTGGCAACTCGGTCCACGACGAGCCACCGAACGCGATCGTCGGCTCGCTCGGACCGATGGGGCCGACCCGACTTCCTGCTCGGCAAGCCGGTGATCGCTGCAGTGGAGGGCACGCGGTCGCTGGCGGACTCGAGCTCGCGGTGTGGGCGATCTGCGCGTCGCCGGCGGCTGATGCCGTGTTCGGGGTCTACTGTCGTCGATGGGGTGTGCCACTCGTCGACGGGGGCACGGTCCGGCTGCCGCGGCTTGATCGGGCACTCGCGGGCGCTCGACCTGATCCTCACCGGCCGCGGCGTCGACGGGGTCGAGGCGGAACGGATCGGCTTGGCGAACCGGGTGGTCGATCCCGGACGCGCCCTCGATGCTGCTGTCGAACTCGCCGCCCAGTTGGCTGCGCTCCCGCAGATCTGTCTGCGATCCGACCGCGCGTCGTGCCACGACCAGTGGTCGTTCGACCTCGGCGCCGCGCTCACCCACGAGACCCGCCTCGGTCGGGCAACGATCGCCTCCGGCGAGACCCGAGACGGAGCGACGCGCTTCGCCCGCGGCGAAGGCCGTCACGGTCAGTCCGCCTGACTGCGGGGATGATCCACCCGCCCGAGTTCGTGTCGAGGTTCGGGTGACCCAGTCCACCGGAACCGTCACGCAAACGGGGGTGTTGGCGGCGGTTGCGCGTTTAGCAGTCGTCGCCGTAGAGTGCTAAACGGCGTCAGCCGGGCAGTCCGGCGACGCAACGACAC
>CAVORH010000039.1:0-359046 GCA_963698565.1 Ilumatobacteraceae bacterium
CCCCACCGGCAGCCGCCACGGTCGGCTCGGGTGGCCGATCGGTTCGTCGCCACTCGTGCAACAACTTCGCGACCGTGTCCGACCCCATGCCCGTCTCGGATTCCAGGACACGGGCCGCCTTCGCCGTCGGCGCCACACCGAACACCACCCGTCCCTGCGCGGTGAGGTCATCGACGGCGGCGGCGAGCATCGTGGTCTTGCCCGCACCGGCCGGGCCGACCACCAACACCAACCGATCCGCACCCGCCACCGCTGCGGCGGCCTCGGCCTGCATCACATCGAGCCGACCCGTGTCCACGCCGGTGGACGGTGAAGGTGGGTCGAGTTGTGCGTCCATCGCCCAGCAGATGATGTGTTCCTCCTGGGCCAACACGTCGCTGCTCGTGTGATGACGGGCGGACGGTTCGATCCACACCGACCGCCCATCCGAACCACGCCGACGACTGCTCGAGTCGTCGGGATCGAGATCGACACACTCTGCCAAGATCGTGTCGGTGACGGCATGCAACGACTGCGCCCACTGCGTGCCGTCCATCCCTGGTTGTGGGCGGGCGACGTCGCAGACGGCTTGCAGGACGTCGAAGCGATGCCACGCCGAGCGCTGCTCTGCCACCGCGGCGATCACGTCACCGACCGTCACCGACTGCTCGACCTCACGATGGTTCTGCGCCGTCGTGCGGATGCTGTCGGCGAGCGTCTCCGCGGTCACGCCGACGGTGCGCCGCCTCGGCCAGCCACCGTGACCGCAGATCGCCGGCACCGTGACCGGACTTGTGACCACGGGTGTCCGCCGCAGCCTGGCGGCGCATCGCGCCGTCTTCCTTCGAGATCGGGTCACGCCCTTCACGGGCGTAGAAGTCGGCAAGGAGACGTTGGTAGGCGCGCTCGACCTGGACGCTGCGTTTCGAGAACTCCTCCAACAACCCCTCGGGCATCCCGGCGATCTCGGCCTGGCCCTTCACGATCTCACCGAACACCACCCCATAGCGGGCGGTCAGCTCGGCGCGCAGCACCGACTGATACAACCCACCCAACGCCCGCTGGAACCCCTTCAACGACCGCGCATCAAGGGCGAGCCAGCGCCCGTCGGCGGTCTGCACCTTCGACGAGATCACCACATGAGAATGCAACTGCGGATCATCCAACCGTGACGTGGTCTGACGGAACACCGCCACCGTCAAGCCCTGCGACTCCGGATGCAGGCGGGCACCGTTCGAGCGGACCCGGGTCGTCGACCCGAACCGTTCGACACAGTCCACCACCGCCCGGACCGCGACGTCATGACACGCAGCCAGGCCCTCGTCGCCCGACAGCGCCCACCACACCGACAACGACTTCGGCGCCGACAACGTCGCATCGAACCCCGCCACCGCCCGCACCACACGACCCGACGACGTCACCCGATTCACGAACGGCGACCCCAACGACGTCCCACTGTTCGGATCACGGCCCTCGAGCAGGGCTTGCAGGTCCTCGGTCGTGACCTCCCCGTGAGCCCGAGCAGCGCCGCCTGCCGACCGGTCCAGTGACCGGGTTGTTCACCGTCGGCCTGGGTCAGATACCGCGTGTAGTAGGCCGCGGTCGACACCGAGGTGTCCGCGTACAGCGTCGACACCCTCAACACGACGACTCCCACGAGCCCGCGGGCACCTGTCTGTCATTGCTACCTCGCGAGTCGAACCAGAAGGTGTGTTCCATCAGCGGGCCTACACGCTGAACAGACGCGACGACTGCGCCGCAGTCTTCGAACGACGACGGGTAGTGGGGACTGGATCGACCGTGGCCGGGGCGATGATCGCGACGTCGTCATCGTCGGGTGCTTCGAGCGGCGGCCACACCGTGATCCGAAAGCCGAGCCACTCCTCGAACAACACTCGAGGAACGCGCAGCTGGCCACCGACCCGCAGACACGGCATCCCGTCCGCGCCGTCAGTGTCGAAGTACTTGCCGACCAAGTCGTACGCGGTCGTGCGACCCACCCGCAACACGCCGGCGGCCTCCATCACCTTCAACAGATCCGGCACCGAAACCGGCGTCATCGACACCTCGGCACCCATCAGCGTGCGTTCCCCATGCGAACACATGCCTGCGAAAACGCGAATTTGTGACAACCCACGCTTCTCAACGGGCATCGAGAGCCCCAAAACGGGCAAACATTCTGGAGCCCAATTTGGGACCCGGCCGCCAGCCGGCGGATCTAACCTGTGCCTCGTGGGCGCGCCGATGTTGTCTGACCTGCGAAATCGTCGCAGCGAGATCCTCGCGACCGCTCGCGCCCGCGGCGCCTCGCGCGTGCGCGTCTTCGGGTCAGTCGCACGCGGGGACGCCACCGAGACGAGCGACATCGACTTCCTCGTCGACCTCGACGACGGTCGCGGACTCTTCGACCTCGGAGGGCTCCTGATGGATCTCCAAGAACTCCTCGGGCACAACGTCGACGTGGTCACCGAGGCCGGCCTGCGATCTCGAGTTGCGCAACGGGTGTTGGACGACGCAGTCGAGTTGTGAGAAGCGACCGGGACCGGCTCCTCGACATGTTGGAGATGTGCGACCTGCTGATCGCACACGCCTCCGACGACGAGACGCTGGCGACCGATCCCGTCGTCCAAGCGGCAGCACAGCGATGGATCGAGGTGCTCGGCGAAGCCGCCACCCACCTCTCCGAAGAGCTCCGATCAGCCCATCCCGAGATCCCGTGGCGAGAGATCATCGGCACCCGGGTGATCCTCGCCCACGCGTACTTCCACGTGGATCAGGACATCATCGGCGACGTCGTGAAGCGTGACGTGCCGGCCATTCGAAGCGACCTCCAAGCGATCGTCGACTCGCTCGCCGCCGGCTGAATTCCGGCGGAGCCGTCAGGTGGTCCGGCGACCGATTCGCTCGACGACCGCCGACTGGCTCTGCGGCAACGCGTGGGCGTAGGTGTTCATCAGCATCTCGGGGCTGTGTCCGAGCAGGTCGGCGATGGCCCGCAGCTCACCGAGGTCGGTCGCTCCTTGCACCATGTGGGTCGCTGCGGTGTGTCTGAGACCGTGCGAGGTGAGGCGCGGGAGTTCGGCGTCGGCAACGATTCGCTCGAGTGCACGATCGAACGAGCGGGGCAGCACGAGCCGACCGACGCGCGTCGTGATGATCAGATCCTCGTCCTCCCAGGCCTCGCCGGCTGCGAGCCGTTCCGCTGCCTGTGCTGCTCGGCGCCGGGCGAACTCTCGAAGCGTCTCGTCGTCAAGCGGGATGATCCGACGGGATCGCTCGTTCTTGGCGTTGCTCCACGCCGCGCCGGTCCGCGTGGCCACCAGGCTCTCGTCGATCCGCAGCGTTCCGGCCTTGGTGTCGAGGTCATCCCATCGCAGCGCGAGGATCTCACTGCGACGCAGCCCGTACAGCACGCCAAGCCGGAAGCCGACGGCCCAGCGGTGGCTCGCAGAGGTATCGAGAAAGCGGTCGACCTCGGCCGCAGTCCATGCGTCGGTCTCCTTGACCCTGTCGGGCTTGGCGACCGTTCGGGGGAGGCCGACACGGGCGGCTGGACTCCGTGGGATCAATCCCTCGTCGACGGCCTCGCGAAGCGACGCCCGCAGCACGTTGCGACAGATCTGAACTCCACGCCGGGAGAGCTTTCCGCCCTCGGCGAGGTTGCTGATCCAGGTGGCGACGTCGTTGCGGTCGAGCAGCGAGAGTTGGATCGCTCCGAGACCGTTCTCGATGTGCGGGATCGCCCATTCGTACTGCTCACGCGACTTGAGCGTGATGTCGGTACGGCCGGCCACATAGCGACGAACGAGCCAACTCACCGTGCCTCGTTCGGTCGAGCGATCCGCGGCCCGGGTCGACCGGGCCGCAGCGAGCGCTGAGCGCTGCGAATTGAACGTGCCGAGCTGTCTCGGACGGTGCTGGCCCGTCCCCGTGTCGATGCCGTCGACTCGCACGACCCACTTGTCTCGCTGCTTGCGGACGGTGGGTTGACCGGTTGCCTTCCATGCCATGGCGCCTCCTCGAGCGTCGCGAGCGCTCAGAAGTCTGATACATCGCTGATACATCCGACTTCTCGGACGATCAGTCGATTGCATCACACCTGGTAGATGTGGTCGGGATGGGGAGATTCGAACTCCCGGCCTCCTGCTCCCAAAGCAGGCGCGCTAACCAAGCTGCGCTACATCCCGGACTGGCGGCCCATGTTACTGAGCCAGTGACAGACAACGGCGGTGCCGTTCAGAGTGCGATCGCGCCGGTCGTCGACGAGGGAGGGGCTGGCCATCGGCGCGTCCCGATCGAGAGGTCGGCGTCGGCGAAGGCGGCGGCGAGTTGGTCGACGTGCAGCGTGCGGCGGCGGTCGGTGGGGTCGACGTTGGTGACCACAGCAATCACGTCGAGGTAGGCGATCCGAAAGCATGGGCCGTGACCGGCGTCCACCCCGGCGAGCGCGTGCGCCAGCTCGTGGGCGCCGGTGGCCACCGTCGTCTGGGCGTCGGCCAGCCGGATGACGGTGCTCGCGCCGGCCGACGACACGGCACAGCGCGTCGAGGACGACTGGGCATCGCGCCGTGCCGGTCGCACAGCGGTGACCGGCCCCGGCCACCATGGACTCTCGACGACCGACACGAGCAGCGATGCCACCCGCTCGAAGCCGATCACCTCCTCGAGATCGGTGCCGTCGAAGGCGGCCAGTTCTGCCGCATACACCATCGCCCGGTCGGCATCCATCAGCCGCGACCGATCGCGCGCCGACCGATCAGGCGGGCCCGGCCGACGTCGGCTCGATCTGCGGCGTCGACTCCAGCTCGCCAACCACTGGCCTGGGCTGCGCCCGGTGCACGGGCGGCGCGAACCCGTCCGAAGGACTCCTTGGCGAACGCTTCCACTCGCAAGCGTCGATCAAGCAGCGCCGGCGCCGTTCCTTGCGTCGCGTCGCCCGCGCTCGCAGATGCCTCCATGTCGCGTCGCGAGTTCGTCAACAGTTCACCCATCCTGTCGGCGTAGCCGAAGAGGAACGACCGTCGGAAGCGCTGGGTCGCCGCTGCGGTCGATCGCCGCTCCTGCATCATCCGAGCTGCTGCCTGGGCGTGCAGCGACGTGTACATCACCTCGACGACGTCGACGTCGGATGCGAATCCGGCGACGTAGGCCACCGTGCCGGTCGGAGTTGCACCGAACACGACCCGAGCATCGTGCGCGGTGCTCACTGCGAGAAGGAGCGCCAGCCGGGCGCGCACGTAGGCACCCCTCCCCAACGGCAACTCCCTCACGACGAGGTCCGACTTCGCATCCGAGTCGGCGAGGCGCTCGGGATCGATCCGATGCATCGCCACGAGTTCGGCGGCCTTGCGAGCGAACGCGTCCGCTTCGTGCGGGTTCGTGGTCGCCGCCGCCTTCTCCATCAGCTTGCGAACCTTCTGCAGCAAGACGTCGACATCTCGCCCACGGTCGGAGCTGGAGTAGGTTGACGTCACCGGTCACGCCGTTCGAGGTTTGGGCGTTGACACACGAGGTGAGCGTAGAACGATGGACCTGACACCACAGACACCAGTCCTCGACCATGAGGTACCCGTCGATGGTCGCACGAGGCGCAGAACCCGCAACCGCAGCGCTGTGATCTCGGCGCTGCTTGCGATGATCCGCGAGGGCGACCTGCATCCCGGCGCAGCGGAGATCGCCGAGCGAGCCGGGGTTTCCCACCGGTCGATCTTCCGCTACTTCGACGATCTCGACGATCTCGTCCGCACCGCGATCGACCAGGCGTTCCAGGACGCTGCACCGCTGAGCGTCGTACCCGACATCGGTCACGGACCGCTGGCGGAGCGCATCGAGCGATTCGTCGACGCTCGGCTCGAGCTGTTCGCATTCGTCGACGGCACGATGCAACTCGCCAGGACTCGCGCCTACTCGATCCCTTCGATCGACGGGGAGATCGCCGTCATCGCCGAGCAGTTCCGTGTCCAGATCGGCGAGCACTTCACCACCGAGTTCGGAGCGGTCGAAGAGCCGGCACGCGGGTTCCTCGTCGATGCGGTGCTGGTCCTCACGAGCTACGACTCGTACACGATTCACCTCCGGTTGCTGGGCAGCTCCATCGAACGGATACGGACGGCATGGACAACCGGGCTCACTGCGCTGCTGAAGAACTGACAGCCGGCCAACGACGCCGATAGGGTGTCGCCGCTCGCGGACGTAGTTCAACGGCTAGAACCTCAGCCTTCCAAGCTGATGATGCGGGTTCGATTCCCGTCGTCCGCTCTCATGTGATGTCTCGGGACATCCGCGGACGGCCGAACCCTCATGTGGGGTTCGGTCGTTGTGGTTTTCGGGGGCCTTTGGGGCCGCCTGGTGGTCGTCCGGTGCCGTGGTAGCGGCGGTCGGGGTCGATGGTGAGCTGGCGGATGATCTCGCCGGTGTAGCGGTGGATGACTCGGATGTCGAGGTCGTCGATGAGGAGGATGACGCGGGTTCCGTCGAGGGTTCGGCCGAGTCCGATGTGGTGCATGTGGCCGTTGTGGCGGAGGCTGACGCGTCCGTCGCGGATGCGGTCGTGGCGGACTCGGAGGTGGGGGTGGTGTGTGCTGGTGGGTGTGGCTTTGGGTCGTGCCTGATAGGTGACGGCGGGGGTGGTGTCGTCGAGGGAGTGGTGGGGTCGGTGGTGGTTGTAGGTGGTGGCAAAGTTGTCGATCTGGTGTTGGAGCTCGGCGATGGTCGCAGCCGGGGGTTTGGTGCGGAGGTGCTTCTTGAGGGTTTGTTGGAAGCGCTCGACTTTGCCGCAGGTGGTGGGATGGTTGGGTCGGGAGTTCTTCTGACGGACGCCGAGGGTGTCGAGCAGGGTCTCGAGTCCGTTGCGGCCGCCTCGACCGCCTGGAGAGGCGGGTCGTGAAGACCATCCCGTTGTCGGTCAAGCGTGGATGCTGGTGTGCCGTAGGTGTTGCAGCAGCGGGTGAACGTGTCGACGACGATCGCGCCGGTGACGCGCCGGTGGGCGGTGACCGACAGGAGCGTAGCGGGAGTAGGTCATCGAGCCAGGTGAGGATCTCGGTGTCGGTGCCGTCGGGAGGGCGGTGGTGGGTGAAGTCGGATTGCCAGGTTTCGTTGGGTTGTTCGGCTTGGAAGCGGATGTAGGACGAGCGGGGTCGTTTCTGGGGTTGGTCGCTGACTCGACCGGCGGCGCGCAGGTGTCGGTGGATCGTGGAGGTTGCGACGGATACGCCGTGGTGGTGGTGGAGATGCCAACGGATCGTGGCGGGCCCAGCGTCGAGGCCGGCCAGGGTCAGGTCGTCGCGGAGTCGCAAGATCAGCTCGACGACCTCGACGGACGTCGCGTTCGGTGAGGCATGCGGCCGCCGCGATCGTGGTTCGAACGCAGCGTCGCCCTCGTCGCGGTAGCGGGCGACGAGTTCATGAATCCACGAACGCGACACCCCGTAGTCGACCGCCACCTCCCGGACCGGACGTTTCTCCACGACGACAGCAGTGATCACCAACCTGGCTTTGGACACCGCCCACATGAGCGAACCGGCCTCCATCAATGCGACATACCTGTCCGGGATGTCCCGAGACATCAGTCCGGGATGTCCTCGAACCACACACCGTCGTCCGCTCTCTGTGATGTCTCGGGACATCCCGGACGGCCGAACCCTCATGTGGGGTTCGGTCGTTGTGGTTTTCGGGGGCCTTTGGGGCCGCCTGGTGGTCGTCCGGTGCCGTGGTAGCGGCGGTCGGGGTCGATGGTGAGCTGGCGGATGATCTCGCCGGTGTAGCGGTGGATGACTCGGATGTCGAGGTCGTCGATGAGGAGGATGACGCGGGTTCCGTCGAGGGTTCGGCCGAGTCCGATGTGGTGCATGTGGCCGTTGTGGCGGAGGCTGACGCGTCCGTCGCGGATGCGGTCGTGGCGGACGCGCAGGTGGGGCGCCGCGCCGCGATGACGGCAGAGACAGCCTCGGTTGCTAGGAGTTCTCCGGGCGGGTGCCGTCACCAGCGGGCGCGCTGAACGACCGGATCGACAACGCGAACGCCGCGAGGACGACCATGGCGAGGACCGTCAAGAACGCGTTTCCCGGTGCTCGCCGATCGACCATCACGACCACGACCAGCCACATCGCCCCGATGGCGATCAGCACCCAGCCGCTCCGGCGCAGCCACCGCCGCACCAGCACCCGGTCGACCACGGCGGAACTCGGCGTCACCGCCATCAGTGCGATCAACACGTGGAAGACGAACAGGCCAGACGCCACCGCGACCACCGCCGGATTCGTCACGTCGTCGGTGCCTGCGAGCCACTGCCACACCACCACGACCTCGACCACCAACGCCGTGTGGGAGTCCGGATGGATCACCGCTGCGATTGCGAGCCCGACGAGCAACACCAGCACGAAGCCCACCTCTTCGCCGCCGACGACCGCGGCCGTGGTGAACGCCCCGGCTGCGGACACCACGGCGAGCGCGGCGAACGCCCAGCGCTGCGCCGACACCATCGCCAGCTGGTCGATCCACCGCTGGAACTGACCGGCGTTCATCGTTGCACCATCCTCGGGCCCGTCGAACGCCGAGCGATGTCGCGGATCACCTGGTCGAGGCTCCCCGGTCCGCGCCACTGGACAACCGGAATCCCGGCGGCCAGGACGAGCCGAACCTCCCGGCGGCGTTCGAGGAGCCGAATGCGCCAGGCCAGGGCGGTGTACTCGTCGTCGTCCTCGCTCACGTGCGCGGGCAGGGTGTCGACGACGATCACCGTCATGCCCTGGCGGCCCAGCGACACCGCGAGGTCGAGCGCGTCAGGCGCGACCAGCGGTGACAGCATCACGGTGATCTGGCCACCGATGACCCCACGCTGACGCGACGCCGGCGTGCGATAGCCCGACCGTCCAGGGTCGCCGGGCCGCACCTGCGCGAGCGTGTCCAGGATCCGGCGCAACTGCGCCCGCCCGGATCCCGGCGCCACCGTGTGGGCGATCCGTGTCCCGAACGCTCGCAGCGACACCCGTTCACCGCGGGGTGCGTAGTGTTCGGCGATCGCTCCGGCGGCTCGTACCGACGCATCGAGACTCGACGCCAGGCCGTCGATCCCCTCGCTCACACCGAAGTCGTCGGAGGCGTCGATCACGAGGGCGATGTGCGTGTCGAGGTCGGCGCGCGTGGCGTTCACCTGCAGCTCGCCGGACCGCGCCGAGCGCGCCCAGTTGATCCGACGCATCCGATCACCGACCTGGAACGGGCGGATCCCGGAGAACTCGTTGCCCTCGCCGTTGCGGGTGGACCGGTGCAGGCCGACCAGCCCGTCGCTCGGACGCGCCGAGGCGTTGACGTCGAACACGCCTGGCAAGGGCAGGGTGACCAGCGGGTGCCGGGCCGATTGCGTCTTCCAGCGGAACGCTGCCCACGACGTGGCCGCCAACACGTCCACCGGCTCGATCGCACGCGTCCCCCAGCGGACCGAGCGGAGATCGACCGCCAGCCGGGCGGAGCCGTCGGCGGCAGCAGCCGTTGCCACGCCGCTCGACGGCCGGGCTTCGATCCACACCGCAGGCGCCACGACCGCCACCGCAACGTCGAGCATCGGCTCGTCCGACACCTCCCCGTGCCAGGTCGTCGCGTCACCCTCGCGGATCGTCGGATGGGCGAGCCGATCCTCGAACACCGGCGCCCGGCTGGGCCGCGTCATCAACGACCACACCGTCACGACCGCCATCGGCGTCGCGATCACGAGCAGGTCGGGGCGCCGCCAGACCACCGCGATCGCGGTGAGGACCACGGCACCGACCGACGCCCGGAAGTGGGCAACGGTCGGCCGCCACTTCCCGCTCCCCGACCACAGGCCCGCCAGCCTCGCCGTGTTCACGAGCGATCCGCGGACGGCTCCAGCGGACCCGGCGTGGCGACCGACGCCACGACCTCGGCGACGACGGTTCGTCCCGACACCTGACTCATCCACAACTCCGGCTTCACCGTGATGCGATGAGCGAGCACGGGGAGGGCGACTGCCTTGACGTCCTCCGGCGTGACGTAGTCGCGACCGTCGATGATCGCCCACGCCCGCGACGCCAGCAGCAGGCCGAGCGCGCCTCGGGGCGACGAGCCCATCAGGACGTGGGCATGGGACCGCGTCGCCGTCGCCAATGCGACGCAGTACCGCCCGACGCTCTCGTCGACCGTCACCCGCTCGACGGCGGCCTGCATCGCGAGCAGGGTCGCAGCGTCGGTGATCTGGCGCAGCGTCTGGTCCTCGCGTTGACGTGCCATGCGCTTCTGCAGCACGGCCCATTCGTCGTCGACCGAGGGGTAGCCGAACGAAGTTCGCATCATGAACCGGTCGAGTTGGGCTTCGGGGAGCGGATAGGTGCCCTCGTACTCGACCGGGTTGGCAGTGGCCAGCACGTGGAACGGCGGCTCGAGCACGAACGTCTCGCCCTCCACGGTGATCTGGTGCTCCTGCATCGCCTCGAGAAGCGCGGCCTGGGTGCGCGGCGGCGTGCGGTTGATCTCGTCGGCGAGCAGCAGCCCGGTGAACAGCGGGCCGTGGCGGAACACGAACTCGCCGTTGCGCTGGTCGTACACGAACGACCCCGTCAGATCGGCGGGCAGCAGATCGGGGGTGAACTGGGCCCGGGCGAAGTCGAGGCCGAGCGTCTGGGCGAACGACCGGGCCGCAAGCGTCTTGCCCAGGCCCGGGAAGTCCTCCAGCAGCACGTGCCCGCCGGCGAGGATCGCGGCCAGCACGAGCGTGAGCGCCTCCCGCTTGCCGACAACAGCCACCTCGACCTCGTCGAGCACCTCGCCCGCGAGACGTGACACGTCAGTGAGTTGGAGCTGTTCCATGGGACCTCCCGGTCAGAGCCGTTCGATGAGTGTGAGAATGCGGTCGAGTGACCGTGGCTTGAGGAGTACGGCCGCCCCGTCCGGATCGTTGACGAACGCGTCGAGTTCGTCACCGAGCACGACCCGCGCAGCCTCCGGATCCACACGGCGATCGATGCGGTGGACCGAACGGAGCTGGTCGTCGACGAGATCGACGAGACTTGCGCGCAGACGCTCGAGCGACGCGCCGTCGGCGCGCCCGTAGGCGAGCCCGCTGCGCAGACGCGTCACCCGGCGGTCGCGCCGCACCGCCGGCTCGACCGGCAACGAGGCGGCCACGCCGCCCGAACCCACCGCCACCTTCGCGAGATCGACCACGGACCACAGCCCCACGCCGACCAGTGCGCACAGCGCTGCAACCAGACCGACGTTCGGGCCCATGCCGGTCGTGACCATCAGCAGCTCGATCACGATGGTGAGGCCGACGATGAACGCGACGGCCTTCTTCCACGAGGTCACGATGTCGCCACCGCCGACTCGAGTTCGGAGCGGAGCCCGTCGTGGACGGCATCGAGCGCGTCGATCGCCAACCGCCGCGACTCCTCCCCCATCGGATGCTCGGAGAACCGTGCCTCGCGGTACAGCGCGGCCAGCCGAGAGATCGCGGCGCCGTCGACCTGATGGGTTGCCAACACGCGCTCGGTGAGCTCCGCCGAGGTGTCGGCCGCGCTGCGTTCGACTCCGGCGGCGGTCACGGCCGCTTCCAGCCGGAGCCAGCACTCGACGATCGCATTGCGTGGCGCTCCCCGACCGAGCGCTGCGCGCTGCGCCTCGGCATCGGCAGTCACGGTCGCCGCCACGTCGTCGAGCACGTCGAAGTCGGCCGAGGCCCGCCGTCGCCAGCGCGGCCACCGGATCCGAGGACGGTGGCGCCACAGGAACACCGACGCCACGACCGCGAACACGGCGAGGCAGAGGTAGAAGACGATCCTTGCGATCACCTCGACCCAGCCGGGTAGCTCGAGGGACGTCGCCCGCTGGACCCCCGTGTCGACCTCGACCGGCGGGATCGTCGTGACGGGTTCGGCGGGCGCCGGTTCGGTGACGAACTGAGGGGCTCGCTGGGCAAGGTCGACCTCACCACCGGCCGCGACAGCGGCGAGCAGTACCGCCACGATGATGCCGGTCAGCACGGCCGCCGCTGCTCTCCGGTCCACCGGTGCAGGTTACTGCGACCGCCGCAACAGCCCGAGACGAAGAGGCCGTCGGTCCCTGGCGGACCGCTGATCCTCGAGCGGACAGTGGAGTACATGGCGAACTCCGAGGACCCCGCCACTCGGCGACCGGCCCTGGCAACGTTCGCTGCGCTCAATGCGCTGGCCGCGTGGGCCGGGGTGGCCGGGCTCGTGCTCGGAGGCATCGAGTTCGGCGACACGCTCGACGCCCGACTCCCGTTGGAGAGTCTCGTGCTCGCCGGAGTCGCCCTCGCGGCAATCGTGGCGGTGCCGACGACCCTGCTCGCCTGGTGGGCGTGGACCGGGCACCCGCGGACGTCGGACCTCGCCTTCGTGGCCGGCATCGCAGTGATCGGTTGGATCGTCCTCCAAGTCGTCGTGCTCCGCGCCGTGTCGCTGTTCCAACCGGTCTACCTGGCGGTCGGGGTCTGGTTCATCGCCGAGTCGGGGCGGGTCCACCTCCACCCGACCACTCGGGGTGCGCTGGTCGCGTCGGCAGGGGCGCTCGCCGTGGCGGTCGGCGTCGGGCTGGTCCCCCAGTTCGTCGAGAACCTCCCGTCGGCCGGTGCCCTGTTGTGCGCGATCGGCATCCTGGGTGGGGGTGCCGCCGTGGTGGCAGGGGCACGCACCGTGCTCCATGGTCGGCCCGTCGGCACCAGGGTGGCGGGCATCGTCGCCACGCTCCTCGGGGTCGCGATCGCGACCTGGCTGATCGCTCCCGGCGTGGCGGCGACCAACGTGCCACCGTCGGAGATCACCGCGACACCCGGCGACCTCGGTCTGGAGTCCGAGTCGGTCACCATGACCACCGTCGACGGCGTCGAACTGGCCGGTTGGTACCTGCCGGGCTCCTCTGACGCTGCGATCGTGGTCGCCCACGGCGCGGGCTCGACGCGATCGGACGCGCTCGACCAGGCGGCGGTCCTCAACCGGAACGGCTTCGGGGTGCTCCTGGTCGATGCTCGTGGTCATGGCGACAGCGACGGGACGGCGATGGACTTCGGCTGGTACGGCGACGCCGATCTCATCGCCGCGATCGACCACCTGGCGGAGCGCTCCGACGTCGATCCCGGCCGCATCGGCGTGCTCGGGTTGTCGATGGGCGGCGAGGAGACGATCGGCGTGGCCGCCGCGGATGACCGGGTGCGCGCGGTCGTGGCCGAGGGGGCGACGGCGCGCACGGCTCCGGACAAGGCATGGCTCTCGGATGCCTACGGCTGGAGGGGGTGGTTGCAGGAGCAGGTCGAGAAGGTCCAGTTCGGCGTCACCGACCTGCTGACCGATGCGTCGCCACCGACAGCGCTCCGCTCGGCGGTCGGAGCAGCAGTGGGCACACCGTTCCTCCTGATCACGGCCTCGACCGTCGCCGACGAGGGCGACGCAGCCGAGTACCTCCGGGCCGCTGCGCCGGCGCGCGTGACCGTGTGGACCGTCGAGGGATCGTCGCACACCGGCGGGCTCGACACATCGCCGGTCGAGTGGGAGGAGCGCGTGGTCTCCTTCTTCGACGAGCATCTGAGGTCGCCGTGAACCGCCGCCGAGTCAGTCGGGCGGAGTATCTCCGACGCGCGGCCATCCAATCCGGCCGTCCCCGGCGCGACGGCGTGCTGACCGAGGACGATCTCGGCCACCTCCCCGATCCGGTTGCCCGCTACGTCCGCAGATCGGGCGCAGTCGGGCAACGTCGGGTGTCGAACTTCCACGCACGGCTGCACGGCCGGATCCGCTCGGGCGCCGACACCGGCTGGATGCCGTTCACCGGCGAACAGCTGAACACCTTCGGCCCCGGACCGAGCCGGCTCTTCTTCATCGTGGCGCGAATGAAGGGCATCCCGGTCGAGGTGTTCCATTCGTTCGTCGGCACCGACGCCACGATGCGCGGCAAGGCCCTGTCGATCGTGACGGTGGTCGACGAGCACGGTCCGGAGCTCGCACGGACCGAGACCGTGACGATCCTGAACGACGCCTGTGTCATGGCGCCAGGTGCGTTGGCCGACCCGGGATTCACCTGGGAAGCGATCGACGATCGGACCGCACGAGTCGTGTTCACCCGGCTCGACGAAACCGTGTCCGCCACGCTGTTCTTCGACGGCACCGACCAGCTGATCGACTTCGTCTCCGACGACCGGCGACGCGACCACACCCTGCAACGGTGGTCGACTCCGCTCGGGCGGTATCGACGCTTCGGCGACCGGTGGGTGATGTCCTACGGCGAGGGCCGGTGGCACGCACCTCCCCCGGAGGGCGAGTTCGCCTACGTCGAGATCGAACTCGACGAGATCACCTTCGACGTCGGCCCCACGAGATTCCGGCGTTGACCGACGAGACGGGCCACGCCGCACGTGCCTACGCTCGCCCTCGGATGCCCGCACTCACCAACTCGCCACTTCGCATCGGACTGGGCTCGATCGCGGTCGTCGCCGCGGCAGCGACCCTGGTCGTGACGATCGGGAACGACGAGCGAGGTGTGCCCGGACCCACCGGGCCGGTCCCCGCGGAGATCGACGCCGTGACCGACCCGGTCGGAGTGCAGATCGGGACGTCCGGCCCAGGACGAGTCATCGACGCCAACGAGCTCGCACCGCTGATCGCCGTCCACGTCGATGCACGCGACGAACTGCGCGGGTGCATCGACGACGCTCGGCGCGCCGCCGCCAGCGACCCCGGTTCGGCCCCCTGCTGACGTTCAGCCGACGGCGATGAGGTCGACGACGAAGACGAGGGTTTCGTTCGGGGCGATCACGCCGCCGGCACCGGCTGCGCCGTAGCCCATGTGGGGCGGGATCGTGAGGCGACGCCGACCGCCGACCTTCATCCCCTGCACACCGTCGTCCCAGCCCTGGATCACCTGACGGCGACCGAGACCGAACTGGAACGGCTCCATGCGGTCCCACGACGCGTCGAACTGCTCGCCCGTCGACCACGAGACACCGACGTAGTGGACCGTGACGTTCTGACCGGCCTTTGCCTCGTCGCCGTCGCCGATCGTCTCGTCGTCGATGACGAGTTCGGCGGGCGGATTTCCTTCGGGGATCGTGACCTCTGGCTTGCGCATGGCCACCGACGCTATCCGGCCCGACCCTCGGCGGAACCCTGTCAGCGACGATCGAACGCCGACGAGATGGCGTCCGGATCGTGGGCGTGGAGACCGACATCGACGACGTAGCGCCCCGGTTCGGTGACCCATGCCCCGCCGAGCCGCAGGTCGAGCGCGGACCAGTCGAGCACCAGGTCGATCGATTCGCTGGTCCCCGCTTCGAGCCGACGGCGTGCGAATCCCACCAGTCGGCGATGCGGCCGCTCGTGAGCGCTCACGTCGAGCCCAGCGAACGCGAACACCACCACCGTCGTGTCGGACGGGCTCGCATTCGTTGCCGTCACCCGGATCGAGTCGGCGTCGACCTGCTCGGCGCGTTCGATGAGAGCACTGCCGTACCCCAGGCCCCAGCCGAAGGGG
This sequence comes from Ilumatobacteraceae bacterium, assembly GCA_963698565.1. GTDB lineage: Bacteria > Actinomycetota > Acidimicrobiia > Acidimicrobiales > Ilumatobacteraceae > Sva-07. The sequence goes on from CAVORH010000039.1 coordinate 15,475, forward strand.
AAGTGCGCAGCGCGACCATCACGGTCGAGCTTCCACTGGCCGTGGAACAGGTCGTAGCGGGCGACGGTCGCCTCGCGATCGAAGGCGACGAGATCATCGGGGTCGGTCGGGATGGCGAACGGGAGTCGTCCGCCGGGCTCGGCCCGGCCGGTGACGATGTCGGCGAGCGCCACGCCACCCTCCACCCCGGCATACCACGTCACCAGCGTGGCGGACACCGAGTCGACCCAGGGCATCACCACCGCCGATCCCGTGACCACGACCACGACGACCCGCTGATGCCGTGCCGCAGCAGCAGCGATCAGGGATTCGTCGGCTGCGGAGAGTCGGAGCGATGCCCGGTCGCCGCCGGGCGCCATCGCACCGCCGTCGTCGCTCGACGCCGTTCCACTCGTCTCGGGACGGACCCGCCCGGTCGGCCGGGGACGCTCGTATGGCGCTTCGGTGCCGAGCGTCGGGTGGTCCATCGGCGGGAACAACTCGGCAACGAGCGGCGCCGTTGCGGCGTCGTCGATGTACTCACCTTCGTCGTCCTTGGTGTAGCCGACGACGACGACCACCACGTCGGCGCCGTCGACGATGTCGAGGTCGGTGTCGTCGTGGTCGACGTTCGCGTCGCCGAACACACGCCGGAGACCGTCGAGTGGGGTGACCACGTCGGATGCCTTCACGTCGCTGGAACCACCGTCGCCGAGATTGCGCATGGCGGCAAGGCGGCCCAACACCGCCACGCGACCGGTCCGAGCCGGGTCGAGCGGCAGGAGCCCGTCGTTGCTCAGCATCACCGTGGATGCCACCGCCGCCTCGCGTGCGAGGGCCCGATGCTCTGGGGCGCCGACCGCCGACAGGGCCGGCTGCGACTCGTACACGTGGGCGAATCGCAGCAGGGTGGCGACGATCCGCTCGACGGCGGCGTCGACCGTGGCGACGTCGAGGCGACCCGACTCCACCGCATCCGGCAGTTGCATCGCCCGCTGCTGACGGAACGGCATCTCGATGTCGAGGCCGGCCTCGACCGACGTGACCGCATCGCGGAGGCCGAAGATGAAGTCGGAGGTGACGAAGCCGTCCCAGCCCCACTCGTCGCGCAGGATCTCGGTCAGGAGGGTCGTGTTCTCCCCGCACCACTCGCCGTTGACCGAGTTGTAGGCGCTCATCACCGAGGCGACGCCCTCGGCGGCGACGCGGCGGAAGTGCGGCAGGTACACCTCGTGCAGCGGTCGCTCGTCGACCTCGACGTCGACGCGGAAGCGGGCGTTCTCCATCGAGTTGAGCGCGAAGTGCTTCATGCACGCCATCACGTGACGCTGCAGTCCTCGGGTGAGCGCCGCCGCCATCACGCCGACGTGGTGCGGGTCCTCGCCGTAGGTCTCCTGGGCCCGGCCCCAGGCGGGGTGACGGAGCAGGTTCATGCAGACCGCCCCCGTGTAGGTGGCGCCGCTGGCGCGCAGCTCGGCACCGATCGCCTCGCCGATGCGCTCCTCGAGATCAGGATCGAACGTCGCGCCGCGAGCCATGCTGACCGGGAAGGCCGTCGCGTCACCGATCACGCAGCCGCGCGGCCCATCCGCGAAGTCGATTCCGGGGATCCCGAGCCGGGGCACCTTCGCCGCCGGCCACGGATGCTGGTAGTAGCCGCCCGACGTCATGTCGAACAGACCGGGCCACAACGGGGTGTCGCCGTCGAGGCAACCCAGTTTCTCCTCGAGTGTCATGCGGGCGACGAGTTCGCGGGCGACACCGTGCAGATCGGCTCCCGATCGGACTTCGGCCACAGCATCGGCGAATGCGGACATACCTCGACGATGACACAACCGGTTGGCTCCCGTGCGGACCGGACCGCCTGGCAGACTGCGGCCATGCCCGGCGCCTTCCTCCATCCGTTCGCCAAACCGACCCGCGAGCAGTTCATCACGATCACCCGCGGCGAGGGGTCGATCCTGTGGGACGCCGACGGCAACGAGTTGATCGATGCGATGGCGAGCCTCTGGTACTGCCAGGTCGGTCACGGCCGCGCCGAGATCGCTGAGGCCGTCTCCCGCCAGATCGGCACGATCGAGGCGTACTCGTGCTTCGATCCGTTCACGAACGCGCCTGCCGACGCGCTCGCCGAGCGGATCGCCGAGTTGACACCGATCCCCGACGCCCGGGTGTTCTTCGCCGGGTCGGGGTCGGAGGCGGTCGACTCGGCGATGAAGCTCGCACGGCTCGCCCAGGTCCAGGCGGGCCATCCCGAGCGGCGTCTGATCATCTCGCGAGTGCGCGGCTACCACGGCACGAACTACGGCGGCACGAGCGCCCAGGGGCTGCCGCTCAACAAGCAGGGCTACGGCGAGCTGCTCGCCGACGTCGTGCAGGTTCCGAGCGACGACATCGAGGCGCTGTCGGTGCTGATGGCGCAGCGATCCGACGAACTCTGTGCCGTGATCACCGAGCCGGTACAGGGCGCCGCCGGGGTCTTCCCGCCGGTCGACGGATATCTCGCCGAGGCTCGGCGCCTGTGCGACCAACACGGCGCGCTGTTGATCTTCGACGAGGTGATCACCGGATTCGGCCGAATGGGCACCTGGTTCGCCGCCGACCACTACGGCGTCACGCCCGACCTGACCACGTTCGCGAAGGGGGTCACCTCTGGCTATCAGCCGCTCGGCGGCGTCATCGTCGGACGCGCCGTCCGCGACGCACTCGAAGCCGATCCCGACTTCATCCTCCGCCACGGCTACACGTACTCGGGTCATCCGACAGCATGTGCCGGCGCGCTCGCCAACCTGGAGATCCTCGAACGCGACGAGCTCCTCGGTGAGGCGGTCCGCATCGGCGATCGCCTGGGCGCAGGCCTGCGGGCGCTCGAAGCCGACGGCGCCGTCGATCACGTCCGCGGCGATGTCGCCATCTTCGGAGCGCACCTCCACGAACACCACAACGCGATGCACGTGCGCGATCGCATGCTGGAACTCGGTGTGATCACGAGGGCGATCGGCACCGACACCGTCACGTTCTGCCCGCCGTTCGTCACCACCGACGCCCAGGTCGACCGGATCGTCGACGCCCTCGCCACCGCCCTCGCCGACCAGCCCGGCGCCTGACGCGTCAGCAGCCCCGGTTCTGCGTGAGCGACAACGCTCGGTTCGCCGATCTCTGCCGACACCGACCTGCGACCGGAGAGCGTCCGCACCGGCGCGCTCGGCGCCGACGTGAGAACATGGATCGGTGACCGACACCGCCGCAGCACCCGTGTACAACCCGTTCGACCCGGCGTTCCGGGCGAACCCGTACCCGTTCTACGACGTGTTGCGCGAGCAGGCGCCGGCGTACGACACGGGATACGGCCTGATCGTGTTGACCCGGTACAGCGACGTCGGCAGCGTGTTGCGCAGCAACGACTTCAGTCGCGACATCGACGCGAACGGCACGCCGAGCGACGACCCCGTTGCACAGCGGAGGCGCCTCCGCCGCTCCCAGGGGTCGAAGTCGATCCTCAACCTCGACCCACCCGACCACACCCGACTCCGGCGCCTGGTCTCCAAGGCGTTCACGCCGACGGCGATCAACGCCCTGCGCGGGCGCATCGAGGCGCAGGTCGACGACGTGCTCGACCGTGCCGCCGAACGCGGCTCGATGGAGTTGGTCGACGAACTCGCCTTCCCGGTGCCGTTCCAGGTGATCTCGGATCTGCTCGACATCCCACAGGACCGATCGGTGGAGATGCGCGAGTGGGGGCAACTCCTCACCGCAGCGCTGGAACCGACGACGACGCTCGAGACGCTCGACGCAGCCGAGGGCGCGCTCGCCCAGATGGGTCCCTACCTCGCCGGCGTGGTCGAGGACCGCCGCCGGAATCTCGGCGACGACGTGCTCTCGGCGTTGATCGTCGCCGAGGAGGAGGGCGACCGCCTCACCACCGAGGAGCTGTTGTCGTTCGTGGTGCTGCTGTACGTCGCCGGGCACGAGACGACCGTCAACCTGATCGGCAACGGCATGCTCGCCCTGCTGCGCAACCCCGCCGAACTCGACCGCTGGCGACAGGACCCATCCCTCGACGCGAACGCCGTCGACGAGCTCCTGCGCTACGACGGCCCGGTGCAGCACACCGTCAGGATCCCGATGGTGCCGATGTCGTTCGGTGAGGGGGAGCAGCGCGTCGACGTCGAGCCGGGCACCTCGGTGCTCACGGTGCTCGGCGCCGCCAACCACGATCCCGCGGTGTTCGACGACCCCCACACGCTGCGCCTCGACCGGCCCAACGCCAACCGTCATCTCGCGTTCGCGGCCGGCATCCACTACTGCCTCGGCGCCTCGCTCGCCCGCCTCGAAGCGACGGTGGCGATCGGGCGGCTCATCCGCCGGTTCGAACGAATCGAACTGCTCTCCGAGCCGACGTTCCGCGACCGCCTGACGATCCGCGGTGTCGATCGGATGGAGCTGTCGGTCTCCTGACGCCATGAGCCGTCCGAACATCGTCCTCTTCATGCCCGACCAGCTCCGAGCGGACGCGCTCGGGTGCTTCGGGAGCCCCGTCGCGTCGACCCCGAACATCGACGCACTCGCCGCACGCGGCGTGCGTTTCGACGACGCCTGGGCGCAACACCCCGTGTGCGGGCCGAGCCGCTGCTCGATCCTCACCGGTTGGTACCCGCACGTCGCCGGCCACCGGACGCTCGACAACCTGATCGACGACCACGAGCCCAACCTGTTCAAGATCCTCCGGGAAGCGGGCTACTACGTCGCCATCGCCGGTGACCGAGGCGACGTGTTCGCGCCCGGCGTGACCGAGTCGAGCTCCGACTTCTGTGGCTTCCTCGAACCTCCCGTCGATGCGATGACGAGATACACCTCGCCGTACCCGAACGACCACCGACTGCACCGTGCGATGTACTTCGGCGAGACGGGCGATGCCGACACCCTCGACTTCGACGAAGCGACCATCCGAACTGCCGAACGCTGGCTGCGCGAAGGCGCTCCGACCGATCAGCCATGGGTGCTGTGGGTGCCGCTGATCTTCCCGCACCCACCGTTCACCGTCGAAGAGCCGTGGTTCTCGATGCACGACCGCTCGGCGATGCCCGACCCGATCGCGGCCGCCGACGCCGTGGGCAAGCCTGGGTTCATGGACGCCTACCGGGACATCTACGGCTGGGGTGACCTGTCGATCGACGACTTCCACGAGATCGCCGCGACGTACCACGGCATGGTGAGCCGGGTCGACGCGCAGCTGGCCAGAGTGCTCGATGCCGTCGACGACATCGGCGCGACCGGCGACACCGTGATCGGCTTCTTCGCCGACCACGGTGAGTACCTCGGCGACTTCGGACTCGTCGAGAAGTGGCCGTCCGCGATGGACCCCTGCATCCTGCGCAACCCCCTCATCCTCGCCGGAGCGGGGCTCCCGGCAGGCGTGGTCGTCGACCGTCCGGTGGAGCTCGTCGACCTGTTGCCGACCCTCTGTGAGCTCGGCGAGGCGGAGGTGAAGCACACCCACTTCGGGCGCAGCCTGCTGCCCGTGATGAACGATCCGACGATCGCCCACCGGGAGTTCGCCTGTTCCGAGGGCGGATTCCGTGTGACCGACCAACCTCGGTTCGAACGTGCGAAGGGGATCTACGAACCCAAGAGTCGGCTGCAGCGCGAACGACCGGAACTGGTCGGCACCGCGATCGCACTGCGGACCCCGACGCACACCTACATCCACCGACGCTACGAATCCGACGAGTACTACGATCGCCTCACCGATCCGAACGAGATGGTCAACCTGATCGGTCGACCCGACGACCTGTGGCTCCAGGCCGACCTCCGTGACGAGCTCTTCGGCTGGATCGCCGACAGCTCCGATGTGATCCCCTGGGAACCGAACCCCCGACGGCCGACGATCGTGCACGGCTTCCGGACCGACCGCCGGACCCGTCACCCCGATTGACCGGCGCCGTCCTGCCCGTCAGGGGTTCAGCAAGCGGATGAGGCTGCTGGTGTCCCACCGGTCGCCGCCCATCGCGACCACCTGCTTGTAGAACTGGTCGACCAGTGCGGTGACGGGGAGTCTCGCCCCGCTGCGATCGGCTTCGTCGAGCACGATCCCGAGGTCCTTGCGCATCCATTCGACGGCGAACCCGAAGTCGAACTCGTCCGCAGCCATCGTGCGGGCGCGATTGTCCATCTGCCAGCTCTGGGCGGCGCCCTTGCCGATCACGTCGACGACCTGATCGACGTCGAGGCCGGCGAGCTTGGCGAAGTTGACGCCCTCGGCGAGGCCCTGGAGCAGACCGGCGATGCAGATCTGGTTGACCATCTTCGTCAGCTGCCCGGACCCGGCGGGGCCGAGCTGGACGCAGGACTTCGCGTAGGCGTCGATCACTGACGATGCCCGATCGAAGACCTCGGCGTCGTCGCATCCGCACATCACGGTGAGCTGGCCGTTCTCGGCGCCGGCCTGACCGCCGGAGACCGGGGCGTCGACGAACCCGATGCCTCGCTCGGCACAGGCTGCCGACAGCTCGCGGGCGAGCCCCGCCGATGCGGTCGTGTGATCGACGAGCACCGTCCCGGGCGCCATCGCGTCGAGTGCTCCGTTGGGTCCGAGGACGACCTCGCGGACGTCGTCGTCGTTGCCGACGCAGAGCGCGACGAGCTCGGCGCCATCGGCGGCTTCGGCGGGCGTGGGCGCGGCCTGGTTGCCGTTGAGCGCAACCCAGGCGAGCGCCTTCGCAGCGGTGCGGTTGTAGACCACCACCTCGTGACCTGCCTTGGCGAGGTGCCGGGCCATCGGGGCGCCCATGACGCCCATTCCGAGAAACGCGATCCTGCTCATCGCCGCCGAGTCTGGCACGCCCCCTCCCCCACCCACCGAAAAATGCCCGGATCGGCGCGCCTGACGCGCCGAATGGGGCAGATTTCGGGCGGTGGGCGAGCAGCGCGCGACACTGCCGACGTGTCGTCGCCACCGTCGTCTGTTCCCTGGAGCGTGCTCACTTGGAACCTGCACGGCTCGGCAGGGCCCGACATCGAGGCCGTCGCTCGATCGATCCGTGCGCAGGCTCCCGACATCGTGGTGCTCCAGGAGGTCCGCAAGCATCAGGCGGATGCCCTCGCCAGGGCGTTGACGATGCGGTACTCCTGGGCGTTCAAACACGCTCCGTACACGCGAGCGATGTGGTGGCGATCGGAAGGGATGGCGATGCTGACACCACACCTGCTCGACGCCGTGGGGCACACGGAGATCTCCGCGGACCAACCGATGCGCAGCTGGCGGCGGCGCATCGCCCAGTGGGCGCTCATCGGTCGCGCCGACCGCAGCATGGTGATGATCTACAACCTGCACCTCTCGCCGCACCAGGACGCCGACTCCCGGCGCTCCGAGGCGCGGCGCGTCGCGGGGATCGTCGAGGAGATCGGTGACGATCCGCCGCCGATCGTCGCCGGCGACTTCAACGATGCCGACGATCCGTCGATCATCGAGGCGCTGCCCGGCGTCGAGCACGAGCGACCAGCCGACACGAATCCGTCGGAATCACCGAGCCAGTTGCTCGACCACGTCCTGCTTCCGAGGAACGCCACCGACGTATCGGTGACGGTGCCCGCAGGTGGGCCGGAGTGGGCGGCGATCTCCGATCACCTTCCGGTGACCGTCCGATTCACGCTGCCGAGCGTGACGCCGGGGGTCTGACCCCTGGCGTCACGGTCACTTCTTCTTCTTGGCCTCGGCGGGCGGAGCCTTGAGGACGCCCTTGGCAAGCGCATCGTCGAGGTACGCCTCGGCCTCCTCGGCCGACACCTTCAGCGCCGGCGAGATCTCCGAGATCAGGTTGACGCGGGCACGCTCGTACATCGTGCGCTCGGCCGCCGACAGCGAGGCGTCGCGGTTGCGAGCAGCGAGGTTCCGGACGACTTCGGCGACCTGGTAGACGTCGCCGCTCTTGAGCTTCTCCTGGTGGTTCTTGAAACGACGGCTCCAGTTGGACGGCACGCGAGGGTCCGGCTTCGCCAGCACTGCCACGAGGTCTTCGAGTTCGTCGGCCGACACGGGTGGCCGCACGCCGACCTCCTCGGTGCTCGAGATCGGCACCTTCAGCGTCATCTCGTTGATGACGGTCTTCAGGATCAGGTAGTCCTGCTTCTCGCCGAAGAACTCCATCTTCTTGGTCCCCATGACGACACATGCGCCGTGCTGGGGATAGATGACGGTTTCGCCCTTCTTGAACTTCACGCAGAACCTCGCCTGGTCGGGGGTGGGGGCCGCGGGTGCACGCAGCGCCGTTCCAGGCTACAGCGCCCCCGGCAGGATTCGAACCTGCGACCTTGTCATTAGAAGGGACTTGCTCTGTCCAGCTGAGCTACAGGGGCCTCCCGACGAAACTACCGCCTCTCGATCTCGTCCGAGCATCGGTTGGGGTGCTCCCGGGAACGGTCGGCCCCGACCTCGACGCGACCTTCTTCCGAATTCAGGTGAAGTACCGCGCGACGAGTCGCGGCGTTCTGCCAGTCCACTTTCGGAGCGTCTGGTCCGACAGGCACGGCGTCCACGCCAAGCCGATGGAGCGAGATGAGCTCGACGTCCTTGCGATCTACTCTCCTGAAACGCGTCAGTGCTACTACCTCGACCCTGGAGACTTTGCAGCGTCCGTTTCCTTGCGCCTCGCTCCCCCGAAGAACGGTCAGACGGCCAACGTTCTCTTCGCTGACGACTTCAGGAGCTTCCCGCCTCGATCCCTCGGCCAATCGGGTTCGACCGAGTGAGGCGAGGGTGCTCTCGCGTGCAGCTAGCGGGTGGCCAGTTCGGTGCGCAGGAGGCCGAGGGCGGTGATCACCGAGAACTGGCGCATCTGTTCACGCTGACCGGGGAGGCGGGCGTGGCGCACCTCGTCGAAGCCGGGGCCGACCATGCCCATGTACAGCGTGCCGACCGGTTGGCCGTCCTGCTCGTCGGGACCGGCGACACCGGTGAGCGACAGCCCGATGTCGGCACCGAGTTGCTCGCGCACGCCATGGGCCATCTGGCGCGCCGCTGCCTCGCTGACCACCGGCCCCTCCGCCACGCCGAGCAGGGTCTGTTTCACCTCGGTGGCGTAGCTGACGATCGCCCCACGGAACACGTCGCTCGCCCCCGGGATCGCCGTCAGGCGGGCACCGACGAGCCCACCGGTGACCGACTCGGCGGTGGCGAGCGTCAGCCCGCGTCGTCGGCAGAGGTCGAGCACCACCGACTCCATCGTGTCGTCGTCGGTGCCGAACACGAGGTCGCCGAGCTCGGCACGAACGACCTGCTCCCAGCGATCGAGCTGGGCTGTGCACTCGTCCAGCGTCGGTGCCTTGTGGGTCAGGCGGACCTTGAGCCCCTCCCAGCCGCTCGCGAGGAACGCGAGCGTGGGTGTGTCCGGGCCCTCCAGCTGTTCGATCACGTGGTCGAGGCGCTCGTTGAGCCCGCTCTCGCTCTCGCCCCAGGTGCGCAGCACCCGGCTGGCGATCACCGAGTCGTCGCCGCTGCGGCGGCGCAGGTCGGGCAGGATCGCACGATGCACCATGTCGTACATCTCGTGCGGCACACCAGGAACGGCGTACACGACCTTGTCGACGCCGTTCACCGTGACGGGGCAGATCAGCCCCGGAGCGGTGCCGCGGGTCTGCGGGATGATCGTCGCGCCGACCGGCACCTGGGCCTGACGGAGGTTGTTCTCCGCCATCCGCCGGCCGCGGGCGGCGAACATCTCGCGGATCACCTCGGCGATGCCGTCGTCGGTGACGAGGTCGACACCCATCACCGCAGCGATCGCGTCACGCGTGAGGTCGTCGTGGGTGGGCCCGAGGCCACCGCACATGATCACCGCATCGGCCGACTCGAGCAGGCGCCGCAGTTGGGTCTCGATCCGTCCGACGTTGTCGCCGACCTTCACCTGGACGAGCGAGTCGATGCCGTTGGCTGCCAGCTCCCCGCCGATCCAGGCGGAGTTGGAATCGATGATCTGGCCGAGCAGCAACTCGGTGCCGACCGCGAGAACGTCGCAGCGCAGGCTCATTCGGCGGTTGCCGCTCGTCCGACCGGATCGGAGGCGGTCGATGGGGTGACCGCTTCGAGTCGCCGAGCCCGGAGCAGGTACTGGGCTCCGCTCACCAGCGCCAGCACCACCGCGAGCCACAGGCAGCCGTTCCACAGCCAGGTGGCATCGACCGCCGTCAGCGGGAGCAGCGCGAACGCCACCGCCAGCTGCTGGCTCACGGTCTTGTACTTCGCCAGCCTGATCGCCGGGACGCTGATGCCCTTGCCGCCGACCAGGACGCGATACACGCTGATGATCACCTCACGAGCCGTGATGATCACCACCGGAACCACCCAGAAAACGCCGGTGCTCACCAGGGTGAACATCGCGCCGAGGATCAGGACCTTGTCGGCGAGCGGGTCGAGGAACGCACCGGCCGAGGTGGTGCCCTGGCGCCGCGCCAGATAGCCGTCGAGGAAATCGGTGGAACTGAACACGATCCACATCGAGAAGGCGATCCACGATCCGAGCTCGTCGTTCGGGATCACCCAGAACATCAGGGGTGACAGCAGCAGTCGCCCGACGGTGATCGCGTTCGCCCAGGTGGCGAGCTTGTCGGGCTCGACCATCAGATCGCCTCCAGCGCCTCGACGCTCACACCCGCGGCCACGAGATCGGGACCGAGCGCATCGACGATGTCGACGTCGACGATCGTTCCGGGCGTCAGACCTTCGTCGAGATGGATGACCCCGTCGATCTCGGGCGCCTCACGATGGCTCCTTCCGACCCCGGGCGTGTCGACGAGCACACTGAGGGTCCGGCCGATCAGCGCATCGCGGCGGGTGGCGGTGATGTCGTCCTGCAGCTCGCGCAGCTCGGCGAGCCGCTCCCCCATCAGGCCGGGATCGACCGCGCCGTCGAGATCGGCGGCGTAGGTGCCGTCCTCGCGGCTGTAGGAGAAGAACCCGCACCAGTCGAGCTGGGCCTCCTCGACGAAGTGGAGGAGCTGGTCGTGGTCGTCCTCGGTCTCGCCCGGGTAGCCGACGATGAAGTTGCTCCGGAAGGCCGCCTCCGGCTCGCGCCCGCGGATGTCGGCGATGCGGTCGAGGAACCGCTGGCCGTCACCCCAGCGGCGCATGCGGCGCAGCAGCGGCTTGCTGACGTGCTGCAACGAGAGGTCGAAGTACGGCACCCCCGAGTCGCAGATCGCGTCGATCAGCCCGTCGGTGAGATCGCTCGGGTACAGGTACAGGAGCCGCACGCGATCAACGGCGCTGGCAACGGCATTCACCAGCGGCACGATCGATCCTGCGCCGAGTTCGTCGGGGCGGTCCTTGCCGTACGAGGCGAGGTCCTGCGCAACCAGCACGATCTCACGCGCCTCGAGCTGTTCGACCTCGGTGAGGATCGAGGCCACGTCGCGGCTGCGCTGCGGTCCGCGGAAACTCGGGATCGCGCAGAACCCGCAGGAGCGATCGCATCCCTCGGCGATCTTCACGTAGGCCCAGGGCACCGCCGACCTGGGGCGGGGCAGGTTGAGCAGATCGAACTCCGGCAGCGGGGTGGACGACACCGGGATCAGCTTGCGCTGGGGTCCGGTCGGGACCTCGGTGCCGTCGCGCACTTCGGGCGTGACGTTGAACGCCTGGCCGAACCCGGCGACCTGGTCGACCTCGGGAAGCTCCGCCGCCAGTTCCTCGCCGTAGCGCTCGGCCATGCAACCGGTGACCACCAGGCGCGAGCCGTCGCGACGCTGTTCGTCGAGTGCGAGGATCGTGTCGATCGACTCGCGACGGGCCTCGTCGATGAACGCGCACGTGTTCACCACCACGAGGTCGGCGAGCGCGGCGTCGTCGGTCGCTTCCATGCCGTCCGCGAGCAACGCGCCGACCAGTTTGTCGGAGTCGACGTCGTTCTTCGGACAGCCGAGCGTCTCGATGTAGAACCGCTGGGACACGGCTCACCACGCTACCCGAGGGGCCTCCCACCCAGGCCGATCCCGCCCCCGTCCGAAGCGATGAGCCAAACCGCCGTATACGGTCCTTTCGCTCATCGCACACGCCGGCGCGCCCACACCGATGAGCCAAACCCCCGTATACGGTCGCTTCGCTCATCGACACGCGGTCACATGACGGTCGAGCGGAACTTCTCCATCAGGTGACGACCGGCCGTGATCGGCGGATACTTCGGCGCCTCGCCGTCCGCCACGATGCACTCCACCATCGCGTCCCAGTTCGCGTTGTGGAAGAACGGAATCGAGAGTCGACTGCCGGCATCGGCCGTCGCAACGACGCGGTGCATCGTCGAGCGCCACCGATCATTCGTCCATCGCTGCATGAGATCGCCGAGGTTGACGATCAACCCGCCGTCGACCGGTTCGACGTCGATCCAGGTCCCGTCGACCGCCTGCACCTGCAACCCTGGTTCGCCGTCGGTCCACAGGATCGTGAGGGTCCCGTAGTCGGTGTGGGCGCCCGCCCGGAACTGCCCGGGCGCAGGCGGCTCGTCGAGCGCCGGATAGTGGGCGAGCCGAAGCGCCGAACCGTGTGCATCGATCAGACCGTCGAAGATTCCGGCGTCGAGACCCAGCGCCACGGCGAAGGCCTCCATCAGGGTCGCTGCGAGGTCTGCCATCGACCGGTAGTACGCCTCGACGGCGGGCCGCAACGACGGCACCGCTTCCGGCCACAGGTTGCGTGCGTACACCGCGCGCTCGTCGGGGTCGACCATCTCATCGAGCGGACGCGGCGGTGGACCGATCGGGCCGACGTTGAACGTCTCCTTGAGGTCGGCGAGCGCGACGCCGCCGATCGAACGGTTGAGCGCCTCCGCCTGCAGCGGGTTGTAGCCGTACGGGTAGCCGGGCTCGGGCATCGCCACCTCGAGCCGGCCCTCGAGGGGTCCGTCGAAGAACGCTCGCGCCGAGGATCGGACCGCGTCGATCGTCGCGTCGTCCACGCCGTGGCCGACGACGGTGAAGAAGCCGACCTCACGGCACGCTCGATCGATCCGCTCGCCGAGCGCCTGGCGTGCCTCCGCGTCACCGTTGCGGAATCCGCGGAGATCGATCACCGGGACCGCTGCGGAGTGCGTCTGCATCACTGGTGGGCAAGACGCAGCCCGGGGCGGGGCCACGGGAACGACACGAGCCGACCGCTGCTCGAGCAGGTGACGTATGCGGTGCGGAGATCGTCGCCCCCGAAGCAGATGTTGGTGGTGATCGGGTCGGCGGTCTCGTAGAACTCGACCTCGCTGCCGTCGGGCGAGATCGCGGTGATGCCACCGTTGACCAGCGTCGCAACGCACACCCAACCCTCCCCGTCGACCGCCAACGAGTCGAGCAACTGGTATCCGGGGAGGCCGTAGAGCACCGCGGACAGATCGAGGGGTGCCGGTGGGAGCACCTCGCCCGGCGCGCTGATCGTGCGTCGATGCACTCGCCCGTTGTGGGTCTCGGCCCAGTAGAGCGTGTCGGTGTCCGGTGACAGACCGATGCCGTTCGGCGAGTCGGTCGGGAACACCACTTCCTCGATGCCGCTGCCGTCGGCGCGGGCGTAGTAGATCCCGGTCAGGTCGGCCGTGCGCGTCCGCGTGTCGCGGATGCCGTGGTCGGTGAACCAGAAGCCGCCGTGGCCGTCCATCACCAGGTCGTTCGGGCCGCGGAGGGGTCGCCCGTCGCATTCGGTGTACAGGTCGGTGACCGTGCCGTCGTGAGGGTCGACCCGTTGGATCCGGCCACCGATGTAACCGTCGCGGTCGAATCCACCAGGGATCAGCATGCCGCCGAGGTCGACCGGCGTGAACGAACCGCCGTTGTTGCACACGTAGTACGCCCCATCGGGGCCGACCGCTGCACCGTTCGGCCCGCCGGGGATCTCGGCGATCGTTTCGGTCGTGCCGTCGGGGTGGACCTTCGTGAGCCGTGGCCCGAACATCTCGACGAGCACCACCGAGCCGTCGGGCAGTGCGATCGGCCCTTCGGGGAAGCGCAGGCCGCTGGCGACCTCGGTCAGTCTGGGGGCGAACTCACGTACTGCGGGTGTGGCCATGGCGACATGATGTCACCACGGACCGGACGCGTCAGACCTGGCCGCTCTGCTGGAGGAGTTCGAACTCCTCGACGGTCATCAGCACCGATCGAGCCTTGGACCCCTCGCTCGGGCCCACCACGCCGCGCTGCTCGAGCAGGTCCATGATCCGGCCCGCCCGGGCGAAGCCGACCTTGAGCTTGCGCTGCAACATCGAGGTGGATCCGAGCTGGCTGCGCACGACGAGCTCCATCGCCTGGCGCATCATCGCGGTGTCCTCGTCGTCGTCGCCGGCGGAGAACGCGTTCGCATCGGAGGTGACGTCGAGATCGTCGAACGACGCCATCGTCCCGGCACCGGACGAACCGCCGGCCCCACCACGAGGCGGGACGAGCGACGACTGCCCGACCGACCCACCAGCACCGCCACCGGAACCGTCGCCGCCGTCGCCACCGGACTCGACGTCGTCGGAGTAGATCGGCTCGGGCGACTGCGTCCGCCAGTGCGCGACGACCTGGCGCACCTCCTCCTCGCTGACGAACGACCCCTGGATGCGGTTGGCGACCGACGAATTGCCGGGCAGCAACAGCATGTCGCCCTTGCCGACGAGCTTCTCCGCTCCGGGCTGGTCGAGGATCACCCGTGAATCGGTGAGGCTCGAGACGGCGAACGCCATCCGCGCCGGGATGTTCGCCTTGATCACACCGGTGATCACGTTGACCGACGGGCGTTGGGTGGCGACGATCAGGTGGATGCCGACCGCTCGGGCCTTCTGGGCGATGCGCGTGATCGATTCCTCGACGTCACGCGCCGCCACCATCATCAGGTCGTTCAACTCGTCGACCACCACGACGATGTACGGCATGTGCTCGTACTCGATCTCCGAGCCGAGCGGCGGCTGGACCTGGCCCTTCGCGAATGCCGTGTTGTAGCCGGTGATGTCGCGGTAGCCGAGCTCCGAGAGCACGTCGTAGCGACGTTCCATCTCCTTGACCGCCCACCCGAGCGCGTTCGCGGCCTTCTTCGGGTTGGTGACCGGTTGGGTGAGCAGGTGCGGCAGGCGGGCGTACTGCCCCATCTCGACCTGCTTGGGATCGATCAGGATCAGCCGCACCTCGTCGGGGGTGGTGCGCATCAGCAGCGAGGTGATGATGCAGTTGATGCCGCTCGACTTGCCGGCGCCGGTGGCGCCGGCGATCAGCATGTGCGGCGTGGTGGCGAGGTCGAGGAACACCGCCTTGCCGGCGATGTCCTTGCCGACGGCGACCTCCAGCGGGTTGGTCGCCTTGGCGGCCTCGGGGGACGTGAGCAGGTCGCCGAGTGCGACGAGCTGGCGATGGTGGTTCGGCACCTCGACACCGATCGCCGAGCGACCGGGAATCGGAGCGAGGATGCGCACGTCGACCGCGGCCATCGCATAGGCGATGTCCTTCTGCAGGCTCGTGACACGGGCGACCTTGACGCCGGGGCCGAGCTCGAGTTCGTAGCGGGTGACCGTGGGTCCGACGGTCATGCCGAGCAACGTGGTGTCGACGCCGTGCGAGGCCAGCGACTCCTGCAGCATCCGGCCGCGCGCCTCGACGGCCTTGCGGTCGATCTTCTGCTCGCCGGGACGGTCGAGGAAGGTCATCGGCGGCAGGATCCACTCGCCCACCGCCGTCCCGTCGGGACTGACCACGCCGCGCGGTGCGCTCCCGGTCGACAGCTTCGGCTTGGAGGTACGCCGCTTCGGCGCGGGTGCATCGTCGCCGAGGTCGTCGCCCTCGGCGGCGAAGTCGTACAGCGCCGCACCCGACACGCTCCCCGCCTCGCCGGCGATGTCCGTGAGTTCAGGCGCCGATCCGCCCTCGGACCCCTCGCGATCGCTGCTGAGCGTGGAGATGTTGCTGATGCCCGACCGTGCGGCCCGGTGGAGCGGACCTCCGATGGCGGCGAGGAAACCACCGGTGTTCTGCGCGAACGTACGGATCGAGGTCCGCGTGACGAGCAGGGCCCCGCCCACGAGGGTGAGGGTGAGCAGCACGGCCGCTCCAGCGGTTGCGAGCAGGGCTTCGAGCGGCGAGCCGACGAGCGCACCGACGTACCCGCCCGCGTCGACGAGCTCGTCGGCGCCGTCGGACACGGAGTCAGGGCCGAGGAACACCTGGAGCAGGCCGAGCGCCGACAACGACACGATCGACCAGCCGATCGCGAGCTGCAACGGATTCGACGAGCGCCCACGACGGACGAACGACACCCCGACGGCGACGAGCACGAGCGGGAACACGTACCGACCGAGACCGATCAACCAGCCGGCGAGCGTCTCGACCCCTCGCCCCAAGGGGCCGGCGAGATCGAGATAGACGGCCAATCCGAGCACGATCGCAGCACCGATGAGCCCGAGCCCGATGAACTCGTGCTCGCGTCCACCCATCGCCTGGCTCAGACCGGACTGCGGCGCAGCCGCCTCACCACCGGGCGGTGTCGCGTCGCGCACGCTGCCGGATGCCTTCGTCCTCCCCGACTTCCCGGCCGTGGTGCCCGACGAACGCGGCGGCGACTTCGACGTGCTCTTGGCACGGGTGTGGACTTGGATGAGGACGCCCGCGTCTGCTTCGACGCCGAACGCTTCTTGGACGGACCCCAGGTGGACATGACGTTGCACACGGTACCAACCGGGTGTCACACCGAACGGCGACCCTGCCCATCCCCCCGGCCCCCACCTTCTCGTGAACCCGTCGCGGAGTAATCACCGCACGAGTTCACGGGAACGGTCAGACGGGGTCGACGCCGAGGACGGAGCCGTCGCGGCCGACCGTGATGTCGAGGATCCCGCCCTCGGATGAGCTGGCGGTGACGACGTAGCGGACGGTGTCGCCGTCGCCTCCCTCGATGCTCACGGCCTCGATCGTCACCTCGGGCAGTTCCTCGAGAATCGTCGCGAGGATCGTGTCGTCGATGTCGGCCGCGTCGGCGGTGAAGGTGAACCCGGACGCACCCGACAGCATCGGTGCAGGGGGTTCGAGCCGACCGTTGCGATAGACGTACGGGATCGCCGCTGTTGCGTCCTCGACCGCCACGAACACGTTGGTGAACTGCGGACCCGCGGTGACCTCGAAGTACTCCTGGCCCGGCCCGCGGGCCTCCTCGACGGCGTCGATCGCCGCCGAGATGTCGGCGACGAAACCGGTGTCGGTCTGCCCGCCGTCGTCGCCACCGCAACCGCTGAACGACACGATCGCTGCGACGACGCCGATCGCGGCCAGCCGACGCCGGGTTCCGAACCTCTGCAAGTGTCAGGCCTCCATGACGACGGGGACGATCATCGGCCGGCGCTTGGTGCGCTCGCTGACGAACTTCCCGGCCGCGCGACGCACGTCGCGTTCCAACGCCTCGACGTCGCGGAGACCCTTGCCGAGTGATGCCTCGACGGCATCGGCAACGGCGTCGCACGCCTCGTCGAGCAGATCCTCCGCCTCGGGGGCGTACACCCACCCACGGGTGATGATCTCCGGACCGACGAGCACCTTGCCGGTCTGGATGTCGACGGTGACGACCACGACGACCACACCCTCCTCGGCGAGCTTCTGACGGTCGCGCAACACGCCCTGGCCGACGTCACCGACGATGCCGTCGACGTAGAGATAGCCGGACGGGACCCGACCGACCGGCTTGAGCTCCTCGTCGGTCAACTCGAGGACGTCACCGTCCTCGCACAGGATCACCCGATCGCGCCGAACGCCCATCAGTTCCCCGAGCTTCGCGTTGGCGACCATGTGGCGGTACTCGCCGTGGATCGGGACGAACCACTCGGGGTTGACGATCGACAGATAGGTCTTGATCTCGTCGGCCTGGGCGTGACCGGTGGCGTGCACGTCGAGCACGCCGGAGTGAACGACCTCGGCTCCCATGCGGATCAGCCCGTCGATCACGGCGTTGACGTTGCTCTCGTTGCCCGGGATCGCATGGCTCGACAGCACGACGGTGTCGTGGTCGCCGAGCTTCAGCCACCTGTTCTCGCCGCGAGCCATCAACCCGAGCGCCGACATCGGTTCGCCCTGCGACCCGGTGGAGATGATGCAGATCTGGCCGGGCTCGTACTTGTCGATCTCCTCGATGTCGATGATCGCCGACTCCGGGATGTCGAGCACCTTGAGCTCTCGCCCGAGCCGCACGTTCTTCTTCATGCTCAATCCGAGCGTGGCGATCTTGCGACCGTCGGCGATTGCCGCGGTCGCGATCTGCTGGATGCGGTGCAGGTGGCTCGCGAAGCTCGCCGTGACGATCCGCCGGTCGCGGTGCGACGCGAACAGCCCGGTGAGCACCGAGCCCACGCTGGTCTCGCTCGGCGAATACCCCGCCTCTTCGGCGTTGGTGGAGTCGGCCATCAGCAGCCGGATGCCGGGGTCCTTCGCCAACTGGCCGATGCGAGCCAGGTCGGTGCGGCGCGAATCGACCGGCGTCAGGTCGATCTTGTAGTCGCCGGAGTGCAACACCACACCCTGCGCGGTGTGCACCGCGATCGCATGGGCGTGCGGCACCGAATGGGTGACCGGGATGAACTCGACCGCCAGCGAACCGATCTCGATCCGCTCGCCGTCGGCGACCTTGCGCATGTCGGTCTTCGGCAGCAGCCCGGCTTCCTCGATGCGGTTCCGGGCGAGGCCCAACGTGAGCGCCGCACCGTAGATCGGGAGCGGGTCGTCGCGGAGGTCGCCGATGCCGTCGTGGTCGCGCAGCAGGTACTGGATCGCTCCGACGTGGTCCTCGTGACCGTGGGTGAGCACGAGCGCCTGGATGCGCGTGGCGTTCTCTCGCAGGTAGGTGAAGTCGGGCAGGATCAGATCGATCCCGTGCATGTTCGCTTCGGGGAACATCAGCCCGCAGTCGATGAGGATCACGGTTCGGTCGGGATCGTCGGCGGCGCCCTGCTCGATCGCCATGCAGTTGCGCCCGATCTCACCGAGCCCACCCAGGAAGATGATGCGAACGGGCACCGACGGATCGGTGGCGCCGGGCCTCAGTGGCTCACCCACGGGCAGCGACCAGGCGTTCGTACACACCGCGGGCGGCGTGTTCGAGTCCATGGGGCGTCGGACCCATCGGGGACCTGCACTCCCCGACGTCATGACCGAGCGTTCTCAACATTGCCTTCGACGGTACCGGGTTCGGAGCGTCGTCGCCGGTCTCGAACTCGTAACTCTCCAGCTGGCGGGCGTTGATCCGACGTGCGGCCACCGTGTCCTCGCGCTGCCACGCATCGAACATCGCCACGTGATCGGGGGCGCACCAGTGGGTCGCGACGCCGATGGCACCGACCGCACCGACCGCCAGCAGTGGCAGGGTCATCGAGTCGTCGCCGGAGTACACCTCGAAGCCGGGCGGAGCCGCAGCGATGACGGCGGCGGTGGCGCCCGGATCCTTCGCTGCATCCTTCAGCGCAACGATGTTCGGCACATCGGTGGCGAGGCGCACGATCGTGCCACTCGAGATCTTGCGTCCGGTGCGGATCGGGATGTCGTACAGGACGATCGGCAGGTCGGTCGACGCCGCGATCGCACGGAAGTGCGTCTCGATGCCCGCCTGGGACGGACGGTTGTAGTACGGGCACACGCCGAGGATCCCGGCGATTCCGAGATGGCCCGCCTCCTCGGTGAGGCCGATGTCGTGCAGGGTGTTCGAACCGGTCGTCCCGGCCACGACCGGCACGGTGACCGCGTTGACGACCGCCTCGAACAACGACAGCTTCTCGTCGATCGACAGCGTCGGCGACTCTCCGGTGGTTCCAGCGACCACGAGTCCCTCGTTGCCCTGCTCGACGAGCCACTTGGCCAAGGCGACCGCGGCGTCGATGTCGAGTGCTCCCTCGGCATCGAACGGGCTGACCATCGCCGTCAGCACACGGCCGAACCGGGCCATCACCGACGCCCCTCGTCGAGCATCGGGAGCTGGGGCTGCAGGACATCGCGGATCACGATCTGCAACCTATTCGATCGCCCGACTCACCGCGCAGGCCGATTCTCCGCAGCCGACACCGCGGATCGGGTCTCAACCGGACGACAGTCCCGACGCCAGCCACGTGCCGGCGTCCAGATTGCGGAGCACCGTGAACGTCACGAGGACGGCGCCGATCGCCAGGATCGCCGCCGGCCCCCGAACGAGCACCGGCGTCGGGCGAGCGGACCAGCGCGACCAGGTCCACAGTGCCCAGGAGACCACGACGAAGAGCAGCGCGACCGGAACCAGTGCGTTGTGGTCGAAGGCCGCCGCCGGGTCGAGGTGGGCGAGCGCACCGAGCGACCGGGTCGAACCGCATCCGGGACAGTCGAGCCCGGTGAAGTGGGCGACCGGGCATCCGATCGACAGGCCCGCGCCCTGTGGTCGATAGGTGGCACCTGCGACGGCGACCCAGGCCACGCCGGCAGCGCCGGCCGCAGCAGGGGCGAGACGATCCGAGAACACGTTCAACTCGACGAAGTGCCCGCCGCCACGGCCAGCAGGATCCACAGCACCAGGAGTACGACGGTCACCAGGGCGGACACGATCGCCCACTTCTTGGCGTTGTTCGACGCTTCGAGCGAACCGGCCAGGTCACCGGCGTTGTACTTGGAGTCGACGCGGGCGGCGTAGACGATGCTGACGATGCCGAACGGCAGGCAGCAGAACAGCGTCGTCAGGATCGCCCACACGAGGTAGCTCGGTGGTTTCGGTCCGCTCGGTTGCCACGCCGCGCCGTAACCACCGGGACCGGAGCCGCCCGGTGGGTAGCCACCCGGCTGATACCCGCCCGGCGGATAGCCGCCCGGGGGCGGTGGCGGCGCGCCTCCCGGTGGGGGCGGCGGCCCGACCGGTGGCGGTGGTGGACCCGATGGTGGTGGCGGCGGTGGCGGGGTGGACGACATCGATGACCTTTCGGGAAGCGGGCCGAACCCGTGGACGACCGGACGCTAGGGCAACGAGACGACCGCGGCGGTGGATGCCGGAGCGACGGGGCGGCGACGGCGGACGTCGAGCCGCCAGACCACGTAGAGGATCGCACCGACCACGATCGGCGCCACATAGGTCAGGAGCCGGTACACCAACACCCCGGCCAACGCCGTCGGGGCATCGACCCCGGCGGCGACGAGCGCACCGGTCAGGCCCGCCTCGACCACACCGACACCTCCGGGCACCGGGACGAAGGAGCTCAGCAGGGTGACCACGAAGAACACCCTGGCGAACTCGATCGATCCGAGTTCGGCTCCGACGCCGAGGCCGCGCAGCGCCACCAGCAGGATCACCGCACCGACCGCCTGGGCGAGCGCCGTGCGCAGGAGCAGCCCGACCGGGCGACGTGCGACCTCGCGGAGCGACGCTCGCGTCGCGAGGAACCCCTCGACGAGGTCGTGTCGGCCGAGGGCGGGTAGGCGCCGCGCCGCGACCGCCGACGCCCAGCGGAGCCGCCCGACGATCCACGAGGTCACCCGGTCGGAGCCGAGCACCACCGCCCAGAACGCGAGCGACCCGACGACCACGACGACACACACGGCGAGCATGACCAGATCGGTCGTCGTCGCCGGCCGCCGAGTGAGGTCGACCACGATCACTCCGAGCGGGAACAACCAGGTGACGAACGTGGTGGCGACGCCGTAGGCAACGAGTGCAGACCAGAACGTCGGCGCCGGGATCGAGGCGTCGCGTGCGATCGAGTACCGCAGCCCGGTGGCGAGGGGCCCACCGAGCGGGATGCCCTTGGATGCCGAGGTGCCGACGTCGTGGATCGTGAGCGCTCTCCCGAAGCCGACCGGGTGCATCAGCCGACGCATCACATCGGCACGGGTGACCCGCTCGAGCACACCGAGCGCGACCAGGAGCACCACCACCGCTGCCGACATCGAACGGAGCTCGTCGATGGCGGACGCAACCATGTCCCGCCGCAACCAGACCGCCGCGACGAGCGCAAGCCCGACCGCGACGACGAGAACGATCCGCGCCCCGTCCGTCGACGCTCGACGTGCCATGGGCCGAACGTAGGCCCGGTGACTCCCCGATGCTCAGTCGTTCGACGTACTCTCGCGGGCGGCCCGTCCGGTGTGGAGCCGGCGCTCGGGCGACTAGCTTCCTGGCAGCGTGAACAACTACCACAAGGAGACATCCATGCGACCCTCCCCCGTCATGCGCCGGCTCGTGCCGGCCATTGCGATCGGCGCCCTCGTCCTTGCCGCGTGCGGCAGCGACGACGACTCGTCGAGCGGATCCGAGACCGACACCACCGAAGCGGCCGCGAGCGGCACGACCGAGACCACCGCGGCGACCGCCGCGGGCGATGCGTGCAGCAACACGATCGATGATGGCGTCCTGACCATCGCAACCGGCGAGCCCGCCTTCTACCCGT
Organism: Ilumatobacteraceae bacterium; assembly: GCA_963698565.1. GTDB lineage: Bacteria > Actinomycetota > Acidimicrobiia > Acidimicrobiales > Ilumatobacteraceae > Sva-07. Next base: position 37,821 of record CAVORH010000039.1, read on the forward strand.
GGGTGATCGACGATGCCCCGGAGACCGGCGAGGGATTCGAAGCCGCGGTGGCCTACGCGGTCGCCGCCGAGATGGGGTACGACGCCGACTCGGTGGTGTGGGTGCGCACGACGTTCGACGAGGCGATCCAGCCCGGCGCCAAGAACTTCGACATGAACCTCCAGCAGTACTCGATCACCGAGGAACGCAAGGAGAACATCGACTTCTCGCTGCCGTACTTCACGAGCAACCAGGCGATCGTCGCCCTCGAAGGCTCACCCGCCGAAGGCGCGACCACGGTCGCCGATCTGAAGGACGTCAAGTTCGGCGCCCAGGTCGGCACGACCAGCCTCGCGTTCATCACCGACGTGATCCAGCCCAACCAGGAGCCGTTCGTCTACGACGACAATGTCGGCGCCAAGGCTGCGCTGGAAGCCAACCAGATCGACGCCGCCGTGTTCGACCTCCCGACCGCCCTCTACGTGTCGGGCGTCGAGATCGAGGGCAGCAGCGTCGTCGGCCAGTTCCCCGCCGATGCGGGCGGAACGACCGACCAGTTCGGTTTCGTGCTGGAGAAGGACAGCCCGCTGACCGCGTGCGTCGATGCGGCGATCACCACGATCACCGACAACGGCGAACTCGACGCGATCACCCAGGAGTGGCTGGCCGATTTCACCGGTGCGCCGGTGATCACCGTCGAGTGACGAACGCCGTCCCCACACACACTCCATGAACGATCGACCGACCCGGCGCGAGCTCTACGAACGGGCTCGACGCCGGCGGTCGAACGTCATCGCCACGATCAGCACGATCGTCGTCGTCGGCGCGCTGATCATCCTGATCCCGATGTCGCCCGGATGGGATCGGGTGCGCCAGGCGTTCTTCGACGGCGACGTCTTCCGCGAGAGCTTCCCGGGTCTGCTCCGCGCCTTCTGGCTCGACGTGCAGATCCTGCTGTGGTCGACGCCGCTGATCCTCGTCGCCTCGCTGCTGCTCGCGCTCGCTCGCAACACCCGGAGCCCCGCCCTGTTCCCGCTGCGCGCATTCGCGATCGTGTACATCGACGTCCTCCGCGGGATCCCCGTGATCCTGCTGGTGTTCCTGATCGGTTTCGGCGTGCCGGCGCTCGGGCTCTCACGCGAGTGGGCCAATCCCCTGATCTGGGGAACGGTCACGCTCGTGCTGTCGTACTCGGCCTACACCGCCGAGATCATCCGGGCCGGCATCGACAGCGTCCACGAGAGCCAGCGCGCAGCGGCCCGATCGCTGGGCATGTCGAGCCGCCAGACGATGTCGACCGTGATCCTGCCCCAGGCATTCCGACGGATCGTGCCGCCCCTGATGAACACGTTCGTCAGCCTCCAGAAGGACGTGGCACTCGTCAGCCTGATCGGCCCGGTCGAGATCCTCCGCCAAGCCGGCATCGACAAGGCGACCTACGCCAACTTCACGCCGTACGTGGCCGCATCGGTGATCTTCCTCGCCCTCACCATTCCCTGCACGCGCCTGGCCGACTACGCGCTCGCCCGGCAACGGCGACGCACCGGGGCAACGACGATCGCATGACCTCCGAGCCCACGCCCTCCCCCACCGTGTCGTCAGCGCACGCACCGGTGCTCAAGCTGAAGCTGCGCGGGGTGTACAAGGCATTCGACGAAACCGTCGTCCTCGACGGCATCGACCTCGACGTCGATCAGGGCGACGTGATCACCCTGATCGGAGCGTCGGGTTCGGGCAAGTCGACGCTCCTGCGGTGCATCAACATGCTCGAGCCGGTCGACGACGGCGAGGTGCTGTTCGACGGAGTCGACATCGCCGAGCCCGGCCTCGACCCCGACCCGATCCGGCGCCGGATCGGCATGGTGTTCCAGAGCTTCAACCTGTTCCCGCACATGACCGTCACCGACAACGTCGCCGTCGGCCCGCGCAAGGTGCTGCGAGTGCCGAAGCGAGAAGCACGCGCCAACGCCGTGGAGATGCTGACGAGACTCGGGCTCGAAGCGCGCGCCGACGCCTATCCCGACCAGCTGTCCGGCGGCCAACAGCAGCGCGTGGCGATCGCCCGATCGCTGGCGATGAACCCCGAGGTGATGCTGCTCGACGAGATCACCTCGGCACTCGACCCCGAACTCGTGGGTGAGGTGCTCGACGTCGTGCGCGGGCTGAAGGCCGAGGGCATGACGATGCTGTTCGCCACCCACGAGATGGCATTCGCCCGCGAGATCAGCGATCGGGTCTGCTTCCTCCACCAGGGCCGGATCCTGGAGGAGGGTCCCCCGAGTCAGATCTTCGAGACGCCTGCCGAGCCGCGCACGCAGGCCTTCCTGCAGCGCGTCATCGACGCGGGGCGGCTCTAGCGTCCGGCGCGACGCTCGCGGAACCGGGCCAGCGTCGAGGTGTTCTCGCTGATCACGCCGGCCCGATCGGCCAGGATCTCGTTGAGTTCGCCGCCGATGAGCAGCACGAGGCAGACCAACCACACCCACGTCATACCGAGCAGCAGCGCCCCCACCAGCCCGACCGCCTGGTTCCCGCCGCCGGCGAGTTCGATGTACCACCCGTAGCCGACCGACAGCACCAGCCACCCGACGGCGGCCAACAGCGCTCCGGGCAGGTCGTAGCGCCACGGCGTGTGATGGTTGGGTGCGATGTGGAACAGCGTCGCCGCCCAGACGATCAGGATCGCGAGCGCAGCAGCAACGCGCACGAGCGGCGGCACCCCCGCCGACTCCGAAATCGACCACAGGGAGGTCGACACGGCAACCGTCGCCAGGGTGCCGACACCCAACCCGAGTGCAGCCAGCCGCACGCGCAGGAACCCGCGCGATTCCTCGACGTCGTAGACGACGTCGAGCGCACGGATCAGCCCGGCGAACCCACGCGACATCGTGACGAACGCGATCACGATCGACACCGAGAACAGCCCGGCGTAGTTCTGGTCGAACAGCGCATCGACGGTGTCTCGCAGTTCGTCGGCTTCACCGGTGAAGACCCGATCGACGAACTCGTTCGTGACGTCACGAAGCTCCGCCACGAGGTCGTCGTCGAGCAGCGAGAGCGACGCCAGTCCGGCGAGCAGCGTGGCCGGCAGGCTGAGCAGCAACCAGAACGCCACGCTGGCCGCCGCGTCCAGCGCCCCGTCGTCGATCACTTCCTCGACGAGCTCGCGGATCGTGCCGGCGACGCGCCGCCACCACGCGCTCACCGGAGACTGTCTCGTCAACCGCCCATCAGGGTGGTGGAGTACTCGTCGCGCAGGGTCTTCTTGGAGAACTTGCCGACGCTGGTCTTGGGAACCTCGTCGATCCACACGACGCCCTTGGGCATCTGCCACTTGGCGATCTTGCCCTCGAGGAACGACAGCACCTCGTCCTCGGTGAGCTCCTCACCCGGAGCGACCACGACGCACGCGAGCGGTGCTTCACCCCAGCGCTCGTGGGCGACGCCGATCACGGCGGCCTCGGCGATCTTCGGGTGGGCCATCAACTCGTTCTCGAGTTCGACCGAACTGATCCACTCACCACCCGACTTGATGAGGTCCTTCGTGCGATCGACGAGACGGACGAAGCCGCGCTCGTTCACCGTTGCGACGTCGCCGGTCTTGAGCCATCCGTCGTCGGTGAAGCTCTCCCCGGAACGAGGATCGTCGTAGTAGTCGGCCGCGATCCAGTTGCCGCGGCACTGCAGTTCACCGCTGCTCTCACCGTCCCACGGCACCGGCGTGGTGGTTCCCGGCTCGACGACGCGGCATTCGGCGCCGAACACGATCCGACCCACCTGTGTACGCAGTTCGGCCTGCTCCTCGGGCGGCAGGAGTTCCTGATCGGCGTCGAGGCGGCACACCGCCGCGATCGGGCTGGTCTCGGTCATCCCCCAGGCCTGCAGGATCGGCAGACCGGTCTGCTCCCGGTAGGCCTCCGACAGCGCCTTCGGGACCGCAGAGCCTCCGCACGGGATGCTGCGCAACGACGAGGTGTCCTTGCCCTTCAGCTCCGGGAGCACCGCCATCCAGATCGTCGGGACGCCGGCAGCGACGGTCACCTTCTCGTCGACGATCAACTTGGCGATCGCCGGGCCGGACAGGTCCGGGCCCGGCATCACCAGATCGGCACCGGTGGCGACGGCGGCGTGGGCGAGGCCCCAGGCGTTGGCATGGAACATCGGTACGACGGGCAGGATCACGTCGCTCTCCCGGGCGCCCAGGTTGTCGGCCGTCATCGCCCCCATCGTGTGCAGGAACGTCGAGCGGTGCGTGTACACGACACCCTTGGGATTGCCGGTGGTGCCGCTCGTGTAGCACATGCTGGCCGCGCGGTGTTCGTCGTCGACGCGGAACTCGACCGGGTCGGCGGCTGCGAGCAGCTCTTCGTAGTCGAGCAGTTCGTGGCCGTTGAGGTCGGTGGGGATGTCGCCCTTTCCGTCGTCCATCATCACGAGGTGCTTCAGCCGCTCGAACGTCGGCAGGAGCGGGGCGAGCAGACCGAGCAGCGACCGGTCGACGAAGATCACCTCGTCGTCGGCGTGGTTGACGATGTAGGTGAGCTGTTCGGGGAACAGGCGGATGTTGAGCGTGTGCAGGACACGACCGGTGCATGGTGCCGCGAAGTACAGCTCGAGGTGGCGAGCGGTGTTCCAGGCGAAGGTGCCCACCCGGCCGTCGGCCGAGATGCCGAGGTTGTCGAGCACGCCGCCGAGTTTGCGGGTGCGAGCAGCCCACTCGCCGTAGCTCATGCGTTCGAGCCCCGAACCGGTGGCGGTGACGATGCCCTTGTGCGGGTGGTACTTCTCCGCTCGCTCGAAGATGTGCGGAATCGCGAGTGGAACGTCTTGCATCAGCCCTTGCATGGACGGTGAACGTATCGCACCTCGCCGTACGCCGAACCACCCGAACCGCTACCGTTGGACTCCTGTGACCGAGAGTGCTGCGATCGAGGCGGCCGAGGCGCCGCACGTGCGCCCGGCCTGGGCACCGCTGACGCTGGTCGCCTTCGTGCTCCTGGTGATCGCCACCAACGTGGCGAGCGGCGTGTGGGCACGATGGGTCGAGACGAACCCCGAGGGCCTGCTGCTGTTGTCGTCCCGCAACCGCTATCTCGCGCTCACCCTGGCCGCCGGCGTCTCGGTTCCGGTGTACGTGGTGATCGGCTTCGTCCGCATCGGCGCGGCGTTCCTGGTGTGTCACATGATCGGCCGGGCGTACCACGACGACGCGATCGGCTGGTTCCGCAAGTACCTCGGGGTACGACAAGACGCCATCGACTCGTTCAACCGCGGGTTCTCGAAGGCCGAATGGTTCCTGATCCCGTTCTTCGCCGGCTCGAACATCGTGGCAGCGCTGAGTGGCGTGCACCGCACTCCGCCGGTTCGCCTGGCCGTTCTCCTGACCGTCGGTATCGCAGGGCGCTTGGCGCTGATGTGGTGGCTCGCCCGCACGTTCGAGGCCCAGCTCGTCGAGTTCCTCGAGTGGCTGCAGCGGTACCAGTGGTGGGCGGTCGGGATCTCGATCGCCCTGGTCGTGCTCGTCAACCTCCGCAACCTCCGCGCCGCCTGATCACGGCCGGCGGCGCTGCGGCAACGTTCGGACCCCACGTCCGACTTCGGTCTGCTCAGCCGGCCGGTTGACCGCTGGGGTGGGCCATTCGGCTCCGGTGTTGGTAGAACGACGGAATGGCTGAAGTCACCCTCGGGGGAAACCCCGTCCACACGTCCGGAGATCTCCCCGCTGTCGGTGCCGTCGCGCCGTCGTATTCGCTGGTCGGCGCCGACCTGAGCGAGTTCGACGCCGGTGAGTTCGCCGGCAAGAACGTGATCCTCAACATCTTCCCGAGCATCGACACGCCGACGTGCGCAACGAGCGTTCGCCAGTTCAACGAGCGGGCGGCCGGCATGGACGAGACCGTGGTCGTGTGCGTCTCGGCCGACCTGCCGTTCGCGATGGGCCGGTTCTGCGGCGCCGAGGGCATCGAGAACGTCAAGGTCGGCTCGACGTTCCGGTCCGACTTCGGTTCGACCTACGGCGTCGACCTGACCGACGGCAAGCTCCAGGGCGTCCTCGCCCGCGCGGTGGTCGTGATCGGCCCCGATGGCACGGTCAAGCACACCGAACTCGTCCCCGAGATCGCCCAGGAACCCGACTACGACGCCGCCCTCGCAGCGTTGTGAGTGTGACGCCAGGGGTCAGACCCCCGGCGTAACACCGTGCCAACACCAGCGAGGTCGGCGGACCGGTCGACCGCGCCTGCGAACGAGGAATCCTCGAGCATGCGCCGACGCACCCGGGACAGTGCGGCTCGCATGGCACCCGGACTCGGGATCTCCAGGACCTCCATGGTCGCCGCCTGGTCGAATCCACCGACCGCGTCGGCCCAGCCGAGTGCAACCGATCGAGCGACGACTGCGGCACGACCGCGATCGCCCAACCCGAGTTCGATCACGACGAGGTTCGCAGCGTCGAGCACCGCAGCGAGATCCGATCGGCCGCGTTCGCGGGGAGCGACGGGCCCGAGACCCCCGCTGACGAAGTCGTCGAAAGCTCCCACGTCACCCCCGAAGCGCGAGAGCACCTTGTCGGTGCGCAGCCAGTCCGGCCGCCTGCGCAACCCGAGGTACGCCCGATGGCTGGACCACCGGTACTGCTCGACGGAGTCGACTCCACTCACGTCGAGGGCATTGCGATGGATGTATCGGGTTGCCGCCAACAGATAGCGATCGTCGACGATCAGCTTCGAATGGAACCGGCCACGGAACAGCGCACCGTCACGACCCACTCGATCGTTGACATGCCGTGTGTACAGCGAGCCGAATCGCTGCATCGCGGACGACAGCCCCCCGTCCGGACAATGGAGCAGCAAGTGATAGTGGGTGTCCATGAGACAGTAGGCATGGGTCTCGATACCGAATCGGTCATGGATGTCGGCGAGTCGAGCGCCGACCTCGACGCGGTCGGAGTCATCGAGGAAGACCACTCCGTGGTCGGCTCCGCGATTCATCACGTGGTGCCAGCCGTTCTCGGAATCGATGCGGAGGGGTCGTGCCATGCATCGATCATGACTGAGGGGTGTCACGCCGGGGGTCTGACCCCTGGCGTAACACTCAGAGGAAGGGGTCGAGGGATCTCGAGAGGCCGGGGATGTCGGCGATCTTCTTGCAGGCGAGTACGACCCCCGGCATGAAGCTGTCGCGGTCGTAGCTGTCCTGGCGGATCGTCAGGGTCTGACCCTGCGCACCCAGGATCACCTCCTGGTGGGCGACCATCCCGCGCATGCGCACCGAGTGGACGCGGATCCCGTTCGGACCCTCGCCACCGCGGGCGCCCTCGTAGACCTGATCGGTCGTCGGGTCGGGGTCGAACGCTCGTCCCCGCGCATCGGCCATCCGTTCGGCGGTCTTCACGGCGGTCCCGGACGGCGCGTCGATCTTGCGGTCGTGGTGCAGTTCGATGATCTCGGCGGTGTCGAAGAACGGCGCCGCCATCTCGGCGAAGCGCATCATCAGCACCGCGGAGATCGCGAAGTTCGGCGCGATCACGCAGTTCGGACCGCCGTCGGAGCCGAACGTCGACTCGAACAGCGCGAAGTCCTCCACAGTGAATCCGGTGGTGCCGACCACGGCGTGAATGCCGTGCATGCCCAACCACGGCAGCGTGTTGCGGGCCGCGTCGGCGACGGTGAAGTCGACGACCACGTCGCACGCCGCCTCGGCGAACGCGTGCAGGTGTTCGGACACCTCGATGCCCTCCACCGTCTCGCCCCACGCCGAACGGGTCGACCGCGGCGGCGAAAACGAGATCGGGGTCAGCGACCACCGCCGCACAAACGGTTCGACCCATTCGTCCGGCAGCGCCGTTGACCCCGATTCTCATGTGTTCAGTCTGGCCGATGCGCCGACGTCGGTCGCGATCGCATCGGTGTTACGCCGGGGGTCTGACCCCTGGCGTAACAGGTGGTGTGATCGTCAGCGGTGGCGACGACGGCCACCGCTGCGGCCGCCACCGTCACCGGACGGACGGTCCGACTTCGGGCCGAGGTCACCGAGTTCGTCGGCGAGCTGTGCGTCGAAGCTGTCCTCGAAGCTCACCTCGACGACGTCGACGCCACCACCCGAGCTGGCGGGCTCGGCGCCGGAGTCGTTCGAACGCTCCTTGCGGGGCGCTCGCTCGCGGCGCTCGCCACGGTCCGACGAGCCGCTCGACTCACCGGACGAGGAGCCCTCCTTGGCGGGGGGCGGATCGCCGGCGGGGGTCAGGCTGACCTTGCCCTTGTCGTCGATCTCCTCGACGCGGACCTCGATCTCCTGGCCCAGCTCGAGCACGTCCTCGACCGAGTTGATGCGCTTGCCGCCACCCAGCTTCGAGATGTGCACGAGGCCGTCGCGGCCCGGCAGGATGTTGACGAACGCACCGAACTTGGTGATGTTCACCACGCGGCCGGTGTAGACGGCGCCGAGTTCGGCCTTCGGCGGGTCGACGATCGCGAGGATCGCGGCCTTGGCCTCCTCCATGCGCCATGCCTCGACGGCACCGATGGTGACGATGCCGCGGGCACCGTCGTCGTCGACGCCGATGTCGGCTCCGGTCTCCTGCTGGATCGTGTTGATGACCTTGCCCTTCGGGCCGATCACCTCACCGACCTTGTCGAGCGGGATGTAGATCGTCGAGATCTTCGGTGCGGTCTCGGCCACCTCGTCACGCGACTGCGCGATGCAGGCGTTCATGACCTCGAGGATCTCGAGACGGGCGACGCGGGCCTGGGCGAGCGCAGCCGACAGCACGTCGGCGGGGATGCCGTCGATCTTCGTGTCGAGCTGCAGCGCCGTGATGGCGTCCTCGGTACCGGCGACCTTGAAGTCCATGTCACCGAAGGCGTCCTCGGAGCCGAGGATGTCGGTCAGCGTGATGTACTTGCCGTCTTCGTAGATGAGGCCCATGGCGATGCCCGACACGTGGCCGCGCACCGGCACGCCGGCGTCCATCAGCGACAGGCTCGAGGCACACACCGACGCCATCGACGTGGAACCGTTCGACGACATGACCTCGGAGACGAGGCGCAGCGTGTACGCGAAGTCCTCCTGGTTCGGGATGACCGGCAGGACTGCACGGGCAGCGAGTGCACCGTGGCCGATCTCGCGGCGCTTGGGTGAACCGACACGGCCGGTCTCACCGTTCGCCCACGGCGGCATGTTGTAGTGGTGCAGGTAGCGCTTGGTGTCGTTGGGCGACAGCGAGTCGATCATCTGGTTCATGCGAGGCATCGCCATCGTGACGACGCTCATGACCTGGGTCTCGCCACGCTGGAACAGCGACGAGCCGTGAGCGGTCGGCAGCACGCCGACCTCGGCGGAGATCGGACGCAGGTCGGCGACGCCACGGCCGTCCATGCGGACGCCTTCGTTGACGACGCGGGCACGCATCAGCTTCTTGTTGAGCGAACGCACGGCTTCCTTGACCATGCCGTTCTGCCCGGCGAACTCGCCCGGCTCGTCCTTGGTGCCGCACAGCTCGGCGAGGATCTCGGCCGTGACGGCGTCGGTCGCTTCGTTGCGCTCGGACTTGTTGGCGATCGTGATGACCGGCGCGAGCTTGTCGCTGCCGACCTTCTCGACGGCGGCGAAGATCTCCGGGGTGTAGTCGAGGACCGGGGTCCACTTCATCGGGGTGATCGGGCCGTTGGTCGCGATGACCGAGGCCACCAGCTGGCGCTGCAGGGCGATCGATTCCTTGATCCACACCTTGCAGGCGTCGAGACCGTCGGCGAGGACTTCCTCGGTGACCTTCTTGGCGCCGTCGTCGTAGTAGTAGAACGCGTTCTCGGAGCCACCGGCCTCGACCATCATCACGGCGACGTCGCCGTTGTCGAGCTCACGGCCGGCCACGACCAGTTCGAAGGTGCCGGCCTCGGCCTCTTCGTAGGTCGGGTGGGCGATCCATTCGCCGTCGACGCTGTACGCCATGCGCACCGCGCCGATCGGGCCCTCGAACGGGATGCCCGAGATCATCAGCGCGGCCGAGGCAGCGTTGATCGAGAGCACGTCGTGCTGGTTGTGCTGGTCGGCGCCGAGCACGGTCGTGACGACCTGGGTCTCGTTGCGGAAGCCGTCGGGGAACGACGGGCGCAGCGGCCGGTCGGTCAGGCGGCAGGTGAGGATGGCGTCCTCGGTCGGACGTCCTTCACGACGGAAGAACGAGCCGGGGATCTTGCCGGCGGCGTACGCCCGCTCCTCGACGTCGACCGTCAATGGGAAGAAGTCGACACCTTCACGCACGCTCTTGGCGGCGTTGGCAGTGGTGAGGACCTTCGTGCCACCGATCGATGCCACCACGGCACCCATCGACTGGGGGGCAAACTTGCCCGTCTCGAAGGTCAGGGTCTTCTCGGTTCCGGACACGGGTCCGGACACGATGATTGGGTCAGCCACAAGGGCTCCTTTCGCGTGCATTCCCCCTCGGGAATGCGCCTCTGGAGCGATCGGCCGGTTCCCAGTTGGTCAACCCGACATCGCGTCGACCCGGCAGGGCGGCGGTTCGGATTCAGCAACCGGCAACCGACAACGGTTCGCTCATGTTGCGGGGCCGGACGTTCCGACTCCGAATGGCACTCTACCTGGAGACGCGCGCAGATCCGCGGCACGGGCGATGAGCGACACCCCCGCATTCGGGGCGTCCGCTCATCGCTGGCGGCTCAGCGGCGGAGACCCTGGTCGGCGATGATCTTGCGGTAGCGCTCGACGTCGATCGACTTGACGTAGTCGAGCATGCGACGGCGGCGGCCGACCAGCATCAGGAGGCCACGACGGCTGTGGTGGTCCTTCTTGTGCACCTTCAGGTGCTCGGTGAGGTGGGTGATGCGCTCGGTGAGCAGCGCGATCTGCACCTCGGGCGAGCCGGTGTCGGTCTCGTGGATGCGGTACTTCTCGATGGTCGCCGCGGTGTTCGGTGTGGTGTCGGCCAGGTCAGCCATGGTGTGTCGCCTTCCGGTTGGTGTCGCCGGCGATCCGACGACACGGAGGTCGCAGCTCGCTCCGGACGGAGTGCGCTGCATCACGCCCGAGCCGGAGGTTCCAGCCCGAACGGACGTGGCAATGCTACGGCGCGCCGACCGCAGCGACAACGGGACGGGTTCTCGGGATCCACCGGCCGGTACGCTCGCGCGTCGTGCCCGCCCGGATCGAACTCCGAGACGTCTCGAAGTCGTTCGGGTCCCTCCCCGCGCTGGCGCCGGTGAGCCTCGAGGTCGGTGAGGGAGAGACCGTCACGCTGCTGGGACCATCCGGTTGCGGCAAGACCACCCTGCTCCGCCTGATCGCCGGCCTGGAGCGCCCGACGACCGGCAGCATCGTGGTCGACGGCATGAGCCCCGCCGACGCACGTCGCCGCAAGCAGATCGGCTTCATCCCTCAATCGCCGGCACTGCTTCCCTGGCGCACCGTCGAGGCGAACGCTCGGTTGCTGCTCGACATCAACCGCTCCAACTCCCCCACCACGCCCAACGTGTCGGTCGGGGATCTGCTCGACGAGGTCGGCCTCGGCGAGTTCCGTGAGGCCTTTCCCCACGAGCTGTCGGGCGGCATGCAGCAGCGTGTGGGCCTCGTCCGGGCGTTCGCTCTCGATGCGCCGATCCTGCTGATGGACGAGCCGTTCGCCGCCCTCGACGAGATGACGCGCACCGACATGCGACACCTGCTCGGACGGCTGCGCGAACCGCTCGGCACGACCGTCGTGTTCGTCACCCACTCGATCCCCGAAGCGACCTTCCTCTCCGACCGGGTGGCGGTGATGTCGTCGCGGCCCGGCCGCGTGACCGAGGACATCGCGATCGGGCTGCCGCACCCGCGCCTCCCCGACATCGAGGACACCGACGACTTCTTCCACGTGACCACCCGCCTCCGCAGCGCGCTCAGCGACGGTATGAACCGATGAGCCCCGGGGTGCGCCGGATCGTCGCGCCGATCGTCGGCATCGTTGCATTCGCCGTCTTCTGGGAGCTGCTCGTCCGGGTGTTCGACATCCGTCGCTTCGTGCTGTTGCCCCCGTCGGCGATCGTCGACACGCTCACCTCCGCGCCGGCCTTCTTCTGGGACAACGCGCTGGTCACCGCCCGCCACATGGTGGTCGGCCTGTCGATCGCGCTGCTGTTCGCGATCGCTGTCGGATCGTTGATGGCCGCCTCGCGCTTCGTGGAGGAAGCCGCTCAGCCGGTGCTCGTGCTGGTGCTGGTCACGCCATGGGTCGCGTACATCACGTCGGTCGTCCTGTGGCTCGACGGTGGCGATCCCACGATCTACTTCATGGTGGCGTTCACCTCCTTCCCCGTGTTCACCTTCGGTGTCGTCGGCGGCATGAAGTCCGCCGATCCGGCGGCGCGGGAGCTGCTCGCCAGCGTCGATGCCCGTCCCTGGGAGGTCTTCTGGAGGCTCCGACTCCCGTCGGCGCTCCCGTCGATCTTCACCACCGCCCGCTTCGCCGTCGGTCTCGGACTCGCGGCCGCCTACTTCGCGGAAGGATCGGCGCTGACCACCGACGGTCTCGGCGCGATCGGTCGCCGAGCGGCGTCGTTCAACGACGCCGAGGTGCTCTGGACGACGATCGTGTGCTCCGCACTGCTCGGCATCGCCGGGCTCACGCTCGTCTCGGTCCTCGAGCGCGTGCTGCTGCGCTGGCACGTCTCGCAACGAAGCTGACCCGAGAACTCCGACGGGAGCGTGGCAAGATGTCGTGCCCCCATCCGGCCGGCGAACGCCGACCACTCCATCATCGAATGATCGGACCACCGATGCGCTTCCGCAACGCCGCTGCCCTCGCCCTGACTGCCGCTGTCGCTTTCGCCGCCTGCGCGAGCGACGACGACACGACCGGGTCGTCCGACACCACCCCTGCCGCCACCTCCGGCACCGACGCCGGCACCGGCATCGCGGCGGTCGTCGCCGGCGAGGCGTTCCCGGAGGACCGCTGCGCCGCGAACGAAGCCGCCGGAACCATCACCTACCTCACGGGGTTCGACTTCGCGGCCACCGCATCGATCGTCGACGTCCTCGTCGCCGAGGAGAAGGGCTACTACGACGCGATGTGTCTCGACGTCGAGGTCACCCCCAGCTTCTCGACGGCCAACTACCCGCTCGTGGCAGAGAACGACGCTCAGTTCGCGTCCGGCGGCTCCTTCAGCGAGGTCGTCGAGTTCTCGGCTGCCAACGACGCCGAACTCGTCGTGGTCGCCGTCGAGGGTCCCACCGCCATCGACTCGCTGATCGTCAAGCCGGGCAACGCCACCGAGCTGACCGACCTGGAGGGCACCACGATCGGCGTCAAGGGCAAGCTGCCGCCGAGCATCGCCGCGATGCTCGCCCAGGCCGGCCTGGTCGAGGGCGAGGACTACGACACCGTTCCGATCGAGGGCTTCGACCCGCTGCAGCACATCGAGATCGAGTCGATCGTCGGATTCCCGGGCTACAAGAGCAACGAGCCCGGCCAACTGGAGCGCGCCGGCGTCGAGTTCGACCTGTTCGACCCGCTCGACTACGACATCCCCGGCTCGTTCGGCGTGATCTACACCAACCAGCAGTTCATCGACGACTACCCGACCGCCGCCGAGGACTTCGTGCGGGCCACGATGCTGGGGCTCGACGACGCCATCGCCGATCCAGCGGCCGCGGCGCAGATCTCCGTCGACCGGATCAACGCCGGCGGCAACCCGAACTTCCTGTCGTCGGAGGGCGAAGTGTTCCGCTGGACCACCGACTCGGCACTGATCTCGTCGCTCACACCGTCGGGCGCCGGCTACGGCGTCCCCCAGGCCGGTGCGCTCCAAGCCGAGCTCGACGCCTACGCCGAGATCGGGCTGTTCGACGGCACGGCACCCGACGCGGTCGCCGTGCTCGGCGACGACATCATCGTCGGGATCTACGACGCCGACGGCCAGGTGATCTGGCCGTCCTGATCCTCGACGTTGCGCCGGGTGTGACGCCGGGGGTCTGACCCCTGGCGTCACACCTCAGGCGAGGAGTTGGCGGGCGTGGTCGACGTCGTGCGTCAACTGCGCGATCAACGCATCGACCCCGTCGAACTTGCGCTCGCTGCGCAGGAAGTGGGTGAAACGAACCTCGGCCGCCTCGCCGTACAGATCGACGTCGGCATCGAGGAGATGGGCCTCGAGGAGCGATGCATCGGCGTGCTCGTAGAACGTCGGGCGGCGACCGAGATTGATCGCGCACGGGTGAACCGAGCCGTCGGGGCGCTCGTACCACCCGGCGTACACGCCGTCGGCGGGCATGCACATCCCGTTCGGCACGCCGACGTTCGCCGTCGGGAAGCCGAGCAGCCGCCCCCGCTGATCGCCCTCGAACACCGTGCCACGCACCTCGTAGGGACGGCCGAGCATCGCGTTGGCACGAGCGATGTCGCCACCGGCGAGCGCGCGCCGGATCGCCGTACTGCTCACCGGCTCGTCGACGCCGTCACGACGCGCAACCAGCTGCACCGGTTCGACCTCGAAACCGGCCTCGACGCCGAGCTTGCGGAGGAGATCGACGTTGCCGTCACGGTGGCGACCGAAGTGGAAGTCCTCGCCGACGACGATCACCTGCGTGTGCAGGCACCGCACCAGCACCCGGTCGACGAACGACTCCGGCGTCTCCGCCGCCTGCTGCTCGTCGAACGGCACCACCACCACCGCGTCGATGCCGGTCGACTCGAGCAGCTCCAGTTTCTGGTCGGGGCTCGTGAGCAGGCGTGGGGCCGACTCGGGCCGCACGACGCTCGCCGGGTGACGATCGAACGTGACGACGACCGACTTCGCCCCGAGCTCGGCGGCGCGACGGCGAACCTGGTCGATCACCGTGCGATGGCCGAGATGTACACCGTCGTACGCCCCGATCGTGATGGCGGCGCGGTCGTCGCCCCACGAGCAGTGTTCCAGGTCGGTGACGACGAGCACGGCGGGAACGCTATCGGGCTGGTGGACGCCGACAGGATTCGCGGATCACACCGGAAGCACGACGGCCGGCTTGGCCTGGCCGTCGCGGAAGGCCTCGTAGACGGCGAGGAGCCGGCCGGCTCCGTCGGAGACCGCCCACGGACCGTCGCCGTCCCAGGCGGCGAGCACTCGACCGTTGGCGATCAACGCCGCCGTGTCGTCGTCCACGCGCACCGCTGCGAGCGCTCGCACCGCGCTCTCGACGGGAAGCAGCGCACACTCGTCGGGTGGTGCCGCCTCGGCGAGCGTGAACTCGCCGACATGCGTTCGCCGGAGGTTGCGGAGGTGCGCTCCCCCACCGAGCAGCCGTCCGAGATCGTCGGCGAGCGTGCGGATGTAGGTCCCTGCAGAGCACTCGACGTCGATGGCGAGGACACCCGGCTCGGCCCATCCCACGACATCGAATCGATGGATCGTCACCGGTCGCGCCGACCGTTCGACCTCGATGCCCTCGCGGGCGAGTTCGTGGAGGCGTTTGCCGTCGACCCTGATCGCGGACACCATCGGTGGGACCTGCTCGATGTCGCCGACGAGATGCTCGGCGACCGCCAGACGCGCGTCGTCGAGGGTCACCGCCGACATGTCGAAGCTGCCGACGACATCGCCGGCCGCGTCGAGCGTCGACGTCGACGTGCCGAGCACCACCTCGCCCGTGTACCCCTTGCGCGTCTTCTCGACGAAACGGAGCAGCCGGGTGGCCTTGCCGACGGCGACCACCAGCACGCCGGTCGCGTCGGGATCGAGCGTGCCGGCGTGGCCGACCTGCCGTTCACCGAAGCGGCGTCGCAGCATGCCGACGACATCGTGGCTCGTCACCCCGGCCGGTTTGTCGACCACCGCCACGCCGTGGGTGGTCGCCGGCTTGCGACGCGCCATCAGTCGTCCATCAGTCGTCGGTCGTCGCCGGACCGGCGGATTCGCCGCCGGCTTCGCGTTCGATGCGAGCCTGATCGGACTTGAGGATGTCGTCGATCCGGGCCGCCGAACGGATCACCATGTCCGGGCGGAAGTCGAGGATCGGCGTCTTCTTCGCCCTGATCTGACGGGCGATCGACGCCTGGAGGCGAACGCGGTGAGCGGCGAACGCCTCGAGGATCTCGGCGTCGCCCTCCTCGTCGGCCAGCGAGTCGAAGAACACGATCGCCCGGTTCAGTTCGGGGTCGACGTCGATGCCGGTGACGGTGACGAACGTCAACCGCTCGTCGTCGATGCGCACCAGCTCGTCGGCGATGATCTCCTGCAACGTGGTGCTCACCCGCGCGCTGCGCGAGTACTTCGGGGTGCTGCTGCGGCTGTTGCGCTTGCCTGCCATCGGAACCTCCTCGGTGGGAGTACAACGCGGGTCTGACCCGTGTCGTACTCAGGTGAAATCGGGGGCGACCCGGTTGGATCGCTTGAGTTCGGCCATGCCGGACATGGTGGCCAGCTTCTCGACGGCGTCCCACAGTTCGACCGCCTCCTCGCCCGTGGGCGCCTTGGAGATCACGGGTCCGAAGAAGCTCGCGGCGTTGTCGGCGCCGGGGTGGAACGTGAGAATCGGTGTGCCGACGTCCTTGCCGGTTCGGCTGAGCGCCAACTCGGTGTCGGCGCGGATGTACTCGTCGTGCGACTCGTCGTCGGCGGCGTCGAGACACGACGCGTCGAACCCCGCACCGGAGAGCAGCCCGCGGTACCACGACAGCGAGTCGGCCCGTGCTTCCTCGCGCTGACCGCCGACGTGCAGTGCTTCGCCGATGGCGGTGTACCAGCGGCCGACCGCGGTGGGGTCGTCGTCACCCAGCCGGATCGCGTCGGCGATCCGCAGGCCCTGCTGCCCGAGGTAGTGACCGGCGCGGTACTGCGGCGTGTACCACTCCTGGTGGTTGTCCTCGTTGAGGATCCACAGCGAGATGAAGCGCCAGTCGACCTCGTAGTCGCGCTGCTCGCTGACGTTGACCACCCATCGCGAGGTGATCCACGCCCACGGGCAGACGGGATCGAAGAAGAAGTCGAGGTCGGCAGCCATCCGGCCAACCTATCGACCCCTGACCTCGCGCCGTCAGGTTCGGGCGATCTCGACGTCCTCGTAGGTCTCGATGAGGTCGCCGGGCTTGAGATCCTGGAAGTCGGACAGGCCGATACCGCACTCGAAGCCCTCGCGGACCTCTCGCGCATCGTCCTTGAACCGCTTGAGCGACGCGATGTCACCCTTCCAGATGATCGTGCCGTCACGGAGGAAGCGCACCTTCGAGCCGCGGGTGATGACACCCGAGCGCACGTAGCAACCGGCGATCGCACCGAGCCTGGGAACCCGGAAGATCTCGCGGACCTCGGCTTCGCCGGTGACCTGCTCCTCGAACTCCGGCTCGAGCATGCCGATCACTGCCTGTTCGATGTCCTCGAGGAGCTTGTAGATGATCTCGTAGGTACGGATCTCCACTTCTTCCTGCTCGGCGAGCTTGCGGGCCTTGCCATCGGGGCGGACGTTGAAGCCGATGATCGTCGCGTTGGTCGCGTTCGCCAGCGTGATGTCGTTCTCGGTGATCCCGCCGACGGCGCGGTGTACGAAGCTGACGTCGACCTCGTCGCGCTCGAGGCGCCGCAGCGACTCGGTGACGGCCTCGAGCGAACCCTGCACGTCGGCCTTGAGGATGAGGTTGACCGACGCCTTCTCGCCCGACTGGATCTGGGCGAAGATGTCCTCGAGCTTGGTGCCGGTCTTGACGCGGGCGTCCTCACGCAGGTGCTTCGCCTTGAGGCGCAGCTCACGCGACTCGGCCACCGTGCGGGCGATCTTGTCGTCGGGCGCGGCACGGAACTCGTCACCGGCTTCGGGCACGAGCGACAGCCCGAGTACCTGCACCGGGGTCGACGGGCCGGCGGTCTTGACCTGCTCGCCCTTGTCGTTGATCATCGCCCGGACCTTGCCCCAGGCCGCACCGGCGACGATCGGATCGCCGACCTTGAGTTCGCCCTTGTCGACCAGAACCGTGGCCACCGGGCCACGTCCCTTGTCGAGCTGGGCCTCGATCACGATGCCCTTGGCGCGCCCGGTGGGATTCGCCGTGAGCTCCTCGAGTTCGGCAACGACCTGCAACTGCTCGATCAACTCGTCGACGCCGACGCCCTGGAGCGCCGACATCTCGACGACGATCGTGTCGCCACCCCACGACTCGGGAACGAGTTCGTACTCGGCGAGCTGGGTGAGCACCCGCTGCGGATCGGCGTTGTCCTTGTCGATCTTGTTGACCGCCACCACGATCGGCACGTCGGCCGCGCGGGCGTGATTGATCGCCTCGATCGTCTGCGGCATGATGCCGTCGTCGGCGGCGACCATCAGCACGACGATGTCGGTCGCATCGGCGCCGCGGGCACGCATCTGCGTGAAGGCCGCGTGGCCGGGCGTGTCGAGGAAGGTCACCGACCCGTGCTCGTTCTGCACCTGGTAGGCACCGATGTGCTGCGTGATGCCGCCGGCCTCACCATCGACGACGTTGGCGCCGCGGATGTGGTCGAGCAGCGTGGTCTTGCCGTGGTCGACGTGGCCCATCACGGTGATCACCGGCGGGCGCGGTTCCTGCATCTCGTCGTCGTCGGAGTCGTCGAACAACTTCTGCAGTTCGACCTCCTCCTGCTGACCTGGCTCGACCAGCAGGATCTCCGCGCCGACCTCGAGCGCGAAGAGCTCCATCTGCTCGTCGGCGAGGGTCATCGTTGCGGTGACCATCTCGCCGTTGTTGAGCAGGAAGCGAACGACATCGGCCGCGGTGCGGTTCAGCTTCGGAGCGAACTCCTGCGCCGACACACCACGCTCGATGATGACGACGCCCTCGGGAACGGGAGCGTCCGACGACGTGTAGGTGGTGAACTGCGGCTGGAGGTCGTCCTGGTCGCGACGACGACGCCGACGGCCGGTACGACGCGGCGGACGCCGCTGCCCACTGGGACGATTGCCGCCACCGCCACCGGGGCGGCCGGGGGCACCGCCACCGGGACCTCCGGGGCGACCCGGACCTCCGCCGGGACCGCCGGACGGACGCGGTGTGTAGCCGCCCGGGCGCGGCCCGGTCGAACGTGCACCGCCGGTACGGCTGGTCGGGCGCGCCGAACCAGGGGGTGGCGGGATCGGCTTGCCACTCGGCGACAGCGGTCGCCCGGGAGGCGGCGGGATCGGCTTGCCGGTCGGCGACAGCGGACGCGCTGCTGCGGCGGCGTCGGGGCGAGGCCGCGCCTCGGGGGGCGCAGTCGGCTGCTCCGGCGGACGACCGTCAGCGGTCGGCCGGGCACTCGAGATCACACGAGCGCCCGAATCGGCGGGGCCGGAGGATTGCTCGGCCTCGGCATCGGTCGAGGAGGCGGGCTGAGCGTCGGCGGGGGCGGCTTCGGCGACGGGGGCGGCTTCGGCGACGGGAGCCGTTTCGGCGACGGCCGGCGCAGGCGCGGGTTCGTCGACGACTGGCGCGGCCTCGACCTCGGGAACCGCCTCGGCGGCCGGGGCGGGTGCTGCCGGCGCGGTCTCGACCTCGGGTGCCTGCTCGGGCTCCGCCGGCGACGGGCGCGGCGACGGGGCTCGGAGCATCGTCGGCGGCCGAGGCCTCCGGCGCAACGGTCTCGCCAGCTGCGGGCGCGGCATCGGCTGTCGTCGTCTCCGGGGCCGAGTCGGCCGTCTCCGGCTCCTTCGTTGCTGCGGCCTGCTTCGCAGCCGCCTTCTTCGCCGGCGCCTTCTTCGCTGCCGCCTTCTTGGCGGTCTTCTTGGCGGGCTTGGCCTCCTCGGGCTGCTCGTCACGGGTGAGCCCATCGCGCTCGGCGCGGCGGGTCACCATGTCGGCGTACGCCTCGGCGAGTGAGGATGACGGGCCCTTCGCGGCAACGCCGAGTACTCCACACAGGTCGAGGACCTCTGCGTTCGTCATCCCGAGCTCCTTCGCGAGCTCGTGGATCCTGATCTTCTTAGCTGCCACGTTGTCGATTCAACCTTTCACAGTCGTCATTGCCTCGCGGATGCAGGAATCACTGCGCATCCGATTCGTTCTGTCGGTCGTCGTCACCCGCGCACGAGCGTCTGATCGCCGCCTCGTCCTCGCGTGTGACCTCGCTGCGCCACGCCCGTGCGAACGCACCCCGGCCGATGGCGGTGTCGAGACAAGCGGCGTCGACCAGCTCGCCCGCCTGCGAGCTCCTGCACACCCATGCACCGCGTCCATCGCTGGCGCCATCGACGCCGACGCCCGAGGCCGACCTCGTGATCCGCACGAGCGCGGACTGTGGACGTCGTCGACGGCAACCGAGACAGCTGCGAACGGGTTCGGGGTGGCCGTCTTCACTCAGTCGTCGTCTGCTTCCGTGGTGGCGGGCTCATCGGTCGTCTCGATCGCGGGCTCGTCGTCGGCACGTTCCTCGGTCGCTGCATCCGAGGTGTCGCCATCGACGCTGTCGTCGACGGGTGCCTCTGCGGTTTCGACGTCGACATCGACTCGGCGATCTCGACCTCTGCATCGGCCGTCTCGGCCGTCTCGGCGTCGGCGGTCTCGACTTCGACCGTCTCGGCGTCGGCGGGGCCGACGGCAGCAGCTGCCTGCCAGTCGGACTCGCTGATGACGCTGCCGTCGGCCGAGTGCCACTCCATCTCGCCGGTCTCGGCGTTGGCACGCCATTCACCGTCGGCGTACTCGACATCGGCGTCGCGGCCACCGGCGGGAATGCCCTCGGCGAGCTGCGTCTCGGAACGGATGTCGACGCGCACGCCGGTGAGACGTGCGGCGAGGCGCGCGTTCTGGCCCTCACGGCCGATCGCGAGGCTGAGCTGGTGGTCGGGCACGATCACGTCGGCGGCGGTGCCGTCGTCGGAGATGTTGACCTGCGTGACCTTGGCCGGCGACAGCGCCTTGGCGACGAAATCGGCCAGGTCCTCACTGAACGGGACGATGTCGATCTTCTCGCCGCGCATCTCGTTGACGACCATGCGGACTCGCCCACCACGGGCGCCGACGCACGCGCCGACCGGATCGACGTTGTGGTCGTTCGACCACACGGCGATCTTGGTGCGGTGGCCCGGTTCACGGGCACAGGCCTTGATCTCGACGATGCCGTCGGCGATCTCGGGAACCTCGAGCTCGAACAGTCGCTTGATCAGACCCGGATGGGTGCGCGACACGACGATCTGCGGGCCCTTCGGCGTGCGGCGCACTTCGACGATGTACGCCTTCTGCCGGTCGCCCTGGGCGGGCCGCTCGAACGGGACCTGCTCGGCCTGCGGCAACAGCGCCTCGACCCGACCGAGGTCGAGCAGCGTGTAGCGGGCATCGGTGCGCTGGATGATGCCGGTGACGATGTCGCCCTCGCGGTTCGCGTACTCCTCGAACTTGCGCTCGGACTCGACCTCGCGGATGCGCTGGCTCATCACCTGGCGGAAGGTCTGCGCGGCGATACGGCCGAGCTCTTCCTTCTTCGGCGTGTCGTCGCGCTCGTTGACCCAGTTGCCGTCCTCGTCGACGTCGTACGCGATGAACGAGAACTCCATCGTCTCGGGGTTGACCTCGACGACCACTTCGTCGGCGGCGTCGGGGCGACGCTTGTAGGCCGATGCGAGGGCGTCGACGAGGACGTGCAGCAGCGTGTCCTCGGAGATGCCCTTCTCCTGGGCCAGCATGCCGATCGCCTCGCTCATGTCGAGGTTGCTCATGACGGTTGCTTCTCCTTCGTCGATGTCGGATTCTTGGTCTTCGAGGCAGCCTGCTTGTTGCCTGACTTCTTGCTCGGGCCCTTGCCCGGCTTGGGAGCGGGCCCCCACTCGAACACGGTGCGCGCCTTGTCGATCTCGGCGATCTCGACCGCGCGTTCCTCGCCGTCGTCGAGCAGCAGCGTGGCGCTGCGATCGTCTGCGGAGACCAGCACACCCTGCAGGCGGCGGGGATCGGCCTGCGGATCGCGGAGACGCACCGTGACCTCCTTGCCGATCTCCCGCTGGAAGTGCGCCGGCGTGCGCAACGGCCGCTCGAGGCCGGGGCTGGTGACCTCGAGGGTGTAGTGACCGGCGATCGGGTCCTCGTGATCGAGTTCCCGGGAGATCAGACGGGTGGCGAGCGAGATCGAGTCGAGGGTGATGCCACCCTCGGAGCCGGGCAGCGTGTCGAGCGTGACCCGGATCGTGGCGCCGCGTCGCTCGATGTCGTAGACGTCGAGCGACAGGTCGGAGGCGATCGGTCCGACGATGGT
The DNA here is from genome assembly GCA_963698565.1 of Ilumatobacteraceae bacterium. GTDB lineage: Bacteria > Actinomycetota > Acidimicrobiia > Acidimicrobiales > Ilumatobacteraceae > Sva-07. The sequence goes on from CAVORH010000039.1 coordinate 59,957, forward strand.
GTGCATGCGATCGATCTCTGACGCTGCGCTCATCGGAACTGCCTCCTTTCAACAAACAAGGCGTGGGGCTCAGCCCCACGCCTTTCGGTACCAAACCAAATGGATGCACCATCATAGCAGCGCCCATCGAACCTTGAACAGGGCCGGGCCGGCGCTCCACACGGATAGGTTGCGCAGGTGCTTCGGATGTCGACCCTGTTCCTTCGGACCCTTCGCGACGATCCGGCTGACGCCGAGGTCGCGAGCCATCGCCTGCTGGTGCGGGCGGGCTACATCCGGCGGGCGGCGCCCGGCGGATTCTCGTGGCTGCCACTCGGCTGGCTCGTGTACCGCAACGTCGAGCGGATCGTGCGCGAGGAGATGGATGCTGCCGGGTTCCAGGAGGTGCACTTCCCCGCCCTGCTGCCACGCGAGCCCTACGAGGCCACCGGACGCTGGACCGAGTACGGCGACAACCTCTTCCGGCTGCAGGACCGCAAAGGCGCCGATTTCCTCCTCGCGCCCACGCACGAGGAGATGTTCACCCTGCTGGTGAAGGACATCTGCGGGTCGTACAAGGACCTGCCGCTGTCGATCTACCAGATCCAGACCAAGTACCGCGACGAGGCGCGTCCGCGGGCGGGCCTGCTGCGCGGCCGGGAGTTCGTGATGAAGGACTCCTACAGCTTCGACCTGGACGACGCAGGTCTCCAGGCGTCCTACGACGCGCACCGGGCGGCCTACATCTCGCTGTTCGATCGTCTCGGGCTGCCGTACGTGATCGTGTCGGCGATGTCGGGGGCGATGGGCGGATCGGCGTCGGAGGAGTTCCTGGCCCCGATGGACGTCGGCGAGGACACGTTCATCCGCTGCACCTCGTGCGACTACGCCGCGAACGTCGAGGCGGTCGTCACGCCCGCTCCCCCGGCGATCCCGTTCGAGGGCTTGCGGCCCGCCGTGGTCCACGACACCCCGGGCACGCCGACGATCGCCACCCTCGTCGAGTTCGTCAACGCCGACGCCGAGATGCGTCACCCCGACCGCGACTGGACGGCGGCCGACACGCTCAAGAACGTCGTCGTCAAGCTCCGCCACCCGGACGGCACGATCGAGCCCTTGGCGATCGGCCTGCCGGGCGACCGCGAGGTCGACATGAAGCGGCTCGAAGCGCAGGTGGCCCCGGCGGAACCGGAGCCGTTCGACGAGGAGGACTTCGCGAAGCATCCGTCGCTGGTCAAGGGCTACATCGGACCCGGGGTGCTCGGCAGCCGGAACGCCTCGGGGATCCGCTACCTCGTCGACCCGCGGGTCGTCGACGGCACCGCCTGGATCACCGGCGCCGACCACCCCGGCAACCACGTGATCGACCTGGTGGCAGGACGCGACTTCACGCCCGACGGCACGATCGAGGCCGCCGAGATCCGCGACGGCGACGTGTGTCCGGTGTGCGCGTCGCCGGTCGAGATCGCCCGTGGCATCGAGATCGGCCACATCTTCCAGCTCGGCCGCAAGTACGCCGAGGCGCTCGGGCTCACCGTGCAGGACGAGCACGGCAAGCCGGTGGTGCCCACGATGGGGTCGTACGGCGTGGGCGTCACTCGTGCGCTGGCCGCGATCGCCGAGGCGAACCACGACGACATCGGACTGGTGTGGCCGCGGGAGATCGCACCTGCCGACGTGCACGTCGTGATCGCCGGCAAGGCCGATGGTCCGCAGATCCCCGCCGGCGAGCAGCTCGCGGCCGATCTCGAGGCCGCGGGGCTCCGGGTGCTCCTCGACGATCGCTACGGCCCGTCACCGGGCGTGAAGTTCAAGGACGCCGAGCTGATCGGCATCCCGACGATCGCCATCGTCGGGCGCGGCGTCGCCGACGAGGAGAACCCGACGATCGAGATCAAGGACCGCAGATCCGGCGACCGCCAGGACATCGCGGTGGCCGACGCCGTCGCCCACTTGGTCGCCACCTGCCGCTGACACCCCAACCCCGAAAAATGCCCGATCTGTCGCGTTGAGCGCGCAGATCCGGGCATGTTTCGGTGAATTCGGGGTTGCGAGTGGCTCAGGAGTGGCGGAGGAGGCCCTGGTCGATGACGACGCGTTCGGTCGACGGGTCGGCGGGATCGACGGCGCTGGTCGTGAAGAACGTCTCGCCGTCGCCGCCGGACCACATCTCGATCGTCAGCGCATCGCCGGGAAGGACCGGTGCGGCGAAACGGGCCTCGATGTGCTGGAACCGGGCCGGATCGCTGTCGCAGATCGCGTGCAGCAGGGCCCTCCCGGTGAAGCCGTAGCTGCACAAGCCGTGCAGGATCGGACGGTCGAAGCCACCGATCGCCGCGAATGCGGGGTCGGTGTGCAACGGGTTGCGATCGCCGGACAGGCGGTACACGAACGCCTGGTCGCGCGACGTCTGGTACGTCACCGCCTGATCGGGATCGCGATCGGGCGGCACGTTCTTCGGCCCGGACGGTCCACGATCGCCACCCCATCCGCCTTCACCGCGGATGAACGCCGACGAGGTGTTGGTGTAGAGCGGCTCGCCGTCCATCACGGCCTCGGTCTCGGTCACGATGACCGCCGCCTTGCCCTTGTCGTACATGGCGACCAGTTCGCTGGTGATCGTCACCGTCCCCTCCACGGGGATCGGGCGGTGCAGCGTCACGGCCTGCTGGCCGTGGACGAGGAGCGCCGGGTTGAACGTGCCGATGTCGCGCATCGCGGAGCCTCGACCCCATCCGATCACGACCGGGAAGGTCGGGAAGACGAGCTGGTCGACACCGCTGGTGTTCTCGGTGGTGAACGCCAGCTCGTTCTCGCCGGCGCCGATGCCGACCGCGTACAGGAGCGCATCCTTCGAGGTCCAGCTGGCCTCGACGGGGTCGCTCTTCGATCCGACGGCTTCGGGATTCAGTGGCATGTGATCTCGCTTTCGTTCAGAACGGTCAGTGGCTGTCAGGAGTCGAGCATCGTCTGCGGCCAGGCGCCGGGCACGCCGCTCATGCCGGAGTTGGGCCGGGCCTCGGCGAGGAGTTGCTCGACGATCGGCCCGATCTTCGTGGCGTCGTCGACCGGCGTGGTCGACGGACCGCGTACCCAGCCCTCGGCGACGGCGAGCACCTGGCCGGAGGCCTCGAACACCCGCCCGGTGACTCCGGCCGACTCGGGCGAGCAGAGCCATGTGACGATCGGTGCGATCCAGTGCGGTGCACGCGCCTCGCGTTCCTCGTCGGTCTCGGGTGCCGGGCCGAGACCCTCGGTCATGCGCGTGAGCGCGACCGGCCCGACGGCGTTGACGGTCACGCCGTAGCGAGCAACCTCGAGCGCCACGATGTTGGTGAACGCGGCGATCCCCGCCTTGGCGGCGCCGTAGTTCGCCTGGCCGGGGTTGCCGTAGATGCCCGAGACCGACGTCGTGTTGACGATCCGGCCGCTGACGGGTTCACCGGCCTTCGCCCGCTCGCGCCAGTAGGCGACGGCCCATCGCGAGGGGGCGAACGTCCCCTTGAGGTGCACGTTGATCACCGAGTCCCACTCCTCCTCGGTCATGTTGGCGAGGACGCGGTCGCGCAGGATGCCGGCGTTGTTGACGAGCGCGTGCAGATCGCCGAACGTCTCGATCGCCGTGTTGATCATTCGCTGGGCGCCCTCCCAGTCCGCGACATTGTCACCGTTGGCGATCGCCTCGCCGCCCATCTCGACGATCTCGTTGACGACCTGCTGGGCGGGAGAGAGGTCGCCACCGCTGCCGTCGACGTTGCCGCCGAGGTCGTTGACCACGACCTTGGCGCCCTGCCGCGCCAGGCTCAGCGCATGCTCGCGGCCGATGCCGCGTCCCGCACCCGTGACGATCGCAACCCGACCTTCGCACAGACCACTCATCAACCCGTCTCCTTCGTCGTCGTTCGACCCGACCGTCGGATCGTCGGCGCCAGCGCGATCCTGGCTCGTCGGCATCGTAGGGTGGCATCGACGCGCGGCTGCCAGCGGACGAGACGGACGCAGCTCCGGCCAGCACCACGTCCGGCTCGACACCCACCTGGCCTGATCTCGCTCCTAGCCTGACCGGCGTGACAACGCCGGAGACGACCACCCACCTGCACGCAGACGTCGTCGTCGTCGGCGCCGGGCCGGCGGGAACCGCGGCGGCGATCGAACTCCGACGGGCCGGCCGCTCGGTGATCGTGATCGACAAGGCGCTGTTCCCCCGCGACAAGTGCTGCGGCGACGGGCTCACCACGCTCGCGCTCCGCGAGCTCGATCACCTCGGCCTCGACCCTGGGGCGATCCCCGACTGGTTCGACGTCACCGGGGCCGCGATCCGCTCACCGAGCGGGCGAGAGGTCGTGGTCCCGCTGCCGACCACCGGCAAGTACGCCGCCGTCGCGCCGCGCCTCCAGCTCGACGACGCCCTCGTGCGCCTCGCTCGCAAGGAGGGCGCCGATGTCCGCGACGGCCATGGGTTCCGCGACCTCGTCGAGCACGCCGACCACGTCACGGTGACGGCCGACGGCCTCGAGATCGACGCTCGCTACGTGATCGCCGCCGACGGGATGTGGAGTCCCGTGCGCAAGGCGGTCGGCGTGAACGAGGGCGGCTATCTCGGCGAGTGGCACGGCTTCCGCCAGTACGGACGCAACGTGACCGGCCCGGCGAGCGAGCAGCTGTACGTCTGGTTCGAGCCCGACCTCGTTCCCGGCTACGCCTGGTCGTTCCCGCTCCCCGACGGCCGGGTGAACATCGGCTTCGGTGTGCTGCGCGACGGCAGCTGGAAGGGGCGCGAGATGAAGGAGCTGTGGGTCGATCTGCTCCAGCGACCCCACATCGTCGAGGCGCTCGGCGACCGATTCGAGCTCGAGGATCGTCACACCGCCTGGCCGATTCCCGCTCGCATCGACGAGGCGGTGCTCGCGGCAGGGCGGGTGCTCTTCACCGGTGACGCCGCAATGGCGACCGACGTGATGACCGGCGAGGGGATCGGCCAGGCGCTGCTCACCGGGCGTCTCGCCGCAGAAGCGCTGCTGGCCGCCGGCGCGTTGCAGCCCGACCACGCCACCCGCCGCTACCGCGCCAGCGTGCACCACCACCTCGTCGCCGACCACCGCATGTCGCTCGCACTCGGATCGGTGCTCGCCAGGCCGTGGGGTGCCCGCGGAGCGATCCGCGTCGTTGCCGCGAGCGGTTCGTGGGGCAAGCGGAACTTCGCCCGCTGGATGTTCGAGGACGAACCGCGGGCCGTGGTGCTCACCCCGAGCCGCTGGCACCGGCGCTTCCTCGCCCAACCGGGTGCCTACCTCTCGGCCTGAGCAGGCGCTCAGTCGAGCGAGCGGGTGTACACGGCCTCGTACGAGCGCAACTCGAAGCCGAGCGAGGTGTAGAGCTGGAACGCGCCGCCCGGGTTGTTCGTGTCGACGCCGAGTGCCGCCTCGGTCATGCCACGCTCACGCAGCTCGCGCAGGCTCATCGCCAGGAGCGCACCGGCGATCCCTCGATTGCGCCAGTCCCGATGGGTGGAGATGTACTCGGTGTAGCCGCGCCGGTATCCCCGTGCCGCGTTCTCCTCGGTGTTGATGAACGGCTTGACCTGGCCGACGACGGTGTCGCCCGCCCACGCGACCTTCCACAACGACTCGTCGCGGTACGGCGCCTCGATCGCCTCGACGTAGTCCGCTTCGGTCGGCTCCCGGAAGTCCCACTCGCCCCGGAAGGCCTCGAAGTCGGCCTCGAGGATCGGACGGATCTGTTCCTTCGACACCGGCCGGACCTCGACACCCTGCGGCAGCACGCGCTCGGGAATGTCGTCGAGGTGCGGGCGCACGAGCATCGCACCCCACTCGGTGGCGCGGTAGCCGAGCGATTCGAGCCACAGGGCCTCGCCGGTTGCCGCACGGTCGGGGCCGGGATGGTTCGCGTACGCACGGAACCGGGTCGGGCGGCCGTCGACCGCCCAGGGCCGCATGTGCTCCTCGCTGGCGACGACCATCGAGGTGAACAGGGCCGTCCCGACGTGGGAGGGCAGGATCGGCGTGAACACGACGAGGTCGCGTCCGGTCGACTCGAGGTCCTCCCACGAAGCTCGGCTGTACGCCACCACGTCCGGATCGTCTCCCGCTGCCGCCGATTCGACGATCGCGATGTCGGTCGTCGGGTCGCAGTCGCGCAGGTTCGAGTAGGTGAGGTCGAGCTGCTCGACCGTCGGCATCTCGTCGAGCCCGACGTGCTCCCGATGGGCCCGCAGCACACGCACCATTGCGGCGTGGTCCTCGCTCCCCCGGTACGCGCGGGCGACGTACGGTTCGGCGAGCTCCATCCGGTCGGCGAGATGGATCACGGCTCCGGGTCGAGCGATCGGGACGGGGGCGGCGCCCAGTAGTCGACGTCGGCGACCGTGCCCGAGATGCCGTCGACATCGATGTCGGTCGGGTCGCCCGACGACTCGATCTCGATGACGATGTCGTCCTGTTTCGGCGGTCCCTCGTACACGTCGCGCAGGCCGATCATCGCTCCGGCCGCCGCAGCGCCGAGCACGCCACCCTTCCGGCGACCCGCTGCGATCATCGAGAGGCGTTGGGCGGCAGCGCGCTCCTCCGCCTCGATCGCTGCCACGTCGAGGTCGAGTTCAGCAGCGAGCTGATCGGCAACGTCGTCGGGGTTGTCGGTCATCGCACCAGAATACGGCGTCAGGTGATGACGACCGCGGCGACGAGCGCCACACCTGCCACCAGCACCCACGACACGAGGCCGAGCACCATCGGCCGACCGCCGAGGCGCCGGAGCCGTGAGATCACCACCCCTGCGCCGAGGCCGAACATGCCGGCGGTCAGGAAGATCTGTTCGGCGTCCTTGGCGGTGGCGAGGAACTCGGGCGACAGCCACCCGGTCGCCCGGAGGCAGATCGCGCCGAGGAACCCCGCCACGAACAGCGGCACGAGCGGCACGTTCACCTCGACGGGGGCATCGGCGGCGTCAGCGCCCACGTCTCCGGCCGACCCCTCGGCGGACGCGGTACGGAGCGCGGCGCGTCGGCGGCGGCTGGCGACGCCGACGCCGAACACCATCGGCGCCAACATGATCACCCGCGTCAGTTTCACCAGCGTGGCGGGAACCAACGACGCCTCCGAGTACGCAGTCGCCGTGGCGGTCACCTGCCCGACGTCGTGAACGCCGGCGCCGACCCAGGTCCCGAACGTGAGGTCGCTCAGGCCGAGCGCGTGGCCGATCAGGGGCAGCACGAGGATCGAGAGGCTGCCGCACAGCGTGACGAGCCCGATCGCATAGGCGGTCTCCTCCTCGTCGGCGCTCGACAACGGCGCCATCGCGGCCACGGCCGACGCACCACAGATCGAGTAGCCGGTGGCGACCAACAGACCGAGGCCCTCGGACAGCCCCATCGCCCGAGCGAGCAGTTGCACGCCGAAGAACGTCAGCAGCACGACGATGACCACGGCGATGACGCCCTGGATGCCGAGCTCGCGCATCTGGTCGAACGACAGCCGCAGGCCGAGCAGCACGATGCCGAGCCGCAACAGTCGCTTGGCGGCGAACCTCACGCCGGGGACGAGTCGCGGTACGAGGAGGCCGACGTTGGCGACGATCGCTCCCAGCACGACACCGCCGACCAGCGGCGAGATCCCGAAGGCCGCGTCGAGCCCGAACGCGAGCAGCACCGCAATGGCAACGACGAGAAGACCGGGGAGCTCGTTGCGTCGGACCAGCTCCACGGCCGACCATTGTGACAGCGCACCTCACCCAACTCCTACCTTGGACGCCGTCTGCCCTGCTGACGGCCCGGCTACCGTCGCACCGGAATGAGCGACATCACGAGCGACATCACGAGCGACTCCGGCGCCCCGCAGCCGGACGATCGACAGACCGCCGAGACGTTCGAGAAGATCTTCTTCGAACTGCGCAAGGTGATGGTCGGCCAGACCCGCCTGCTGGAACGGCTCCTGGTCGGGGTGTTGTGCCGCGGGCACTGCCTGCTCGAGTCGGTGCCCGGCCTGGCGAAGACGTTGGCTGCGGAGACCCTCGCCGACGTGGTCGGCGGATCGTTCTCCCGCATCCAGTTCACACCGGACCTCCTGCCGTCGGACATCACCGGCACGCGGATCTACCGCGGGAGCAGCGAGAGCTTCGACGTCGAGTTCGGTCCGGTCTTCGTCAACTTCCTGCTCACCGACGAGATCAACCGCGCGCCTGCCAAGGTCCAGTCCGCGCTGCTCGAAGTGATGGCCGAACAGCAGGTCACGATCGGCGGGGTCACCCACGCCGTGCCGAAGCCGTTCTTCGTCGTCGCCACCCAGAACCCGATCGAGTCCGAGGGCGTCTACCAACTCCCCGATGCCCAGCGCGACCGCTTCATGATGAAGATCGTCCTCGACTACCCCACCGCCGACGAGGAGATGACGATCATCGACCGGATGAGCGTGAGCGCGCCGATTCCGTCGCAGGTGATCACGCTCGACGAACTGGTCACGCTGCAGGAGCGAGCCGACAAGGTGTTCGTCGACCGCTCGGTCTCGCAGTACGCCGTCGACCTCGTGCAGTGCACGCGCTCGCCCGAGCGCTTCGGCCTCACCGACCTCTCGACGGTGATCGGCCTCGGTGCCAGCCCGCGAGCATCGCTCAACCTGATCCGCGGTGCTCGAGCCCTCGCACTGATGCGGGGGCGTTCCTACGCCACGCCGCAGGACGTGTTCGACCTGGCGCCCGAGGTGCTCCGACACCGGTTGCTGCTCACCTACGACGCGCTGGCGCGCGACATCACGACCGACCACGTCGTGCAGCGCGTGCTCGCCACCGTGCCCGCCACCTGGGTGTCGCCGAAGCCGAACGACGCCTTCCGACCCGGCCCGACGAGCTGACGATGGCGACGTTGGGCCCGGCGAGTGTGTCGCCGACGGCTGCCGCAACCGCCGAGGCGAGCAGCGGATTCGGCCGCTCGGGCCGCGGCACCACCACCGCGTGGGCAGCCGGGCCGCCGACCGAGACCGTCGCCGAGCTGTTGCGAACGCTGGAGTTGACGATCAACGGACGTCTCGACGGCGTGTTGCACGGCAACCACCAGGGTCTCACGCCCGGGCACGGCTCGGAGCCGGGCGAATCGAGGCTGTACCAGCCGGGCGACGACGTCCGCCGCATCGACTGGAACATCACGGCGCGCACCAGGGAGACCCACGTGCGCGAACAGATCGCCGACCGCGACCTCACGGCGTGGCTGGTCGTCGACGCCTCGGCGACGATGCAGTTCGGCACGGTCGCCAACGACAAGGCGCAGACCGCCACCGCCGCTGCGGCGTGCATCGGGTTCCTCACCGCCCGGAACCAGAACCGATTGGGCGCCGTACTCGTCGCCGGGCCGTCGATCCACGTGATCCCGCCACGCTCCGGCGCCAACCAGGTCCGCGCCGTGCTGTCGACGCTCAGCGACCCACCCGATTCGGAGGGCCTCGGCCACGCCGACCTCGCCGGCGCGCTCGATCGGGTGGGCGCGATCGCCAACCGCCGCGGGTTCGTCGCCGTGATCAGCGACTTCGCCGGTGAGGACTGGCAGCGTCCGCTCGCCCGTCTGAGCCTGCGCCACGATCTCCTGGCGATCACCGTGCGCGACCCTCGCGAGTACGACGTGCCGCCGATCGGTCTCGTCGACGTGGTCGATCCGTCGACCGGGGCCGTCCGCGAGGTCCGCGTCACGGCGAAGGTGCAGGAACGCTTCGCCGCCGCGGCTGCCGACGAACGCGCCCGCCGCGACGACGCACTCGCCCGGTCGGGTGCGGACGTGATCGAGCTGTCGACCGACAGCGACTGGCTCGGCGCGATCGTGCAGCACACCCAGCGCAAGCGTGTTCAGGCCGTCCGTGGTGACGGAGTCAAGCGATGAGCACCGACTTCCTCGCACCGGGGCGCCTCTGGCTCCTCCTCCTGGTCGTCGCCCTCGGCGTCGGCTACGTCGTCGTGCTGCGGTGGCGCAAGACCGCGACCGTTCGCTTCACCCAGGCCGACCTGCTCGACAAGGTGGCGCCCCAGCGGCCCCGATGGCGACGCCACGTGGTGGCCGTCCTGATGCTGATCGGTCTGTCGTTGGCGGTCGTTGCGACCGCTCGGCCCGTGGAACGCAGCACCGACACCACCACCAGCGACGGACGCATCCTCGTGCTGTTCGACGTCTCGCTGTCGATGATGGCCGACGACGTCGACCCCGACCGGTTCGTCGCCGCCCAGGAAGCCGCGCGCGACTTCGTCGACGAGGTCGACGACGGCGTCGAGGTCGGACTCGTGTCGTTCTCGGGCTCGGTGACCGTCGAGGTCGACCCCACGCTCGACCGGGCGACGATGCAGCGCGGCATCGACAACCTCGAGCTGGCCGAGTCGACCGCGATCGGTGACGCACTCGCGGCCGGCACGCGGCTGCTCGTCAACTCCGCCGACCCCGACGCCGACCCCGACAAGGCGCCCGGCGTGATCGTGCTGCTCACCGACGGCGAGACCACCGTCGGGCGGCCGACCGCCGATGGGGCCCAGGAAGCCGCCGACGCCGGGGTGCCGGTGTACACGATCGCCTTCGGCACCGAGACCGGGGTGATCGTCGACCCCGCCAGCGGTGACGTCGTCCCCGTACCGGTCCGCCCCGCCGAACTCGAACAGGTGGCCCAGACCACGGGCGGCGAGGCGTACGAAGCACGAACCGGCGACGAACTGGCGAGCGCGTACGACCAGATCGCGGAATCGCTCGGCGAGACGATCGGCGAGCCGATCGAGATCGTCACGGAACTCACCTGGCAGTGGGCCCTGGCGGCATTCCTCGTGCTCGGCATCGCCTGGGCGCTCAGCCTGTGGTGGCTGCGCGGCATGGTCTGAATGAGACGTGGGGTCTGACCCCACGTCTCATTCAGAGCATCGACCTGAGTTGCTCGATGGTCTGGACCGGGTTGCCGCCGACGGCGCTGACCGACAGGTGCGTCACACCGGCCTCCTTGTACGCCGCGATGCGCTCCTTCACGTAGCCCGCCGGGCCGACCAGGTTGGTCTTCTCGAGCATCTCGGCCGGCACCGCGGCCGCCGCTTCGTCCTTGCGACCCGACAGGTACAGGTCCTGGATCTCGATCGCCTCGTCGACGTAGCCGTATCGCTGACAGATCGTGTTGTAGAAGTTCTGGTCGCGGGCACCCATGCCACCGACGTACAGCGCCACGTTGGGTCGAGCCATGTCGAGGACCCGCTGGCGGGCGTCGCCGTCGAACTCGTCGCCGATCGCCACCATGCCGCCGGCGGAGATCTGCAACGGGCCCAGTTCCGGATCGCGGTCGGCCTGGCCGGCCTTCAGGTCGTCGCCCCACACCGACTGGAACTTCTCGGGATCGAAGAACACCGGCAGCCAACCGTCGGCGTGCTTCGCGGTGTTCTTCACCGACTGACCCATCAGGCTCGCCCAGAAGATCGGGATGTTCTCGCGAACCGGGTGGTTGATCAGCTTGAGCGGCTTGCCGAGGCCCGTCCCCTCGCCCTCCGGGAGGGGGATCTTCGTGGTCGGCCCGTCGTAGACGACCTTCTCGCGCCGCCAGGTCATGCGACAGACGTTGATGTAGTCGCGGATCCGGGGCATCGGCTTCTCGTACGGGACACCGTGGAAGCCCTCGATCACCTGCGGACCGGACGCTCCGAGGCCGAGGATGAACCGCCCGCTCGACACGAAGTCGAGACCGGCAGCGGTCTGCGCCATGCAGGTCGCCGTCCGGGAGAACACGTTGAGGATGCCCGAACCGATCTCGATCGTCTCGGTCTTCGCCGCGAGATAGCCCATCTGCGACACCGCGTCGAAGCTGTACGCCTCCGGCACCCACACGACGTCGAGGCCGGCCTTCTCCAGCTCGATCACCCGCTTCACGTCCGCGTGGAAATCGCCTGAGTAGCTGATGTTCATCGAGAGCTTCATGGCGGCCGACGATACGTGTGACCTCGCGGGCGACCGCAATCGGACGTCGACGGTGCGACCGCCGACGTCAGCCGTTCAGGTTGCCGCTGCGGAAGCCCTCGAGATCGAGCGTGACGTACCGGTACCCGACGGATCGGACCGCCTCGACGACGCGCTCACGTTGTTCCATCACCGCAGCGAAGTCGTCGAGCTCGACCTCGAGCCGCGCCGTGTCGTCGTAGTGACGGACGCGGACCTGGGCGAACCCGAGCCGGTGGAGCGCCGCCTCCGCCCGATCGACGCTCGACAGGATGCCGATCGACACCTCGGTGCCGTACGGGATCCGACTCGCGAGGCACGCTGCGGCCGGCTTGTCCCAGGTGCGCAGGCCCATCCGACGCGACGCATCGCGCACGTCGGCCTTGCTGAATCCGGCCGCCACGAGCGGGAACGCCGCGCCGGCGTCGGTTGCGGCGCGCTGGCCGGGGCGATGATCGCCGAGGTCGTCGGTGTTGACACCGAGCACGACGGTGGCGCCCTCGGCGGTGGCGATCGGACCGACCACGTCCATCAGTTCGGCCTTGCAGTGGAAACACCGATCGGTGTCGTTGAGCCGGTAGGCCGCTCGTTCCATCTCCGCGGTTGCCACCGGTGTCCAACGGAGCCCCCACTCGGCCGCGAGCGCCCGACAGTCGGCCTCCTCGTCGCCCGCGAGCGACGGCGACACGGCCGTGATCGCATGTACGGCGTCTCGGCCGAGCGTCCGGTGTGCGACCGCAGCGAGGAATGCCGAGTCGGCGCCGCCGCTGAAGGCAACGACCACACGTCCGAGTCGACCCAATTCGACGTCGAGGGCCGCGAGCTTGTCGTCGAGATCGACGTCCGGGCTGGTCTCCACGGGGCGCAGTATGCCGCGGAGTCGGCCTCAGGTGCTCGTCGGTGCGCCGGCGGGTTCTCCGATGGCGTCGCGACGCGCGACACTGGACACCCGATGGGCATGCCGACGTGGTGGGACGAGCGGCGATTCGGGCTGTTCGTGCATGCCAGCCTGGCGACCGTCCCGGCATGGTCGCCGATCGGCGAAGACGCCGACTGGTACCGGAGCCACCTGGGCGAGGACGTCGCCGACGTCCTGCTCCACCCTCGCCCGATGGTGGAGGTGTTGGCGCATCACCGCGATCGTTGGGGTCACATCGAGCGCTTCGACGACTTCCTGCCGTTGCTCACCTACGAGGCCTTCGACGCCGAGGCCTGGGCACAGCTCGCGGTCGAGGCGGGTGCCGGCTACACCGTGCTGGTCACCAAGCACCACGACGGCTGGTCGTGGTGGGATGCACCGAACACCGGCCGCACGATGGTCGCCGGCGGGCCACGGCACGACGTCGTGGCCGACTACGCCGCGGCCTGCGAACGCAACGACCTCGTGTTCGGGACCTCCTACTCGCTGCTCGACTGGGGCGATCCTCGCTACCCGACCGCGGACTACGTGACCGAGGTGCTGCACCCCCACGTGCTCGACCTCGTCGAGCGATTCGGTTCGAGCATGTTGTGGGGCGACGGTCACTGGGGACACCCGGCCTCGCACTGGCGGAGCGCCGAACTGCTCGAACGGGTCTGGACGATCGACCCGGAGGTGATCGTCAACGATCGTTGGTGCGCCACCGACGACGACGTACCCGCCGGCTCGCCGGCGCTCGTGCGGACCTACGAGTACGAGGCGCCGGCCGGGATCGTCGACGGCCCCTGGGAGTTGCGCCGAGGCATCGGGGCGAGCTTCGGCTACAACCGGGCCGAGCGCGCCGAACACCACATGTCGGCATTCGAGATCGTGTCGTTGCTGACCGAGGTGGTGGCCAAGGGCGGACACCTGCTCCTGAACGTGGGTCCCGACGCCACCGGCAGGATCCCCGAGCTGCAGGCGCAACCGGTGCGCGAGGCCGGCGAGTGGATCCGGCGCCACGGCGCGCTCCTCGCAGCATCACGTCCGTGGACGGACTGGGGCGATCGACACGTCCGCTACCTCGACACCGGTGTCCGCGAGATCGGTGTCCGGGATGGCGGAGTGTTCGCCGTCGATCTCAGCGGTCGGGGACACTTCGCGGCCTTCGCGTCGGATCGGTGCCGCGTCGACGGTGTCGAGCTGCTCGGCGCTGCGGACGGTGAACCGGTCGAAGTCGGCTTCCATCAGCACGACGACGGACTCGCCGTCGACGTGCCCCGGTCGTCGTTCGACCGTCGAGATCGACGTGACCGGTCCGGCCGCGGCGCACGGCTCGACAACATCGCGGTCTACCGGATCACGAGCCACGAACTCGATCGACCGGTCGAGCTCTTCGCTCCCACGCCGCGGGAGCCCGTTGACCTCGCCCCGTTGATGCGCGGTGTCTCCCCTGGCGACATCGTGCAGTTGGGCGACGGCACCTACACCGGCCCGGTCACGATTCCGCCGGGGGTGATCGTGCGTGGACTCGGCGGTCGGCGCACCGTGATCGACGGCAACGGCGCCACCGCGGTCACGCTCGGACCCCGTTCACGCCTGGAGCACCTCTCGGTGGTCAACCCCGCCCCGCGCGTCGGCTGGTCTCCCACCGCAGCGGTCGAGATCCGTGGCGCCTCGGCCACCGTGATCGGCTGTCAGATCGACGGCCACGTCGTCGCGACCGCGGACGACGTACTCGTCCGGGCCACGGCGGCGTGGGGCGTGATCGGCGATGGCGGCGACCGACTGTCGGTGTCGCGTTGCGAATTGTCCGGCACGCGGTGGGACGTGGGCGTGCACCTGATCGGCGGTGGTGGGCACGAGATCGACTCCTGCGAGATCCACGACCACCTCTGCGCGATCCGTGCGTCGGACACGACGGGCACCGTCGTGCGTGGCAACAACATCACGGCGCGTTGGTGGGGCGTCCACCTCGAACGCACCGAAGGTGCCCACGTCCACGGCAACTTCGTGAACCGCACGATGCGTGGCATCGACATCGACGGCGGATCGCAGGCACTGGTCGACGGCAACGCCGTGTGCGACGGCGACTCGGGCTGCATCGTCGAGTGGGGCGCGTCGGACTGTCAGGTCACCGGCAACCGGTGGGAGCGATGCCGGATCGGCGTCCTCGCCTGGGAGGCGCTGGGTCTCCACGAGCACGCCAACGAGGCGATCGACCTCCACGAACCCGACGCCGCCTCCGCCACCGGCCCCTGACGATCGCACGTGGGGTCAGACCCCAGACGTGATCGTCAGGCGGACTGGGAGCGTCGCTTGGCTTCTCGGGCCCGGTTGGTCGGGTCGAGGTCGGCCTTGCGCAGACGGATGTTCACCGGGGTCACCTCGACGCACTCGTCGTCGGCGATGAACTCGAGCGCGCCTTCGAGTGACAGCACCCGGTGCGGGGTGAGCTTGACCGTTTCGTCGGCCGATGCGGCACGCACGTTGGTCATCTTCTTCTCGCGACAGATGTTGACGTCCATGTCGCCGGCGCGTGAGTTCTCACCGACGATCATGCCGCAGTACACCTCGGTACCGGGGCCGACCATCATGGCGGCACGGTCCTGCAGGTTCATCATGGCGTAGGTGGTGGCCGGACCGATGCGGTCGGCGACGAGCACACCGGACTGACGCGAACGGATCTCGCCGGCCCACGGCTCGTAGCCCTCGAAGGTGTGGCTGATCACGCCGGTGCCCCGGGTCTCGGTGAGGAACTCGGTGCGGAACCCGATGAGCCCGCGGGCCGGCACGAGATAGTCGAGGCGGACCCAGCCGGATCCACCCATGTTCTGCATCCGACCCTTGCGGGTGGCGAGCAGCTGGGTGACGGCGCCGAGGTGCTCGTTCGGCACGTCGATCGTGACGCGCTCGACCGGCTCGTGGACCTTGCCGTCGATCTCGTGGGTGAGCACGACCGGCTTGCCGACGGTGAGCTCGAAACCTTCGCGGCGCATCTGCTCGACGAGGATCGCCAACTGCAGCTCGCCGCGGGCCTGGACCTCCCAGGCGTCGGGACGCTCGGTCGGCAGGACCCGGATCGACACGTTGCCGACCAGCTCGGCGTCGAGGCGGTTCTTCACGAGACGAGCGGTGAGCTTCTTGCCCTCGCGTCCCGCGAGCGGCGAGGTGTTGATGCCGATCGTCATCGACAGCGCCGGCTCGTCGACGGTGATCACGGGCAGCGGGATCGGATTCTCCGGGTCGGCGAGCGTCTCGCCGATGTAGATGTCCTCGATACCGGCCACGGCAACGAGATCGCCCTGACGGGCGCCGTCGACCGGCACGCGGGTGAGGTGCTCGGTGAGGAACAGTTCCGCGATCTTGGCGCGGGCGACCGTGCCGTCGCGCTTGCACCAGGCGACCGACTGGCCCTTCTTGATCTCGCCCTCCATGACCCTCAGCAGGGCGAGGCGACCGAGGTAGGGAGATGCGTCGAGGTTGGTCACCCAGGCCTGGAGCGGGCGGCCTTCGTGGTAGGTCGGTGACGGGATGTGGTCGAGCAGGATCTCGACGAGTTCGGCGAGGTCCTTGTCGCCCTTGCCCTCGGCGATGATCCGGTGCGCCTCGTCGAGGTCGAGGGTGGCCCAGCCGTCGCGACCCGAGCAGTACACGATCGGGAACTCGACCTGGTGCTCCTTGGCGTCGAGGTCGAAGAACAGTTCGTAGACCTCGTCGATCACCTCGGTGGTGCGGGCATCGGCGCGATCGACCTTGTTGATCACGAGGATCACCGGAAGGTTGCGGGCGAGCGCCTTGCGCAGCACGAACCGGGTCTGCGGCAGCGGACCCTCGGCGGCATCGACCAGCAGGACGATGCCGTCGACCATCGTGAGTGCACGCTCGACCTCGCCGCCGAAGTCGGCGTGACCGGGGGTGTCGACGATGTTGAGCGTGATGTCGTCGCCGGTGCGCGTGTCGCGCCAGACGAGCGAGGTGTTCTTGGCGAGGATCGTGATCCCCTTCTCGCGCTCGAGGTCGCCGGAGTCCATGACCCGCTCCGCGACCTCCTCGTTCGCGCGGAACGCACCGGACTGGTGCAGCATCGCATCGACGAGCGTGGTCTTGCCGTGGTCGACGTGCGCAACGATCGCCATGTTGCGGATGTCGGCGCGATGCCGGAGCGTGGCATCGTCGGCGTCAGCCGGTGCCTCGAGGAGGGTCTGGTCGTGGGGGGACACGACGAACCACGCTATCGCCCGTTCACGAACGAACGATCGCAGGCCGCCAGCCCCACCCCCACCCGAAATCTGCCCCGATCGTCGCGCCCAGCGCGCAGATCGAGGCAGATTTCGGGAACGGAGATGCGTACCCCCTGGGGTATATTGGTGCCATGCGCTCGTTGTTGGCCTCGCCCCTGGGGTTCCTGATCGGGCTGTCCCTGGGAGCACTCGGCGGCGGCGGATCGATTCTCGCCGTGCCGGCGCTGGTGTACGCAGCCGGCCAGGATCCGAAGGCAGCCACGACGACCTCGCTCGTGCTCGTCACGATCACCGCACTGGTCGGCATCATCCCCCACTGGCGCGCCGGACACGTCCGCTTGGCGGCGGGCACCGTGTTCGGGCTCGCCGGCATCGGCGGGTCGCTGGTGGGATCGGCATGGAACGAAGCGGTCGATGCCGACGTGCTCCTGCTCGCGTTCTCGGTGTTGATGCTGGTGGCCGCCTACGCGATGTGGCGGCGCCTGCAGAAGCAAGCAGCCGCAGCACCACCACCTGCAACGGCCCGTTCGGTGGGAGCGGCCGCCGCCACCCCGGAACAGCTGAGCACCGACCCGGAGGGCACCTCGCCGATCCGCCTCGACCTGGCAACCGCGGTGAAGGTCGTGATCGCCGGGTCGTTCATCGGGCTCCTCACCGGTTTCTTCGGTGTCGGAGGCGGCTTCGTCATCGTGCCGGCGCTGGTGCTGGCACTCGGCTTCTCGATGCCGGACGCCGTCGGGACCTCGCTGATCGTGATCGCCGTCAACTCGACCGTCGCCCTCGCGACGCGTCTTCCATCGGGGTCGGTCGAGTGGGCGACGGTGATCCCCTTCACGATCGCGAGCCTGATCGGTGTCTTCGTGGGCAGCCGGTTGGCCAGCACACGCGACCCGAGCTTCCTGCAGCGGTGGTTCGTGATCCTGTTGGTGGTGGTGGCCCTCTACACCGCGACGAGCTCGATCCTCGCGCTGATCTGAACCCGCGCGGCGCGCCGCTCGCTCGTCACGAGCGGTGGTAGTACTGCTTGGACCACACGGCCAGCGGGTCCTCGCCCTGGTCGACGATCGGCATCCGCCACGTCGAGACGTCCGACTCGACGAGCACCAGTCGGAACAGCGCCCGAGGTTCGTCGATCGTGTCGGCCAGATAGGCGTCGGCGAACCGTTCGGGGGTGTACCGACAGGCGATCGAGCGGTACATCTCGCGCCACTCGTCGTCCTCGCCCAGGTCGTGGACCAGTTCGGCGCGGCCGCGAGCGATCAACTTGCGCATCGGGTGCACCGATTCGTCGATCGTCGCGCACACGCCGGGGTTCGCCCGCAGGTCGGCCAACCAGGCCGACCGTGCCCGCGGCGTGAACCAGATCGCGCCGTCACGATGGATGAACCAGATCGGCACGACACGCGGCAGTCCGTCGACACCGATCGTCCCGAGCCGCAGGAGATGCCCCGGCTCGTCGAGGAAGTCGTGGAGTTCGTCGATCGTCAGGCCGGGCATGCCACTCAGCCGACGCGGCGGTCGTGGCCGACCCAGTAGGGCTCGCGCAGGTCCTTCTTCAGCACCTTGCCGCTCGGGTTCCGCGGCAGCACGTCGGTCCAGTCGACCGAGGTCGGGCACTTGAAGGTCGCGAGTCGCTCCTTGGCGTAGGCGATGATCTCGGCTTCGGTGACCTCGGAGTCCGGCGCCTTCACCACGATCGCCTTGGCGGTCTCCCCCCACTTCTCGTGCGGCACGCCGATCACGGCCACGTCGGCGATGCCCGGATGAGCCATCAGCACGTTCTCGACCTCGGCCGGGTACACGTTCTCGCCGCCCGACACGATCATGTCCTTCACCCGGTCGTGGATGTAGAGGTAGCCGTCGGCGTCGAGATAGCCGGCGTCACCGGACTTGAACCACCCGTCGGGCGTCACCGCCTTCGCGGTCTCCTCGGGCTGCTTCCAGTACCCCTTCATCACCTGGCCGGACCGGATCCAGATCTCGCCGACCTCGCCGACCTCGCACTCCTGGTCGTCGTCGCCGGAGATGCGGATCTCGACGCCCGGGCCGGGCAGGCCGCACGATCGCAGCCGGTGCCGGTTCGGGCCCGTCGTGTCGTGGTCCTCCGGGGCGAGGTTGACGACCGCCCCCGTCGTCTCGGTCAGGCCGTAGGCCTGCCAGAACTTGCACGGCCTGAACATCTCGACGCACTTCGCGAGCACGTCCTCGCTGATCGGCGAGGCGCCGTACACGACGATCTTCAGACTCGAGTAGTCGGCGTCGGCCACCCCCGGCACCATCAGCATGAAGGCCAGCACGGCCGGCACGATGAACGCGTGGGTGATGTGCTGCTCCTCGATCGTGCGGATCAGTGCCGCCGGGTCGAGTTCGCGGAAGATCACCGACGTGCACCCCTCGTACATGCCGGCGACCGCCCAGCCGCCACCGCCGATGTGGAACAGCGGCATCGCGATCAGGTTCACGGCGTCGGGGTCGAGTTCCCACATCTCCTTCGCCAGCGGCAGGAGGCTGAAGAAGTTGTCGTTGGTGAGCATGACGCCCTTCGGGCGCCCGGTGGTTCCCGACGAGTAGAGCTGGAAGGCGACGTCGTCGTTCGCCGAGGTCGTGCCCGGGTCCTCGGAGGGAAACGACGCCACCCAGTCCTCGTAGCTCTCGTAGCCGTCGTGGCCGCCGATCACGAGGATCCGTTGGACGGTCGTGAGGTTGTCGCGGATCGCATCGACCACCGGCACGAAGTCCGGGCCGATCACGAGCACCTTCGCGTCGGCGTCGTTGACGATGTACTCGACCTCCGGCGCAGCGAGGCGCCAGTTGACGTCGACACACACCGCGTTGAGCAGCGCGGCGCCGAAGAACACCTCGAAGTGCTCGATGCCGTTCTTGTCGATGAATGCGATTCGGTCCTGGGAGCCGACGCCGTCGGCCGCGAGGCCCTGCGCGACCTGCGCTGATCGGGCCGCGAGCTCGGCCCAGGAGAGCGTGCGTTCGTCCTGGATCAGCGCTGGATGTTCAGCGCGATCCGCCCCGTGAACGCGGATGATGTCAGCCAGACTGTTGATGTTCCCCATCCCCCTACCGTAGGGGGTCAGCGCTGGTGTCCGAGACAGAGTCCAGGGCGCGGATCGCAACGATGGCGGCGGCGCGGCTGTCGACACCGAGCGTGCGGAACACCGCCTCGAGATGCTTCTTCACGGTGCCTTCGGAGATCCCGAGCGAATTGGCCAACTGCGAGTTGGTCTTGCCCGATCGAGCGAGCGCGATCGCCACGTCGATCTGACGCGGCGTCAGGCCCAGATCGACCAGTGGGATCGCCTCACTGGGTTCGTCGCCGAGTGGCCGAGCGAGCAGGACGGTCGGCCCGACCGGGACGGGGTGGACGATGCACCTCCAGCGCTGCTCGTCGACGACGACGTCGCTGGTGATCGACCCGCCCACGAGGTCGCGAGCGGTCGGCAACAACGCAACGACACTGTCCACCACGCGACCGTCCGGGGCGAGTGACGCGGCTGTGGAGCTCGACGTCGATGCCTCGATCGTTCCATCGGCTCGCACGGTCATCGCCGTCCAGCCGCCGTGACGGTCGACCCCGGCCGCCATCGCTCGCGAACGCTCGTGGTCGACCATCTGGCGGTGATGCATCGCCAGATGAGGGGCGAGCGCATTGAGGACCGCGACATCCCGATCGCTGAACTCGCCCTCATCGGGGCGTCGGTTGAGCGCATAGCCCACGATGACGTCGGGTGGTGCGGGGAGCATGATCGCCATCTGGTATCGGAGCCCGAACGGCACGTAGAACTCGTTGTAGAACTCGGTCTCGGTGAAGGAGTCGCCGCCGGGAACGTCACAGAACCGGATCGCACCAGTGGTCGGCTGCAGCAGGGCCGCTCCGATCAGCGGGTGCTGGGATGCGGCGAGCCGGTCGTACACGGGTTTGAGTTCAGCGGCGAGATCCTCCTCGTCGGGCGGAACGATCACGTACCGGTAGTCCCCGGCCGCCAGGGTCATGTCGTTGAACGATGCGCTCGCGCAGGGGACCACGGCACGGAGCAACTCGAGCACGGCGTCGGCGGCGGGCGTCGGGTGGGCTGCGAGGGCAGCGGTCGTTTCGAGTACCGCACGAACGTCGGCGTCATCGAGAACGGAACCCATGGGCCACCGTATCGGCTACGTCGGATGACGTATTGCGTCGAGCGGGCCACGAGGACAGCGTTGGGGCATGCGACTGTCCACCCTCCGTTCCACGTCTCGATCGATCGCTCTGGCCGCAGTGCTGGTGGGTGGCCTGGCCGCCTGCGGGTCAGACGGGGAGTCCGCGACCCAGGACACGGCTGGTTCCACCCCGGAGGCGGACGCCGCCGAGTCGGGCGACTCCGCGTCGAGCGACTCCGCGTCGGGCGGTTCGGGTACGGCGACACTGACGTTGATCGATGGAACGATCTACGAGTTCGAGATGTCGATCTGCGAGACCTCGAACACCGACGACTTCGAGATTCCGGACAGCTACGAGCTGCTCGGGACGACGGCAGACGGTGAGTTCCGCTTCTCGCTCACGCGGGCCGGTCTCGACGAGGACTTCATCACCCAGGTGGGAACCCTCGAAGGTGACTTCGACGAGAACGGCCAGAACAACCAGATGCTCTACAGCGCCGATCTCGACACCGAGCCCCTGACGGTGGACGGTGCGATCGTGTCCGGCTCGTTCCTCATGGACGCGATCGGGCCGACCCGTCCGCACGGCGACCAGGTCGGCGTGATCCTCGACGCCCGCTGCTGATCAGTCCGGCGGATCGACCGGGCGCTTCACAGCGACAACCCGAAGCAGTCGAACTCGAACGGGCTCAGTTCGGACTCGTCGAGTCCCTCTGCGTAGTCGTCGGTGCCCCCCATGTAGTGCAGCGCCCCTGGACCCGCGATCTCGAAGGCGGCCGACGATGCGTCCCACGTGCCATCGCTGCGCTGCTCCGCTGTCAACAGGGCGATGCCGCCGTCGAAGCAGATCCCACCACTCCGGTACGGGGACGCCGGTCGGATCAGCATCGTGAACTCGTCGCTCGTGTCGGCGTAGGTGTAGCTGAAGAGACACCCCGCAGCATCGGTCCCGAACACGCCGACCTCTGTCGCCGCGGAGCCGTCCCCGACGACCGAGAACAACTCGGCGCTGTCACCGGGGAACACGGTGGCGACGCCCAGCGGGCGGTAGCGGCCGTCGATCGCCGGGTTGACGATCTCCGACACGACCGACCCGCCCGTCGTGAGGCGAAGCCTCGACCATCCGTCGACGTCCCAGGCCTCGATCAGGTCGTCGGCGGTGCCGTCGCCGACGATGTCGAGCGTCAGCGAGGAATCGAGCACCGCCCCGGCCGGGAGCGGTCCGGTGCCATCGCAGTAGGCGACCGCGGCCGGCGCCGGCGCCGGCGTGGTGGCCGGTGCGCTGGTCGTCGGTGCGCTGGTCGTCGGTGCGCTGATCGTCGGTGCGCTGATCGTCGGTGAGGTGCTCGTCGTCGGTGGCGCGATGGTTGTCGACGCAGTGGTGGTCGCGGTGGTGCTGGTCGCCTCGACCGTGGTCGATGACTCCGCGGGCGCCGTCGCCGCTTCATCCTCCGCGGTACCGTCCGACCCGCCGCACGACGCCACCACCAGGGCCACGCAGAGGCCGATCACCGGCCAGGCCGTCCACCGCCGCATCATCGCTCCATGGTCAGGTTCGGCAACGTTCACCGCAATACGTCATACGACGTAGTGCCACGGCCCACACTCGCGAACGGTCCGTGCCCGGCCATGGATCCGGTCACGGTCGAACGGTGTAGCCGAGGCGGAACGACTGGACGGCACGGGCGAAGATGTTCGCCTCCACGACGGGCTCCTCGACGACCCGCAGATCGGTGATCCGCTGGCTCAACTGGCCGAACACCGCCGCCAGCGAGGCCCGGGCCACGTGCGTGCCGATGCACAGGTGCGTCCCGAAGCCGAACGCAACGTGGGGGTTCGGGTCGCGGGTGATGTCGAACGTGAAGGGGTCGGCGAACACCGCCTCGTCGCGGTTCGCAGACGGGTACAGCAGGATGATCCGATCGCCGCGCTCGATCGGCTGGTCGCCGATGCGGTCGTCGCTGGCGGCTCGCCGGAAGAAGTTGTTCAGTGGTGTCACCCAGCGCAGCACCTCCTCGACGGCGCCGGGCACGAGGTCGGGATCGGCGCCGATCGCCTCCCACTGATCGGGATGCTGGGCGAACGCATGGAGTCCGTGGCTGATCGCCGTGCGGGTCGTCTCGGCGCCGCCGGCGATGAACAGGCCGACCTCGTGCACGATCGCCGCGGGCGGCAGCGGTTCGCCGTCGATCGTCGAGTGGAGCCACACGCTGATCAGGTCGTCGCCGGGCTCGGCCAGCTTCTTCGGCGCGATCTCGCCGAGCACACCGACGAACTCCATGTTGGCGGCGAAGAACTCACGGAACGCCTCGCCGTCGCGGTCGCGCATGTCGGTGCGCATCAGACGTTCGGACCACGACTTGATCTGTGGCCACATCTCCTCCGGGAACCCGAGAATGCGGGCCGTGAACCGAGCAGGGAGCTGGCCGGCCAGCGCGTCGATCACGTCCATCTCGTCGCCCGCGGCGAGGGCGTCGTCGATCAGCTCGGTGACGAGCGCCGCGATCTCCGCCTGGCGTTGGGCGACCGACTTCCCGGTGAGTTTCGGTTGCACGAGCATGCGCTGCTGACGGTGACGGGGGTCGTCCTGGGCGATCATGTTGATCTCCTCGGGCGACCACAGTGCCCGGTACCCCTGGCCCGACAGGAACACCGTCGACCGCCGCTCGACATCCATCAGGTCGGCGTGGCGGGTCACCGCCCACAGCCCGTTGCGGTCGTCGCGATACACCGGTTCGTTGGCCCGCATCCACGCCCAGACGTCGTGAGGGTTGCGCTGGTACAGCTGCGGATCCAGCAGGTCGACGGTCAGACGATCGGACTCGGTGGCGGTCATCGGATCATCGTCGCAGACCCGTCGATCCGGCTCCGACCCCAACGCTCAGCGCCCCGCGGGCGATCAGTCGCGCCGGCGGTCGCCGAAGGTGTTCCAGTGGGTCACCGCGCTGGCGGGCTTACGGGGGGCGACGCCGAAGTTGCCGGCCGGCCGACCCATCGGGATGCAGGCAGCGATCTCGAATCGGGGCGAGCCGTCGTCGTTCGCGGGCACGCCGAGCGCGGCGAGCGTCTCGGCGGCATGGATCCGGATCACCGTGGTCAGCGAGGTGCCGATGCCGAGCGCTCGCGCCGCGACACAGAAGTTCTGGACGGCGGGATAGACGCTGGCGTCGAGACGGCCGATGTCCATCGGGCCCTCGTCGTCGGACGGCGTCCACGGGATGATCGGCTGGAGGAAGAAGACGATCGCAGGCGCGTCCTGCACGTGATCGGCGAGGTGCCGGCTGGCAGCGCGGGTCTTGCGCCACGACTCGGCCGCCGCTTCGTCACGGAACGCCGACGCGTCGGGCAGCGACCGCTCGTAGCGATCGAACGACGACCGGTAGAGCTCGGCGATCTCGGCCTTCTTCGCCGGGTCGGTGACCACGACGTACTGCTGCGGCTGCACGTTGCCACCGCTCGGCGCCTGCTGGGCCGCGCGCAGGCAGATCGAGATCTCCTCGTCGGTCACCGGTTCGTCGGTGAATCGCCGGATCGCCCGGGTGGTCATGATCGCCTCGATCGCATCCATCCCGCCGACCGTACTGCCGGCGCGATCCGTCTCAGAACATCGAGGTGTCGACGTCGACGCCGAGCAGGATCTTGCCGATCGTCTCGTTCAGTTTCGGCGCGGTCTGGATGTGCTGGGTGACGATGTGGGCATCTCGGAGGCACCGCCCGAGCACACTCGTGTCGTACACGGCGGTGCCACCCGCGAGCGTGAACGCGGTGTCGGCCACGGCCGCGCAGGTGCTGGCGGCGTGCGCCGCCGCGAGCCGGATGCCGGTTCGGGCCCCGACCGTCACCTCGTCGCCGGCGACCGCTGTCGCCCAGGCCGAACCGAGCTCGTCGAGCAGGAAGGCGCGAGCTGCGCGCAACTGCCCCTCGGCCCGCGCGACCTCGATCTGGGTGAAGCCGCTCTTCGCCAACGTCTTCGACGAGTACTGCGGTTTCTTGCCCTGAGCCAGGTCGACGAGTTCGTCGAGCGCTCGACGCGCCACCCCGAGTCCGACCGCCGAGACGCCGGCGGCGAGCAGCGTGAAGTTCGGGAACACCGACAACGGCGTGGTCACGACCGGTCGGGTCACCCCGGGTTGCATCGTGCGCTCGGCAGGCACGAACACGTCGGCCACCGAGTAGTCGAGCGAGCCCGACCCGCGCATGCCGGTGGTGTACCAGGTGTCGTGGTACGTCACCTCGGACTGGGGGAACCAGCACAGTCGGAAGGTGCCGTCGTCACACGAGGCACCGCCGAGCACCCAGCGGCAGTGCTGCGTACCGCTCCCCCACGCCCACCGGCCGGTCACCGAGAAGCCGTGGACGCCGTCGACGAACGTGGAGACACCCTTGCCGTTCGGTGCGAAGACGCCACCGGTGATCGAGGAGCGGTCACCGTAGATCTCCCGTGCGGTCTCCGGCGGGAGGAACGACGCCATCGACGACGTCGTCGAGGCGATCATCGAGCACCAACCCGCTGCGCCATCGGCGTGAGCCACCTCGGCGATCGCCTCCACCATCGTCACCGGGTCGACCTCGGGCCCGCCGTACGCCTCGGGCACACACATGCGCATCAGACCGGCGTCGGCCAGCGCCTTCACCGTCGGCAGCGGCAACCGCCGGAGTCGCTCGCCGTCGTCGGCGTGCGCCTCGACGAGTTCGGCGAGATCTCGGGCGGCATCGACGATCGGAGCATTCCCCATGGCGTGACTGTAGGTCGCCGCCCCGACGACAGCGCCAACCCGTCAGGCCACCGTGACGTCCCAGAGATGGTGGATCGGATCGTGGATCATGTACTGCGCGAACGACGTGATCGTGAACGAAGCGCCATCGCTCCTCCGGCCCGGCCGGGCCCACTGCTCGCCCTCGATGCCGGCAAAGGCGTCGGCGAGCTCCTCGGCGGCGGCACCGAGGTCGGCGGCGACGACGACGGGATCCTGCTCTCCGTACCGATCGGCGACTGCCGCTTCGTCCTGATCCCAGTTGGGGAAGAGCGGATCGTCGTGATCGAGCATCAGGCGGAGACGCTCGCGGTAGAGCCGGTACACGTCGCGCACGTGCGCGCCGTACTCGAGTGTCGACCACCGGTCCGGGGCCGAACGCACCGCCACGGACGACGATCCCGATTCGAGGACGACTCGCCATCGTGCGGCGTTGTCGCGGATCATCGCCGGGATGTCGCGGGCCGCGATCGCTCCAGCGTCGAGACCGCACTCGTCGCAACGTCGGAAGAGCACCCAGGTCCAGTCCTTGTCGTCGGGCACGATCGTGTCGTTCACCCGGCGAGTCTGACGCGTCTGCGCTCGTCGTTGTGCACGAGTTCCGTCGGTGGTCTACGGTCGGAGTCGTGAAGTTCGGCTTCGTGGTTCCCTGGGGCGACGCCGACGATGTCGGTGACCTCGCCGCTGCTGCCGAAGGCGCCGGCTGGGACGGACTGTTCGTCTGGGAGCCGGTGTGGGGTGTCGACGCATGGATCTCGCTCGGCCTCGCTGCGGTCCGGACCTCCAAGATCCGCCTCGGCACGCTGCTGACCCCGCCGTCACGCCGACGTCCGTGGGAGCTCGCGAGCCAGGTGGCCACCGTCGACCGTCTCTCGAACGGACGCGTGACCCTCTCGGTCGGCCTCGGCGCGCTGGACTCCGGCTTCGAGACCTTCGGCGAGGAGTGCGACCGCCGAGTGCGGGCCGAGCTGATGGACGAGTGCCTCGACGTCGTGTGCGGCCTGTGGGGTGGTCAGCCATTCAGCTACGACGGTGCCCACTACCAGGTGCAGTCCACCGAGTTCCCCACGATCGGCAACGTGGTGCAGGACCCGCGCGTGCCGATCTGGTGCGTGGCGGCGCTGGGCCGTGAGCGGTCGGTTCGGCGGGCGCTGCGGTGGGACGGGATGATCCCGCAGGTCCTCGACGACGGGGCGGTCCGCCAACCCCACCTCGACGAGGTCGCGTCACTCCGCGACACCGTCGCCGACGACTACGACATCGTCGTCGAGGGGACGATGTCGGAGCACTCACCGGCCGCGTACGCCGATGCCGGCGCGACGTGGTGGATCGAGTCGATGTGGGACGCGATGGCCGAACACTCACCGGTGACGGCGGCGTACGACCGGCTGCTCCAGGGCCCGCCGGAATGAGACGCGGGGTCTGACCCCGCGTCTCATTCGCGTCTCATTCCCGCCTGAGGTCGTGCGGGCGCGCAGCGCTACGGTCGGCGAGGTGAGCACAACCGACACGGGCTGGAACTTCGCTGATCTCTGGGAGACGGTGGCACACCAGATCCCCGACGCCCTCGCCCAGCAGCAGGGCGCCCGCACCCACACCTGGTCCGACTTCAACCGACGGGCGAACGGTGTCGCGACCACGCTCCTGCGTCCGGACAGTGCGGAACAGGACAAGGTGGCGCAGTACCTCTACAACTCACCCGAGTACCTCGAGTCGATGTTCGCTGCGTTCAAGGCGGGCTTCGCCGTGGTCAACACCAACTATCGCTACGCCGCCGACGAACTCGTCTACCTGTGGGACAACGCCGACGTCACCGCCGTCGTGTTCCACGGCACCTTTGCCGATCAGTGCGAGGCGGTGCGCGACCGCGTCCCGATGGTGACCACCTGGCTGTGGGTCGACGACGGCTCGGGACCGTGCCCGGACTGGGCCGTGCCGTACGAGGACGCGGCGCTCGCCGGTACCGACGACAACGTGGCGGGCCCGTGGGGCCGCAGCGGCGATCACCTCCTGCTGCTCTACACCGGCGGCACGACCGGCATGCCCAAGGGCGTCATGTGGCGCCAGGACGATCTGTTCGGCGTGCTCGATGCCAACAACAAGAAGCGGATGCCTCCCGAGCAGGACCTCGACGCCGTCGCCGACCGGATCGTCAAGGCCGGGCCGCGCAACATGCCGGCGGCGCCGTTGATGCACGGCACCGGACTGTTCAACGCGATCAGCAACCTGATGATCGGCGGTTCGATCACCACGATGGAAGGCCGCCACTTCAGCGCCGAGGAGTTCCTCGACGACGTCCAGACGTACGGCATCAACTCGACATCGATCGTCGGCGATGCCTTCGCCAAGCCGATCCTCCGCGCCCTCGATGCCGAACCCGACCGCTGGGACATCTCGACGCTGCGCGTCATCGTGTCGTCGGGCGTGATGTGGTCGAAGGAGACCAAGGAGGGTCTGCTGCGACACAATCCCCGGCTGATCATGGTCGACTCGCTCGGCTCCAGTGAGGCGATCGGCATGGCGACCAACACCACCACGTCGGAGTCGAGCGGCGAGACGGCCAAGTTCGAACTCAGCCCGACCTCCCGCGTGGTCACCGACGACGGGCGCGACGTCGTGCCCGGCTCGGGTGAACTCGGGCGGGTCGCCCTGCGTGGCCGCACACCGATCGGGTACTACAAGGACGAGGCCAAGTCGGCGCAGACCTTCGTGGTCATCGACGGCGAGCGGTACTCGATCCCCGGCGACTACGCCACGGTCGAAGCCGACGGCACCGTCACCCTGCTCGGTCGCGGCAGTCAGTGCATCAACACCGGCGGCGAGAAGGTCTATCCCGAAGAGGTCGAGGAGTGCCTCAAGCTCCACCCGTCGGTCGCCGATGCCGCGGTGGTGGGTGTCCCCGACGACAAGTGGGGCGAGGCGATCACGGCGCTCGTCGAACCGCATGCCGGCGACGTCGTCGATCCCGCCGTGCTGATCGCGCACGTCAAGGGCCGGCTCGCCGCCTACAAGGCTCCGAAGAAGGTCGTTGCCGTCACCTCGATCGGGCGCGCCGCGAACGGCAAACTCGACTACAAGAAGCTGCGGTCCGACGCCATGGCCGGGCCTGCTGTCTAGTCTGTTCCGAGTGACGGGGACAGGACGGGGAACATCGGCCGACGACGGGGCGGCGTTCGACTGGCGGAGGTTCGGTGCCGTCCTGTTCGACCTCGACGGGGTGATCACGCCGACCGCGTCGATCCACGAGCATGCCTGGGGTGAGCTGTTCGCCGACTTCGACTACACCGAGGCCGACTATCTCGCCCACATCGACGGCAAGCCGCGCTACGACGGCGTGCGGTCGTTCCTCGCCTCGCGCGACGTGGTGCTGCCCGAAGGCGACCCCGCCGACCCGCCCGGCACCGACACGGTCTGCGCGCTCGGAAATCGGAAGAACGCGCTGTTCAACACGATCCTCGCCCGTGACGGCATCGCTCCGTATGCGGGGTCCGCCGCCACGCTCGAGCTGCTCGCGGATCTCGCGGTCCCGGCGGCGATCGTGTCGTCGTCGAAGAACGCACGCACGGTGCTCGACGCGGCTGGCCTGGCGACGCGATTCGACGTGGTCGTCGACGGCGTGGTCGCTGCCGAACGGCACATCCCGGGCAAGCCGGCTCCGGACATGTTCATCGAGGCCGCCGACGAGTTGGGGGTACCGGTCGAGCGGTGCGCCGTGGTGGAGGACGCCGTCTCCGGTGTCGCTGCCGGTGCCGCCGGTGGCTTCGCCATCGTGATCGGGGTCGACCGCGGCGCCGGCGCCGACGTGCTGCGTGAGCACGGGGCGACCCTGGTGGTCGGCGATCTCGCCGACCTGCTGCCCGACGACACGACCGACACGACCGACACGGCCGACGGATGAACCGGCATCCCGCACCCGAAGGACTGCCGACGCACCGCTTTCCGGTCGAGCCGTGGCGGCTGGTCGAGCGCAAGTACTCCAATGACGACCTCGGCCTCATGGAGACGCTCTTCGCGCTCGGCAACGGGTACCTCGGGATGCGCGCCAACCCGGAGGAGGGACGGGAGGCGCACAGCCACGGCACCTACCTCAACGGCTTCCACGAGACCTGGCAGATCAGGCACGCCGAGGACGCGTTCGGGTTCGCGAAGACCGGCCAGACCCTCGTCAACGTCCCCGACGCGAAACTGATGAAGCTCTACGTCGACGACGAACCGCTGCTGTTGTCGTCGGCCGACCTCGACAGCTACGAGCGTGCCGTCGACTTCCGCAACGGGGTGCTCACCCGCGACATCGTGTGGCGCACGCCTGCGGGCAAGCGGGTTCGGGTGTCGTCGCAGCGCATGGTGAGCTTCGCGCACCGCCACCTCGCCGTGATGACCTTCGAGGTGACACTGCTCGACTCCCCGGCTCCGGTCGTGATCTCCTCCCAACTGCTCAACCGGCAGGACGGCGAGGACGAGTACCACGTGCGTGCCGCCGCGCTCGGCGAGGGCAAGGATCCTCGCCAGGCCCGCAAGTTCGACCACCGCGTGCTCGATCCGCGGCTCCAGCGGGAGAAGGACAACGAGATCGTGCTCGGCTACCGCTGCGCGAACAGCCGCATGACCCTCGCGTGCGGTACCCGCCACCGCATCGAGACGTCGTGTCAGGTCGAGGTGACCACCGATGTCGGCGCCGACCTCGCGAAGACGGTGTTCACCGTGCGCGCCACGCCGGGCGACCCGATCAAGATCGTCAAGCTGGTGTCGTACCACTCGTCCAATGGGGTGCCGGCGGAGGAACTCGCCGATCGCTGCTCGCGCACACTCCAGCGCGCCGAGTCCGACGGGGTCGACCAGCTGGCGGCCGAACAGCGGGCGTGGCTCGACGAGTTCTGGGCGCAGGCCGACATCGAACTGCGCGGCGACGACCAGGCCCAGCAGGCGTTGCGATGGAATCTCTTCCAGCTCGCGCAGGCGTCCGCGCGCACGCAGCAGCAGGGCATCGCTGCGAAGGGGGTCACGGGCGGCGGCTACGACGGCCACTACTTCTGGGACACCGAGGTGTACGTCGCGCCGTTCCTCGCCTACACGACGCCGGGAGCGGCCCGCAAGATCCTGAGGTTCCGTTGGCAGATGCTCGATGCTGCCCGTCAGCGCGCCAGGGAGATGAGCCAGGTGGGTGCGCTCTACCCGTGGCGCACCATCAACGGCGAGGAGGCATCGGCGTACTACGCGGCCGGGACCGCGCAGTACCACATCAACGCCGCGATCGTGCTGGCCCTGCGCCGCTACCTGGAGGCGTCCGGCGACATCGACTTCCTGTCACACGAGGGCGCCGAGATGCTCGTGGAGACCGCCCGCCTCTGGGCCGACCTCGGCTTCTACGGCAGCAACGGGTCGCGGAGCTTCCACATCCACCGGGTCACCGGGCCCGACGAGTACACGACCGTCGTCAACGACAACTTCTACACGAACGTGATGGCACGGTTCAATCTCCGCTATGCGGCCCGGACGGTGCGCTTCCTCGCGAACTGGAACCCGGACGCGTTCGAGGAGCTGTGCCGAGCGACCGACCTCGACGTGCAGGAACTCGACGACTGGGATGCCGCGGCCGATGCGATGTTCCTTCCGTTCGACGAGGAGCTCGGCATCAATCCACAGGACTCGGAGTTCCTCGACCTGGAGCCGTGGGACTGGGAGACCACTCCGCCGGAGAAGTTCCCGCTGCTGCTGCACTATCACCCGTTGGTGATCTACCGACACCAGGTGCTCAAGCAGGCCGATGTCGTCCTGGCGATGTTCCTCCGGTCGGAGCGGTTCCCGGTGGAGCAGAAACGACGCAACTTCGACTACTACGACCCGATCACCACCGGCGACTCGTCGTTGTCGGCGTGCGTCCAGGCGGTGGTCGCAGCCGAGGTCGGC
The DNA here is from genome assembly GCA_963698565.1 of Ilumatobacteraceae bacterium. Classification (GTDB taxonomy): domain Bacteria; phylum Actinomycetota; class Acidimicrobiia; order Acidimicrobiales; family Ilumatobacteraceae; genus Sva-07. The sequence goes on from CAVORH010000039.1 coordinate 91,835, forward strand.
TACGACGCCCTGGCGCTCGAGTACTTCAACCGTTCGCTGTACCTCGATCTCTGCAACTCGCACGGCAACACCGCCGACGGCGTCCACGTCGCCTCCACCGGCGGCGTCTGGGCGGGCATCGTGCACGGGTTCGCCGGGATGGTCGAACAGGGCGACCATCTCGAGTTCTCACCGCGTCTGCCGACGCCGTGGGACGGCGTCACGTTCCACCTGCTCCGACACGGCTCGAACCTGCGCGTCGAACTCGACCCCGACGGGTTGACACTGACGGTGCTCAGCGGCTCGGGCGTGCCGATCCGTGACGGCGACGAGAACGTCCTGGTGACGATGGACGAGCCGTACCGGATCGAGCGCGCCATCGGCGGCTGATCGTCGGTGCGAGAATCAGGGACATGACCTCGCCGAACGGACCGCTCGGCGGGCGGGTCGCGCTGGTCACCGGCGTGTCGCGCTCGATCGGCATCGGCGTCGCGGTGGCGCACCGGCTCCACGACCTCGGGGCCGTCGTTGCCGCAACCGGATGGTCGGCCCACGACGCGGAGATGCCATGGGGCCGGGATCCCGTGGGCCCGCTCCCGTTCCCGGTCGGCCAGCACGACCTCTCGGATCCGGACGTCCCTGCGGCCCTGATCGACGAGGTGGTCGACACACACGGCCGCATCGACATCGTGGTCGCCGTGCACGCCCGGTCGTCGCACGCCTCGTTCGCCGAGGTCACCGCCGCCGAACTCGACCGCTGCTGGGTCGTCAACGTCCGCAGCGTCCTGCTGCTGGCTCAGCGCCTCGCCGAACGCCACGAGCCGTCACCAGCCGGCACGCCACCGATCGGCCGGATGCTGTGGTTCACGAGCGGCCAACACCTCGGCCCGATGGACGGCGAGATCGCCTACGCGGTCTCGAAGGGAGCGCTGCACCAGATGACGAGTTCGGTCGACCATGCGCTGTCGGCTCGTCGGGTCGTCGCGAACTGCATCAACCCCGGGCCGGTCGACACGGGCTACGCCGACGGCGAGACGCACGCCGCCGTCGCTCGCATGTTTCCCGACGGCCGGTGGGGCACCCCGAGCGACATCGCCGGGGTCGTCGGTTTCCTGGCGAGCGACGACGGAGCATGGATCCGGGGCCAGGTCCTCGACGTCGAGGGCGGCTTCGACCGGTTCACCCCACCGCGATGAGCGAAGCCCCCGGTGGTGGGGAGTTCGCTCATCGCACACGGTTTTCCGGTCGGGGCGGGCGCGCCGTTAGCGTTCCGGCCATGACTGATCTGGGATTCGACGGCAAGGTAGCGATCATCACGGGCGCCGGTGGCGGCCTCGGACGACAGCACGCACTGATGATGGCCAAGCGCGGTGCGCTGATCGTGGTCAACGACCTCGGCGGTTCCGTCGACGGCACCGGTTCGGACAAGGGCGCCGCCCAACTCGTCGTCGACGAGATCACCGCCGCGGGTGGCGAGGCCGTCGCCAACACCGACTCGGTCGCCACGCCCGAGGGTGGCGCGGCGATCGTGCAGAGCGCCGTCGACGCGTTCGGCAAGGTCGACATCGTGATCAACAACGCCGGCATCCTGCGCGACAAGTCGTTCCACAACATGGACGCCGACCTGTTCGACCCGGTGATCGACGTCCACCTGCGCGGCGCGTTCAACGTCACCCAGCCCGCGTGGAAGATCATGCGCGACCAGGGCTACGGGCGCATCGTGTCGACTTCGTCGGCCGCCGGCATCTTCGGCAACTTCGGCCAGGCCAACTACGGCGCGGCGAAGATGGGCCTCGTCGGGTTCACGAACGTGCTCGCCGTCGAGGGAGCGAAGTACAACATCAAGGCCAATGCGATCGCTCCGCTCGCCAAGACCCGCATGACCGAGGACCTGCTCGGCGGGCTCGGCGACAAGCTGAACCCCGAACTCGTCTCGCCACTGGTCACCTATCTCGCGCACGAGTCGTGCGAGGCGACCGGCCGGGTGTTCTCCGTCGGCGGCGGACGGGTGGCCGAGGTGTTCATCGCCGAAGCCGTCGGCTACACCAACACCACCGACCTGACACCCGAGGACCTCGCAGCGAACTGGGACAAGGTCACCGACCAGGCGGGCTACAGCGTCCCGGCCAGCATCGCCGAAGAGACGGCGATGTTCCTCGGCGCCCTCTCCTGATCACCGCTCGCCCATCGCCCACGTTCTCGTGAACCGGTGCGCGTTCCCAGCGCGCACGAGTTCACGAGAAGGGCGGGCCGGGTCGTCGGGGCCGCCGGACGGCCGCCACACTGACGGCGTGATCTCCGTCGACGACTTCCAGCACGACGCCGCCGACTGGCTCGCGGCGAACGCCGTGCACGCTCCACGCGACTACGGCGCGATCTGTCCGCCCGATCTCGTCGATGCGGGCCTCGCCTGGCAACGCCGACTCACCGAGGCGGGGTGGGCCGGGATCCACTGGCCGGTCGAGCACGGTGGGCGCGGGCTGACGCCCGAGCACAACGGGGTGTGGCTGTTGGAGTGCGCCCGCGCCGGCGTTCCGGCGGTGTTCAACATGGTCGGCTTCGTACTCGCCGGCGGTGCGGTCCTGCGGTACGGCACCCCGGAGCAACAGGCGAGTCATCTTCGAGCGACGCTGGCCACCGAACACGTGTGGTGCCAGCTGTTCTCCGAACCGGGGGCCGGCAGCGACCTCGGATCGTTGTCGACCCGGGCCGAGCTCGACGGCGAGCGCTACGTCGTCAACGGCCAGAAGGTGTGGTGCTCGGGCGGTCGCTACTCCAACTGGGGCATCCTGATGGCGCGCACCCGTCCCCTCGATCCGACCGGTGAACACGGTGCTCCGAAGCACGAGGGCATCTCGTTCTTCCTCTGTCCGATGGACCTGCCCGGCATCGAGGTGCGACCCCTGAAGCAGATGACGGGCGAGTCCGAGTTCGACGAGGTGTTCTTCACCGACGTCGAGCTGCCCGCCGACTGCCTGCTCGGACCGGCCCACGGTGGCTGGGGCGTCGGGATGGCCGTGCTCACCAGCGAGCGCGGCCACATCGGCACCTCGGTGATCGGCCTCGAACGCCGGCTCGACCAGATGGCCCGGCTCGCCGAGGGTCGCGAGCTGACCGCGATCGACCGGGACGCGCTCACCGCCCTGCTGAGCCGAGGCTCGGCCGCGAAGGCGATGGCGCAGCGCCAGGGCCCGATCGCATCGACCGCGGCCTCGCTGATGAAGCTGGGGATCACCGAGATGATGTTCGATGTCGCGGTGCTTCGCGGTGACATCGCCGGAGCAGACGCCATGCTCGACGGCCCGGACTCGGCGGGGATGCTGGCGGCGCCCGGTGGCCGGATCGCCGGTGGCACGAGCCAGGTCCAGCGCAACATCATCGGCGAACGCCTCCTCGGCCTCCCCCGCGAACCCAGACCCGCCTGACGATTCGCAACTGCTGATCGTGCGCCACCAAGATGACCCGGTGCGCGTCATGTCGTCGGACCAGGTCAGCGTTGCCATCCACGAGTTCGGTGGTGCCGGGCGGCCGCTGCTGCTGTCACACGCGACCGGCTTCCACGGCTACTGCTATCTGCCGATCGCCGACGAACTCGCGGAGCAGTTCACGTCCTATGCCGTCGACTACCGCGGCCACGGCGACACCGCCCGCCCCGACGACTGGCAGGTCGACTGGGACCGCTACGGCGACGACGCGCTCGCCGCTGCGCGAGCGGTCGCACCCGACGGCGGGCTGGTGGGCTTCGGTCACTCGATGGGCGGCGCCTGCCTGCTGATGGCGGCCCACCGCGATCCCGGCCTGTTCGACCTGATCGTGGCGTTCGAACCGATCGTGTTCCCGCCTCGCGATCCCGACGGTCCGCAGGGCGACGGGCCCACGTTGTCGATCGGGGCCCGCAAGCGCCGCGCCACCTTCGACTCGTTCGACCAGGCGATCGCCAACTACTCCTCGAAGCCGCCGATGATGGCGTTCGATCCCGACGTGTTGCGGTTGTACGTCGCGCACGGCTTCCGGCCATCGCCCGAGGGCGTCCGACTGAAGTGCGAACCCGAGCACGAAGCTCGCACCTTCGACACCGGCGGCGGTCACGCCACCTGGGGCGACCTCCCCGAGATCGAGACGCCGGTCGTCGTCCTGGCCGGCCGGATCGACGAGTTCGGCCCCGCAGCCATCGCCGAGGGCATCGCCGAGCGGCTGCCGAACAGCACCTACGTCCAGCACGACGACTGGAACCACTTCACGCCGTTCATCGAACCGGCAGCGATGGCGAGGATCATCGCCGATGCGGCCAACGTGTGACCGGAGGGATCGGCGAACCTCGTCACACCCCCGCCCTACGATGGCCCCCATGAGCACCACCGCCGACCTCGCGCCCGTCTTCCCGGTGCCCACGTCGCTGTCGCCGTCCCGGGTCTCGTCGTTCACGTCGTGTCCGATGCAGTTCCGGTTCTCGAGCATCGAGAAGCTCCCCGAGGCGCCCGGGCCGGCCACCACGAAGGGCAGCATCGTGCACCGGGCCCTCGAGCTGCTGTTCGTACGACGCGCCGCCGACCGCACCCCCGAGGCGCTCGCCACCGACATGGCGGCCGCACTCGACGAGTACCGCACGCACCCCGACTACGTGGGCCTGCGGCTCGACGCCGGCGCCGCCGAGAAGTTCGACAGCGACTGTCATGCCCTGATCGACAAGTACTTCGCCATGGAGGACCCCACCACCGTGCGCGAGATCGGCCTCGAACTGTGGATGGAGGCACCGGTCGGACACCTGACGCTGCGAGGCATCATCGATCGTCTCGAACTCGACGACGACGGCGAGTTGGTCGTCACCGACTACAAGACCGGCCGTGCACCGTCGGGCAACTACGAGCAGAAGAGCCTCGCCGGGGTGCACTTCTACTCCTTCCTGTGCGAGGCGGTGTTCGGCAAGCGCCCGGCCAAGATCCGCCTGATGTACCTGTCGTCGGGCGAGACGATCGAGACCGTGCCGTCGGCGCAGTCGGTGAAGTTCATCACCACCCGTACCACGGCGGTGTGGTCGGCGGTCGAGCGGGCATGCGTCACCGGCGACTTCCGACCTCGCCAGAGCAAGCTGTGCGACTACTGCTCGTTCCAGCAGTGGTGCCCGGCGTTCGGCGGCGACCCGTCGCTCGCCGCCACCGAGGCCGTCGCCGCCCACGAAGCGCTCCTCGCCCAGCCGGTCGGCGTCGGCGCCGCATGACCGACGCCGTCGCCCCGCTCGACGTCGGCCCGTTCCCGGACGTTCCCGGTCAGGGCCACCTCGGACCGCACGTCGATGCGTTCGACCGGCGTGTCGACGAGTTGCTGGAACACCTCCGCGGCCACCCGCTCGCGGACTTCGTGTTCACGAACACCACGCACGTCGCCGACTTCAGCATGATCTGGCACGGCATCGGGATCGTCCGCGGCATCGCCAAGGGACGCCCCGACCAGGTGATCGTGCTCGCCGCACTGCTCGGCGCCGAGAGCCTGCTCGTCAACCAGGGCATCAAGCGGCTCTTCCGGCGCGAACGACCCACCACCACGGGCGACGACCGGCTACAGGTTCGTCGTCCCTCGACGTCGTCGTTCCCGTCGGGTCATGCGAGCTCGGCAGTGTTCGCCGCGATGGTGTTGTCGGGCTGGGACGGTCCCTGGTTGAGCATGCTGTGGTTCAAGATCGCCGCGGTCGTCGGCATCAGCCGCGCCTACGTGCGGATCCATCACGGATCAGATGTCGTCGGTGGTGCCGTCGTCGGCATCCTGCTCGGCTTCGTCGGCCGTCGCATCGCCCGCCGTCTGGCTCCCTGACGACGTGAGACGGGAACCAGGAGCGCGTCAGTGAGGGTGGTTCACCCTCGACGCTCAGACGGCGTCGGTGGTGACGGGTTCGGCCGTGGCAACCAGGTGGGTCGGCTCAGCCGTGAGCAGGGTGCGCACGTCGAGCAGCAAGTCGGCAACTTCACCCGTCGAGACGAGTTCACGTTGCATCATTCGGGCAAGGGCGCCATCGATGACACTCAGTGCTTCGGTGATCACGGCCTCGGAGTCGGTGCGCTCATCAGTCATTGGTGAACACGGTACCTGTGTCTCGGCCGTCGCGCGCGCACCTGCGAGGTGATGAGCGAGGTGTCACACAACGTTTACACGGCCAGCGGAGGCGGTGGGGTCCGAGAGCGCGCAGTGCGGGGCTCCTACGATGGCCCGATGGAGTTCACCGGTCGCAACGTGGTGGTCACCGGCGCAGGCCGCGGAATCGGCGAGGCGCTCGCCCGGGAGTTCCACGATCGGGGTGCCAACGTGGTGGTCGCCGACCTCGCCGGCGCCGACGAGGTGGCTGCCTCGATGGAGCGGGCCACCGCCGTCACCGCCGACGTGAGCACCGAGGCCGGCAACCGGGCGCTGGTCAGCGAGGCGAAGGAGGTGCTCGGGTCGATCGATCTCTTCTTCTGCAACGCCGGCGTCGGAACCGGGCGGGGGGTGCTCGAGACGCCCGAGGACGACTGGGACCTGGCCTTCGCCGTCAACGTCCACGCGCATCGCTGGGCGGCGAAGTACCTGCTGCCGGACTGGCTCGAACGAGGCGAGGGCTACTTCTGCTCGACGGCGTCGGCCGCTGGCCTGCTGATGCAGATCGGGTCGGGCCCGTACACGCTGACGAAACGGGCGGCCGTCGCGTTCGCCGAGTACATGGCGGTCACGTACGGCGACGCCGGGGTGAAGGTCACCTGTCTGTGCCCCCAGGGGGTGAACACCGCGATGCTCCACGCCGGCGACGACGCCGTGTCCGGGAGCAACGTGGTGAAGGCCGCCGGGGTGGTGCTCGAACCTGCCGACGTCGCCCGCGAGGTCGCTGATGCGATCGAGGCGGAGCGCTTCTTCGTCCTCCCGCACCCCGAGGTCGCCGACTACATGGCACTCAAGGCCACCGATCCCGAGCGATGGCTCGGCGGGATGCGCAAGCTCCAGCGACGCACCATCGGCGCCTGACCACCAGCGAACCGTCCGATCCGCCCATGCACCGCTCCCCTGCCTCGCTCGCCCGCCTGGGGCTGCGGATGGGTGAGCCGATCCGCTTCCGGCGCCACGACAAGGGTCGCTGGATCGTCGGACGGGTGGCGGGCATCGAGTTCGACGGCAGCATCGCCATCCGCGACCCCGACGGCTCCGCGCGCTCGCTCCGGGCCGAACGCGTCGAGATCCGCCGGCCTGGCTCGCGAGGTCGCCTGCGGTGGCGGGTCGTCAGCGAGGTGGCGGTCACCTGGGAGCAACTGGAGATGTTCGAACCCACCGAGTCCTGAGGCCGGGCCGCTCCGCGACCGGTCGCCCGGCGGTCCCGCCAACTCTGTGAGACCCCCTCGTCATGATGGAGCCATGACCGTCGTCGAGCATCCGTTCGTTGCCGAGGAGCCTGGCGCATCGACTGACGGGGCGGCGGCCGGCGACGGCTTCGGATGGTTCCCGGCTGTTGACGACCGCCGGTTCGACCCGCTCATCGACATCGCCTACGGCCGCACCGGCCCACCCGGGATCGAGTGGGTCGAAGCGGTCGTCGAGCACTGCTCCCAGGGCTTGACGATGCTCGAAGCGATCGACCCCTCGGGTTTCGACGCTGCGACCACGGAGACGTGGGCGCGAGGCGTCGAGCAGCTCCGCCGCCAGTCGGCTGCAGCCGCCGTCGCCGTCGCCGACCATCTCGATGCGACGCAGCCGTTCCGGCACCACGGGTTCTTCACGGCGAAGGCCTGGATGCAACACCATCTCCAGGTGTCGGGCGCCGAGGCCTACGGGCGCGTGCAGGAGGCCAAGCTGCGTCGCGCGGCTCGGGTGTGGAACGACGCCGTCGCCGGCGGTCAGATCGGCGTCGCCCAGTCCCGGCTGATGGCCCGCATCGCCGCCAACCCCCGCATCCCTGCCGACGTGCTCGTCGCCGGCGTGTGGGAGCTGATGGTCGACGCGATGGACTGCTCCTACGTCGAGTTCGAGCGCCGCGCCCTCACCTTCGAAACGCTCGCCGATCCGATCGGCGCCGCCGAGAAGGCGGAACGCATCCACCAGCGCCGAGCAGCGTCACTGCACCAACACCCGAGCGGCGCCTGGACGTTCCATGCCGACCTCGATGGCGTCGGTGGGCCCGAATTCCTCGAGATCTTCTCCTGGTACACCGACCGCGAGTTCGACCGCGACTGGTCCGAGGCGAAGCAACGCCTCGGCGATGGCAACGTCGACATCTCCAAGCTGCGCCGCACCGAGACCCAGCGTCGGGCCGATGCACTGTTGGAAATGGCGCGGGCCGCCGCCGCGTGCCCGCCCGATGCGAAGCGTCCACTGCCGACCGTCAACTTCCTGCTCGACGAAGCATCGGCCCGAGCCGCCGCCGACAACGACCTCGTCGACCCGCTCTCCTACCGCGACGTCACGTCCCGCACCGATCGCGGCCACCGCGTCGATCCCAACGCCATCATCGGCGTCTCGCTCTGGGCGATGATCCGACGGGTCGTCACCGATTCCAAGGGCGTCGTGATCGACCTCGGGCGAACCTCCCGGCTCTTCTCCGGATACGCCCGAGAGGCCGTCATGCTCCTCGAGCCCACGTGCATCTGGCCCGGCTGCGACCAACCACACAGCTGGTGCCACGCCGACCACCTCACCAGTTGGAGCACCCGAGGCCCCACCGACGCCGACAACGGCGCCCCGCTCTGCCCCCGCCACAACTACCTGAAGGAGCAGGGCTTCACCGTCACCCGCAGCAGCGACGGCCGCTGGCACATCACCGCCCCGGACGGCACCGACATCTGCTGAAGGAGTTGCGGGGGCAGTCAGGAGTCGGGGTGCGCTGCGAGGTAGGCGCTCATCAGCTCCGCCGGGATCCGACCGCGGTCGCTGACGGTCAGCCCCTGCGTCACTGCCCAGGAGCGAACTTCCGACGGGGTCGGGGTCCGGCGTGGAACCGCCCCGGCGGGCACGAGTTTGGCAGCTCGTTCCTCGCCGACCCGATCGTGCACGGAGAGCTCCACTGCCGCGCCGAAGAACCGGAACGTCCACTCCTGAGCGAGTTGGCGGGTCTCGGCGAACACGATCGGCACCGACGGGTATCTCACTGTGGCCTCGGCGAGCTGCGTGGCGATCGATGTCGGCCGCACGTGGCGCAGCTTGAAGATCGCCGAGTACCGATCCTCCACCACGATCGCGGCCACCGGGCCCGATCCCGTGCCCGGACCGGAACCGGCCACGAACGCCGACAGCTCGGCGAGCAACATCCACAACTTGCCACCGACGATCGTCGACACCAGGTCGTCGATGCTCTTGCGCTCGACGACGGCGATCACCCGCCCGTCGGCCTCGACGGCGTAGTCGCCGACCGGGATCGCCTGTTTCGCCGTGGTCGCCTGCTGCTCGGTGAACTTCCACGCGTATCGCTCGCGGGTGTCGACCAGCACGTGCAGTTCGTGGCCGGAGGCCTTCGCCGTCGGGACCCGGACGCTCGGGCGAGCCTGTTTGCTGGTGCGAGCCGACTGCCAGAACACCATCTCGCGACCGCGGGCGGTGGTGAACACGAACTGGGAGCGGTTCTCGCGGCCGCGGTCGAGCACCAGGTCGACCGCAACGCCGCGGCGGACGCACGAGCGCACGGCGACGCGCTCGATGATCTCGACCTCGTCCGGCGACGGCCAGGCATCGGCCGGATGGCAGTAGATCTTGTTCGTGCGCGGCCAGCTGTCCTTCGCCTTCAGCACCACAGCTCCCGACGCCAGGGGGATGCGCAACAGGTACGGCAACGACGACGACTCGTCGGGGTTCCGTGCGATGACGAAGTCCTCCACGGCCGTCACCGTACGCGGCGAGGCGTCAGCCTGAGGCCGAGCGGCGAGCGTTCGACCTCCATGGCGAAGTCGAACACGTCGACGGTGGCGGCGAGGTCGACGTCGGTTGGGTCGCAGTGTTCCGGGCCGAGGGCGAGGGTCTTGGCGGCCTCGTTCGTTGCCAGCAGTGCGGCGGACGTGGCTGCAGCGTCGAGCGGCTGGCCGAGCCGAGCCCGTTCGATCAGGTCGGCAGCCAGTGCATCGTCGCCGCCGGTGGTGTCCGGTGCGTCTTCGAAGCGGCCCGTGATCACGTAGGCCGGCTCGCCCAGTCCGGCGTCGTTCACTGCCCGTGCGGTGGCCGACGCACACGCAAGGCTCGCCGCCCACAACCGGTCGGCGTCAGCCGCCGCGACCACACCGCGGGTGCCCGCCGAGGTCCGTTGCACGAGCGTGCGGCCGGTGAGGTCGACGCGACTCACCATCGCCGGCGAATTCGGGTGGTCGAAACCCTCCGGCCGCAGGCCACGGTCCTCACCGAGCGCGATCGTGCCTGGGTGGGCGTCCTTGAACGCCAGCGCCTCCTCGACGTCTCCGACCAGGTAGATCTCGGCCGCGCCCGACCCGAATGCATACGCCGCGGTCGTGAACGCACGGATGACATCGACCACCACGACCGGACCACGCACACCGTCGAGTTCCCATCGAGCGAGGTGCCGGGCCATCAGCGGCCTCCGGAGCAGTCGACGATCGTGCCGGTGATGTACGACGCCTCGTCGGACGCCAGCCACAGGATCGTCCTGGCGACCTCGATCGCGTCGCCGCCGCGCTGCATCGGCACCGAGGGCGCCACCCGCTCGACCCGGCCGGGCTCGCCGCCGCTCGCGTGGATGTCGGTGTGGATCACGCCGGGGCGCACCGCGTTGACCCGGATCCCCTCGGTGGCGACCTCCTTGCCGAGGCCGATCGTCAACGTGTCGATCGCCGCCTTGGTCGCCGCGTAGTCGACGTACTCCCCCGGGCTGCCGAGGAAGCTCGCGACCGACGACACGTTCACGATCGCTCCACCCCCGCCACCGTGGCGGGTCGACATCCGCCGGACCGCCTCGCGGGCGCACAGGAACGCCCCGACGACGTTCACGTCGAGCACCTCTCGCCAGCGCTCGACCGTCATCTCGTCGAAGCGCATCTGGGTGTGGAGGATCCCGGCGTTGTTCACCAGGACGTCGACAGCACCGAGCTGGTCAGCGACCGCGTCGAACATCGCCACCACCGCCGCTTCGTCCGCGACGTCAGCCCGGACGCCGATCGCCCGCACACCGGAAGCGAGGCAGGCGTCGACCACGGCCTTCGCCGCATCGGCGTCGCGGGCGTAGTTGACGGCGACGTCGTCGCCACGCTCGGCGGCCAGGCGGGCGGTGGCGGCGCCGATCCCGCGGCTCGCGCCGGTGATCAGGACGACTCGGGCCACGTACCGAACCGGAGCATCAGAACGACGGGCGGACGCCGACGATGCTCGCTCGTTCCATCACCCTGACGTCGGGCCAGTAGTCGCTCGACGCGTAGTGCTGCACCGCCCGGTTGTCCCACATGGCGATCGAGTTGGGATGCCAGTGGAACCTGCAGTGGTACTCGAGGACGTTGGCCTGGGCGAACAGGGTGACGAGCAGTTCGTCGGACTCGGCCGGCTCGAGGCCCACGATCCGGGTGGTGAAGAACCGGTTGACGTACAGCAGCGGTCTGCCCGAGATCGGATGGTGGATCACCACCGGATGCTCGACCACCGGGTACTTCTCCCGCATCGCCTCGGCATCGGCGCCCGCGATCGTCTGGCCGAACGCCTGCATGTAGTCGTGCTCGGCGACCAGCCCCTCGATGCGGTCCTTGATCTCGTCGGACAGGCCTTCGTAGGCGGCGTTCATGTCGCAGAACAACGTGTCCCCGCCCGTGTCGGGCACCTCGATCGCCCGCAGGATCGCACCCTTCGACGGGACCTCGCGCCAGGTGACGTCGTGGTGCCAGCCGTTCTCGTAGCCCCCGGTGTCGGCGTCCTTGGCGAAACGGACCAGTTCCGGGCGCTCGTCGTTGTTGCGGAGGAACGGATGCACCTCCAACTCGCCGAAACGGCGGGCGAAGGCGATGTGCTGGTCGGCGGTGAGCAGCTGGTCGCGGAAGAACAGCACCTTGTAGTCGACCCACGCCCGCGCGAGTTCCTCGAACACGTCGTCCGCGAGCGGCTTCGACAGGTCGAGTCCCTTGACGATGCCGCCGAGGGTGGCACCGACCTGGCGGACCTCGAAGTGCTCCCACTCGAGCGCCGTGAGCCGGATCCGTTCGGCTGCGAGGTGTGCGACCGGCCCGATCACGGCCTTGTCGGGGCCGAAGGTGAGCTTGCGGGCGTTGAACTCGCCGATGTCACCCGACGGTTCGATCCCCTCCAGCTTGGCGATCGCCGCCGTGGTGCTCTCCAGGTCGTCGTCGGTGATGCTCATTCGGTCCCCTCCAGCACGGCGCCGGTCGCCGCTGTCCCCAACGTACATCCCGGTCACGCAGCCGACCTCGGCGACGCCACACGCCGATCCCCCGATGCCGATCCCCCGACTCGGTGACGATCGCCTCTTGCGGACGTCTCGACGCGGCGAGACCCTTCAAGTAGGCACTCAACGAACACACTCAACGAAGGGAGTTCATCATGACGACCCTCACCGATCGAGAGGAGATCACGACAACAACCACCCCAACACCGACCGGACATCCTGCGAAAGGGAATCGGACGCTGAAGGCCATCGTCATCGCATTGACGGTCGCGCTGGTCGGCCTCGGCGCCTGGGTGATCATCGATCGCACCTCGACGCCGGACACGGCGCTGAGCGACGACGTCGCCCAGGTCTGGGACGACTATATGGATGCCTGGAACAACTACGACGGTGACGCGTACCTCGAGCTCACGACGGACGACTACACGTTCGTGACGGAGACCGGGACGAACACTGCCGCCTCCCAGGCGAGCTACATCGACAGACTGGGCGCCTACGACTGGCAGGTCACGCCGGTCGGCGAGCCGACCATGGCCGGTGACGGCCCGTGGTTCGTCTCCCAGGTGAACCTGGTCGATGACAACACGATGACCGAGCCCGTGGAGGGCATCAGCGTGCTGACCATCGTCGACGACGGTGGCGTCCTGCGAGTCGCCAACCACACGTTCTTCGGTGACCTCTGACAACGACACGACACGTTCCGGGTGAGACCCATCGCCCGGGGCGTGTCCGCGTTCCCGAACGGGTTGCTCCGACTGCACCCGTGACCGATCCGCCCACCTAACGTCCCGGACATGGCCGTGAGACTGGACGAGTCCGACGAATACATGCACGAACTCGGCCCCGAGCCGAACTTCAACGAGAGCATGTACATCAACTGCTTCGACCCGGTACAGGGCGTCGGCGGCTGGTTCCGGATGGGCAACCGTGCCAACGAGGGAACCGCCGAGATGACCGTGTGCCTGTACCTGCCCCCCGAAGTCGACGGTGGCAACCGCCAGGTCGGTTTCATGTTCAAGCGGCCGGCGATCGAGAACAACGACGCACTCGACGCCGCGGGGCTCACCTGGACGATGGTGAAGCCCTTCGAGGAGTTGCGCATCGACTACGTCGGCAAGGTCGTCGTGCTCGACGAACCCGAGGAGATGGCGAACCCGAAGGAAGCGTTCACCAACAACCCCTACGCCGAGGCCGAGATCCACCTCACGTTCACGGGCCAGGGACGGCCGAGCATGTTCGGCGGCGAACCCGACGAACCCCACGAGAAGCCGGGCGAGGAGTTCGCCAAGGGCCACTACGAACAGCTCGTCGAGGCGACCGGCACGATCCGGGTCGGCGAGCGCGAGTGGCAGATCGCCGGCTTCGGGCTGCGCGACCACTCCTGGGGACCCCGCTACTGGCAGGCGCCCTGGTACTACCGCTGGCTGACCGTCAACGTCGACGAGAACTTCGGCTTCATGGCGAGCCGGGTCGCCAAGCGAGACAGCGAGGGCACCCGCGGTGGCTTCGTGTGGGAGAACGGCGTGATGCACCTGTGCGACGACGTGCAGATCTCCACCGAGACCCGCGGCGACGAGCACTATCACGACCGCATCGAGGGCACGATCCGTTCCAGCCGCAGCGACCGCGAATGGAACTTCACCGGCGAGGCGCTCAGCCTGATCCCGCTTCGCAATCGCCGGCAGACACCCGACGGTGAGTGGCTGCAGACCCGCATCTCCGAGGCCTACACCAAGTGGACGATCCACTCCGGCGACTACGAGGGCCGGGTCGGGTACGGGATGTCGGAGTACCTCGACCAGATCATCGACGACCAGCCCGTCGGCCTCGCCGAGTAGTCCCGGTACCGTCCGGTGCCATGACTCAGCTGCCACCGCCGCCAGCTCCTCCCGTCCCGGCCACAGCCGCACCGCCGGTCGAGTCGGCGCATCGGCAGATCGCAGAGCGGCTGATCGACGGCCGAAGCGTCGTCGGCCAGGTCGCCGTCAGCCCCGACGGGCAGCGCGTGGCGTTCGTGGTCGCCACCACGAACCTCGCGAAGAACACCACGATCACCCGGGTCTGGATCGACGACACTCCCGTGACGGCGGGCGACCACGACGGCAACCCGACCTGGTCGCCGGACGGTCGATTCCTCGCCTTCACCTCACGCCGCGGCGAGAACAAGGGTGACTCGACACTGCACGTCCTTCCCGTGGCAGTCGCCGGCGAAGTCAGGACGCTGTGCACGATGCCCGACGGCCTCGGCGACATCGCCTGGTCGCCCGATGGCCGCCTGGTCGCCTTCACCAGCCGGACGCGCCACGAGCGCTACAGCGCCGAGAGCGCCGCCTGGCAGTCGCCGCGCAAGGTCGAGCGGCTCTTCAGCCGCCTCAACGGGCAGGACTGGATCTTCGACCGCCCGAACCACGTGTACGTGATCGCCGCAGACGGAACGGGAACACCTCGCAACCTCACGCCCGGCGAGTTCCAGCACACGGGGGTCAGTTGGTTGCGCGACGGCAGTGGCATCGTGACCTCGGCGCAACGCCACGAGACGTGGGACCGCGACCACGCCAGCGACCTGTACATCGTGTCGGTGCCCGAGCACGGCGACGGCGACGAAGACGGCTCGAACGTCCGCGCGCTCACCGCCCACGACGGCCAGTACGGCCATCCGTCGGTGTCTCCGGACGGAACGCTGGTCGCCTTCATCGGTTCCGCCGATCCCGGCACCTATCCGCAGAACGCTGGGGTGGGGATCCTGCCCATCGACGGTGACGCCCACCCGCACACCGACATCCGGTGGATCTCCGCCGGCCTCGACCGCACCTTCCTGACGACCGTCGGTGGGCGCGCCCCGGTCTGGGAATCCGACACCGACCTCCTCGGCACCGCCGAGGATCGTGGTGCCACCCACCTGTACCGGCTCACCGTCGACGGCGCGTTCGTCCCGGCGCCGCTCACCGAGGGCCCGGTGTCGGTGACGTCGTTCGATGCTGCGGCCGGCCTCGTGGCGCGTGCGCAGGAGTCGGCGACCCACCCCGCCGAGCTCCACGTCGGCGAGGAACGCCGCACCCACGTGGGTGATGCACTCGCCGCCACCACGCTCGACTGGGAGCACTTCACCGCCCGCACCACCGACGGCTCCGACGAGATCGATGCCTGGATCATGCGCCCGGCCGACTTCGACGAGACGAAGCGGTACCCGGTGCTGCTCAACGTCCACGGCGGGCCGCACACGCAGTATGGCGACTACTTCTTCGACGAGTTCCAGATGCAGGCCGCCGCCGGCTTCGTCGTGGTGCTCGGCAACCCTCGCGGCAGCAGCGGGCGGCACACCGGTTGGGGCCAGGCGATCCAGGGTCCGAACCATCCGACCGTGCCCGCCACCGGCTGGGGCTCGGTCGACGTCGAGGACGTGCTCGCGATCATCGACACCGCCCTCGATCGCTACGACTTCTGCGACGCCGGCCGGGTCGGCATGCTCGGGGGGTCGTACGGTGGCTGGATGGCCACGTGGCTCGCCGGTCACCACGGCGAACGCTTCCAGGCGTTCTGCTCGGAGCGGGCGGTCAACAACGCGACCGCGCTCGAGTTGTCGTCGGACATCTCGACGGCGTTCAACGCCGTCCACGGGGTGAACCACCTCGAGGATCCCGAGGAGTACGTGCGCATGTCGCCGGTCACCGCCGTGCGCAACATCGACAAGCCGGTGCTGATCATCCACTCCGAGGAGGACTGGCGCTGCCCGATCGGCCAGGCCGAGGAGCTGTGGGTCGCGCTGAAGCTGCTCGACAAGGAGGTCGACTTCTACCGCTTCCCCGGCGAGAACCACGAACTGTCCCGCTCCGGCTCTCCGCTCCACCGCGTCCAGCGCGGCGAGATCATCCTCGACTGGTTCAGCGAGAAGCTCGCTTGACGGCCTTGACCGCTTCGACGAGGGCGAGCAGGCCGATGCCGGCAGTGGCGCAGACGGCGAGGTCGGCGGCGCTCAGAGCGTCGACGTCGAGGAACTCGCTCAGCGGCGTGTAGAGCGCGAGCAACTGCAGCGCGATCACGACACCGGCGATGGCGAGCATCAAGGGGTTGCTCCGCCAGCCGATCGTGCGCAGCGATTCGGTCGACGAGCGGGTGGCGAACGCCTGGCCCACCTGCATGAACGCGAGCGTCGTGAACATCACCGTCTGCCACTGCTGGAGGTCAGCGGCGTAGTAGCCGAAGCCCAGACCGAGGGTGACGGCGCCGATCACCAGACCCACCCAGATCGTGCGGAGTCCGAGGCCGTTGGCCCACAACCCGTCGCTCGGCGAGTGCGGTGGGCGCTGCATGACCGACTTCTCGGCCGGTTCGACACCCATCGACAGTCCGAGCAGACCGTCGGTCATCAAGTTGAGCCACAGCAGCTGCAGCGGCAGGAAGGCGATGGCCGTCGTCTCCGACCCGACGAGGAGGAACGGGATCGGCCAGCCGAGCATCACGATGATCTTGCCGAGGTTGCCGGCGACGGCGAAGCTGACGAAGCGGCGCAGGTTGTCGTAGATCACCCGGCCCTCTTCGACGGCCGCGACGATCGTGGCGAAGTTGTCGTCGCGCAACACCATGTCGGCGGCTTCCTTCGACACGTCGGTGCCCGTGATGCCCATCGCCACGCCGATGTCGGCGCGCTTGAGCGCCGGCGCGTCGTTGACCCCGTCGCCGGTCATCGCCACGACCTGGTGCTGCTGCTGCAGCGCCCCGACGATGCGCAACTTGTGCTCGGGTGACACGCGGGCGAACACCGACACGTCGCGCACGGCCGCGAGGAACTGCTCGTCGTCGAGGCGGTCGAGTTCGGCGCCGACCAGTGCCCGGTCGGTGTCGCTGATGCCCAGGTCGTTGGCGATCGCCACCGCCGTCAACGGATGGTCGCCAGTGATCATCACCGGCCGGATGCCCGCTCGCCGACAGACGGCGACCGCATCGCGCACCTCGGAGCGAGGTGGGTCGATGATGCCGAAGAGACCGAGCAGCACGAGGTCGGTCTCCGGGTCGTCGTCGTCAGCGGTCAGCGGCCGGAACGCCACCCCGAGGACCCGCATGCCTGCTGCGGCGAGGGCGTCGTTCGCAGCGGCGATCCGAGCGTGCCAGTCGTCGTCCAACGACGCCGCAGCACCGTTGTCCCACACGGCGGTTGCCTGCTGGAGCAGCCCGTCGACGGCACCTTTCACGAATGCCAAGGGGACGTCCTGGGGCAGCTCGGCGAGTTCGTCGACCGTTCCCTGCAGGGGGGCGTGGATGGTACTCATCCGCTTGCGGGTGGAGTCGAAAGGCTGTTCGTCGACGCGGGCGATCCGAGCGCGCAGGCCGTGCACGTCGAGGCCGGCGTCGACGGCAGCCTGCAGCAGCGCCGTCTCGGTCGGGTCGCCGAGCCAGAGCTGCGTACCGTCGCTGGCGATGTCCTCGGCGCCGTCGTTGCAGAGCGCACCGGCGACGAGCGCAAGGGTCGCTGCCGATGGCGCTGCGCTGACCGCACCGGCGGCGTCGCCGTCGATGCGCACCTCCTGGCCGGCGACATCGAGCAGGGTCACGGTCATCCGGTTCTGGGTGAGCGTTCCGGTCTTGTCGGAACAGATCACCGTGACCGAGCCGAGCGTCTCGACCGCCGGCAGCTTGCGGATCAGCGCTTGTCGTCGCAGCATCCGTTGTGAACCGATCGCGAGCGTGAACGTCACGACGGCGGGCAGCCCTTCGGGGATGACGGCGACCGCCACGCTGATCGCAGTGAGCACCAGCTCGGTCGCTGCCTCCCCGCTGATCGCCCCCATCACCACCACGGCGAGCGCAACGGCGACACCGAGGAGCGCAAGCTGCTTGCCGACCCGGTCGAGGCGCTGCTGCAGCGGCGTCTGTTCGGACTCGACGTCCTGGAGCAGGGTGGCGATCCGGCCGAGTTCGGTTCGCATGCCGGTGGCGACGACGACGCCCTGGCCGCGACCGGCTGCGACCTGCGTGCCCGAGTACGCCATGCACAAGCGGTCGCCGAGTGCCAGGCCGTCACGGTCGACCGCATCGGTCTGCTTGTCGATCGGTTCGGACTCGCCGGTGAGTGTCGCTTCCTCGATCCGCAGGCTCGCGACCTCGACGAGGCGGAGATCGGCAGGTACGACCGTTCCCGCGTCGAGATGCACGATGTCGCCGGGCACCAACTCGCCGACGGGCACCGACGTCATCCGTCCTGCACGGGTCACGCGGGCAGACGGCACCGCCATCCGGCGGAGCGCGGCGATCGCCTGCTCGGCCCGGTACTCCTGATAGAACCCGAGCGCCGTGAAGAGCACGACGATGGCACCGATCGCGCCTGCCTCGAGGTACTTGCCGAGCAACAGCGACAGCACTGCGGCACCGATCAGGATCAACACCATCACCGACGAGATCTGGCCCCAGATCAGCGCGAGCTTGCTCGTCCCGGCCGACTCCTGGAGTTCGTTGGGGCCGAACTCGGCTCGGCGCTGCTCGACCGTGGCGTCGTCGAGCCCCTGGTCGGACGAACCCAGCTCGTCGAGGACGACCTCGACGCGGCGGCGGTGCCAGTCGGTCGACGCCGAGGCGTCGGTGTCGGTGGCGGTGAGCGGCGCGGTCACGCTGCGACTTGTGACTGCGTTGCGCCGAGTAGGCGAGCGATCCGCTCGTCCATCGGGGGGTGCGTCATGAAGAGCTTGGCGAAGTTCGCCTGCTTGCGCCCGGTGAGTGGGTTGACGATGTAGGCGGTGGCGTGTGCCGGGTCGACATCCATCGGGATCTGCTTCGAGGTGCGATCGAGCTTCGCGAGTGCGCTGGCCAGCGGGCGCGGATCGCCGAGCAGCTCGGCGCCGATGCGGTCGGCTTCGAACTCGCGGGAACGCGACAGCGCCATCTGCATCAGACCGGCGGCCATCGGAGCGAGGATCGCCAGCAACATCGTCACCGCAGGGTTGGGGCCCTCGTCGTCGTTGCTGTTGCCGCCGAACATTCCCGCGAAGAGCGCGAGGTTCGCGATCGCCGAGATCGCTGTGGCCACTGCAGCGGCGATCGAGCCGATCAGGATGTCCTTGTTGCGGATGTGGGCAACCTCGTGAGCCACCACACCGCGGACCTCCTGACGGTCGAGGACCTGGAGCAGGCCGGCGGTGACGCAGACGACGGCCGTCTTCTCGTTGCGACCGGTGGCGAACGCGTTCGGTTGCAGGTCGGGCGAGATGAACAGGCGGGGGGTGGGCATGTCGGCCCGCCGGGCGATCGCGGCGAGGTCGTCGCGCAGCCAGTCGAGCTGACCGGGGACCACCTCGGTGGCGCGGGCCGCCTTCACGGCGAGTTTGTCGGACGACCAGTACGAGGCCCCGACGATGCCGAGGCCGAAGAGCAGGCCGATGACGAGGCCGGTGGTACCGCCCAGCAGGGCGCCGATCAGCACCATGAACCCGGCGAGGCCGGAGAGCAGAACAACGGTCTTGAGGGTGTTGGAGGTGTGCACGGCAACCTTTCAGCAAACGTCGATGGGTTCGCTGAAGGTCTCTCCGCTCCGTCTGGAGCTGGCCCCGCCGACCTCGTCCCAACGATCGGGAGTCGGTGTGTTGACGACGGACCTCGAGGGATACTCCCCTTCAGATGTGTCGGTTGAAATCTACCGACAGCTGACCACAACGCGCTCCCGTCGGCCACTATTCCGACACGCGGTGCAAGGTCGCGCTCAGGTGGTGCTGGAGGGGTTCGCCGACCGCGGCCATGCGGAACGTGTAGTGGAGATCGTCGCCGGTGACCGAGATCGTCCGTTCGGTGATCGTGACCTCCTTGGCCGTCGAGGTGGAAGTGATCGAGGTCGAGCGGACGTCGATCACCAGCGGAGCATCACCGCCGACCACCGCTCCCTCGTAGATCTCGGCGAGCCCGGTCGGTTGCGCCATCACGATCTCGATGCTGCCCGGCTGCGGCACCCGCAGGTAGCCGGTCTCGGCGTGCATCGGCGCGCCCGTCTCCGGATGTTTCGTCCGCTGCGTGTACGCCACGAACGGTTTGCCGACGTGCGTGAACGTGATCGACTCGGCGTAGGCGAAGTCGTCGATCGTCGGGTACTCACCGGCGCCGGAGCCCTCCCACGTACCGAGGAGTGGGGCCAGCACGGCCACATCGGGATGCAGTTCGACAGCCATGCCATCACCGTACGGGACGCCCGACCGGTGGCGTGCTACGCATGCATGCGATGGATCCTGCGACCCGCCACCCGAACTCCGCCGACCTGTACGCCGCGCTCAACGTCGAACCGACCGATCATGCGGGTGGTCATCGCTACATCCACGTGATCGGCACCTCGGTCTTCGTCGACACCGAACTGGCCGACGACTCGTGGGAGCGCCACGTCGTCGGCATCGTCGAGGGCGATGCGTGGTGGGCGGTCGACGTGCCCGCCGACGCCGACGACCCCTCCTACGGGTCGGCGCTCGATCTCTACAGCTACTTCGGGCGGGCGGCCCAGAGCGAGTGGATGGCCGCTGGGCGGGCGGTGCAGATCGTCGAGTGGGCCCGAACCCATCGCTTCTGCGGGCGCTGCGCCACCCCGACCGAACCGTCGAGCGGCGAGCGCGGCATGAAGTGCCCGGCCTGCGGGTTGATCGCGTATCCCCGCCTCGCCCCGGCGATGATCGTGCTGGTCACGCGAGGCGAACCGGGGCCCGATCAGGAGGCCCTGCTCGCCCGCGGTGTCAACTTCCCGATGCCGATGTACTCGTGTCTCGCCGGGTTCGTCGAGGCCGGCGAGGACCTCGAGGGCGCGGTCGTCCGCGAGGTGGCCGAGGAGGTCGGCATCCGGGTGACCAACGTGTCGTACCGGGCCAGCCAGCCCTGGCCGTTCCCGCACAGCCTGATGATCGGGTTCCGGGCCGAGTACCGGAGCGGCGACCTCGTGCTCGACGAGACCGAGATCGCCGACGCGAACTGGTATCGCCGCGATGCCCTGCCGACGACTCCACCCGGCATCTCGGTCGCCCGTCGCCTGATCGACGAGTGGCTCCACGAAGCCTGAGCCCCCCAACCCCCTGGCGATGAGCGAACTCCCCGGATGGAGGGCTCCGGCTCATCGCTCGGGCCGAATCACCGCGGCGATGAGCGAACGCCCCGGATGGCGGGGTCCGACTCATCGCTCGGGCTGAATCGGGGGAGGCCCGACCTTCTACAGTCGGCGCCATGAGCAACTCAGATGTCGTGATCGTCGATGCCGTCCGCACCCCGATCGGCAAGCGCAACGGTGGCCTGTCCACACTCCACCCTGCCGAGAACCTCGCCCGGGTGCAGCGGGCGATCATCGACCGCAACGGCATCGAGCCCACCGAGGTCGGCCAGGTCGTCACCGGTTGCGTCAGCCAGGTCGGCGAGCAGGCATTCAACATCGGCCGCACCGCCTGGCTGTCGGCGGGACTCCCGCTCAGTGTCGCCAACACCACCGTCGACACCCAGTGCGGCTCCAGCCAGCAGGCCACCAACCTCGCGTCGTCGCTGGTCGGCTCCGGCGTGGTCGACATGGCCCTTGCGTGCGGCGTCGAGGCGATGAGCCGGGTACCGATCGGCGCGTCGGGCAACAAGGCGCTGGGTCTGGGCGTCCCGATCCCGCGCACCTACTTCGAGCAGTACGAGATGACCTCGCAGTTCGAGGGCGCCGAGCGGATCGCCGACAAGTGGGGCATCACCCGCGACGACACCGACGCGTTCGGGCTCGCCTCGCAGCAGCGCGCCGCGCAGGCGTGGGCCGAGGATCGCTTCGCGGGCCAGTACATCACGATCGAGGCGCCCGACCTCGACGAGGAGGGCAACCCGACGGGCACGACCCACACCGTGGCTCGCGACGAGGGGTTGCGTGAGACCACGCTCGAGAAGCTCGCCACGCTGAAGCCGGTTGCTCGCGAGAACGGTGTCCACACCGCCGGCAACTCCTCGCAGATCTCCGACGGTGCCGCCGCCGTCCTGGTGTCCTCCGAGGCCAAAGCGGCCGAGCTCGGCCTGAAGGCCCGGGCGCGCGTCGTCGACACCTGTCTCGTCGGCACCGATCCGGTGCTGATGCTCACGGGCCCGATGGACGCCACCAAGCATCTGCTGAAGCGCACCGGGCTGTCGATCGACGACATCGACGTGTTCGAGATCAACGAGGCGTTCGCCTCGGTCGTGCTCGCCTGGGCGAAGGAGGTCGGCGCCGACCTCGACAAGACCAACCCCAACGGCGGGGCGATCGCCCTCGGCCACCCGCTCGGCGCCACGGGCGCGTTCCTGATGACCAAGGCGCTGTACGAACTCGAGCGCACCGGCGGCCGCTACGCCCTGATCTCGATGTGCTGCGGCGGCGGTCTCGGCACCGGCACCATCATCGAACGCCTCTGACAATCCCGTTTGCGTGCGGATTCGGGTGGCCCGTCCCACCCGAATCCGCACGCAAACACTCGGGGCGGCCGGCGCGATGCGTGAGGGCGGTAGAACGCTCGCGTGCGCTTCGCTGCGACGGTGACCGGTGCCTGTGTCTTCTGCATCGCCGGCTGCACCGGTGGCACCGCTCCGAGCGCTGACGGTTCAGCGACCGTCACCGAGGTGGTCGACGGTGACACGATCGACGTCGCATTCGGCGACACCGTCGAACGCGTCCGACTGATCGGCATCGACACCCCGGAGACCAAGAAGCCGAACTCGCCCGTCGAGTGCTACGGCCCGGAAGCGAGCGCCTTCACCGAGTCGCTCGTCCCGCCGGGCACACGGGTACGGGTCGATCGCGACGTGGTCGGCCGCGACGACTACGGACGTCTGCTCGGCTACGTGTACCTGCTCGACCCCGACGGCACCGCCACGCTGTTCGTCAACGACGAGATCATCCGCCAGGGATACGCCACTCCGCTGGCGATCGCACCCAACACCACCTTCGCCCGAGACTTCGCCGACGCCGCCAGAGCCGCCGAGTCCGCCGACCTCGGGCTGTGGGCGGCCTGCTCGCCGTGAGCTCGGGCTCCGTCCGGTAGCGTCGCCGCGGTGACCGCCGAGATCCCACTCGCCGAACGCCTCGGGCATCGCCCCGACGAGCGTCTCGTGATCCTCTCGTGCGACGACCTCGGGTCGTGTCACGCCGCCAACGTCGGCGTGTTCTCCGCCCTGCACGACGGCGCTGCCACGTGCGCGTCGATCATGGTCCCGGCGCCGTGGGCGTCGTACGCCGCGCGGATGGCGCTGCCGAGCGACGACATCGGTGTCCACCTCACCCTCAACGCCGAGCACGAGTGCTACCGCTGGGGCCCACTCACCCACGCCCCGTCGCTGCAGTCGGGTGAGGGCGGCTTCCCGCGCACCCTGGAGGATCTCTGGGAGCACGCCGACCACGACGAGGTGTTGCGCGAGCTGCGCGCTCAGATCGAGCGGGCGATCGCCTGGGGTCTGGACATCACCCACCTCGCCCCCCACCTGACCGCGATCACGCTGCGGCCCGAGTTCTTCGACGTCTACCTCGAACTCGCGGTCGAGTTCGCGCTGCCGATCCGCCTGCCCTCCACGATCTCCGCCGAGCAGGCCGGCTTTCCGTTCCGCCGCCTCGCAGCGGAGGAGGGCGTCGTGTTCCCCGACCACTTCGACCACGACTGGCGTGCTGGGAGTGCCGGGCGTGTCTTCGCGGCGATCGACGACCTTCGGCCGGGAGTCACCGAGATCCACGTCCAGCCGGCGATCGACACGCCCGAGGTACGGGCGTTGGGCCACTACACGCAGGGCTGGATCGACGATCTCGCGCTGGTGACCGGCGACGAGCTCCGTGAGCGCCTCGACGCGAGCGGCGCGACGCTGATCGGCTACCGCGAACTCCGCGACGCAATGCGCGCCGGCTGACGCGCTGGCGGCGATTCAGGGTTGAGCGACGAGCGAGGCGATCGCGGTCGATGCCGCGCCGGACTTCAGTTCGTCGAGGACCGTGCCGGTGTGACCCGATGCCTTGAGCACCCCGCGCATGTACGCCACGGTCGGGTCGAACCCGTCGGCGGCGGCGTCGACGAGCGGGACGGTGATCACGACATCGGCATCGTCGGGGCCCGCCACACGTTCGTCCTTCTTCGCGACGACCACGCGGTACTGGACACTCACTGCGCCACCCGCTCGCGAACACCGGCGAACAGGTCACGTTCGCCATCGTCGACCGGAATCGGCCCGACGAGCGACCGAGCGAGGATCCAGTCCTCCCACGGGTAGGCCTCGGTCAGCTGGTCGTCGTCGGCACCGAACCACCACGGCGCGCTCGGGTCGACCTGTGTGGCGTGCGCTCGCAGCGATCCGGACCGGGCGTACATGTACCCGGTGATGTCGATGCGGGTCGTGATCCGGTGATCCTGGCTGGGCCGGTCGAGCCACTCCTGCTCGAACGGCGACTCGCCCTTCAGCCGCAGCATCATCTCGTGGATCGCCAGGATGCGCGCCTTGGACCACACCGAGTAGTAGAGCTTCGACGGATCGAACGGCTCGCCGAGGTCCGGGTACCAGTCGGGGTCGCCCGCCCGCTCGAACGCGAGGACCGAGATGTCGTGGACGCGCAGGTGGTCGGGGTGCGGATAGCCGGCCTGGTCGTCGCCGTAGGTGATGATCACCTGCGGGCGCTCCCGCCGGATCAGTGCCACGAGGCGACCGGTCGCTTCGTCGATGTCGGCCTGATGGAAGCAGTCGGGATGGTTGTTCGGCTCGGTGTCGGCCATCCCCGAGTCGCGGTACCCGAGCATCTCGACCACGTCGAAGCCGATGACCTCGGCGGACGCCGCGAGTTCGGAGGCTCGCATCGAGGCGACGAGTTCGCGCTCCTGCTCGGGTGTGAGACCGTGGAACGGCTGGCCGGGCTCGCGCAGCGACGGGTTCTGGAGATCGCCCTCCTCACCCCCGGTGCAGCACACGAGCACCGTGTGAACGCCCTCGTCGTGATAGCGCGCGAGCGTCGGCGCACCCTTGGATGCTTCGTCGTCCGGGTGGGCGTGAACGGTCATCAACGTCAGGCGCTCGGTCACCCGGGGCAGGCTACCGGTGTCGGGCACGTCGATCCCGGCGATGCGGAGGACGAAGTCCGAACGCCTACGCTCCGACGGGTGATCGGCGCGACCACCCTCCGAACGGCGACGCTCGGCGTCGCCACGGCCCTGTTCGCCCTCGGCGCGGCGGCATGCGACACCGGCGACGGCAAGCAGCTCCAACCGTACGATCCTGCCGACTATCCCCCGCCGGTCGACACGAGCGACGTCAGCACCAGCTTCGAGATCGACGTCGGCCAGTTCTCCGCGCCGGCGCCCGGACCCGAGCTGGCGCTGTCACTTCCGCCGGCCGACGCCGTCGAGGCGTTCACGATCAGTGCACCCTGGGCCGACGGCCAGCCGATCGACACTCGCCACACCTGTGACGGGCTCGACGTGGCGCCGGCGGTCAGTTGGGGTGCGGTGCCGGAGGGAACGGCCGAGATCGCGATCGCGCTCGTCGACGATTCGTCGGTCAGCAACGGTCGGCCGTTCGTCCACTGGGTGATCGCCGGGCTCGACCCCGCCGAGATCGCACTCGTCGAGGGCGACGTCCCACCCGATGCGATCCAGGCGTTGAACTTCTTCGGCAACGTCGGCTACGACGGCCCGTGTCCGCCACCCGGTGACGACGCCCATCAGTACCGCCTCACGGCGTACGCGCTCAACACCGAGCTCGGAGCTGCCGATGGAACACTGGCAACCGAACTCCTGGACTCCATCGCTGCGGTCACGATCGGCTCGGCCGATCTGATCACGACCTACCAGCGCTGACCCGGGAGCCGGTGCAACCACACTCGAGCAGATGAGGGAGAGCGCCGTGCACGACGGCGACAACGGCAACGACGACGAGAGGAGGGAGATCGACGCGTTCGTGCTCCCGAGGGCCGCGCGCGAGTTGCTCGATGCGGATCGGACCGCCGTGGTGATCATGACGCTCGACGGCGTCGTCCGGGCAGCCAACGAATCGGCACTCGAGCTGCTCGGCGCCCCTTCGGTCGAATCGCTGACCGTCGGCTCCGCGAGCCATCTGATGCTCCGCTCGATCCTCGACCACGCACCTCGTCACCTGGTGAACGGTTCGACCGATGGCACCTGGCAGGGCGACATCGACCGCATCGACCCCGCCGGCGACCAACTCGTCTTCCACGCGACCGTGGCGGTCCGCCACGACGACGAGTTTCCCACCGGTGGGTTCATCGGACTCACCGCCCACGACGTCACGTCCGTACGTTCCACCTTGGCCACGCTGCGCCACCGTGCGACACACGATCCGCTGACCGGCCTGCCCAATCGCCGCCAGATCCTGACGGCGCTGTCGCATGCGTTGGCCGACCAGGACGGCCGCCCGGGCCAGGTCGCCGCGATCTTCGTCGACCTCGACCGGCTCAAGCACGTCAACGACGCGCTCGGGCACCAGATCGGCGACCGGCTGCTCGTGTCGGTCGCGCAACGGCTCGCCGACACCGTGCGTCCGCAGGATCGCGTGGCACGCATCGGCGGCGACGAGTTCCTCGTGGTGTGCACCGACATCGGCGAGGTCGAGGATGCACTCGACCTCGCCGACCGGGTCCGACGAGCGCTGACCGGGCGCCTCCGCCTGCGTCAGCTCGACGTCCCGTTCTCGGTGAGCATCGGGGTCGCGCTCTCCGACGACCTGGTGCCCGGCAGGAACGACCCGATGCCGGCGTCGACGCTGATCAGCAACGCCGACACCGCCATGTACGAGGCCAAGAACGCCGGGCGCGGCCGATGCGTGGTGTTCACCCACGAGATGCATTCAGCGGCGCGCGAACGCACGGAACTCGCGGCCGAGCTGGCACGAGCGATCGCCGACAAGCGTCTCGGCATCGACTACCAACCGGTGTTCTCCGCCGTCACCCGCCAGATCGTGGGCGCCGAGGCGCTCGTTCGCTGGCAGCATCCGACGCGGGGCCGAATCGAACCGATCGAGTTCGTGTCGATCGCCGAGGAGGCCGGCTCGATCGGCGAGCTCGGCGAGTTCGTGCTCGAGCAGGCGATGGTCGAGACGAGGCTGTGGCTCGAACAGGGCCGCGTGGGCGACGATTTCGCGGCACACGTCAACGTGTCACCGGTGCAGCTGGCGAGCACGTCGTTCGTCAACGTGGTGATGTCGATGCTCCGGATCCACGGGCTCCAGCCGCACCAGCTCGTGCTCGAAGCCCGCGAGACGGCGCTGCTCGGCCGCAACGTCGACATCCACCGATCCGTCCGGGCACTGCGACGACTGGGCGTGCGGATCGCGATCGACAACTTCGGCACCGGCGCCAACGCATTGTCGGTCCTCACCGACGTGGGCGCCGACATCGTCAAGCTCGATGGCGCCTTCGGCCTTCCGGCCGGGTCGACCGACGCCGACGCTCGGCTGGTGCGTGCGGTGGTGCTGCTCGCACACGCACTCGACATGCGCGTGGTGGCCGAGCGGGTGAGCACCGTCGAACAGCTGCGCCGCCTGCGGGCAGCAGGCTGCGACGAGATGCAGGGCAACCTGCTCGCACCCGCATCCCCCGCCCGGCAGCTGGTCACCTCGACCCGCTCCTGACGGCAACCGGGAGGCGGGGCGCTCTCGGTGTTCGGGGTCGGTACCCTGAGAGCGTGCCGTTGCCGCCGCCGCCCCCACCCGGCTCCTCGGGCGCCACGGGCGCCGGGCCTGCCACGGGCCCGACCGGTCCACTGCCCACGCCGCCGTCGCCGACCACCACCACCTGCTACCGCCACCCCGATCGCCCGGCCGGCCGGCGCTGCACGCGATGCGGCACGCCGGCCTGCGAGTCGTGTCTGGTGCAGGCCTCCGTCGGCAGCCACTGCCTGTCGTGCGCGAAGGCGTCGCGCCCCGACGTGAAGACCCGAGCCAGGTTCTGGTCCGCTCGCCAGCCGCTCCTCGTGACGATGTCGCTGCTCGCGATGAACGTCGTGATCTTCGTGGCCGTCCTGCTGTTCACCCGCGATCCTGGGGCCCTCACGGGCAGCGTCACCGACGCGCACCTGCGGTTCGGGCTCAGCCGCGACGTGCTGGCCCAACCGATCATCTGGCAGAGCGAGAACGGCGTCATCATCACCGAGCCCGACGGCTGGTACCGGCTGGTCACCTCCGGGTTCATGCACTTCGGTGTGCTCCACATCGCGTTCAACATGTACTTCCTCTACGCACTCGGGCGGATGCTCGAACCCTCACTCGGGCGTGTGAAGTACCTCCTCCTCTACCTGGCATCGTTGCTCGGTGGCTCGCTCGGCGTGATCGTGATGGGAGGCGTGGGGATCACCGCCGGTGCGTCCGGTGCGGTGTTCGGCTTGCTCGCCGCCGCCACGATCGGGCTGTGGCGCCGCGGCGTCAACCCCTTCACGACCGGTATCGGCGCCACCCTGATCCTCAACCTGTTCATCACGTTCGCGATCCCGGGGATCTCGATCGGCGGCCACGTGGGTGGCATCGTCGCCGGTTCGATCTGCGGGTTGGTGATGTTGGCACCGCCGTACAAGGCTTTTCCTCGCTGGGCGAGCTTCGCCACACCGATCGCTGTCGGGGTGGTCAGTGTGATCGGCTCGATTGCGGTCGTGACGGGATGAGGATCGTGCTGGTATGAGAGGAACATCGTGACCCTTCGTGACCGACACCTGCAGCGCCTCCGCAGCGAGCACTTCGACACGCTGGTGATCGGTGGCGGCATCAACGGCGCCGTCGCCGCCGCCTCCCTCGCCGGACGTGGCGCGTCGGTGGCACTCGTCGACCGCGGCGATTTCGCATCGTTCACCAGCCAGGCCTCCTCCAACCTGGTGTGGGGCGGGTTCAAGTACCTGGAGAACTACGAGCTCTGGCTCGTGTTCAAGCTCTGCCGGTCGCGCAACCGTCTGATGCGCGCCTACCCGGCCAACATCAGCCAGATCGGGTTCTACGGCGCGCTCGACGACACCGCCCCCTACAAGCCGTGGTTCGCCGGCCTCGGTGCCCTCGGCTACTGGATCATCGGCCAGTTCGGCACCAAGCCGCCGCGGCTGCTGTCGGCCCAGAAGATCGAGCGGGAGGAGCCCGTCGTCGACACCACCACGGTCGCCGGCGGCATCGAGTACTTCGACGGCATCCTGGTCGACAACGACGCCCGCTTCGTGTTCTCCTTCGTGCGCGCAGCGATCGAGGCCGGAGCGGCCGCTGCGAACTACGTCGAGCTGGTCTCGGCCGAGCGTGTGGAAGGTCGGTGGGTCGCCACGCTGCGCGACGTCGACCGCGGCGACGAGTTCACCGTCACCGCCACCACGATCGTCAACGCCGCGGGGCCGTTCGTCGACGAACTCAACGAGCAGTGGGGCGTGAGCACCGACCATCGCATCGTGTACTCCAAGGGAATCCACCTCGTGGTGCCCCGCCTCACCACGCACGATCACCACCGCGTGCTCGCCTTCTTCGACGACACACAACGCTTGTTCTACGTGATCCCGATGGGCCGTCGTTCGGTCATCGGAACCACCGACACGCGGGTCGACACCCCGTTCACCGAGGTCACCGACGACGACATCGACTTCCTCCTCGGCCAGATCAACGCTCGGCTCGACCTCGACGAACCGTTGACCAGGGCCGACATCATCGCCGAACGAACCGGCGTGAGGCCGCTCGTGGTGCCGACGAAGCCGAAGCGGCGCTGGTGGTCGCGGCGTGCGCCCGACACCGACCACTCCACGGTCGACTGGACCAAGCTCAGCCGCAAGCATGCCGTCGAGACCGACCGGACTCGCCGGATCGTCACGATCTTCGGCGGCAAGCTGACCGACTGCCTCAACGTCGGCGAGGAGGTCGCGGCCGAGATCGAGTCGCTCGGCGTGCCCCTCGAACCCGATCTGCGCAACTGGTACGGCGAGCCGGCGCCCGCCACCCGCGAGGAGTTCTACCGACAGGCCCGCCTGATGCGGCTCGACGAGTTCCGCACGAAGGCCGACACGGAGCCGCTGACCGACCGGCTCTGGCGGCGGTACGGCCGGCGAGCCTTCGGGATGCTCGAGGCGATCCGCGAAGACCCGACGATGGCCGAGGACGTGATGGGGTCGGCCGACTACCTACGCGTCGAACTCCACTCCGCGGCCCGCTCCGAGATGGTCACCCGTCTCGAGGACTTCATGCGACGGCGATCGAAGATCGACCTGGTGGTCAGCGATGCCGACATCGCCGAGTCGGAGGGCCTCTACGACGTCGCCGAGATCCTGTTCGGTGACGACGCCGAGCGGCGGCTCGCCGAGTACTTCGGAGGACGCGAGGCCATCCCTGCCGGCGTACTGGGGCGGCATCGCCCGGTCTCCGGATCGAACTCCTGACCCCGATGTTCGCGTCGCTCCGTCGTCGATGGTCGGGTCGCGGGTCCCCGGATGGTTTCGACGAGTCCTGGCGGCCAGTGCTCGAGGCCGGTTTCGAGCACTGGCGATCGCTCACCCCCGACGAACTCGATCGGATGGAGATGCTCCTCACCCGGTTCCTCCGCCGCACACGGTGGGAGGCGGCGAACGGGTTCGTGCTCGACGAGGAGATCAAGGTGCTGATCGCCGCTCAGGCATCGATGCTGCTCCTGGGGCTCGAGATCGACGACTACCCGCAGCTCACGTCCGTGATCGTCTACCCGTCGACGGTCCGCCTGCACGGCGACCACGCCGCCGGCGGCGGACTGCGATCGACGGGCACGCAGCTCCTCGCCGGCCAGGCGCACTACCAGGGCCCGGTGGTGCTGTCCTGGAACGCAGCGCGTCGGGGCGCCCGCTTCCCCGGATCGGGCCAGAACGTCGTGTACCACGAGTTCGCGCACCAGCTCGACATGCTCGACGGGATCACCGATGGCACGCCGCCACTCGGTGACGAGGAGGCTCGGCGGCGCTGGGTGGAGGTGTGCACCGCCGCGTACGACACGGTTCGCGCCGAGGGCTCGCCGGTACTGCGGCCCTATGCCGGGACGAACCCGGCGGAGTTCTTCGCGGTCGCCACGGAAGTGTTCTTCAATCGTCCGGTCGAGCTGCGCGAGCACGAGCCGGCGCTGTTCACGGAACTGGCGGCCTTCTACCACCAGGACCCCGCCGCACGCGTCGACACGACTCCTGCCGACAGCGACCCGACCTGACCTGACCCGGTCCGATGCCCATCCTCCTCGGCGCGCTCGCCTCGATCCTGATCGGCTGCTCGGACTTCCTCGGCCGGTACGGCACGCGTCGTTCCAACGCCGTCACGGCGACGAGCGGCGCCATGCTCGGCGGTGCGGTGGTGGCGACGGCGGCCCTGTTGGTGATCCCCGGCGTCCTGACCGGTCGCGACGTCCTGCTCGGTGCCGCGTCAGGGCTCGTCGTCGGGATCGCCCTTGCGTTGCTCTACGAGGCGATGGCCACGTCGTCGGCGGCGGTGGCGGGTCCGTTGGTGGCGCTCGGAGCGGCGTTCGTTCCCCTGGGGTGGGACGTCTCGAGAGGCAACACCCCGTCCGGGCTCGTCGCGGCCGGCGCCGTCGTGGCGATCGCCAGCCTGCTCCTCGTGATGTACTCGCCGTCGTTGCGCGGCACGCTGCGCCGCGGGATCGGGCTGTCGCTGGTGGCGGCGCTGCTGTTCGGCATCGCCTTCACGATGGTCGGTGAGGCAGGCGACGACAGCGGCGCCTGGGCGCCGGCTGCGCAGCGTGTGGTGGCGCTCGCCGTGATGCTGGCGGTGGCGACGATTCGCGGCGTGCCGCGGCTGCCGCCGCGTCGTCTGATCGGACCGATGCTCGTGTCGGGGGCCTGTGGATCGCTGGCGATCGTCGCGTTCGCGCTCGGCACCCAGCAGGGCTCGCTCGCCGCCGTGGCCGTGTCGGCCTCGATGTTCCCCGCCGTGTC
Source organism: Ilumatobacteraceae bacterium (assembly GCA_963698565.1). Taxonomy (GTDB): domain Bacteria; phylum Actinomycetota; class Acidimicrobiia; order Acidimicrobiales; family Ilumatobacteraceae; genus Sva-07. The sequence goes on from CAVORH010000039.1 coordinate 123,998, forward strand.
TGCCACGCTGGCGGCGGCGTTCGACGAGGACACGCTGCGGTGGTGGCAGATGATCGGGATCCTCGGCGTGATCACCGGGATCTCGCTGATGGCGCTGGGCTGACCTCGCACGACCCGACCACGCCCACCCCGACCTCGCACACCCGACCTCTCACAGTGTCGCTGAGCTGGGACGTTCCGGCTCCGGGAACTCTGTGAGAGCCCCTCGTCATGATGGGAACCATGAAGCCAGCGACCCGCACCCCGCTCCCGTCGGCCGAACAGCTCACGCTGCTCCCCTCGGCCGTCGCTCCGACCACCCCCGCCCGGTTCCGCCTCAGCAGAGACACCCGCGAGCGCGGCCTGCGCCACGTCGCCGAGATCCGCCAGATGCTCGCCTCGCGTTCCGAGGGTGGCGTCGTCGCACTGCCGCGACACGACCAGGCGGCCTGAGCATCTTGATGACTTGCACTGATGCTAAGGTGCTCCCCGTGCGAACGACGGTGCGTCTCGACGACGACCTCTACCGCGAGGTCAAAGCACGCGCTGCACGCGAAGGGCGGACCGTCGCCAGCGTGCTCGAAGATGCCGTCCGTGTCGGCATGCGTCGGCCCACCGACGCTGCGTCGGCGCCGTTCGTGCCGCCGACATTCGGCAGCGGCGGGTTGATGCCCGGGGTCGATCTGTCGGACAACTCGTCGTTGAGCGAACTCCTCGACGAGGCAACGCCACTCGAACAGATGCGCTGACGTGTTGTGCCTCGATGTCAACGTCCTCGTGTACGCCCATCGATCAGACCTGCCACAACACGCACGCTGCACGCTGCTCCTGACCGACTGGGCCAACGGCCCCGAACCGGTCGGCGTGCCGGACCTGGTGCTCTCCGGTTTTCTCCGTCTCGTCAGCAACCGACGCGTGTTCGTCCAGCCGACACCGCTCGCCGACGCGTGGCGGTTCGTCGATCGACTCTGCGAAGCTCCGGCCGTACTGACCCTGCAGGCGAGCGAACGCCACTGGTCTCACTTCCGACAGCTCGCACACGACATCGATGCAGTTGGACCTGATGTCGCCGATGCGTACCTGGCGGCCTACGCCCTCGACAACAATGCGACGTTCGTGAGCGCCGATCGCGGATTCGCCCGGTTCTCGCGACTGACGTGGCGTCACCCGCTCGACGGCTGACCGCCCACCCAGTCAGCCCACCCAGTCAGCCGGCCGAGGGCGACAGGTCGGTGACCGCCTGCCAGTAGTCGAGGGCGGGGTCGAGCGGCAGGATCGCCAGCGAGCTCGTGGTCACCCCGTTGTCGAAGTAGGCCTGGATCTGCGCGCGGCACTCGGCCGGCGAGCCGTGCACCACCAGGTCGTCGACCACCGAGTCGGGAATCTCTGCCAGGGCCGCCTTCCGGTCACCCGCTGCCCACGCATCCCACATCCCCTGCAACTGGTCACCACGGCCGAGCCACTGGTGGAACGCGGCGTACACCGGCACGTTCAGGTAGGCGGCAATGGCGAACTTCGCCGCGCCGCGCACGATCTCGGCGTTCTCGCTCGGACAGCAGAAGATCCGGGCCACGATCTCCCGATCGTCACCCCCGGCGGCGTCGCGGACCACCGGCACCACGGTCGAGACGTCCTCGGCCGACAGCCAGTTGATGATCGCCCCGTCGGCCTCGCGCCCGGCGAGCCGCAGCATGCCCTCGCGCAGTGCCGCCACCAGGATCGGCGGCGTCTGTTCCGGGCGCACACCGAGCTTGAACCCGTTGATCTCGAACGTGTCGTAGCTGTGCTTGATCTTCTCGCCACCCAGTGCGTCCTTGAGGAACCGCACGATGTCACGGACCTTCTTGTACGGCTCCTCGAACGGGACGCCGTTCCACCGCTCGACGATCACGTTGCTCGACGAACCGATCCCGATGGCGAATCGCCCCGGTGCCGCATCGGCCATCGACGCGACGCTCTGCGCCATGCAGGCGGGCGCCCGCGTGTAGGCCGGCACGATCGCCGTGCCGAGACGCAGCCGCGGCTCCCACGCGGCGGCGAGCGCGAGCGGCGTGAAGGCGTCGGCGCCGTCGGATTCGGCCGACCAGATGTCGGTGTAGCCCATGTCGGCGAGCGCCGAGAGTTTCTCGCGGTGGCTGTGCAACGGGCCGGGGAGCGGAACGGTCATGCCGGGTCGTGTCGGGAGCGCCATGCGCCGACACTACGCACGGCACCACCGCCGGACGGAACCCGGTCGATCACCCCCGCAGCGGCAACGACTACTCGGTGAGCTGGTCCGCCGAACACGACGGCGGTGCGCTGATCGGGTTGCACCGCGCGATCACCCCGTCGCCGAAGGCGACGACATACGGGCTGTCGAAGTAGGCACTGGGCTCGTAGTAGTCGGTGCTCAGGTAGTGGGCGCCCGACGCGAAGGCCAGGTCACGATCGGTGGTGTCGTTCACCCGGGCGTCGGCGGTCGGCGAGTCGGTTCGGGTCCGGACCAGATAGCCGGCTCGGACAGCGTCGCCGATGCCGTCGGACGCCGGGTCGTCGAACCGCACGAAGGCGGCGTCGGGATCGCCCGGCTCGGCGCTGGTGAACATCGGCCGGCCCTGGAGACTCGGGCGGCCGTCGGCGTAGAGCGCCCGGATGTCACCGGTGTTGTTGAGCGCCACCAGCACCTTGCCTCGGCTGTCGTCGATCGACGGCCAGCCGCGCTCGAGCACGGCCGACTCGAGGGTCGGCGCGTCACCCCGCACGTCGTCGGGCGTGATCAGGCCGTCGTCGGAGAACACCGAGGTGATCTCGGCATCGAGCGCGTCGAGCAGCTCCGGGGTGGTGGGAAGCGGGATCGTCCACGGCAGGTCGATGGCGAGTTCGATCCCCTCGGCCGCCGCGGCGTCGGGTACCGACTGCGTCTTGATCTCGATCATCACCATGATCGGCAGGTGGTCGGGGTTGGCGCTCGACCAGGCCTCGATCTCCCCGAGGCACGCAACGAGGGTGAGGCACGTCGTCTCGTAGTCGTAGTCCTGGGTGTGCAGCACCTTGTAGCCCGGCAGTTGCAGCTCGGGCTCGGGAGCGAGCGGATCGAGGCCGATCACCGCGTTGGCGGCCCGGTTCGCGTACAACCCGCCGTCAGGGTCGGCGAACACGTCGAGTTCGAACTGGCGGATCCCGAACTGCTCCAGCTGCTCGGTGAGCGGACGATGGGAGTACTCGATGCTCTCGGCGAGTTCGGGCGACACCGCCGTGATCGCGTCGAACGCGGCCTCCTGCGGTTTGAGGTGGAAGCTGTTGTGCGACCCGATCACCTGCACCTGGTTGATCGCGAGCGGCTCCGTCGGTTCGCTGGTCGTCGGTTCGCTGTTCGTGGGTGCGTCCGTCGTGGGTGCCGCCGTCGACGGGGCGACGCTGGACGCAACCGTGGGCTCGGTTGGCCGACTCGTGTCGATCGACTCGTCGTCGCCCGAACTGCTGCAGGAGGCGACCGCGAGGGCAACCGTGATCATCAGGACGACCGTGCGACGCATCCCCGGATCCTGACAGATCAGCCCTTCCAGTAGCGCACGATCACCGACTGGCTCGCCGTGGCGAGCAGCGTGCCGTCCTGGGCGAACATGTGGACGAGGCCGTGCCCGAAGCCCCGCTCGACGGCGTGGACACGGATGTCCATCAGCACCCATTCGGTCGGCACCATGCGGCACACCCGCAGCGTGTTGTCGAGACTGTTGCCGCCGGCGCGGGCGCCGAGCGACTGACCGATCCCCATCGGGACGAAGTCGCCGAGAATCGCCAGCGTCGTGGCGTCGACGCCGGTGATCACATCGGGCAGCCGGGCCCACAGCAGCGTCTGGCCGTCGCCGGGCTCGCTGCCGTCGAGCACCTCGAACGAACGCGCCTTGACCATGCGCTCGTCGAGGCGGTCGTTGATCGACGCGGACATCTCCGAGTAGCGCGGCCGCTCGGGGCACTCCTCGGGCGGCGGGACGTCGGCGGGCATCTGCTCCCACTGACCCGATGCCTCGAGGTCGCGTTCGCCGAGCGCCGCATTGACGGTCAGGATCTCGCGGTCGGCGACGTGGCAGACCGCACGGGCCTGGGTGATCTGGTGGCCGTCGACCGCGACGTGCACGTCGATGTCGAGCACCTCGCCCGGTTTCGCGTACGACAGGTACTGAGCGGTCGCCCAGACGCACTGGCGACCGGACGTGCCCTCCAGCGCCGAGATCGCGGCCCCGAGGCCGGATCCACCGAACAGGAAGTTCCCCGTGGTCGAGATGCCCTCGGTGACCGGCAGCTTCCAGCGGAACGGGTTGTGGGTCGGCTCGAGTCCGAGAAACGTGCGTGAGTCCATGGCGACGCCGATCGTAGGCGGGTCGTACAGTCCAGCCCCATGAGTTCTGACACGTGGTCGGGTGACGCGGTGGGTCTGGTCGAGGCGTTCCGGGCGGGCGAACGTTCGCCGAGCGAGGAACTGGAGGCGGCGTTCGCCGCGGTCGACGCCAGCGACCTCAACGCCGTGTGTTTCGAGGACCGAGACGCAGCGCGTGCGGCGGCCGCGGCGGCCGACGTGTCGCTGCCGTTCGGCGGCGTGCCGGTCGGCGTGAAGGAACTCACCCCGGTTGCCGGGTGGCCCGACACCGAAGCCTCGGTCCCGCTGCGCGACGGGATCGCCTCGCACACCGCGACGATGGTGCAGCGACTCGTCGACCGCGGCGGCGCGGTACTGGCCGGGCAGACCACCGCCAGCGAGTTCGGCGGCGTCAACCTCACGCGCACCAAGCTCCACGGCGCCACCCACAACCCGTGGCAGCACGGCAGGACGCCGGGTGGGTCGTCGGGCGGCTCGGCGTCGGTGGTGGCCGGCGGGATCTACCCGATCGCCACCGGCGGCGACGGCGGCGGGTCGATCCGCATCCCCGCCGGCTTCACCGGGCTCGTCGGCCTGAAGGGCACGTTCGGCCGGATCCCCCGAGGGCCGCACGCCGAGTACGGCAACCTCACCGTCTCGACCGGGTGCATGGCCCGTTCCGTGCGCGACACCGCCCGCTGGTTCGACGTCACCAACGGACACGACCCCCGCGACCCGCTGAGCCTGCCGCGAGTCGAGGGGTGGGAGGCCGATCTCGGATCCCACCTCGGCGACCTCCGTGGCGCACGTGTCGCCGTCGTCGACGACTGGGGCGGCGCCGTCGTGTCGCCGGTCATGTGGGAGCTGCTGGAGGAGGCTGCTGCCGCACTGATCGACGACTGCGGGCTGCGACGGGTGGAGGACGTCGACACGCACGTGCCGAAGATGGGCGGCGCCTGGTCGATCTCGGGGATGATCTCGATCGCGGCGCAGCTCGGCGACAAGTGGCCGGCGTGCGCCGACGACCTCACGCCGGAGATGCGCTACGGCCTCGCGACGACCGCCGGGAAGTACGACGCCACGGCCCGAGCCCGCATCGAGCGGCGACGCACCGAGGTCAACGAGGCGATGGCTCGCATCTTCGACCCGTCCGACGGCGTCGACTTCGTGATCACCGCCACCAACCCCGACGTGGCATTCGACGCCGAGGGTCCGCTCGCCTCGGTGTTCGGCGGCATCGAGGCCGGCGCAGCGAACAACGGCCGCCTCACGTTCCCGGCCAACCTGCACGGCAACCCGGCGATCTCGGTCCCGGCCGGATTCCTCGACGGGCTGCCGATCGGCCTGCAGATCGTCGGGCGCCACTTCAGCGAACCGCTGCTGCTCGACCTGGCGCTGACGATGGAGCGCAACCGCCCCTGGCCCCTCACCGCCCCCTGAGCACCCGCCCGGCGATGAGTTTCCGCGCGACCTGCCGGCGCGAAGACTCATCGCATCGCGAGGTCACACCGGTCCGGGTGCCAGGGCGCGGGGGCGGGGGAATAGGTTGCGCACCATGAAGGTGGCACTGACCGTCAACGACTTCCTGCGCCGAGCCGAACTCGTCTACCCCGACCGGGTGGCGATCGTCGACGAACCCGACCAGCCGGCCGAGTCGTGGGGCACCATCACGTACGCCGAGATGGCCGAACGTGCCCGGGCGATGGCTGCCGGGCTCGACGCGCTCGGGATCGGGGTCGGTGAGCGGGTGGCGATGGTCAGCCACAACTCGGCTCGCCTCCTGACCGCCCTGTTCGGCGTGTCGGGGTCGGGACGCGTGCTGGTGCCGATCAACTTCCGCCTCGTCGCCGAGGAGGTCAAGTACATCGTCGCCCACTCCGGTGCCCGGGTGCTGCTGATCGATCCCGAGCTGGCCGACGCGATGGCCGACGTCGAGTGCGAACACAAGTGGACCATCGGCGCCGAGGCCGATGCAGCGTTGATGGCGTTCGGTGTCGAGCCGAAGCCGTGGGAGGCCGACGAGGACGCCACCGCCACGATCAACTACACGTCCGGCACCACCGCTCGCCCGAAGGGCGTGCAGCTCACCCACCGCAACCTGTGGCTGAACGCGTCGGTGTTCGGCTGGCACATGGGCGTGAGCGATCGCGACGTCTACCTGCACACCCTCCCCCAGTTCCACTGCAACGGCTGGGGGATGCTCTACGCCGTCACCGGGATGGGTGCGAAGCACGTGATCATCCGCAAGATCGACGGTGCCGAGATCCTCCGTCGTGTGGAAGCGCACGGCGTCACGCTGATGTGCGGCGCACCGGCCGTGCTCAACATGGTGCTCGACGCCGCCGCCACGTGGGAGGCCGACACCGGACGCCCGATCCCCGGCCGCGGGCAGGTGCGCATCGTCGTCGCGGGTGCTCCCCCGCCGACGCGCACGATCGAGCGGACCGAGACCGAACTCGGCTGGGAGTTCGTGCAGATCTACGGGCTCACGGAGACCACTCCGGTGATCACGATGAACCGGTCCCGCTCGGAGTTCGACGACCTCGATCCGGCCGAGCGGGCGGTGAGGCTCAGCCGCGCCGGGGCCCCCGTGGTGGGCTGCACGATGGCGGTCAGCAACGACGGCGAGATCATGGCCCGCGGCAACATGGTGATGGCCGGCTACTGGGAACAACCCGACCAGACCGACGCCGCGATCCACGACGGGTTCTTCCACACCGGCGACGGTGGGTTCATCGACGACGACAACTACGTCACGATCTCCGACCGCAAGAAGGACGTGATCATCACCGGCGGTGAGAACGTGTCGTCGATCGAGGTCGAGGACGCGATCTTCCAGCATCCCGAGGTGACCGAGGTGGCGGTGATCGGGATCCCCGACGACAAGTGGGGCGAGCTGGTGACGGCGCTCGTGGTGACGTCTCCGGGGAGTGCGCTGACCGAGGCCGACCTGATCGCCTTCACCAAGACCAAGCTCGCTGGCTACAAGTGTCCCAAACGCGTCGAGTTCCGCGACGAGTTGGCCCGCACGGCCACCGGCAAACTCCAGAAGTTCAAGCTCCGCGAACCCTTCTGGACCGACGCGACCCGCCAGGTCAACTGACGCCACCCCGCCAAGAGCGATGAGCGAAACCTCCCCATACGGGGTGTTCGCTCATCGCACGGCTCCACATCGCCGGTCCGACACCGATCCGATGAGCCACACCTCTGCATACGGGGTGTTCGCTCATCGCTGGTGTGTGGGTCGGGTCACTCGAGGGTGGCGTAGTTGGTGCTGCGGTCGTCGGTGCGAGTACCCACCACGGCCGCGACGCACTCGGCGAGGTCGGCGAGGTAGTCGTCGATCACGCCGGTGTTCGAGTTGCTGATCGTCGAGTGCAGGCTGTCCGGCGGCGTCTGGCGGTCGTGGAACCAGCCCTTGGCGAGCAGCGCGTCACCGAGCGCGAACATGTCGATCCCGGGCTCGAACGTCGGGTCGGCCGCGATCGCGACGAGATGGAACTGGCCGTCGCCGAGCACCTGGATCCCGTCGATCTCGGCAACGCCGGCACGGAACATGTCGGCGTTGACGAGCACCTGGCGGGTGAGGTCGACGTACCCGTCGATGCCGAGGTGCGACATCACGGCCCAGGCACACGCCATCGGCAGGCCGGAGCGGGTGCCCTGCATGTTCGGCGAGGCGTAGAACCCACCGAGCCAGCCGTCGAACACGAACGTCTGGTACGCCCGCGACTGCTTGTCGCGGTGCAGGATGACCGACACGCCCTTCGGCGCGTAGCCGAGCTTGTGGATGTCGGCCGAGATCGTCGTGACCCCCTCGACCCGGAAGTCCCACGGCTTCACCTCTCGCCCGAGCATCTCGGCGAACGGCAGCACGAAACCACCCATACAGGCATCGACGTGACAGTTGGCGCCGACCGACGCCGCCAAGGCCGCGATCGCCGGGATGTCGTCCTGCACACCCTGCGGGTACTGGGGCGCGGAGCCGACCACGAGCACCGTGTTCTCGTTGCAGAGCGCCGCCATCGCATCGACGTCGGCGGTCCAGTCGTCCTTGACCGGCGCCTTGTGGAGCTTCAGGCCGAAGTTGTGCGCCGCCTTGTGGAACGCGGCATGCGCCGACTCGGCAACGACCATCTCCGGCGCGGTGATCCCCCGCTCGGCAGCGCCACGCTCGCGTGCGGCAAGTACGCCGCACAGGATCGACTCCGTGCCTCCGCTCGTGAGGAACCCGGCCACCGCGTCGTCGCCGTGCAGCAGACCGGCGGTCCAACCGACGACCTCGGACTGGATCTGGCCGAGCGACGGGAACGCCTTGGTGTTGAGGGCGTTCTCGTGGAGGTACAGCCGCGCCGCCTGCTCGGCCACCTCGTGCACCGACGGGCCCCCGTCGTAGACCATCCCGAACGTCCGGCCGTCGGCCCACTTGACGTCGTTGACGCGCTTGTCGGTGAGATCGGAGATCACGTCGTCGACGGAACGACGGTGCTGCTGGAGTGATGCCATGCCCGACAGTGTCGCGTACGAGGCGCAGGGACCACCCGTTCGGGACGCGACGCGTCGCGCCCGTACGCTGCGGAGATGCAACTGAACGACCTCCGCATCTTCACCGAGCCACAGCAGGGCGCGTCGTACAGCGAGCTGCTCGCCGTCGCCCAGCGCGCCGAGGCGCTCGGCTTCGGCGCGTTCTTCCGCAGCGACCACTTCCTCGCGATGGGCGGCGGCGACGGGCTCCCCGGGCCGACCGACGCGTGGATCACGCTCGGAGCGATCGCACGGGAGACCTCGACGATCCGGCTCGGCACGCTCGTCACGTCGGCGACGTTCCGCCTCCCGGGACCGCTCGCGATCAGCGTGGCGCAGGTCGACGACATGTCGGGCGGGCGCGTCGAGCTGGGACTCGGCGCCGGCTGGTACCAGCAGGAGCACGAGGCGTACGGCATCGAGTTCCCACCGCTGGGCGAACGCTTCGACCGGTTGGAGGAGCAGCTCGAGATCATCACCGGAATGTGGTCGACACCGGTCGGCGAGACGTTCGAGTCGCCGGGCGGGCACTACCCGGTGACCGGGTCGCCGGCGCTGCCCAAGCCCGTGCAGTCGCCGGTCCCGATCGTCATCGGCGGCGGCGGGCCGAAGCGGACCCCGGCGCTGGCCGCTCGATTCGCCACCGAGTTCAACACGCCGTTCGTGTCGCGCGAGTTCTTCGCCACACAGACCGACCGGGTGCGCGCCGCCTGCGAGGCGATCGGCCGTGATCCGGCCACGATGACGTTCTCCGCAGCGCTGGTGACGTGTTGCGGCGTCGACGAAGCCGAGGTGGAACGGCGCGCCGCTGCCATCGGCCGTGAGCCGGCCGAGCTGCGCACGAACGGTGTGGCCGGGACGCCCGAGGAGGTCGTCGAGACGTTGCGCTCGTGGAGCGACGCAGGTGCGGAACGGATCTACCTGCAGGTGCTCGACCTCGCCGACCTCGACCACCTCGACCTGGTCGCCACCGAGGTCGCTCCGCACCTCGCCTGAACGACGGCGGCAGGTACCGTCGCCACATGAGCGAGATCACGGTGTATCCGGCGCGCACGATCGTCACGATGGACCCTGCGCAACCCGAGGTCGAGGCGGTCGCGGTACGTGACGGCAGGGTGCTCGCGGCCGGATCGGTCGAGGAGTGCGCGAGCTGGGGGCCACACGAGGTCGACCGGCGCTTCGCGGACCACGTGCTCGTGCCGGGGATGATCGAGGCGCACGCCCACACACTCGAGGGCGCATTCTCGCTGATCCCCTACGTCGGCTGGTTCGACCGCCACCGCGTCGACGGCGGTACGTCACCAGGCATCCGCACCTACGACGCCCTGCTCGATCGGCTGCGCGAGATCGACGCCGACACCGCCGGTTCGTCGGAGCCGATCGTGGTCGGCGGCTTCGATCCGATCTACTTCACCACCGAGGAACGCCTCACCCGCGACCACCTCGACCGGGTGTCGACCGAGCGCCCGATCTTCGTGTTCCACGCCAGCGCCCACCTGGCCACGGTCAACTCGGCGATGCTCGAGCGTCACGACATCACCCGAGATGCCACCACACCCGGTGTCGCCCGCGACGGCAACGGCGACCCGAACGGCGAACTCCAGGAGATGCCGGCGATCGCGCTCGCCCGCTCGGGCGTGAGCGTGATCCTCCGGATGCTCAACGATCCGCGCGCGATCGAGGCGCTCGGGCAACTCTGTGTGAACACCGGGATCACGATGCTGTGCGACCTCGGCAGTGCCGGCCTCTCACGACCCGACGATCAGCGGGTGCTCCACGAGGTCGTCGACCGTGACGACTACCCCGCCCGACTCCTCCAGCGTCACCTGCACGCGTTGCCACCGGGCAGCACCGACTGGGCCGACGCCGCCGAATCGATCCAGCAGCTCGCGGCGGCCGACACCGACAAGCTGCGCACCGCCGGCCTCAAGCTGGTGCTCGACGGATCGATCCAGGGGTTCACTGCGATGATGGGCTGGCCCGGCTACTACACCGGCACCGATCACGGCCAGTGGATGGTGCCACCCGACCAGTTGGTCGACATCTGCCGGCCGTTCCACGAACGCAACATCAACATCCACGCCCACTGCAACGGCGACCTCACGATCGATGCCTGGATCGACACGGTCGAGCGGCTCGTGATCGAGCACCCGTGGCTCGACCACCGCCACACGGTGCAGCACTGTCAGCTGACCTCGGCGGCGCAGTACCGCCGCATGGCGAAGCTCGGCATGTGCGCCAACATCTTCGCCAACCACCTCTGGTACTGGGGCGACCAGCACCACGACATCACCGTCGGTCCCGAGCGCGCCCGCCGGATGGAGGCGGCTGCGACCGCCGAACGCGAGGGCGTGTCGTTCTCGCTGCACTCCGACGCCAACGTCACGCCGCTCGGCCACCTGCACACGATGTGGTGTGCGGTCAATCGCGTCACGCCGTCGGGCCGGGTGCTCGGCGAGCACGAGCGCATCTCGGCCCACTCGGCATTGCGCGCGGTCACGCTCGGGTCCGCGTACCAGATGCACCTCGACGCCGAGTTCGGCACGATCGAATGCGGCAAGGCGGCCGACTTCACGGTGCTGGAGGAGAACCCGCTCACCGTCGACCCGATGGCGATCCGCGACATCGGCGTGTGGGGCACCGTCGTCGGCGGCCGCCCGTTCGAGGCCGCCCACCCGCACTGACCGCTCAGCCGAGCAGCGCCTGCTGGTTCGGTGCCGGGAAGCGGACACTGAACCTGGTGTCGCCGAGGAAGGTCTGCAGTCGCTCGACCTCGACGGTGAGCAGGTCGTTCTGTGCCGGCGTCAGTCCCGTCGCATCGTGGGCGATGCTGCCGTCGCGTCGTTGCACCCAGCCGCCGGCGACCGACCCGTCGACCCACACCGTCGGGCCGATGTTGCCGTTGCGATCGGTCACCCGCGACGCGATGGCCGGGTCGAGGTACCAGTCGCGCCGCTTCCATCCCATCGCCGTCGAGTCGAGCCCGGGCAGGAGGGCGACCCATGGCGCCGACCGCGGGTCGTCGTCTCCGTCGTCGTCGACGTCGCCGGGCAGCACGAGACCGGTCGAGCCATCGTCGAGCCGGACCTCCACTGCGTCGATCCGTTCGAGTGCCTCCCGGACAAGGCGTTTCGTGCCGCCGGTCCACCACACGACGTCGTCGAGCGTCGCAGGCCCGAAGCGGTCGAGGTACTTCGCGATCACCTCGGCCGCGCCCGTGACCTCGTCGGGCTCGGACCAGTCGATCGAATGCCAGCCGGCGCTCGGCGCCCAGACGTACTGCGAGCCGATCCACGACCCGGCTGGGCGCCCCCGTGCGACGCGACCGTCGAACGCCGCGCACAGGAGCAGGCGCGTGTGCGGCGCCATCGTCCCCTCGTAGCGCTTCCCGGGATTGACCACGCGCGGCTCCGCGAGGTCGGGGAGCCGGAGCCCGATCTCGCGTGCACCGATCGGGGCATCGGCGGCTTCGACGACCGCCACCACCCGGTCGATGCCTTCGGACACCCAGGCGTCGTCCTCGCCGAACAGGGTCGCGGTCCGCTTCCGCTCGCTCACGGCGATCTTGCGGGTGAAGCCGGCGTGCGCCGCCTGCGCCGTGCTCGGCGACATCACCCAGATCGTGCGTCGCATCGCATGGTGGCGGACGGCGATCCGCTCGTCGTAGAGGGCTTTCTCGATCGAGCGCGTGGTCGGTGTGCGCATCCGGGCCGCTGCCGAGAGGAACACGGTCGTCGGGTCGGACGAGTGGAACGCGACCACGGCGTCGACGGCCGCCTCGAACGACCCGGCGCGTGTCGCGGGGACCAGCGCGTGCCGGACGGCCAGCCGGTGGCGGCGCCGGTCGTCGTCGATCGACTTCACGAGATCATCCTGACGGAGCCCGACCCTCGACCTTGGTGCCGGGTTCGATGATCGGAGCGGTCACTCGGCTGGTCGGGCTCATGCGAGCATGCCGTCGAGACGGGCGTAGCTGGTCTCCATCCCGTCGACCATGCCGGTCCCGAGCACGATGTCGCGCACCTCAGCGCTCGGGTAGGTGATGACGAGGCTCAGCAGGGTGCCGCCACGAGTCGGCGTCAAGGTCAGCTCGTTCAGGGTGCCTGGACCGTCCATCCCGATCATGCGCTCGGTCGTGACCGCACGGTGTGGCGGGTCGAACTCCAGCAGTTCGCCCTCGAAGCCGAACCGTCCGGGCGAGTCGTCCTCGGACGCGTCCTCGGGTTCCCACTCGTAGCGGTAGGTTCCGCCGACCTCGGTCGTCGTCTCGCAGATCGGCATGGTCCACCCGTCGGGCCCCAGCATCCACTGCTGCAACAGTGCGGGGTCGTGGTGGGCGTGCCACACCTGCTCGACGGTGCCGCGAACGATGCGTGAGACGCGGACCTGGGTGTCGGACAGGACCTGCACTTCGGTCCCGAGGCCGGCCGCGAACGACTCGAGGTCGGCGAGCACGTGATCGATCTGGCCCATGGCCGACGCCATGCCCTCCTCCATCCCCATGTCGAGCAGCTGTTCGAGTTGATCGAGCGAGCCGAAATGGGTCGTGGTGACCAGACGGGAGCCGTTGCCGGTGTCCTCGAAGGAGAAGGTCATCCGCATCGACGGCATGGCCGTGTTCTCTCCCCCGTCCTCATCGGCGAATCCGTCGCGCACCTCGAAGAACGTGCCGTCGTCGACGGCGAGGAACTCCCAGAAGCCGGCGGAGCGTTCGCCGTCCGGTCCGGTCATGAAGTACGCGGAGCGTCCGCCGACGAACACGTCGTGTCGGGTGAACGTCGCCGGCCACTCGACGGGACCCCAGAACTTCTCGATCTGGCGCGGATCGGTGTAGGCCTCCCACAATCGTTCGCGGGTGGCGGAGAAGTCCGCGACGACGGTCATCGTGAGTGCGTCGAGATCCTTCTCGACCGAGGTGATGGGCATGGGTCTTCCTTCTCCTGGCTTGTCGGGAATCACTCGTCGGTGTCGGCGAGAAGTGCGTCGAGGCGATCGATGCGAGATCTCCAGATCTGCTCGTACCGATCGAGCAACGCCTGGGCACGCTGGATGGCGTGAGGGTTGCCGCGGACCATCCGCTCGCGACCACGGGGATGTTTGGTCACGAGACCTGCTCCCTCCAGGACGCCGACGTGCTTCTGGACGGCAGCAAACGACATGTCGTAGGCGCTCGCCAACTCCGAGACCGAGGCCTCGCCGCCGAGCGTGCGCCGGACGATGTCACGTCGCGTTGCATCGGCCAGTGCCCGGAAGATCCGGTCCACCTCCCGATCGCTGAGCTCCACGGCGTGATCTACAACCATATGGTTGCATGATACGCACCGACCTCGACCAGCGTCAAGCTCCCGAACGAGCCCGGGCGAGACCCGGTCCTGGTTGTCCGGTCAGTTGGTCCTGCAGGTTCTCGTCGGAGCAACAGGTGAGCGATCAACCCCGCAGACCTTCGCCGGCGCTCAGGCGGGCCACGATCAACGACGGCCCACTCGGCACGGGCCGCTGCGCGAGGAGTACCGGTCGGCATCCGGTCTCACCTCGCTGCCGAACTCAACCGGAGGTGAAACCACCGGCGGCGAGGGCGCGGTCGACGATGCCGGCGAGGCGAACCGTGTCGCTCGGGTTCTCGCCGCTCACGGTGACGGCCCACGTGACGTTGTCGGCACGGTCGAACACCATGGCGTGCGTGCTCTCGATCGTGCCGGTGTGGCCGGCCGCTCCCCCGCCGTAGAGGATCAATCCCATCCCGTACCCACGGTCGGGGGCGGAGAGGTTGGTCGCGCTCGTCTTCATCATGGCCACGGTCTCCGGTTCGAGCGGCTTCCATCCCGGCGTGTCCGGATCCAACGAGTCGATGATCGTCACGAGGTCCGACGGCGTCGCCACCCATGCTCCCGCCGCCCCGAGCACCTCCATGTAGTTGCGCCCCACCACCGTGCGGTGCTCGACTTCGCCCGGCCCCGGGTCGTACGTGGGAGCGAGCCGCATCCCGGAGATGCCGAGCGGCGTCAGCAGCCGCTCGTACACGACCTCCTCGTAGCTCTGGCCCGTGAGGTTCTCGATGACGAGGCCGAGCACGCAGTAGTTCATGTTGCTGTAGCGGTACCCGCCGCCCATCGACCCTGTCAACCCGACCGCGGCCGCTTCCTCGCACGAGCCGACCCGGTTGCGGAAGAACAGGTTCTCGTACTGGCCGAAGCCGGTGGTGTGCGTCAGCAGCTGGCGGATCGTGATGCCGGCGGCCCGATCGGTCGGTGTCGGGACCCCCGCTTCGAAGGCGGCGAGCCGCCCGACGGGTTCGTCGAGGCCGACCAGGCCCTCCTCGACCAACTGGAGAGCCGTGATCGCGGTGATCGTCTTGGAGATGCTGGCGATGCGGAACCGATCGGTGGTCGTGACCGCTTCGAAGGTGTCGGGGATCCGAGCACCGAACGCGGCATCGTGGACGATCTCGCCGTCGATCGCCACTGCGACCGACACCGCGTCGGAGCCACCGCCGAGCACCGAGCGGATGATCTCGTCGTCGAACGCCGCCCACCCGGTCAGCGGCGTGCCGGTGGAGTCGTCGAGTCGGTCGAGCCCGGGAAGCGGCGCGATCGTGACACGGTCGACCTCGTAGCCGGGAAACGGGAGCGGATCGCGATCTTCGATGTCGAACAACTCGGTCGACGGTGGCACCGCCGCCGACGTCGGCGGCGCGGTCGATTCCGCCGTCGGTGACGAGCACGCTGCCAGCGCCAACACGCCCAGCACCGCCCACGCGCCGCGTCGAATCGAGGGTGCTGCCACCGCTCCATGATGACCGGTCCCGACAGCACAACAGCGGCACCGGACCCACAGGCGATGAGCGAGTGCCCCGCATCCGGTGGCCTCGCTCATCGCTGGACGGTTCGGGCAGCTCAGGAGGCGGTCGGGAGGTGCTGTTCGAGGGTGAGGACCGAGGCGAAGAGGTCGCCGTGCTCCTCGACCCGGGCCAGCACGTCGGCGGCCTCGAAGCGCAACTCGACGCCGTCTCCGGCGCACCGCTCGACCTCCTCCCACGACACCGGCGTCGACACCGTCGGATCGTGGCGGGCGCGCAGCGAATACGGGGCGATCGTGGTCTTGTGGAGGGCGTTCTGGCTCCAGTCGACGAACACCTTCCCGGGCCGTTCGACCTTCGCCATCACGGTGGTCACCCTGCCGGGCAACTGGCGTTCCATCACCTGGCCGACCGCCAGTGCGAAGTCGGCGGTGGCGTCGTGGGTGACCCCCGGGGTGTTGAGCGGGACGTACAGCTGGAGGCCCTTCGATCCCGAGGTCTTGCACCACCCCTCGAGGCCCACCGAGTCGAGCACGGTCCGCACGCGCACGGCGACCTCGCAGCAGTCGACGATCGAGGTGTTCGGGCCCGGATCGAAGTCGAACACCAGCGTGCGCGGCGTGTCGAGGTCGGCGGCGAGCGCCATCGGGGCATGGAGTTCGATCGCCGCGAGATTTGCCGCCCACACCATCGCGGCGGGTTCCTCGATCCGGCAGTACTCGATGCCGCCCCGACGGTCCCCCGGGCCGAGCGCGACCGGGACCCACTCGGGCCGATGTCTCGGGCAGCGCTTCTCGAAGAAGCCGTCGGCGTCGGTGCCGTCCGGATAGCGGCGGAACGTGATGCAACGGCCGGCGAGGTGCGGGATGATCGTCGGCGCGATCCGCAGGTGGTAGTCGACGACCTCGGCCTTGGTGAACCCCGACGGATAGAGGATCTTGTCGAGGTTGGTCAACCGGACGGTCCGGCCCCCGATGTCGACCTCGATCGGCGATGCCACGATCCGGGTGGGTCAGCCGGTCAGGCCGACTTCTTCTTGGCGCCGGCCTTCTTGGTCGCCTTCTCCGCAGGATGACGCTGGCGGGCCTCCTTGGCGGCCGCCACCGACGCTTCGAGCGCCGCCATGATGTCGACGACCTTGGGCTTCTCGGCAGCCGCCTCGGGCACCTCGAACTCCTCGCCGTCGGCCTTCATCTGGATGAGGGCCATCACCTCCTCGCGGTATTCGTCGCGATACTTCTCCGGCTCGAAGTCGGCGGTGAGCGAGGCGACGAGACTCTCGGCCATCGCCACCTCCTTGTCGTTGACCTCGATCTCGTCGAGGCCCTGCAACTCCTCGATGTCGGCGGGATCGATGACCTCGTCGGCGTAGGCCAGCGTCGACATCACGAGCCGTCCGTCCTCGGCGCGGATCGCCGCGGTGTACTGCTTGTTGCGCATCACGAACCGGCCGATCGCCACCTTGCCGCTGGCCTCCATCGCTCGCGCCAGCAGGACGTACGGCTTCGGCGGGCCGTCGGGAGCGAGGTGGTAGGCGGTGTCGAAGTACACGGGGTCGATGTCGGCGAGATCGACGAACTCCTCCAGATCGACCGACTTCGTGGCCACCGGCATGAACGGCTCGAGCTCGTCGGGATCGACGACGACGTAGCGACCCTTCGAGATCTCGTAGCCCTTGACGATGTGGTCGTCGCCGACCTCCTCGCCGGTCTCGGCGTTGACCTTGCGGTAGCGGATGCGGGCCATGTTGCGCTCGTCGAGCTGGTTGAACGACACGCTCTGGCGGCGCACGGCGTGGAACAGCTTGACGGGAATCGCCACGAGACCGAACGAGATGGTCCCACTCCACACGGGCCGTGCCATCCACAGAGTCAACCACATCCGAATGAGACGCGGGGTCTGACCCCACGTCTCATTCGTTCAGAAGTCGGCGAGGATGGCGCGCGGGACGATGTCCATGCCGAAGCCGGTGAGGATGGCGAGGTAGAGCAGGCCGGTCGCCGCCATCACCGCCGAGTAGTACCGCTCGCGCAGCGCCGCCTTGGTGATGAAGATCAGGATGATCGTGGTCAGCGAACACATCACCCACATCCATCCCAACATGCCGCCCCAACCGTCGTCGACGGTGCCGTTCAGGACGGCGATCATCCCGGTGGGCAGCAGCATCACGATCACCTCGGCCGGCCACAGCCAGGCGAGCGCGTTCACCATCTCGTTGAGCAACACCCGTGGGAGCCCCGGCTGGGTGAGATACCAGTGCCCGAGGAGCATCCCGTCGGACAGCGCTCCGATGAACGCCGCCCCGACCAGCGTGCGGGCGATCGCCACCCAGGTCTCTCCGCCCGCGTCGACCGCTGCGGCGAGCAGGCCGATCGTGCCGACGAACACCGGCAGCAGGTCGAGGACCGGCGGGAACTCGGGGCCGACCGAGGCCGCTCCGTCACCGTCGGCCGGCGGCGCCTCGACGGTCCGCTCGATGCCGGTCATCGCTGCAACCCGCTCGCTGCGCCGGTCGTACTCGGCCCGGGCACCGCTCACACCCGCTGCCTTGCGCCGTACCGACACCACGAGGGCGAACAGGCAGGTGATCATCACGCCGACCGAGGCCGCTTCGCGCACCGGGACGGCACCGAAGGCCAGACCCGCTGCCAACGACCCAGCTGCGAAACAGAAGTAGACGCCCCGCAGCAGCCAGCCGTAGCCGAGGCTGGCGATGCGACGCCGGGTGGTGAACCAGCAGAACAGCATGCCGCCGGTGGCCCATTGCAGGAGCACCGTTGCGGCATCGAGGCTGATCACGTTCCCCAACGGTAACGCCGTAGCCTGACGGCGCCATGGCTGCCCCCCGCCTGCCTCATCAACTTCCTCGCCGAGTCCGTCGCGCCGCACTGGCGGCGGTCGTCGCCGCCGTCGGCCTGACGGCCTGTGCAACCGGACCGCGACCGTCGTTCGAGAGCGATCAGCCGTCGCTCGCCCCCACCGGGGATGCCGCCGTCGACGCCGTGCTCGAACGGCTCGACGCGGTCGGCATCTCGCAGTTCACCGCCGACTACAACGTCCTGACCCGCCTCGGAGGACTCAACTCGACCGCCACGGTGGTACAGGCCGACGACAGCCGTCGCTCCGTCACCGTCAACGACATCCGGTTCCTCAACGGCACGGGCAACGCCGCCACCTGCAATCTCACCACTGCGGAGTGCGAGGCCGTGATCAACGACGCGCGGGTGTCCGACGTGCAGTTGAGCCACGATTTCTACGGCCCGAGCATGGCCCGCCGACTGCGAGTCGACGCGGGCCGACGCATCGGCGACACCACCGGCTACGAGATCACCCAGGGCGGCCGACAGGCACTGTGCGTCGATGTCCCCGTGTCGGGCGGAACGAAGGTGTACTGCGCGCTCGAGAACGGCGCCCTGGCCCGCTACGACGGGGCCGACCTGTTCATCGAGCTCACGGCCGTCAGCGACGTCCCCGACGAGACCAAGTTCGCCAGCAGCTAGGCCCCCGGCGGGCCGGTGAGGTCGGGGTCGGCACACCAGCCACCAGGCGTCGACGGCCCACCGATCGTCGCCGGACACGGTCGGCGCTCGACGGCCGCCAGCTTGCGGGACACGTACTCCGCCGCGGCACGAGCGCCCGCCACCGTGAGGTGGACTCCATCGGCGGTGAACCAGCCCCGCTGCACGTAGGAGTACGCATGCCAGTCGGCGACGATCAACTCCGGGTAGCGGCCTGACGCCGCCGCTGCGCGCAGCGCCTGGTTCATCGCCACGAACGAGGCGCTGTTGGACACGCCCGCCGGCGACACGTACCCCACGTTCTCCCGGTACGTCATCCACATCACACGGTCGATGCCCCGCAGACGCGCCATGGCGATCACGGCGTCGAGCGCCCGTGAGAACGTGAACGCCGAGTCGTTGTAGCCGACGGCCACGATCGCCGTGTCGTAGCGGCCGAACGTCGCCGTGGACAGTTCCGCCTCCGCGGTCCGCGGGGCGTAGCCCTCGCGGCCTCGGCACGAGGTCCCGATCAGGCGGCGACACGACTCCAGTCGGCTGTCGAATGCCGCTCCGGCGAGCACCGGAAGCGCTCCGTTCCAGCGGATCCCGGCAAATGCCGAATCCGACACGAACAGCACGTCCGAGTCACCGGGCGGGAAGTCGTTCGCCGGTGGCGGCATGGTCGCTGCCACTGCGGCTCCGGTGAACCATCCGGCGACGTCGACGAGCAGGTGCGCCCCGGCGAAGGAGTGCAACGCCACCCCCCGGTCGGAGAGACGAGACACGGTCAGCGCTGCGACCGGTTGCCGCCAGCGGTAGTTGAGCGACGAGACCTCTGGCCGTGGCGTCCCGGCGGCGAACACGGACACGAACCCCGAGCCCGTCGGTTCGATGACGGTCACGTTCGCAACGATCGCCGCTGCCGCCAACGCGAGATCCCGCTCGACGGTGCCGCCCCGGTGCACCGGGTCGAAGGACGAGCGTGAATCCCAGACCCGGGTCGGCTGCTGGGGCACGAACAACCCATCGGTGGACGGCGGCGCCGACGGCCCGGTGAACCAGCCCCACAGGTCGACGAGCACGTCGGTCTCCATCGACCGGAACACCACGAACCCGTCGGCGTCGACGGCGGCGAACACCGCGTTCGCCCGGGTGCGATTGCGTTCGTCGGTGTTCACCACCGAGGTCTCCGAGCGCTGACCGCCCGCCGGATACACCGACAGGTAACCACCGTCGGTGGCCGCGTCGACCGCGGTCACGCTGATCGCCAGCGCGATCGCATCTCGGGGAACGCCGGCGGGGAGCGGCACGCGGATCTCGCTGTCGCCGCGCCGAGCGGACGCCCGGGTGTCGACCACACGGGTGGGATCGGCAGCGACGAAGCGGCCCGCACTGACGGCAGCGACCGTCTCGACGAACGCCCCGGTCACGTCGATGATGATGTCCGCGGGAGCCGACGTGTACACGTCGATCGATCCGGATGCACCGAGCTTCACCACGGCCGAGTTCGCCACGGTGTTGCCGCGCTCGTAGTTGAGATTCGACACGTCCGGCCGGGACGTTCCGCTCGGCGACACGGTCACGAACCCCGGTGCGGTCGTGCCCGTGGCCACGATGCTGACCGCAACCGACCGCGCCGACGCGGGAACGCCGCACCGGTCGACGACGGACAGCCGCCAGGTCGACGCGTCGACGCGCTCCAGATCCGGGGTCTGCCGAGCGTCGAAGAGCCGGCACGGCGGAAGCGGGAGCAGCGCCGTCGCTGCCGTCGACGACGGATTCCACCTGACGAACGACCGGTGCGGCAACGGCAGCAGCACGGGCCGGAGAGGTGGATGCGAGCACGGACCCGACCACCGCCAATGCGATCAGGACAGCGACCGTCGATCGAGACCGCGTCGACATCAGCCCACCGCGACCAGCGAGTGATCCGAGTTGTTCAACGCAACCGGACCGTCGGCGGTGGCGACGACGATGTCCTCGAGGCGCATCCCCCACTTGCCCGGGATGTAGATGCCGGGTTCGACGCTGTAGGCGTGACCGGCCTCCAGCGGCAGCGAGTTGCCCTCGACGATGTAGGGGTCCTCGTGTTCCTCCATCCCGATGCCGTGGCCGGTGCGGTGGATGAAGAACTCGCCGAAGCCGGCGTCGTCGATCACCCGCCGGGTCGCCCGGTCGATCTCTTCACACGGCGTCCCCACCGTCCCCGCCTCGACCCCGACGCGCTGGGCCTCGTGGAGCACGGCGTAGGCCTCCGCCACCTCAGCGGTGGGCTCACCGGTGAACACACAGCGCGTGGTGTCGGAGCAGTACCCGTTCATCGTGCCGCCGAAGTCGCACAGGACGATCTCGTGCTCGCGGATCACCCGCGATCCGGCGTGATGGTGCGGGCTGGCTGCGTTCTCGCCGGCGGCGACGATCGCGAAGTTGACCTTGTCGTGGCCCTCCTCGATGATCCGACGGCCGAGGTGGGCCGACACCTCCGCCTCGGTGCGTCCCACCAGGGGGATCTCGCCGCGCTGGAGCTCACCGGCGATGCGGTCGACCGCCGCGCCGGCTGCCGCGAGCGCGTCGATCTCGGCCTGGTCCTTCGACATGCGCAGTGAGCCGACCACGTCGACGGCTCGTGTGTACTCGACGCCGGGCAGTTGCGGGAACAGCTCGACGAGGAACCGCGCCCACATCTGATCGCCGACGGCAATGCGGCCGGAGCCGGCCGCGAGGCGGGCAACGATCGCTGTGGGGTCCTGGGTCTCGCCCCACGGGCAGGAGCTCGAACACGCCCGGCAGTTGACGGACACGCGGTGCCTCGAGGGCCGGAATCACCATCGTGGCGTCGCCGGCGCGGGGCACCACGAGCATCGTCAGCCGTTCGAGCGGCATCGCCGTGTAGCCGGTGAGGTACGGCAGATCGTGGCCCACCGACAGCAGCAGCGTGTCGACGTCGGCCTCGGCCATCGCGGCACGGACCTTGGCCAGGCGGGCGAGGTACACCGACGAGTCGGGTTCGGGGGGCGTCATCTCTCCAGTCTGCCAGCCGCGACCGCCGACGTCCTGGTGGGCCCGGGCACGTGCGGGAACCGCGCCGGGAATACATCCGTGCGCCCGTCGTTGCACCCGGCATGCCCGAGCAGCCTGCCGACACCGTCAGCCAGATCGACCTCTACTGGAGGCCCGGTTGTGGGTTCTGCTCGATGCTGCAGCGAAAGCTGGACAAGCTCGGCATCGAGCGTGTCGAACACAACATCTGGGACAGCGCCGACGACGCAGCGATCGTGCGGCAGCACGCGAACGGCAACGAGACCGTCCCCACCGTCGTGATCGGTGACACCGGGTTCGTCAACCCGTCGGCGGGAGAGCTGATCGCCTTTCTCACCGAACGCCACCCCGAGTTGCTCCCCGACGGTTTCGAGCCGCCGCAGCCGAACGCGGTGAGCCGTCTCGCCACCCGCGTGTTCGGGTGATCCGTAGCGCGCTCGCCCCTCGACGGGTACTGTCGACCGCATGAGCGATCCACGTCTCGTCGGGACCGAGATCGTCGACTCGGTGATCGACACCATCGGCAACACGCCCATGATCCGCCTGAAGCGGCTCAGCGAACTCGAGGGCATCGAGTGTGTGTTCGCCATGAAGAACGAGAGCACCAACCCGGGCGGCTCCGCCAAGGACCGACCGGCGCTCGAGATGATCCTCGCTGCGGAACGAGAGGGCGCGCTCGAGCCGGGCGGCACGATCGTCGAGCCCACCAGCGGCAACACCGGCGTCGGTCTCGCCATCGTCGCCGCACAGCGTGGCTACAACTGCGTGTTCGTGATGACCGACAAGGTCGCACCCGAGAAGATCTCGCTGCTCAAGGCCTACGGCGCCGAGGTGGTCGTGTGCCCGGTGGCCGTCGAACCCGACGACCCCCAGAGCTACTACAGCGTCGCTGAGCGGCTGACCAACGAGTTGGGCGCGTTCCGCCCCAACCAGTACCAGAACCCGCACAACCCGGTGGCGCACGTGAAGACCACCGGACCGGAGATCTGGCGCCAGACCGGCGGGCGGATCACGCACTTCATCGCCGGCGCCGGCACGTGCGGTTCGATCACCGGCGTGGCCCGCTACCTCAAGTCGATGAACCCCGACATCAAGATCATCGCCGCCGACCCCGAGGGCTCGGTGTTCTCGGGAGGTTCGGGTCGCCCGTACCTGGTCGAGGGTGTCGGGGAGGACTTCTTCCCGGCGGCGTGGGAGCCGGAACTGCTCGACGACATCATCCCGATCAGCGACGAGGAGAGCTTCCTCACCGCCCGCTACGTGTCCGAACGCGAAGGCATCCTGATCGGCGGCTCGGGCGGCATGGCGGTCGCCGCCGCCATCAAGGTGGCCAAGGCTGCCGGGCCCGACGACGTGGTCGTCGTGTTCAACCCCGACTCCGGGCGCGGCTACCTGTCGCGGGTGTTCGACGATGCGTGGATGGCCAACTTCGGGTTCCTCCGGGAGTGCGACGAGTGCGTCGGCGCGGTGCTCGACACACGCAACGCCTCGATCGAGAACCTGCTCTACGTCAACCCGCACCAGCCGGTGTCCGACGCGATCGAGCTGATGCGCACCAACGGGGTCAGCCAGCTCCCGGTGTGCAAGAACACGCCGCCCTTCGCCGCCGCCGAGGTGTCCGGATCGATCGACGAACTCGAGTTGATGGAGGTCATCCACCGCGACCCGGGCGTGATGTCGACACCTGTCGAGAAGGTGATGGGTCCGAAGCTGCCCACGATCGGTGTCGGCCAGAAGGTCGAACTCGCCGTCGCGATGCTCGAGTCGGCGCCCGCCCTGCTGGTGCTGTCGGGAGGCAGGCCGCTCAGCGTGCTGACCCGCACCGACGTGCTGTCGTACTTCACCGCCATTGCCGAGGACGCCCTGGAACGCGGTTCCGGTACGGTGTCCAGCGATGGGTGATCTCGACGAATCGACCGCACGCCACGGATTCGCCACCCGAGCGATCCACGCCGGCCAGGATCCCGAACCGACGACGGGGGCCGTCGTCACCCCGATCTCGCTGTCGACCACGTTCGCCCAGGACGGCGTCGGCAACCACAAGGGGTTCGAGTACTCCCGGTCGGGCAACCCGACCCGCTCCGCGCTCGAGGCCCAGGTCGCCTCCCTCGAGGAAGCCGCCCACGGCCTCGCGTTCGCCAGTGGGCTGGCGGCCGAGGACAACATCCTGCGCCTGTTGCGACCCGGCCAGCGCATCCTGCTCGGCAACGACGCCTACGGCGGCACCTTCCGTCTGATCTCGAAGGTGTGGAGCCCCCTCGGCTTCCCGTGGACTGCGGTCGACCTCACCGACCTCGATGCGTTGCGTGCGAACTGGCCCGACGACGTCGGCCTCGTGTGGCTCGAGACGCCGACCAACCCGCTGCTCACCTGTTTCGACATCGAAGCGATCGCCGACATCGCTCGCGCCCGTGGCGCGCTCGTGGTCGTCGACAACACCTTCGCCACGCCGTATCTCCAACAGCCGCTCACGCTCGGTGCCCACGTCGTGGTGCACTCGGCCACGAAGTACCTCGGGGGCCACAGCGACGTCGTTGGCGGGTTCGTGGCGGTCGACGACGACGAGCTCGCCGACCGGCTTCGCTTCACACAGAACGCGGCGGGGGCGATCCCCGCGCCGTTCGACTGCTACCTCGTGCTGCGCGGCGTGAAGACGCTCGCGGTGCGGATGGACCGTCACTGCGAGAACGCCCGCGCCGTCGTCGACCTGCTGGTGGGTCACCCGGCCGTCGACCGCGTGCTCTACCCGCAACTCCCCGATCACCCCGGCCACGCGGCGGCGGCCAAGCAGATGCGCGACTTCGGCGGCATGGTTTCGTTCACGCTCGCAGCGGGCAGGGATGCTGCGATGACCATGGCTGCATCCACCGAGATCTTCACGCTGGCCGAGTCGCTCGGCGCGGTCGAGAGCCTCATCGAGCATCCCGGGGCCATGACCCACGCGTCGGCCGCAGGATCGCCGCTCGAGGTTCCCGACAACCTGGTCCGCCTCTCGGTGGGCATCGAGGACGCCGCCGACCTGGTGGCCGACCTCGAGCAGGCCCTCGAACGAGTGAGGTGATGCAATGAATCCCGTGCCGATCACTCGACCGATCGTGGTGGCGGCCAACCGCCTCCCGGTGATGCGCACCGACGACGGATGGGCACCGAGCCCGGGCGGTCTGGTGCGGGCGCTGCTGCCGATGCTGCGCGACACCGGCGGCACCTGGGTCGGCTGGACCGGCAACCCCGACGACGAGGCCGAGCCGTTCTCCGTCGAGGGGGTCGAACTCCATCCGGTGCCGATCAGCGAGGAGGAGATCGAGCTCTACTACGAGGGGTTCTCCAACGACGGCCTGTGGCCGCTGTACCACGACGCCCTCCGGGAGTCGACCTACTCGGCCGAGCAGTGGGATGCCTACGTCACGGTCAACGAGCGGTTCGCCACCACGCTGGCGGAGATCGCTCCGCCGGACGCGATGGTGTGGATCCACGACTACCAACTGCAGCTCGTGCCCAAGATGCTGCGCGAGCGACGCGACGACATCACGATCGGGTTCTTCCTGCACATCCCGTTTCCGCCCTACGAGCTGTTCTCCCGGCTGCCATGGCGAACCGAGATCGTCGAGGGCCTCCTCGGCTGTGACCTGCTGGGCTTCCAGCGTCCGATGGGCACCTCGAACTTCATCTCGGCCGCCCAGCAGCTCCTGCACGTCGATGCCCACCACGACGTGATCGAGAACCCCGATCATCGCACCCGGATCGGCGCGTTTCCGATCTCGATCGACGTCGCCGACGTCGAGGCGATGGCGGCTGGTCGAGCGACCCGTCAGCGCATGAGTCAGATCCGCGCCCGGCTCGGCGACCCCGAGGTGATCCTGCTCGGCGTCGACCGGCTCGACTACACCAAGGGCATCGGGTTGCGGCTCAAGGCGTTCGCGGCGCTGCTCGAGTCGGGGCAACTCGATCCCGAGCGCCACGTGATGGTCCAGGTCGCAACACCCACCCGTGAGGCCGTCGAGCACTACCAGGACGAGCGACACCAGATCGAGCGCCTGGTGGGCGAGATCAACGGTCGCTACAGCCGCATCGGACTGCCCGTGGTCCACTACCTGTACCAGTCGCTGCCGTTCGACGAACTGATCGCCCTCTACCGCGCCGGTGACGTCATGCTGGTCACCCCGTTCCGCGACGGGATGAACCTCGTCGCCAAGGAGTACGCCGCGGCGCACATCGACGGCGATGGTGTGCTGGTGCTCTCGGAGTTCGCCGGCGCTGCCGACGAACTGACCGATGCGGTGCTGGTCAACCCCCACGACGACGAGGCGTTGCAGCAGGCGATCCTCACCGCCGTGGGGATGCATCGCCACGAGCGACGCGAGCGGATGGCCGGGCTGCGCGACCAGATCCGCAAGAGCGACGTGCAGGGCTGGGCCGACAGGTTCCTCGGCGTGATGGTCGCTTCCGCCGACGCCCGTGACGCCGCCAATGGCTGAGACCGCCACGACGGCCTACGACGATCCTGCCGAGCTGGCGCGGATCGTCGCCGCCTCGTCCCGGCCGCTCCTGGTCGGCCTCGACGTCGACGGCGTCCTGGCACCGCTCGTCGACCACGCCGCCGATGCCGTTCTGCTCGACGGGATGGGCGATGCCGTCAGTGCGGTCGCCGCTCTGGACGGTGTCGACGTCGTCGTCGTGTCCGGCCGATCACTCGCCGGTCTCGCCCAGTTCGGGTTCGGGCACGACGTGGACGTGATCGGCAGCCATGGGATGGAGATCCGCGACCGCGCGATGGAGCCGCTCGACGCCGAGGAGAACGAACGCCTCGTTGCCCTCGACGCGCTCGCTGTCGCAGCCGCCGACCGCGCCGGCGACGGGGCCTGGATCGAACGCAAGCCGGCGAGCGTCGTGCTCCATGTCCGCCAGGCCGAGGAAGGTCGTGGCCGCGAAGCGATCGACGGCCTCCGCGACGCGGCCGAGCAGGTCGAGGGCGCCGCGACCAAGGCGGGCAGCAACGTCCTCGAGCTCTTCGCACGTCACGCCGACAAGGGCACCGCCCTGATGCACCTGGCGCACGAACTCGGTGCGGTGACGACGGTGTTCGTCGGCGACGACGTCACCGACGAGGACGCGTTCGCCCACCTGGGCGCCGACGACATCGCCATCAAGGTCGGTGACGCCGACACGATCGCGCCGTACCGCCTCGCCGACCCGGCCGCCGTCCTCGCCTGGCTGCGCGCCATCACCTGAAGCAGGCAGTCCCGCCCCACTTCCCCCCACTTCCCCGTTTGCGCGCAGATTCGGGTGGCCCGTCCCACCGCAACTGCAACGCAAACGGGGTTGTCGGCGTCAGAAGAGGGCGGACTGGCCGGCCGGCGGGGTGCGGTGGATCGCCGTCCAGGGGACGTAGTGGTCCATGAACACCCAGGTACGGCGGTGGATCGCGGAGGGCCCGTAGCCGAGCAGCGCCGCCTTGTGCACCGGGCACGGGTAGCCCTTGTTGGTGTCGAACGACCAGTGCGGATAGCTGTCGGCCTGTGCCCGCATCTGGCGGTCGCGCACCACCTTGGCGAGGATGCTCGCCGTGGCGACGCTGAGGCAGCGGAGGTCGGCCTTGACGGCGAGTTCCACGTGCGGCACCGACGGCGACACGAAGTCCCACTTGCCGTCGGTGACGGCGACGTCGGGTTCGACCCCGAGACCCTCGATCGCTCGTCGCGCCGCCAGCTTCTGCGCGGCCGACATACCGAGGTGGTCGCACTCCTCGTGGCTGACCGACCCGACCGACCAGGCGACGCACCAGTCGGTGAGCCTGTCGAACAGGGCTTCGCGCTCTCGCTCGGTGAGCAGCTTCGAGTCGCGCACGCCGTTGACCCTGGTGTCGCGCGGCAGGATCGCCGCCCCGACCGACAGCGGGCCCGCCCACGCCCCGCGACCGACCTCGTCGATACCGACCACCACATCGTGACCCCGCGCCCACAGCTCCTGCTCGATCGCGCGGGTCGGCGCCCGCTTCTTCGACTGCTTCGGTCGCTTCGGACGTGTGGTCGACGAACTCACGCCGACGTCACCCGGGGCCGAGGTCGATGCTCACGCCGATGCGCGTGGGCTGCGGCGGCGCTGCCCAGAGCGCCTCGCCCGCCGCCTCCTCGGTGGCCCAGTCGGGATCGATGCCCGGTGCCGTCAGACGCTGCAGTTCGCCGTGCTGTTCCCACAGCACCGCCGGGCGCTCACCGTGCCACCGGACCGCGAACGACACCGTCGAGCGGGGGCCGGTCGGGATGCCGTGGACCTCGAAGTTCGCACCGAGCCATCGCCGCGGGATCCCGGCCGTGAGGAGCCGGCCCCCGTCGGCGATCCGCCGCTCGATCTGATCGACGAACCGGCCGACCGACGGCCCCCGCCGAACGTCGGAGAAGGACGCCGCACGCGGCCCGGCATCGGGAGCGACCCGCCCGTCGGTGATCCGCCGGGCACGGAGGCGTGCGATGTCGCCGGCCGCCCTGTCGTCGTCGGCGGCGAGCGCCAACCGCTCGCACGCAGCGAGGGTGCGATCGACCTCGGGGTCGTCGAGACGAGCGATCGCCGCGATCGGCTCGACGATCTCGGGCATCCATGCGTCGCCGTCATCGCCGAGACGCACCAACTCGGCGACATCGAGCAGGAACCCGATCGGGTCGTCGGTACCCACCGGACCCCGGAGGAGCAGATCGCATCGGGCAGCCGTCAGGGCATCGTCGAGACCGGCGTCGGGCAACACCACCCGACTCGCCCGATGCACCACCGACAGCCACCCTCGGACCACGGCCATCGCCGGTGCGAGGGTCGGCAGCGCCCACGCCCCGATCCGTCGCGGATCGTGCGGCACGGCGACGCGGATCGACGAGCGGTGCCCGACGGGGAGCACGATCGAGCCTGTCGGCAGGTCGAGCCCCTGGATCGGCACGTCGGCGGGCGGCCGCTCGGTGAGCACCCGGGCACCGGCGAACGCCACGGCGAACGGCAGCGGCGACTCGTTCTCGACCTCGATCACGGTGAGACCGCCGAGGTCGGGGATCGACCACACCCGCTGCACGGCGTCACCGTCGGGGACGCGGAGCCGGGTCTCGACGACCGGGGTGCCGTCGAGTCGTCGCTGACGGACGGCTGGTTCGTCGGCCGGCACGTGCCACCGATCCTCTGCGGCGACGTACCAGGACACGCGTGTGTCCCCCGCGTCGTTGCCGTCGGCGCTGAGCGCCGTCACATCGCCCCAGGGCGCAACGATCGCCCGGCACGGCGCGCCGGTGACCCCGACCATCAGCTCGGCGGCGGCCGCCGGCTGCTCGGTCGTGCTCACGCCTCGAATTCGCCCTTGCGAGTGCGCTGCATGAGCGCCGCAAGTGCGTCGGGGGCCGGACGGTGCTCGTGGCAGACGGCGACGACCTGCTCGGTGATCGGCATCTCGACACCGTACCGGCGAGCGAGGTCGAGCACGCTCGGCGACGACTTGACCCCCTCGGCGACCATGTTGGTCGCAGCCAGGATCTCCTCGATCGTCTTGCCCTCACCGAGTTGCAGGCCGACCTGATTGTTGCGGCTCTGCTTCGATGAACACGTGGCGATCAGGTCGCCCATGCCTGCCAGGCCGGCGAACGTGAGCGGCGCGCCACCCATGGCGACGCCGAGGCGCGTCATCTCGGCGAGGCCCCGGGTGATCAACGTGGCACGCGTGTTGTCGCCGAACCCCATGCCCTCGGCCATGCCGGCGGCGATCGCGATCACGTTCTTGACCACGCCGGCGACCTCGCAGCCGATCACGTCGGTGTTGGTGTAGACCCGCAGGCTGGGACGGCTGAAGATCCGCTGCAGTTCACGGCCGATCGTGTCGTCGTTGATCGCGACGACGCTGGCCGCGGGTTGGCCGGCCAGGATCTCCTTGGCGAGGTTCGGACCGGTGAGCACGGCCACGGGATGGCCGGGCATCACGTCGGCGGTCACCTCACTCATCCGCTTGAGCGAGGTGCGTTCGAGGCCCTTGGCGAGGCTGACGACCGGAACCCACGGTCGGATCCACGCCGCCGCTTCGAGCGCGACGTCGCGATACCCGTGCGACGGCACCGCCATCACGACGACGTCGGCACCGGACACGGCGTCGGCGAGGGAGTCGGTGGCGCGGAGTTCGTCGGGCAGGGCGAACGACGGCAGGTACTCCGGGTTGACCTTGGCCTCGTCGATCTGTGTCGCGAGCTCCGAACGACGCGCCCACAGCACCGTGGGTGCGTTCTCCGCGGCGAGCGCAGCGACCGTGGTCCCCCACGACCCCGCACCGATCACCGCAACGTTGATCTCACTCATCTCGTTCCCCCCGAACGCTCCGCCGGCACGTGCCATCTCCGACGGCGACACCCTACTTCGGTGCCTCGCGTCGGCCTCGGTCGCCACCGACAGGCTGGATCGTCGGTGCCCTCTCCTACAGTGGGATCGTGCGTCTCGCCGTGCTGATCCCGGTCAAGCGATTCAGCGCGGCGAAGGGCCGTCTCGCCGGTGTGCTGTCCGACCACGACCGTGCCGAACTCGCGCGGTGGATGGCGACCCGGGTCGTCGACGTCGTCGCCGAGGTGCCGACCTTCGTCGCCTGCGACGACGACGGTGTCGCCGCCTGGGCGACCGGCCGCGGCGCCGAGGTGATCTGGGGGGCGGGCCTCGGGCTCAACGGCGCCGTCGACGACGGCGTGCGGCGCATCACCACCCTCGGCTTCGATCAGGTGGTGGTCTCGCACGCCGACCTCGCCCGACCGGGACGGCTCCTCGACGTCGTCGACGAGGGCATCGTCACGTTGGTGCCCGACCGCCGCCACGACGGCACGAACGTGATGTCGTTCCCGACGCCGAGCCCGCTGCTCGCCTCCTACGGCGGTGGCTCGTTCAGCCGGCACCTGGCGCAGGCGCTGGCCTTCGACGGCGTGACGGTCGAGGTTCGTTCCGATCCCGATCTGTCCCTCGACCTCGACACCGCTCGAGATCTGTCCCATCCCCTGATCCACGAGGTACTTCCCCCATGGCTGCGAACGAACCAGGCCAACCCGCGCCCGTGATGCCCGGGTCGGCCACCCCGACCACCACCGATCTCAACACGCCGACGTCCGCGCTCGCGATCGGAGCGCACCCCGACGACGTCGAGTTCGGCTGCGGTGGGTTGCTCGCGAAGTGGGCGGCCGACGGCTGCACGATCCACCACCTCGTGTGCACCGACGGCTCCAAGGGGACCTGGGATCCCGACGCCGACGTGGTCGCGCTCGCGGCCCGGCGCCAGGACGAACAACGAGAAGCGGCCCGACGACTCGCAGGCGATCGGGCGGGCGAGGTGCGCTTCCTCGGGCGGGTCGACGGCGAACTCGAGAGCGATCTCGAGACGCGCGGTGAGGTCGCCAGGGTGATCCGCGAGCTCCGGCCGCAGGTGGTGCTCGGGCACGATCCGTGGAAGCGGTATCGCCTGCACCCCGATCACCGTCATGCGGGCATCCTCGCCTGCGACGGGATCGTCGCCGCTCGCGATCCCCACTTCTTCCGGGATCACGGCCTGGCCCACCACCGACCGGAGGCGCTGCTGCTCTGGGAGGCGGACCAACCGGATCATGCCGAGGACGTCAGCGGCTTCGTCGACGTGAAGCTCTTCGCGCTCGCGGCCCACGAGAGCCAGTTCGAATCGACGATGAAGGCATCCGACGAGGCTCAGATGGCGGCGTTCGACCAACGCGTGCGCAATCGTCTCGGCGATCTGGGCCGCCCCTTCGACATGGATGCCGCCGAGGTGTTCAAGCTCATCGCCGATCTCTGAGGTCCACCGACACGCGAAACGGGGGGCCCGTGGGCCCCCCGTCGCCGTGGTGTGGAGCGCTCAGCGCTTGGGAGCGGGCGCCTTCTTGGCCGGAGCCTTCTTCTTCGCTGGGGCCTTCTTGGCCGGAGCCTTGGCCTTCGCGGGCGCCTTCTTCGCAGGAGCCTTCTTCTTCGCTGGGGCCTTCTTGGCCGGAGCCTTGGCCTTCGCGGGCGCCTTCTTCGCAGGAGCCTTCTTCTTCGCTGGGGCCTTCTTGGCCGGAGCCTTGGCCTTCGCGGGCGCCTTCTTCGCAGGAGCCTTCTTCTTGGCCGGCGCCTTCTTGGCCGGAGCCTTGGCCTTCGCGGGCGCCTTCTTCGCAGGAGCCTTCTTCTTCGCTGGGGCCTTCTTGGCCGGAGCCTTGGCCTTCGCGGGCGCCTTCTTCGCAGGAGCCTTCTTCTTGGCCGGCGCCTTCTTGGCCGGAGCCTTGGCCTTCGCGGGCGCCTTCTTCGCAGGAGCCTTCTTCTTGGCGGGTGCCTTCTTGGCGACGGCCATCAGATCACTTCCCGTTCAGCGCGGACTTGAGCGTCGAGCTGGCGGTGAACTTCATCGCCGTCGATGCCTTGATCTGCACGGGCTCACCCGTCTGCGGGTTGCGACCGGTTCGGGCGCTGCGCTTGGTGGTGCTGAACGAGCCGAAGCCGGGCCAAGCGACCTTCTCGCCCTTCTTCGTGGCGGCGACGACATGATCGAAGAATGCGCCGAGCGTTCGCTCTGCGTCGGCCTTCGAGACGCCGGCGGCGTCTGCCACTGCGTCGATCAGTTCTGCTTTGGTAGCCATGAGTCCTCTTTCGGGTGGGTGTTTCGTTGCTGTTCACCCCGGCGTTGTGCGCCGAGACCGCTCCGCCGTTGATGGCGGAATGAGTCCATGTGACCGATCGGAAGGCCTCGCGTTCAAGCACCACGTCATTTGCATTTGCAATGACATCGCCCGTTGACCCTTGCCGGTATTGGAGAATTCGCGCATCCACCACGTCCGACGACCACTGCGCTACAACCTGCATCCGTTGGGTATGGCAATCGATTCACAGCGAATCCACGAGGCTCACGCCGAGGAGCGATGGTGACCGATCTTCTTCCGTCCGCTGGCGCACCGACCCCCGATGCCGCACAGGCATCGCATGGTCCCGACCGCACGAGGGGAGGCCAACGGACCCGGCTCGTCGTCGACACGTCCGTACTCATCGCAGATCCCACCTGCGTGCTCGAGTTCACCGACGCCGATGTCGTGATACCGCTCACGGTCGTCGAGGAGCTCGACGGCCTCAAGAGCAGAGCAGACGACGTCGGACGGGCGGCCCGCACCGCGCTGCGCTCACTGGAGGAGTTGCGCGTCGCCCACGGCGGCTCGCTCGCCGAGCCCGTACCCACCGGCAACGGCACCGCCACGCTGCAGATCGAGATCAACAACATCCGCAAGCACCTCCTCGTCGAGCACGGGCTCGACCCCGCCGTGCCCGACAATCGGATCATCGGCGCCGCGATCGGCCAGTCCGACTTCGGGCCGACGACGATGATCAGCAACGACGCCGCACTCCGGATCAAGGCAGCACACCTCGGCGTCGCCGCGGCCGAGCATCGCCTCACCAGGTCCGATCGCACCACGGGAGCCGTCGGATGGACCACCATCGAGGCTCCCCACGAATCGATCGACTGCCTGTACGCGGCCGGCGCCATCGCGATCGACGCCGTGATCACCGCGAGGGGCGACGAGACGGTCAGCTTCACCGAGAACGAGTTCGCCGTGCTGCGCTCCGGCTCACAGTCGGCGTTGGTTCGCACGGTCGACGACGAGTTCGTGCTCCTGCCACAGCACACTCCCGAGGCCTGGGGCCTGAGGCCGCGCAGCAAGGAGCAGCGTTTCGCCCTCGAGTTGCTGCTCGATCCCGACATCTCGGTGATCGCACTCGACGGTCGCGCCGGCACCGGCAAGACGATCCTGGCGATCGCCGCCGGCCTCGAGCAGGTCGTCGAGCAGAGCCGCTACGAACGCCTGGCGGTGTACCGGCCCCTGGTGCCGGTGGGGCGCGCCGATGTCGGCTTCCTGCCGGGCGGGCTCGACGAGAAGCTCGACCCCTGGATGGCGGCGATCCACGACGCAGTGGTGGCGCTGACCGATCGAGGTGACATCACCGACGCCCGCGGCCTGGTCGACGAGTTGACCACTCGGGGCAAGCTGTCGCTCGAATCGGTGACCTTCCTGCGTGGTCGTTCGTTGCAGCGACAGTACGTGGTGATCGACGAGGCCCAGAACCTCGAGCCGACCACGCTGCGCACGATTCTCACCCGTGTCGGCGACGGCACCAAGGTGATCTTCACCGGCGACACCAGCCAGATCGACGCGCCGTATCTCGGCGAGTCGAACAACGCGCTGAGCGTGCTGACCTCGGCCTTCTCCGGCCAGCAGTGTTTCGGGCACATCACCCTCACGGCGTGCGAGCGCAGCGATGTCGCGAGCCTCGCCGCCGAACTCCTGTAGCCCGCGAGCCCTCCCACGCCCGCGCGCGGGTTGATCGCTCGTTCGAAAATCCGCTTGCAGCTCCGGCTCCGTACATTTAGTGTTAAATCAAGCAGCGACCGGTCCCTCCCCTCCGGACCTCGCTGCTCTCAGCACGAAGGGAGCCGTCATGGCGGTTGCAGAGCTGTTCGAGTACGAGACGCATCACGTCGAGAGCTGGCAGGATCTTGCGGCCTGCAAGGGCCGCACGAAGCTCTTCTTCCCGCCCAAGGCCGAACGTCCCCAGGCCCGAGCTCGTCGCGAGGCCAAAGCGGAACGTCTCTGCAACGAGTGCCCGGTGCTCGTGGCCTGCCGTACCTTCGCCCGCTCCAACCGCGAGTACGGATACTGGGGCGGCGAGTCGGAGGAGGACCGCCACCTCGCCGGATTCACCGTGTCGGCGCCGATCGGGGTGCGGGCTCGCCTGCAGAGCCAGACCGGCTGACGCCCCGATCCGGTCCCGCGCTGCCTGGGCCGGCCGGGCGGGGCCTGTGACACCCGCTGTCTAGGGTGACACCGTGTCGCTGCCCACCTTCGCCGTCGTCGACCTCGAGACGTCGGGGTTGTCCAGTCGCCGGCACCGTGTCCTCCAGATCGGCGTGGTCATCGTCCATGCCGACGGCACGGTCGACGACACCTGGTCGACCATGGTGAAGCTCCGCTGGCCCTTCCAGCGCGTCGGGCCCACCGAGATCCACGGGATCACCCGGCGGACCCTGAAGGGTGCGCCGGCACTCGACGACGCGCTCGACCAGCTCGCCGAGCGGCTCGACGGATCGATCTTCACCGCGCACAACGCTGCCTTCGACGCGGCCTTCATCGAGCGGGCCGGTCGCCGGCGGCCGGTCGACGATCCGTTGCGCCGCCAGCTCGATCCGCTCCTGTGCACCCTGCGGATGTCACGCCGCCTCGATCCGATGCGCGAACAGTCACATCGTCTCGCCGATGTCTGCGAGCGGTACGGCGTCGTCCTCGAACGACCCCACGACGCGCTCGGCGATGCTCGGGCAACCGCCGCGGTCCTCCCCCACCTCCTCGACGCACACGGCATCACCACCGTCGAGCAGTTGCAGCCGTTCTACGTGCGGGTGTAGCGGTCGAGGACCCGGCGAGCGAGCTCGGCGGCTGCGTCGAACCCCGCCGGTTCCATCACCTCGGCGGTGGGTCCGAGGCGGAGCAACAGCTTGGCGAGCCACCGCTCGTTCGACACCGGCAGCCGAACCTCGACCGACCCGTCGGTGCGCTCGACGACGTCGTCGACCGGGTACTGCTCGACCACCCAGCGCGCCTCCGGACGCAGACGGAGGACCGCCCGGGGGACCTCGACGTCGACGAAGAACGACGGTGGCGCCGACACCCGGTCAGCTGCGGGGACGACGGCCCCGGTGGGACTCGACGACTCGATGCGGTCGACGCGGAAGGTTCGGCGCTCGCCCGAGCGCCCATCGTCGGCGAGCACGTACCAGTTCCCCGACTCGACGAACACGTGCCTCGGCACGATGGTGCGCTCGGCGACTTCGTCACGTGCGGGGGTGTAGTAGCTGATGCGGAGTTCGCTGGACGAGGCCGCGGCGTCGACCAGGGCATCGGTGGCCTCGGGGCGGGCCAGGTCGATCACGACGCCGGCCGTGTCGTCGACCCCGGTGTCGATGCCGGCCTCGCCGAGTGCGCGGGCGAGCTTGTCGAGCCCGCGGCCGAGCGCACCGGCCGGATCGGCACCCGGCAACTCCATCGCCGCACGTCCGGCGGCGAGCAGCGAGAAGCCCTCCAGCGCGGTCAGGCGCAGCGGGCGGGTGAAGAGCCGCGGGACGCCGACGAAGACCGTGCCGTCGTCGACGAACACGTCGATCATCTCGTCGACGAAGGGCGGAAGACCGCACATCGCCACGAGCTCGAGGTCCTTCTGGACCTGGGCCTCGGTGAGGTCGTAGCGACGCGCCACGTCGGCGAGCGGCACCTCCCCGACCTCCATCAACCACGGCAACATCACCAGGAGACGTCGCAGCCGGTCCTCGGCGTTGCGCGGACCGCTCACGAGCGCTCCCCCTCGGTGAGGCCGGCGACCGACGAGATCCAGTCGACCATGTGCGCTCGGACATCGGGCGGGTCGAGGACCACGGCATGGTCGAGCAAGCCGAGCACCCACGACCGGAACGCCGGCAGGTTCGACGCCGGCACACGCACGACGATGCCATCGGGTTCCCGGACGACGACGCGGTCGGCCCCCAGCTCGCGTTCGACGGCGGCGGCGCGGACCGCATCGATCCGGATGATCGCCTCGACACCGTCGGCGACCGAATGCCCGATCTGTTTCGGGTCGGCCGGGAACGCGGACCGCGGATCGAACGACGCCGGACGGTCGTACGTACCCGGATCGCCGACGCCGATCCCGTCGACCCCTCCGTCGAACCGGTCGACCCGGAACGTGCGTTGCTCGCCGCGATCGTGGTCGTGGCCGATCACGTACCAGAAGCCTCCCCGCAGCAACAGGCCCCACGGGTCGATCCGGCGAGGCTCTCCCCGATAGGAGAACTCGATCATCGAGCGCGTCGCGACCGCCGTGCGGATCACGGGGAGCTCGGGACGATCGGGCATCGATGCCGACACGGCGGGGCGTTCCTCGCCGAGCGCGCCACCGAGCTTCCAGATCGCGTCCTGGCCGACGCCGGAGCCCGTGTGGACGGCGGCGACGGCGACCTGCAGCGCCCGCATCTCGTCGGGTTCGAGGGCGAGGTCGTCGAGTTCGTATGCCCGACGATCGATCCAGTACCGCGTCTGCCCGGCGTACGGGCCGCCAACGACCACCTCGGTCTCGATCGGCACGCCGATGTCGCGCAGCGCGGCCTTGTCGCGCTCGAACGAGGCACGTCGCGCCTGGTCGGCCTCGGGATACTGGCCCTCGAGTTCACCGGCGATCTGCACGAGGCTGAGCGGCTCAGCCGTCTCGAGCAGCAGCGCGAGCAGGTTGGTCAGGCGTTCGACGCGGTCGACGGCCAACGGCGACCTCAGCCCGTGGGATGGACCGACGAGTCGATCGCATCGCGAACGGCAGCGACGACCTGGTCAGCGGTGGCACCGGGCGTGAGCACCCTGGCGACCCCCGCGGCGAGCAGCTCGTCGACATCGTGGCTGGGAACGATGCCGCCGACGATCACCGGGATGTCGACGCCACGTTCACGGAGCTTGTCGACGACCAGCGGTGCCAGCGTCATGTGGGCCCCCGACAGCATCGAGAGCCCGATCGCGTCGACATCCTCGTCGACCGCCGCCGCAGCGACGGTGTCGGGGGTCTGGAAGAGACCGGTGTAGATGACCTCGTAGCCGGCATCGCGCAGGATGCGCGCCACGATCTTGACGCCGCGATCGTGCCCGTCGAGCCCGACCTTGGCCACCAGGATGCGCTCGCCTGCCATCAGCTGCGACTGTACCCGTCGGTCGTGCCATCGCCGACGCCGACGTGCAGCAGGGGTCCGACCCCTGCTGCAACTCCGGTGTGGACGATCAGAGCTGGAGCGACTTGGTCTGCAGGAACTCCTCGATGCCGTACGGGCCGTTCTCGCGGCCGTAGCCCGACTGCTTGTAGCCGCCGAACGGCGCTGCGATGTTGAACGAACCGCCGTTGACGTCGACGGCGCCGGTACGCATCCGGCGGGCAACCGAGATCGCCCGCTCCTGATCGGCCGACCACACGCCACCCGACAGGCCGTAGAGGCTGTCGTTGGCGATCCGGACGGCGTCGTCCTCGTCCTCGTACCCGATGATCGACAGCACCGGGCCGAAGATCTCCTCCTGGGCCACGGTCATGTCGTTGGTGACGTTGGCGAGCACGGTGGGCTTGACGAAGTAGCCGGTCTCGTGACCCTCCGGCTTGCCGAGGCCACCGGCGGCGACGACCGCGCCCTCGTCGATGCCCTTCTGGATGTAGCCCTGCACGCGATCCCACTGGGCCTGGCTGATCAGCGGGCCGAGGTGCATGCCCTCCTTGGCCGGGTCGTCGACGCCCATGCCTTCAGCTGCGGCGGCGGCGATCGCCACCGCCTCGTCGTAGCGGCTGTTGGGGACGAGCATGCGGGTGTGGGCCGTGCAGGTCTGGCCGGAGTTGAGGTAGCAGGCGAAGAGGCCCTTCGGAATCACCTCTTCGAGGTTGGCGTCGTCGAGGATGATGTTGGCCGACTTGCCACCGAGTTCGAGCGCCACTCGCTTGACGGAACCGGCGGCCGCAGCGGCGACCTGCTTGCCGGCGCGGGTGGAACCGGTGAAGCTGACCATGTCGACGTCGGGGTGCTCCGAGATCGCAGCACCGACCACGGGGCCCGTGCCGGTGACCAGGTTGAACACGCCGGCGGGCAAGCCGACCTCGTGCACGATCTCGGCGAGGATGAACGCATTCAGCGGGGCGACCTCCGACGGCTTGAGCACGAAGGTGCAGCCGGCGGCGAGCGCGCCACCGAGCTTGCAGATGATCTGGTGCAGCGGGTAGTTCCACGGCGTGATGGCGCCGACGACACCCACCGGCTCCTTGACGACGAGGCTGTTGCCGATCGTCTCCTCGAACTCGAAGGTGTCGAGCAGCGTGGCGTAGGTC
Organism: Ilumatobacteraceae bacterium; assembly: GCA_963698565.1. Lineage (GTDB taxonomy): Bacteria > Actinomycetota > Acidimicrobiia > Acidimicrobiales > Ilumatobacteraceae > Sva-07. The sequence goes on from CAVORH010000039.1 coordinate 163,086, forward strand.
TGCATGTTGCCGGCGGGCAGGCCGGCCTGGATCATCGTCGACCAGGTGATCGGCATCCCGACCTCGCCGGCGATCACCTCGGCGATCTCGGGGGAACGGGCCTGGAGCGCCTCGTTGAGCCGGATCATGTACTTCTGACGCTCCTCGACCGGGGTGGCGGCCCACCCGTCGAAGGCGCGACGCGCGGCGGCGACGGCTTTGTCGACATCGCTGGCCGTGCCCTCGGGGATCGAGCCCATGACCTGCTCGGTGCCGGCGTTGATGACCTCGATACGGCCGGTCCCGTCGGAGGGAACCCAGGCACCGTCGATGTAGATGTTGGAGTAGTCGCGCATGCCGCGAGTCTTGCCCATCCGGGCGGATCCGCTGCAACCGAGCGGTCCACACACCGCTCGACCGGGCGTCTCGGTCAGCTCAGCTTCATGAAGAGGCGCTCGAGCTCGATGGCGTCGAGATCGGGGGCGTCACCGGCGTCGTCGGCTCCCTCGGGCGCGGTGACGCAGTGGCGCATCCCGGCGAGAACGAGGCGGTACCCCACCCGATCGAGCGCCGCCTTGCACGCCGAGAGCTGGGTGACCACGTCACCGCAGTCCTGCCCCTCCTCGATCATGCGCTGGACGCCTCGGATCTGGCCCTCGAGCCGCCGCAGGCGCTTCAACACATCGTCGTTCACGTCCTCCGGGAATCGCATGACGAAATCGTACCCCTACCGGTATCCCCGCCGCGCCACCCCGAAAAATGCCTCGTTCTGCGCGCTGGGCGCGCCGATCCAGGCATTTTTCGGGTCGGAGGGTCGGTGGCCGGTCGAGGGGTCAGCGGCGGGCGCGGTACCAGGCGATGAGGCGGTTGGTGGCGGCGTCGTGGGCGGCGGGTTCGGGATCGCCGGTGAGCTCCGGGGTGATCCGGTTGGCCAACTCCTTGCCGAGCTCGACACCCCACTGGTCGTAGCTGTTGACGCGCCACACCGTGCCCTGGACGTGAACCACGTGTTCGTACAGCGCGATCAGCTGGCCGAGCACCGACGGCGTGAGCTGGTCGGCGAGGATCACCGTGTTGGGCCGGTTGCCGTCGAACTGCCGGTACGGCTCGCCGGCGGCCGCCTCGCGCCCGAACGCCAGCGCCTCGGACTGCGCGAACAGGTTCGCCATCAACAGGTCGTGGTGCTCCCGGTACGGATGGTGCGGCGTGGCGAAACCGATGAAGTCGACCGGCACGATCCGGGTGCCCTGGTGCAGCAGCTGGTAGAACGCGTGCTGACCGTTCGTGCCTGGTTCGCCCCAGACGATCGGGCCGGTGTCGCCGTCGACCGGCAGTCCGTCGAGTCGCACGGACTTGCCGTTCGACTCCATGTCGAGCTGCTGGAGATACGCGGGGAACCGACCGAGTTCCTCGGCGTAGGGCAGCACCGCCTTGGTGCCGTGGCCGAGGCCGTTGGCGTTCCACACGCCGAGCATCGCCATCACGACCGGGGCGTTCTCGGCGAGAGGAGCCGTCCGGAAGTGCTCGTCGACCCGGTGGAAGCCGTCGAGGAACTCGCGGAATCGGTCCGGTCCGATCGCGATCATCAGCGACAGCCCGATCGCCGAGTCGACCGAGTACCGCCCGCCCACCCAGTCCCAGAACCCGAACATGTTGGCGGTGTCGATCCCGAACTCGGCGACGCGTTCGGCGTTGGTCGACACGGCGACGAAGTGATCGGCCACGGCCGACTCGCCGAGCGCGTCGACCAGCCAGGCACGGGCGGTGCGGGCGTTGGTGAGGGTCTCGATCGTGCCGAACGTCTTCGAGGCGACGATGAACAGCGTCGAGGCCGGGTCGGCGTCGCGCAGGACGGCGGCGATGTCGGCGCCGTCGACGTTGGACACGAACGAACATCGGAGGCGGTCGTGACGGTAGGCGTCGAGCGCCCGGTACGCCATCGCCGGCCCGAGATCGGATCCGCCGATGCCGATGTTGACCACGTGGCTGATCCGGTCGTCGGCGCGCACCCTGTCGGCGAACGATGCCATCTGGTCGAGCACCTCGTGGACCGCCGGCACGACGTCGACACCGTCGACGACGATCGACCGGTCGCGCGGCGCCCGCAACGCGACGTGCATCACGGCACGATCCTCGGTCACGTTGATGTGCTCGCCGGCGAACATCGCGTCGCGCCGCGCCGGCACGCCTGCCGCGGCGGCGAGTTCGATCAGGCCGGCGACCGTCCGATCGTCGACCAGTTGCTTCGACCAGTCGATCCGGAGGTCGGCGACCTCGAGCACGTAGCGGTCGGCTCGACCGGGGTCGGAGGCGAACAGCTCGCGCAGGTCGGCGGGGCGGGGCAGGTCGGCGAGCGCCGAGCGGAGGTCAACGGCATCCATCGCCCCCGACGCTACTGCTCGTCGGCGGATGGCAGGTCGCCGGCGGCCGCAGGGTCGAGGAACAGCCAGGTGTCCGATCGTCGCACCCGGTCGGCGGGGATCGACGGATCGCGCAGCAGCCACCGGGCGACCATCGGAGCCTTCGATGCCCCGATGGTCAGCATCAGACGGGAGCGGGCCGCGTTCACGACCGGCGGGGTGAGGGTCATCCGAGGGAACCCGTTGAACTCCCCGATCGCCTCGCACGGGCGCTCGCTGTCGACGACGCGATGATCCGGTGGCCACGAGGCGGTGTGACCGTCCGACCCCAGGCCGAGGTGGACGACGTCGAAGCGCTCCGGCAGCCCGGCGCCGTACCGTCGAGCGCCAGCCGCCAGATCGGCGACGGTCACGGGCATCAGCCGCACCTGACCGGGCAGCGGCACCAACTGCACGGCGTTGCGGGCCGGGTCCCCGTCGGGGGCGACCCGTTCGTCGACCTGCCAGATCGTGAGGCGATCCCACGGCACGTCGTGGTCGAGCAACGCCCGGAACATCGGCGCAGCGGTGCTCCCCCCGCTCACGGCGACCAGCGCCTCGCCGCGACGGCGAGCAGCATCACGGATCCGGCGGGCCAGCCACGCTCCCGCGGCCGCCGCGGGATCCTCGCTCACTCGGATCTCCACCCCGCCCACCGTACGAGATGTGTCGGACACATCGTGTACATCGACCGGCGGGCCGGGTCAGATGGTGGGGACCTCGACGTGGCGGCCGAAGACGTCGGCCATCGCGCTCATCATCTCGCCGAGAGTGGCGTAGGCGCGTGATGCGTCGATCAGGGTGGGCATCAGGTTGATCTCCGGGTCGGCGGCCTCGGCGCGAAGGCGGGCGAGGGCGTCGTCGACGGCGGCCTGGTCGCGGTTGGCGCGCACGCCGTCGAGGCGTTTGCGTTGGCGGGTCTCGTCCTCGTTGGTGATGCGCAACAGTTCGAGTTCGTCGTCGTTGCCCTCGGTGAACGCGTTGACGCCCACGACGATCCGCTCACCGCTGTTGAACGACCGCTCGAGGTCGTAGGCCGAGTCCGCGATGCGCCGCTGGAACCAGTTGTCCTCGATCCCCGCGATCACCCCGTCGAGCATCGACCCACCACCGAGCTGATCGAGGTGAGCGAAGATCTCCTCGGCCTGACGTTCGATCTCGTCGGTCAACGCCTCGACGAAGTACGACCCACCCAACGGATCCGCGACATGCGCGACGTTGGTCTCGTTCGCGATCACCTGCTGGGTACGCAACGCGATCCGGGCAGCCTTCTCCGTCGGCAACGCCAACGCTTCGTCCATCGAGTTGGTGTGCAGGCTCTGGGTGCCACCCAACACGCCCGCCAACGCCTCGATCGCGGTGCGCACGATGTTCAACTCCGGCTGCTGAGCAGTCAACGACACCCCCGCGGTCTGCGTGTGGAACCGCAACTGCAACGACTTCTCCAACTCGGCCCCGTACCGCTCACGCAGCCACCGCGCCCAGATCCGACGCGCCGCGCGGTACTTGCAGATCTCCTCGAAGAAATCGATGTGCGCATTGAAGAAGAACGACAACCGGGGCGCGAACGAGTCGATCGGCAACCCGGCCTGCAACGCCAACTCCACATACGCGAACCCGTTGGCCAACGTGAACGCCAACTCCTCCACCGCCGTCGAGCCCGCCTCGCGGATGTGATAGCCCGAGATCGAGATCGAGTGCCACCGCGGCATCTCCGCCGCGGTGAAACGGATCGTGTCACGCACCAACCGCATCGACTGACGCGGCGGGAACACGAACTCCTTCTGCGCCTGATACTCCTTCAAGATGTCGTTCTGCAACGTCCCACCCAGACGGGACCGGTGCACCCCCGCCGCCTCCGCCTGCGCCACGAACATCGCGAAGATCGGCGCCGCCGGCGAATTGATCGTCATCGACGTCGTGATCGCACCCAGATCGATCCCGGCATACAGATCCTCCATGTCGGCCAGCGAGTCGATCGCCACACCACACCGCCCGACCTCACCCAACGACATCGGATCGTCGGAGTCCAACCCCAACAGCGTCGGCATGTCGAACGCCGTCGACAGCCCGTCACCACCCGCCTTGATGATCTCCTTGAACCGCCAATTCGTGTCGTCCGCCGTGCCGAACCCGGCGAACATCCGCATCGTCCACAACTTCGACCGATACATCGACGCATACGGCCCACGCGTGTACGGGTACTGGCCGGGGAACTCGCCGTCGTCGGGCCCGTAGACACCGTCGAGGGGAATCCCCGACATCGTCTCGAACCGGGCGTCACGGATCGGCGAGGCAGCCATCGCCGCCTCCCATGCCTGTCGGGGTGTCATGTCGGTCATCGAACCACTTTCCGCAGAGTCGTCGCTGCTCCGTACCCTACGGAGCGATGCCCGACGACTCCGGATCGAACGCCGTCCAGGTGGACGCACCACCACTGCCCGGCGAGCGCACGGTGGCGCAGGGCGTCCGGCTGGCCGTCGCCGCCTACATGCTGTGGGGCTTTCTCACGATCTACTGGAAACAGCTCAGCGCATTCGACGCGTTCGAGCTGATCGCATGGCGGACGGTGTGTGCGGCGGTGGTGATGGCGCTCGTCGTCACGGCGCGTCGGACCTGGCCGACGGTGATCGGCGCACTCCGAGATCCCGGGGTCGCACGGCGGCTCGTGCTCGCCTCGCTGCTGCTCACCGTCAACTGGAGCAGCTACGTGTGGGCGGTGACCAACGACCGGGTGATCGAGACGGCGCTCGGCTACTTCATCGCCCCGCTCGCCACGATGGCGATCGGTGTGTTCGTGCTGAAGGAGCGGCCGACGACGGCCCAACGCTTCGCGTTCGGATGCGCCGCGGTGGCCGTGGTGATCCTCACGGTGTCGTACGGGCGCCCCCCGTGGATCGCGCTCCTGATCGCCGCGTCGTGGAGCTTCTACGGCCTCACCACGCGACGGGTCCCGCTCGGCGCGGTCGACAGCCTCGCCGGCGAGACGTTCGTCCTGTTCGTGCCGGCGGTGGCGGCGGTCGTGTGGTTCTCGACGAACGCCGACAGTGTCGCCGCCACCGCCGATCCGACCGACTGGCTGCTGGTCCTCGGCACCGGAGCGATCACGGCGGTGCCGCTGATGCTGTTCGCCGGCGCCGCGAAGTCGGTGCCGTTCACGTTGCTCGGCCCGTTGAACCTCCTGGTGCCGGTGATCAACTTCGCGCTGGGCTGGCTGGTGTACGACGAACCGATGCCGGCCGACCGGCTGGTCGGCTTCGCCTTCGTGTGGGTGGCCCTCGGCGTGGTGATGTGGGATCGCGTCTCGAGCCACCGCCGCCTCACCGCTGCGACCCCGCTCGCCTGAGCTACGTTCGCGACCCATGGCCCCTCGCGCGCTCGCACTGATCGCCGTCCCTGCGACGTGTGCCGTCGCACTGTCGGGGTGTTTCACCACCGCGGCGGACTTCCGCGAGGAAGCCGAGCAGTTCATCGTGGAGGATCCCGGCGTCGCCGATGGCCTCGGCGTCGCCGTCTCGTCGGCGACGTGCGACGAACCACCGAACCAGGATGTCGGCACGGTGTTCTCGTGCAGGGCGATCGACGCCAACGGCGAGGAATGGGGCTTCGAGGTGACGATCGCCGACTCCAACAGCATCGAACTCACCGTGTCGGAGCGACCCCAACCGTAGGCCGCCTCCCTCGGTGCGCTCGCCAGGTGGTCGCCCGCGACGTGTCACGATGGTGCCGGCCGATCGACCGATCGCCACCCATGCGGTACTCGATGAAGGGACAGACATGCACAGGAGACTGATGATCGGCATCGGCGTGGTGGGCCTTGCGCTCGCCGGCTGCGGCAGCGATGGCGACAGCGGAGGCGGCGGACCGCAGGCCGCGGCCGCAGCCGCCACGATCCAGTCGGCGTCGGAGGCGGGACTGACACTCGACGAGGGGTGCGTGAACGACCTCGCTGCGCAGCTGAGCGACGCCGACGCCGAAGCGATCGCCGCGGACGGTGACGCCGAGATCAGCGCCGAGGGCCAGGCGCTCGGCGCCGAGCTCCTGGGCTGCGCCGATGCCGATGCACTCGTCGACGTGTTCATCGCAGGCATGAACGAGTCCGGCCAGCCGGTCGACGAGGACTGCGCCCGTGACAAGCTCGAGGGCGTCGACATCCCCGACCTCGTGGCGGCCACACAGGGCGGCGACATGCCGTCGGACCTGGTCGCGGCGCTCGTCGAGTGCGTCGACATCGGCGGCTGAACGGCCGCCGACCGAGAACGACGAAACGCCCGTTACGCCAGGGGTCTGACCCCTGGCGTAACGGGCGTTGTCAGTTCAGCGGATCAGGGCGTGTAGGTGCCCAGCGAGCCGTTGTAGTCGACCGCGTCACCGGCGACCACGAACGCCTTGGCGGTGTCGTCCCAGCGCACGAGCTGCGTCGCCTCGGGATAGAAGGCGTCCTCGGCGTTCATCGAGGCGGTGATGCCGTCGATCAGGAGGCCCGGCACGTAGTCGATGTTCCGGGCAGCATTGATGATCCCGGCTCGGCTGAGGTCACCGGCTGCGAGCGCCTGCTGGGCGGCGTAGACCGCCAGCTCCATCGACAGCCAGCCAGCCAGCACGGACGTGTCGGCCGGGTTGGCATCGGGTGCGTAGGTCGCCATCGCGTCGAGGTAGGTCTGCACCGCCTCGTCGTCGGCGAACTGCTCGTCGCTGACGAACTTGACGTTGCTGGAGGTGTAGACGCCGTCGCTGCCACCGTTCTCGACGAGCGTGTCGAAGAACAGCGGGTTGGCAGCGGTCGCCGTCATGTAGACCAGCGGGTCGAAGTCGGGATTCGCCGCCTTGGCGTTGCCGAGTTCGGTCATGAACGCACTGGACTGCCCGCCGAGGCCGACCGCCAGGATCGCGTCAGGGTTCGCCTGCACGAGGTTGGTCATCTGACCACTCGGTGCACCGGAGTCGGCCGGGTCGATGACCTCTTCGGCGACGATCTCGATGCCGTTCTCCGCAGCGATCTCCTTGAAGTTGTCGGCGTAGGACTGGCCGAACTCGTTGTTCACGTAGAACAACGCGGTCGTGGCGCCGTCGCCGGCCTCCTGCGAGACGAAATCGGCCCACACGCGCGATTCGATCGCGTACGGCACGAGCAGACCGGTGGTCCACGGGTACTCGTCGATGTTGCCCCAGTCGGAGGCGCCGGTCGATGCCCACAGCTGCGGGACACACAGCGCGTTCACATCGGCCTGGATGGCCAGGTTGCTCCCGGAGCCGATGATGCCCGACAACAGGTCGACCTCATCGTCGAAGATCAGCCCGTCGACGTTGGTCTTCGTGAGGTCGGGGGTGTACTGGTCGTCGGTGATCACCAGTTCGACGGGCTCACCGTTCAGGCCACCATTGGTGTCGTTGTACCAATCGATGTAGCTCTGCTGGCCGTCACCGAACGGTGCGAACAGCACGGCGGGACCGCCGGACAGCGGGATCGAGGTCCCGATCTTGAGCGCACCCTCGATCGGAGCGTTTGCAGCCTCCGGGTCGTCACAGTTCTCGGTGTCGACGACGAACTCGGCACCGGACGAGCCTCCGCCGTCCGTGGCGTCCGGGGCGTCGGTCGAGCCGGGAGCGTCGGTCGACTCCGGTGCGTCGGTCGACTCCGGCGCGTCGGTCGACTCCGTGGCGTCGGTGCCGGCCGGCGCATCGGTGCCGCTGGACGAGCTGTCGTCGTCACTGCCGCACGCGGCGAGTACGAGTGCTCCCGCCGCGGCGAGTGCAAAGATCTTCTTGGTTCTGACCATGATCAGAGTTCCCCCTCTGGTTGGTAGTTCTGTGATTGGGTGTTCGTCACGTTGCCATTCCGGGCGGGTCCTCGTCGGCCAGTCCGGGCGGTTCAGCACGATCGATGCTAGTCGCCGCCTGGTCTGCGCCCATAGCTCCCGATTCTCCGAGCACCTTCGCCGACGGCACGCCACCCGCGCCGAGTGGCACACGCGGCACGACGAGCACCGCTTTCGAGCGCCACATCCGCATCGTGCCGACGGCACCGAACGGGACGAAGCGGGCGAAGAGGATCAGCAGCACACCGAACGTGACACCACCCAAGCCGTCGATCTTGGTGCCCTCGCCGACGAACCAACCGAGGAAGATGCTGCCCGACGGATCCTCGCCGACGCTGCGAGCGAAGTCGTTGACGAACACGTAGAACATGGCGCCGACGAACGGACCCCAGTTCTGTGCGGCGCCACCGACCACCATCGCCACCAGGAACGTCACCGATCCGAACAGCCCGAAGATGGGGACATCAGCTTCGACGAGCGTGAGCTTGAGCGCATACAGCGAGCCGGCGACCCCGGCGATCGCTCCTGACAAGCCGAACACGACGGTCTTGATCGAGAACAGGTTCACGCCCATGACGGCCGCCGCGGTCTCGTTGTCGCGCACGGCGACCATGGCCCGCCCGACCCGGCTGCGGATCAGTCCGGCCGAGAGGATCGAGACGACGATCAGGATGCCCAGCGACAACCAGAAGAACCACGTGACGAGATCGGCGCGGCCCTCGAGGCCCGTCCAGCTCGGAGGCAGGTAGCTGAACCCCTTGATCCCGGTCGCGCCACCCGTGACGCCGGCGACCTCGTCGTACTTGAAGAACGCACGGACGGCCTCGGTGAACACGAGCGTGACGAGCGCGAGGTAGATGCCTTTCAGGCGCAAGGCCGGCACGCCGACCACCATGCCGATCAGGAAGCAGACGACCGCAGCAGCGAGCATCGTCCAGCCCGGCGTCCAGATGTTGTCGGTGATGAACGGGGTCCAGATCTTCCCGGTGACGAGCATGGCCGAGACGAAGGCGCCCATCGCGAAGAACGCCGCTTGGCCCAGCGACAGCTGGCCCGTGTACCCGGTGATCAGATTCAAGCCCGTCACGGCGATCGCAATGATCAGTGCGTCGGCGAGCAGGCCGAGGCCCGAACGACTCCACTCCGTCACGGCGCGGTACATGAACAGCCCGACACCACCGAACAGCACGGCCCGACCGAGCCAGTTCTGCCAGCTCCCCTTCGCAACACGGATCGGGAGGTCCATCACACGCGCTCCACTCTCTCGGAACCGAACAGACCCGACGGCCGCAAGAGCAGCACCCCGAGCAGGATCACCAGCATCACCGGCATCAGCATGTCGGCGCCGAGGAAGTCGACGTAGCCGACGATCACGGCCTCGACGACCCCGATCAGCAGGCCGCCGACCACCGCCCCGACCGGCGAATCGAGCCCGCCGAGCACGGCCGCAACCGAAGCGATCAGGAACGGGCTGAGCATCAGGGAACCGCTGAGGCCGGCGGACGGCGCCAGCATCGCCGCGGCCAGCACACCGATTGCACCGGCGAGACCCCAGCCCAGGACGAGCACCGAGCCGACGCGGATGCCGACGAGGTTCGACGACTCCTGGTTGTTGGCCACCGCTCGCATGCCGAGGCCGATCTTGGTCTTGGCGAAGAGCAGCCACAGCAGGAACAGCACCACGACCAGCACGCCGATCACGCCGAGACGTGCGATCCGCACCGGTGCGCCGAGGATCGTCACGAAGTCGTCGGCATCGTCGGGGAACACGCTCGGCAGGCTCCGGGCATCGACGCCCCAGATCATCGCCACGGCCTGGTTGACGGCGAGGAACACGCCGATCAGGGCGACGATCACGGCGCCCGGATTCCGGTGCTCGATCGGCCGGACGACGATCCGCTCGACCCCGGCCGACACCGCGAAGCCGAGCACCATCGCGAAGCCGATCGACAGCCAGACCGGCAAGCCGGACAAGGTGAGCGTCGACACGAAGAACGCTCCCATCGTGCCGATCTCGCCCTGCGCGAAGTTGAGCTGGCCCGTCGAACGGAACACCACCACCAACGCGAGCGCGAGCAGCGCGTAGATCGAGCCGTCGGCGAGGCCGTTGACCATTCGTTCGATGAACAGCGACATCAGTTGACCACCCCGAGGTAGGCCTCTTTGATCGTGTCGTCGGCGAGCAGTTCGTCGCCGGTACCCGTGGCGACGATCGTGCCGGTCTCCAGCACGTACGCCCGGTCGGCGAGCGCCAGCGACATGCCGGCGTTCTGCTCGACGACCAGCAACGACATGCCGTGCTCGTCCCGCAGCGTGCCGAGCACCTTGAACAGCTCCTTGGTGATCAACGGCGCCAGACCGAGGCTCGGTTCGTCGCACAGCAAGAGCTTCGGGCGGCTCATCATCGCCCGAGCGACGGCGAGCATCTGCTGCTCGCCACCCGACAGCGACCCCGCCTTCTGGTCGCGCCGCTCGGAGAGACGCGGGAACACGTCGAACCACCGATCGAGGTCCTCCTCGACCGATCCCTTCACCGTGTAACCGCCGGCGAGCAGGTTGTCCTCCACCGTCAGGTCGGTGAACGTGCCGCGTCCCTGGGGGACCTGCGACACGCCGGCACGGACGATCGCGTCGGGCTTCGACCCGGAGATCTCGGTGCCGGCGAAGTCGACGCTGCCGCGGCGAGGGATCATCCCCGACACCGCTCGCATCGTGGTGGTCTTGCCCGCCCCGTTGGCGCCGAGGATCACGACGATCTCTCCCTCGCCGACGGTGAAGTCGATGCCGTGCAGGACCTCGACCGGCCCGTAGCCGGCGCTGAGGCCCGAGACGGTCAGCAGTGCCTCACCGCTCACGCCGGGGTCCCCAGGTAGGCCTCGATCACCAAGGGGTTGCGCTGGACCTCGCTGGGTAGACCTTCGGCGATCTTGCGACCGAACTCCATCGCCACCACCCGGTCGGAGATGCCCATCACCATCCCCATGTGGTGCTCGACCAGCAGCACGGTGAGGTCGTACTCGTCACGCACCCGCCGAATCGTCTCGCCGAGCTCGTCGACCTCGTGGTGGGTCAGGCCGGCGGCCGGCTCGTCGAGCAGCAGCAGTTTGGGGTGCGCGGCGAGCGCACGAGCGAGTTCGAGCCGCTTCAACGTGCCGAAGGGCAGGCCCGCTGCGGGACGGAAGGCCAGATCGGCGAGGTCGAGCGAGCGCAGGATGCCGAAGGCGTCGGCGGCGAGGGCACGCTCTTCCTTGGCGGCGCCGATCCGGCTCATCGCCCGGAGGAAGCCGACGTTGCCGCGGTGGTGCGCGCCGGTCATCGTGTTCTGCAGCAGCGTCATCGTCGGGAACAACGCCAGGTTCTGGAAGGTGCGGGCGATCCCGAGGCCGGCGATCCCGTGCGCGGACACGTTCAGGAGGTCGTGGCCGTCGAAACGCAGCCGGCCGCGCGTGGGGTCGTAGATGCGGCTGACGACGTTGAACATCGTGGTCTTGCCGGCGCCGTTCGGGCCGATCAGGCCGAGAATCTGTCCCTCGTCGATGTCGAAGGAGAGCCCGTCGAGGGCGATGATGCCACCGAACGACACCGAGATGTCGTCGACTTCCAAGAGCGCCACGTTGTGTTCTCCCCCCTCGCGACCGTCATGGCCGATCGTGTCATCCGTCACGTGTGGGCCGCGACCGTAGCAGCGTTGGAGGCACTCGCGAAGTCCGAGCGCGGCCCGACCTCGTCGAGCGGCTCCACCAGCAGACGTAAGAACCTGGTGAACTCTCGACGTGGCGCCGGATGCCCGCAACGGCACCGCCGTAACATCGTCACATGGCATCGGGCCGCGCCGTCGCACTCCTCGCCGCAGGCGCGATCGCGCTCACGGCGTGCGGGGTCGACGTGTCGGTCACGTCCGAACGAGCCGATCGGATCGTCGCCGACCCGACAACGCTCGACCCGTCCCAGCCACCATCGGTCGGGACGCTGCCGGATCCCGCGACCGACCCGGAAGATCCTCCACCCAGCGCTCCCACCACCGAACCGGTCGACCCTGCGACCCCGCCGCCGTCGAGCGTCCCGGTCGATCCGGCCGCGATCGACTTCGGACCGGACAAGCCACCCCGTGCCTACGACGACTTCCTCCTCGCGGTGATGACCGACCTCCAACTGTGGTGGGAGGTCGAGTACCCGACGATCTACGGCACCAGCTTCCGCCGGCTCGAGGGCAAGGTCTACGCCGCCTATCCGAGCCGTCCCGATGATCTCCCCGGCTGCGGGTCGCCGAGCACGACCTACGAGGAGGTGAGTCAGTACGTCGCGTTCTACTGCGGCGTCGGCGACTTCATGGTCTACGACGACAGCGCCGACGGCCTGCTCGCGGAACTCCAGAGCGACTACGGCTTCGGCACGATCGGGACGGTGCTCGCACACGAGTTCGGCCACGCGATCCAGCTCCGCGCAGGCAACCTCGATCGGGCGCTGCCCACGATCCTCACCGAGCAACAGGCCGACTGCTTCGCCGGCGCCTGGTCGGCGCGTGTCGCCCGCGGCGAGTCACCGGTGCTGCGCTACTCGGACGCCGATGTCCGCGCCGGGCTGATCGCCATGACGAAGGTGAGCGATCCGGTCGGGATCGACCAGTTCGTCGAAGGTGGTCACGGCTCCGGTTTCGACCGCGTCGGCGCGTTCCAGGTCGGCTTCGCCGGGGGGCCCGCTCGCTGCGCGGAGATCCTCGACGAGCCGCTCCCGCTCGTGCCGAATCAGTTCACGACCGCCGACGCGGCCAACGGGGGCGACGCGGCCTTCGGCTACGGCGACGGCGAGCTCCTGGCGTTCCTCCCCGAAGACCTCAACCTGTACTGGGATCAGGAACTCGCTCGCCAGATCCCGAGGCTCGACGCCTTGTCGCTCGTGGTGGTCCGTTCGGCCGACGACGTCCGGTGCAGCGATCTTCGTGGCGACCTCACCCGTGGCGCGGCACTGTGCGTCTCGACCGACGAGGTCTACTTCAACGAACCGGCGGCCCTCGATCTGTACCGGTCGCTCGGCGACTTCTCGGTCGGCTACGTCCTGGGCCTCGCCTGGGGTGAGGCGGTCCAGGTCGCGCTCGGGTCCGATCTCACCGGCGAAGCCCGTGCGCTGCTCAACGACTGTCTCACCGGTGGCTGGGTACAGACGGTGATCCCGGTGGCCGACGGCCAGGGGTTCCTGAGGCTGCCGACACCTCGGCTCGAAGCACGCCAGTCGAGCGTCTCGGCGGGCGACCTCGACGAGGCGATCCAGACCGTGCTCCTCGTCGCCGACCTCGACAGCAACGCCAACGTGGTGGGCAGCGCGTTCGAGAAGATCGCGGCGTTGCGCACCGGCGTGCTCGACGGCACCGACGCCTGCCTCGCACAGCTCTGAGCGGGCCGCCGCTCAGGGCGAGTGGGAGCGACCGAGCCAGGAAGCGAGCAGGGCGCTGAGTTCGACGGGGCGATCGCCCTGGACGCTGTGGCCGGCGCCGTCGACCACCTCGACCGTGAGCGCCGGTTGACGGCGTCGGGCCTCGGCGACGTCGTCGTCGTCGACCACGGGAGACAGCGAGCCGCGCACGAGCATCAGCGGGCACGCGATCGCCTCGAAGTGATCCCAGAGCGGCGACGGCCCGTCGGCCGGTGGGGCATCGTCCGACACCGCATCGTCCGCCGCCGTCGGGGGTTGCGTGCTGCGCACCCGGGCGTGGCTGCCCCGGTCGTAGTTCCACTCCCACGACCCGTCGGGCAGCTGATGGGCGTTGTGGAGGATCCCCCGGCGCAGCGACGACTCCGACCGCGTCGGATTGAACTCCATCGTGCGGGCGAGCAGATCGTCGAAGCTGGCGAATGCTTGCGGACCGTCGACGAAGTCGGTGACCGCCTTGGTCTTCTGCGCGTTCACTCCCGGGGTGATGTCGACCATCACGAGCGACCGCACCAGGTGCGGGTGCCGGACGGCGAGTTCCATCGACGTCAGGCCGCCGAGCGACATGCCGACCACCGCCTGCGCATCGGGGGCGTGGCGCTCGATCACCTGGGCGAGGTCGTCGGCAAGGTTCATCGGCGAGTAGGCACCGTCGGCACGCCAGTCGGAATGGCCGTGCCCCGGGAGGTCGACCGCGATCAGCGGGCGGCCGAGTGCCAGCGCGACGGTGTCCCAGGTGTGGGCGTTCTGGGCCCCGCCGTGCACGAGCACCAGCTCCGGTGGCCCATCCCCCCACTTCAACGAACTCACCGTGCGATCGTCTCCGGCATCGTCACCGGTCACGATCGTGTCGACCCTGACGACGGTGGGGAACTCGGTGATCCCCAGGTCGAACTCGTCGACGTTCTCGTGGAACAGGCCGAACTCGTCGTAGTCGTGCACGCCGCTCACGATGACACGGCTCGACGCTGCACGACGAGCCGCACCCCGGTCAGCCGTCGGGAGACAGGTCCGCCGCGGGGACCGCCGTGGTCGTCGTGGCAGGGGCCACGGTCGTGGCAGGAGCGACGGTCGTGGCAGGCGCCGTGGTCGTCGTGGGCGCCACGGTGGTCGACGCCGGAACCGTGGTCGTCGACGCCGGAACCGTCGTGGTCGTGGTGGTGCTCGTCGTGGTGGTCGAGTAGTCCGGGTCGATGCGGTTGAAGTACGGGGGCTGAGCGCCGTAGTACTCCGGCTCCTTGACACCGTCGAACACGAAGACCTGGTCGCCGATCGTGGTCAGGTCCTGGAAGGTGGGCGACAGGCTGAGCGGGATGCGGATGCAGCCGTGCGATGCGGGGCGCAACGGCACGTTGAGCGCTCCGTGAACGGCGATGCCGTAGTTGAAGTACACCGGGTCCCACATGCCACCGAGGGAACTCTGGCGCACGCCTTCGACCTCGCGGTCGAAGTTGTACACGCCGCCGGGCGTGATCGACTTGCCGCACTCGCCGCGCACCAGCGGCTCGTCGCCGGGGTTGTTGTATTCGCCCGGGCTGATCGTGACCTCTTCGCACCACTCCTCGTTGTCGCCGCTCGACATGTGGCTGATCATCACGGGTGCATCGTCGTGGAAGACGGCGATCACCTGCTCGGGCAGGTAGACCTCGGTGTGGTTCCGGGTCGAGTCGGGGCGACGGGGCTGGATCACGAACGGATCCTGCATGTCGGTCCACATGGCCGGCGTGACCAGGCCGTTCGGCTCGTCGAACGGCACACCGAGCACGAGCTTCTCGTAGGCCCACACCGCACGCCGGGTCTCGTCGCCGAAGTAGCCGTCGATCGGCCCGGGCCAGAAGCCGAGATCGGTGAGGCGCTGTTGGACCTGGGCGACGTCGTCGCCTGCCATGCCCTTCGCGAGGTCGCGGGTCAGCTGGGTCTTGACGACCGGTGCGCTCGTCTCGATGGTTTCGATCACCGGGACCGACGGGGGGATCGTGCCGGTCTCGAGGTTGACCGACTCCGCGGTGACCGCCGGGGACGACGACTCGTCGCTGCCGCCGCCGAGGGCGACGCCGGCGAAAACGACCACGGCGAGGAGGCCCGCAGCACCTGCTGCAGGCATCCACTTGCGGGCTTCGGGAGAGAGTCGGGGTCGGTCGTTCACGGGGCGGGTGCTCGGTGTCAGGGGGGCCGACCGGCAGCGGCTGAGGCAAAGCTACCAAGGCGAACAGCCCGCCGGGCCGCGGCTCCGCCAACTGTTCGAATCCGTTCAGGATTCCGGTTCGGCGGCTGCCGACAACGGCGGCTCAGGAGCGCTGGACCACCGGCTCGATGTCCTCGAGGTCGCCCCGCAGCTCCCACATCTCCCTGAGGATCGTGGTGATCACGGAGGGTGAGCTGAGCGTCGACACACCGCGCGTCCGGGGGAAGTAGTCGACGCCGAACTGGAGCATCTCGTAGCCGAGCCGGGTGGCGCGGATCACGAGTTCGGCGTCGATGAACGACCCCTCGCTGCGCAGCTCGACGTGGTCGAACACCCGGGCCCGGCACAGCTTGAACGCGAAGTTGATGTCGCGGGCCTTGACGTCGAACAGGGTGCGGATCAGCAGGTTGTAGACGAAGGTGTACACCGAGCGGAGATAGCCCTCGCCGGTGCGGTCGAAGCGGTAGGCGCTCACGATGTCGGCGTCGTAGTCGCGCAACAGGCGAACAGCCCGCGGGAGCTCGGCCATGTCGAAGGGGAGATCGGCGTCCGTGTAGAGGATCAGGTCGCCGGTGGCAGTGGCGAACCCGGTCTTGATCGCGCCGCCGAGCTTGCGGTTGACGGGGTGGTGCACCACGCGGACCCGGGGGTCCTCGAGCGCGAGTCGGTCGGCGATCTCCCCGGTCGAATCGGTCGAGGCGTCGTCGACCACGATCAGCTCGTAGTCGCCGATGTCGCCCGACGCGACGAGGCGTTCACACGCCCGTCGACCGGCGGTGAGGGCACGTTGGATGTACTCCTCTTCGTTCCACATGGGATAGAAGATCGAGAGCTTCTCGAACGGCTCACCGATCGTGGTGTCGACAGGCATTCCGTCGCAGGGTAGCTGGCGGCCGGGGCCGGTCCGCTTCGGCGGCTCGCGTCGCCTCGGCGGGCGCGGGCCCGTAGTGTGCTGCATCGTGTCGGATGCGCCCTCACCAGACCTGCCACCTCCGGCACCGCCGACACCTGCAACATCCGGCACCCCTGCGGCGTTGCCACCGCCCGGCCCGGCAGGGAGCCCCACCGACGTGCTCGACGACGACGGGCGGGAACTCGCTCCCGTCCGCCGCCCTCACCGGGCCGGCGAGCTGACGACACCGTGGCGCACCGTGCTGGTGGCCACATGGGTCGGCGTGTTCCTCGCCTACCTGGCGGTGTGGAAGGCGAGCGAGGAGATCGGCATCGCCACGTGGTGGCTCGGCCCCCGATCGAACCCGCAGCCCGTGCTGGTGCGGCTGATCCCGTTCTACGTCGCTGCGGTGTTCGGGATCCTCGCCAGCTACAACGTGCGGCGGATGCCGTGGATCAGCCTCGGGGGTTCGGTGGTGCTGGCACTGATCGCCGTTCCCGATCTGTCGCGGTCGGTCGGGTTGGCGACGATCGAGTTCGCGATCGCCGGTGCCGTGGCGTTGGTGTCGGTCGCCTCGTTCACGGGCACGTATCGGGCTGCCGAGCCCGACGCCGACCGGTAGCGACCGGTAGCGTCCTGGCCCATGCCCGACAGCTCCTCGTCGAACACCGGCGCCTCGAACGCCAAGGTCCTGATGTCACTGCCGGTCGGCGAGCGCGTGGGAATCGCGTTCTCCGGCGGCCTCGACACCTCGGCCGCGGTCGCCTGGATGCGCGACCGCGGTGCGATCCCGTACACGTACACCGCCGACCTCGGCCAGTACGACGAACCGGAGCTCGACACCGTCCCCGATCGCGCCAAGGTCTACGGGGCCGAGGAGGCCCGGCTGGTCGACTGCCGCGACGAGCTGGTGCGCGAGGGCCTGATCGCCCTGCAGTGCGGGGCGTTCCACATCACCACGGCCGGCAAGACCTACTTCAACACCACCCCGCTCGGCCGAGCGGTCACCGGCACGCTGCTGGTGCGGGCGATGCAGGACGACGGCGTCGACGTGTGGGGCGACGGGTCGACCTACAAGGGCAACGACATCGAGCGGTTCTACCGCTACGGCCTGCTCGTCAACCCGAACCTGCGGATCTACAAGCCGTGGCTCGACCCCACGTTCGTGGACGAACTCGGCGGTCGCCAGGGCATGAGCGAGTTCCTCCAGGCCCGTGACCTCCCGTACCGCGACTCGGTCGAGAAGGCCTACTCGACCGACGCCAACATCTGGGGCGCCACCCACGAGGCGAAGTCGCTCGAGGAACTGGGCACGAGCATGGAGATCGTCAAGCCGATCATGGGCGTCGCCCACTGGGATCCGGCGGTCGAGATCGCCACCGAGGACGTCTCGGTGCGTTTCGAGGAGGGCTGGCCGGTCGCGATCAACGGCGAGACGTTCGCGTCCCCCGTCGACCTCGTGATGGAAGCGAACGCGATCGGCGGTCGCCACGGTCTCGGCATGAGTGACCAGATCGAGAACCGCATCATCGAGGCCAAGAGCCGCGGGATCTACGAGGGCCCCGCGCTCGCGCTGCTGCACATCTGCTACGAGCGCCTCGTCACCGGCATCCACAACGAGAACACGATCGAGAACTACCGCACGATGGGTCGCCGCCTCGGCCGCCTGTTGTACGAGGGCCGCTGGTTCGACCCACAGAGCCTGATGCTGCGCGAGCCGCTGCTGCGCTGGGTCGGCTCGGCGATCACGGGCGAGGTGACCGTGCGCCTGCGCCGCGGCGACGACTACTCGATCCTGGACACGGTGAGCGAGAACCTCACCTACGAGCCCGATCGCCTGTCGATGGAGCGGGTGGAGGACGCGGCGTTCGGGCCGCTCGACCGCATCGGCCAGTTGACGATGCGCAACCTCGACATCACCGACACCCGCAACAAGCTCGACGTGTACCGCCAGGTCGGCTCCCTCGGCCCCGGCGACGTCACCCCCGCCCTCGACCGCTGACCCCAACCCCCTTCTCGTGAACTCGTCGGGGGATTACTCCCGCACGGGTTCACGAGAAGTGATCTGGTCGACGAGGGCGGCGATCAGGCGGGCACGGTCGGGCATCGTGTCGACCACCACGAACTCGTGGTCGGCGTGCGCTCCCCCGCCGACGGCACCGAGCCCGTCGAGCGTCGGCACGCCGACCGCGGCAGTGAAGTTGCCGTCGCTGCCGCCGCCGACCGCGTAGCCCTCGATCCCGGGGGCCACCGCCACGGCGAGCGGCATCAGGGTGGCCGACGCCGACTCGGGCATCGGCGGGCGGTTGATCGCCCCGGTCACCTCGATCGTCGAGTCGGGATCGACCGGACACAGCGCCGCCATCGCCGCTTCGACACGATCCTTCTCGTCGGCCGATTCGACACGTACGTCGACCTTGATCCGGCCCTGCGCCGGCACGACGTTGTCGGCCGTGCCCGCCGACGCCACCGTCGGGGTGACGGTCGTGCCCACCTCGGGGTGGCCGAGCTCGTTGATCGCCAACACCTGATGGGCGACCTCGACCAACGCGTTGACGCCCTTCTCGGGCTCGAGGCCGGCATGCGATGCGCGGCCGTGCACGGTGACATCGAACGTGCCGCAGCCCTTCCGTCCGGTCTTCAACGCTCCCCCGTCGGCCGATGGCTCGAGCACGAGCACCGCACCGCAGGCCTGTGCCCGCTCCTCGATCAGCTCGCGCGACGCGCCGGAACCGACCTCCTCGTCAGCGCTGAACAGCAGCTCGACCCCGGAGAGATCGCCGAGCGTTGCGAGCCCGTGGAGGGCCTGCACGATGCCGGCGAGCATGTCGAACACGCCCGGCCCGGTCACCCGTCCGTCGGCGACGGTGAACGGCCGGGCGGCGAGGGTGCCGATCGGGAAGACCGTGTCGTGGTGGCCGAGCAACAGCACCCGGGGCTCACCTCCACCCGACCAGTGCACGTGCGGGCCCGCCGGGCTGTCGACCAGCGTCGCCGGTCGGCCGAGCAGGCGCTCGATCATGGCTGCGAGGGCCTCGGCGGAGGTCTGCAAGGCGGTCAGGTCGAGCGATGGCGACTCGATCTCGACGAGCGTGCGCAGGTCGTCGAGCATCACATCGAGGGACAACGAATCGACGGTCGGGAAGTCGGTCGACGGTGAGCTCACGGTTCCACCGTATTGCCTGCCGTGCCCTTGGGCCCTGGCCAACGCGGCCGACGTGTGATTGGTTGGAGTCGAGGGCCGACATCGAGCCCGGCCCGGACAGCGAAACGGGAGCAGGAACCATGACCGATGACGTCAACGACAGCGAGCGATTCTCCCCCGACGACCTCGCCGCCCACGCCGAACACGACCACATCGCCGCCGTGTTCCCCGACCGCGACACCGCCACGGCAGCGATCGAACACCTGCGATCGTTGGGTCTCGGAAGCGAGCACCTCGGCGTCGCAGTCCACGGCGACGACTCGGTCGTGTTCGAACACGACGAGGATCGCGATCTGGTGCATGACACCGAGGTCGGCGCCCTCGTCGGTGCACCGATCGGAATCATCGCCGGGGTTGCACTCGCCGGCTTGGTCGTGCCGGGGATCGGCCTGATCGGTCTCGGCGGCATGTTCGCGCTCGCCGGGGCGTCGGCGCTGTGGGGCGGATTGATCGGTGGATACGTCGGCGCCGCCGCCGGCGACGAGGGCTGGAACGCCCACCGCGACCTGACCTACACCGCGCTCGAGCCCGGCGAGGTCCTGGTGGTGGTCTGCAGCCACGGTCACCCCGACACTGCCCGCGACGTGATGGAACAGCACTCGGGCCGGATCCGCCCGATCGAGTCGGACCACCTGGGGCGCCACGGTGGATGACCCGCCTCCCGCGTCGGAGCAGGCGGTGGAGGTCGAGGACCGCCAGGGCTGTTGATCGGACCCGGCGATGCCGACGCTCGCATGGATCGTCATCGCCGGCGTGGCGATGAGTCTGCTCGCGCTCGTCGGAACGGTCACGGCGTTCATGCCTCCTGCCCGGCTGGAGCGCATCGTGCTCCCGATCGTGGGGCTTGCAGCAGGATCGCTGCTCGGTGGCGCCATGTTCCACATGCTTCCCGAGTCGATCGACGCGACCGGCAATCGCCTCGGCGTCTACGTCGCCTTCGTGGCCGGTTTCGTCGTGTTCTTCGTCCTCGAGCAGTTCCTGCACTGGCACCACTGCCATCGGACGGACCACTCGACCCACCGCCCGCTCGGCTACCTGATCCTGATGGCGGACGGCCTCCACAACTTCATCGGCGGGCTCGCCGTCGGCGGCGCCTTCGTCGTCGACGTGCGCGTCGGCATCGTGGCCTGGCTCGTGGCCGCCGCTCACGAGATTCCCCAGGAACTCGGCGACTTCGGAGTCCTGATCCACAGCGGGTGGCAGCGTCGATCCGCGCTGTTCTGGAACTTCGCCTCAGCGCTGACGTTCCTCCTCGGATCCCTGGTCGCGTACGCGATGGCCGAGCACGTCGAGGTCGCCTACCTGCTTCCCTTCGCGGCCGGGAACTTCGTCTACATCGCAGCCGCCGACCTCCTCCCGGAGATCGCTTCGGAGGAACGCACACGCGACAAGGTCGAGACGACAGCGGCGTTCGTCGCCGGTCTGGTCGTCCTGCTGGCCGCCACGCTGCTCGCGTGAGGTGGCCGCAGCCGGGAGTTGCTTGACTGTCGGCATGGGGAGCGCCTCGGACCATCGCCGTGAACTCGCCGAGTTCCTGCGATCGCGTCGCGAGTCGACGCGCCCCGAACAGGTCGGCCTGCCGAGCGGACGGGGACGCCGCACACCGGGCCTGCGGCGTGAGGAGGTGGCGATGCTCGCCGGCGTGTCGCTCACCTGGTACACGTGGCTCGAACAGGGTCGGCGGATCAACGCCTCGAACGACGTGCTCCTCGCGATCGGGCGGGCGCTGCGGCTCGACGAGGCCGGCCTCGACCACCTGCTGTCGTTGACCGAACCGGGCACGGCCACGATCGCTGCGCCGGCCGAGGCGCCGAGCGCGCTGGTGCGACTGCTCGATGCGCTGATGCCCGCTCCCGCGTACGTGCTCGGGCCCGTGTGGGAGTTCGTCGGATGGAACACTGCGCAGGCCCGGCTCTATCCCCGCATCGTCGAGCTCGAACCACCGCGCCGCAACCTGATGTGGGTGCTGTTCGCCGACCCGCACACACGCGAGCTGATCGTCGACTGGGACATCCACGCTCGTCAGGCCCTGGCCGAGTTCCGGTCGGCGACCTCGTCGGTCCGCCACGACCCGGCGATGGTCGAGCTCGTCGAACTCCTCACGGCCGAGAGCACCGAGTTCGCCGACTGGTGGCGCGGCCACGACGTATCGGGCTTCGAGACCAGGCTGCGGCGGTTCCATCACCCCGCCGCCGGCGAGCTGACGTTCGAGTACCAGCAGCTCACCCCGGCCGAGTGGCCGGCACTGCGCGTCGTCGCACAGCTGCCGGTCCCCGGCGACGACTCCGCCGAGCGCCTCGCCGTGCGCCACTACCTGGTCTGACCCGCTATCCGGATCGGCCCGACGTCGCACGACCGTCGGACAGCTCGATGCGTCGGTCCGCGGCGCCGATCACCTTGTCGTCGTGGGTGGCGACCACCGCAGTGAGTTCCTGGTCGACCACGAGCGTGTGCAGCAGCCCCATGATCGCCTCGCCGGTGCGCGAGTCGAGCTGGCCGGTCGGTTCGTCGGCGATCAACACCTTCGGCCGGGCGGCGATCGCCCGAGCGATGGCGACGCGTTGCTGCTCGCCACCCGAGAGTTGGTCGGGACGGTGCTGTGAGCGGCCGGTGAGGCCCACCTGGTGCAGCACCTCGTCGACCCGTCGACGACGATCGGCCGCCGGCCAGGCGAGCAATCGCAGCGGCACCTCGACGTTCTCGGCGGCGGTGAGCACGGGCAGCAGACCGAACCCCTGGAAGATGTGGGCGATCGTCGTGCGCCGCAGATCGGTGAGCCCGGCATCGTCCATCGCCGTCAGGTCGTGACCGTCGACGACGACCGTGCCCATGTCGGGCCGATCGAGCCCGCCCATCACGTTGAGCAACGTGGTCTTCCCGCTGCCCGACCGGCCGTGCACGACGGCGAAAGCGCCGGCGGGGATCGCGAGGGTGACCCCACGGAGTGCGCGGACCGGCTCGGTCGCCGTGGGAAACGACCGCTCGACATCGGTCAGGACGATCATGTCGGACCCGATCACGGGTCGTCTCCACGCGGCCGCCATCCGGCATCGGGATCGGCCTCCGCGGCAGCGTCGGCGTCGGCGACGTCGGCGCCCGGCCGGTCGACGCGTCGCGGGGCCGATTCGGGCCAGACACCGATGTGGTCGCGCTCGAGTTCGAGCCGCACGCGACGCTCGAGCTCGAGCGCGTTGACGTAGTGCTCGGGGAGTTGCATCCGGCCGGCAGCATCGAGCACGGCGTACTCCTGGCTGATCACACCGTCGGCACCGCCGCGGTCGCGGAGCGTCTCGGTGCTGATGCGGCCGTCACGGATCGCGATCGTGCGATCGACGTGTCCGGACACCAACGGGTCGTGGGTGACGATCAACCCGGTGACGCCGAGTTCGACGTTGACGGTGCGCAACACGGCCACGATCTCCTCTGCCGTCGTCGTGTCGAGTTCGCCGGTCGGCTCGTCGGCGAGCAGGACCGAGGGCTCGTTGGCGAGCGCCACGGCGATCGCCACCCGCTGCTGTTCGCCTCCCGACAGCTGCTGCGGGCGATGGTGGGCCCGATCGGCGAGCCCGACGAGATCGAGCAGCTCGCTGGCCCGGCGGAACCGGTCCCGCTTGCCGGCACCGGTCAACGTCATCGGGAACTCGACGTTCGCCTGCGCGTCGAGGTACGGCAGGAGGTTGCGGGCCGTCTGTTGCCAGATGAAGCCGATGGCGTCGCGGCGGAACGCCGTGCGGTCGGCCGGACGCATCGCCATCAGGTCGCGACCGGCGACGACCGCTCGGCCGGCGGTCGGCTCGTCGAGCCCGCCGAGCACGTTCAACAGGGTCGACTTGCCGGAGCCCGAGGCTCCCACCAGGGTCACGAGCTCGCCGGGCTCGACCTCGAGGTCGAGGCCCTGGAGCGCGACCACCTCGATCTCGGAGGTGGTGTAGATCTTGACGAGCCCGTCGCACACGATGCCGCCGTGACCCGATCGTGCTCCGAGCGGCGCCGTCATCGCGACCCCGCCTCGCCGGCGACGCGGGTCGTGCGCTCCGTTCGGGCGACCGCGAGCCGCATCACCCCGACGGCGACCACGAACAAGGAGCCCATCACGGCGAACGTAGCCCCCACGACCACTGCCGCGACGTCCCGCCGCTCCGCACCGCCCGCCGGGCCGGTGCCGATGACCGACGCACCGAGCACGTCGAGGTCGAGACGTCCCTCGAGCGCGGTCACCGTGATCCACGCCGCGACCGCGGCGACCGCCAACCCGACGCCGACCAGGGGTGCGAGTTCCGCACTCACCGCTCGGCGGAACTCCGACCGGTCGGCTCCGAGCGCGGACAGCAGCTCGGCATCGCGTCGGCGACGTCGCATCGTGATCACCGTGGCGATCCCCACGTCCGCGACACCGAAGAGCCACGCGGCCGCTGCCGCAGCCGTGAAGGCACCGCGGGCGACGTCTCCCAACGGTCCGCCGGGGGCACCGCCCGACGAGTCGCGCAGCCACCACGCGATCGCGGCCGACACCACCGCCACACAGGCCGCGACGGCGACGGCGACCACGAACGAGGGAGCGCTGCGCATCTCGGCCGCACGACGCAGACCGACCACGCGGCCGACGCCGAGGTCCAGGTGCCCGATCGTGCGACCGCGGCGCAGTACGGAGAGCCCGGCGACCGCGACGACCGCGACCGCGATCGGCACGAGGGCGAGCGGGAGGACGACGAGGAGGTCGTTGCCGCCACCACCGGAGACGATGCCGCTGCGGCGCAACGACACGACCGACGCGACCGCGAGCGCGACCACCACCGTCGCACCGGCGCGCTGCCAGCGCGACCAGCCCGACGAACCCGGCCGACCGACCGTCGCGTGGGCGTCGCCGACCTGGAGCACGAGGTCGGCCAGGACGAGCATCACGGCGAAGACGGCGACGACGCCGATCGTCGACGACGACGCCCCGCCGACCAGGGAGCGACCGACCAGCACTCCCGCCAGGACGCCGACCGCGACCACCACCGACGTGGCGACCAGCGACCCGGCGACCATCGCGCTCGGGCTCGCGCCGCGTGCCCGTACCTGCACCCACCACGGCCGGCGGCGGTCCGCCGCCACTCGCTGGAGCTGCAGGAACGCGGCGATCGCCGCGGCGATCACCCCGATCGCGGCGACACGGACCGCGTCGCGAGCGGTGCCGCGCCGCACGGCTTCGGCCGCCAGCACGTCGCCGAGCCCCAACCGCACCGCGGGCGATCCGAAGGCCGCGGTCGGCGTGGTGCCGGCCTCGGTGGCTCGGACGGCGCGCTCGAGCGCCGCCACGTTCGACATGTCGACGCGAGCCGGGTCGAGGTCGCGCCGTTCCTCCACCCGGAGCGCGGCCTGGCCACCGAACGTCGCGAGCACGACCGGGAGCTGGGCCTCCGGGATGGCGGCGTGCACGGTGAGGTCGGCGCCCAGGCCGGTGTCGTCGACGATCACCCGGTGGAGGCGATCGTCGCCGAACCAGAACGGTTCGGTCGGGTCGTCGAGTTCGAGCAGCCCGGCGACACGGATCACGAAGGGGTCCGGCAGCGTGTCGAAGCCGCGGAACAACGGATCGTCGGTGGTGGGCGTGACCAGCAGCTCGGAGCCGACGCTCCAACCGAGTTCCTCGGCCGCGGACGCCGACAGGGACACCTCGACGACGTCGACGCCGTCGACCGCGTCGGTCCGGGCCGGCTCATCACCGTCGACGAGCGAGGCGTGCGATTCGAGATCGGGCTGTACCCGCAGCACGATGGTCGTGGGCGATGCGACCGGCTGGCCGTCGACGGTGCGGACCGTGAGGCGTGGTGTGTCGAGCACGAGCCGCGGGTCGACGTACACCGACGAGACCAGCGGGTCGATGCTCGTCCCCGCGTCGTCGATCTTGCGGCGCGGAACGACCAGCGGATCGGTCGGGCCGCTCGGGGTGAAGACGTCGGAGATGTCGACGACCAGGCGGGTGGTCTCCGCTGGCGCGTCCGCCAACGCCTGCTCCAGGCTGTCGTCCTCGGCGACGTCGACGGCTCGTTCCGCGGCGACGAGGCCGGCGGCGACCGCGCCGACGAGCAGGGCGACGCAGATCAGCACCACCGTGTCGGCTCGACGGGTGAGGCGCAGCATCGACCTCGCTGTCGTGACCCACCTCCCGATCGCGCTCATCGTTGGTCACCGATGCGGAGCTCGTCGGCCGGCCGGACGCCGCGCAGCAGCCGGCTGGTCGCCAGCGGCACCATCGTGACCGCCAGGAGGGCGACGGCGACCAGGACACCGAGGGCGAGCCACGGCAGGACGAGATGCGGTGGCGGAACGGCGTCGCCACCATCGCGATCGCCGGTGAGCGCGCTCGACACGATCGCGGCGATCGCGATCCCGGTCACGAGGCCGATCACGGTCGCGAGGACGCCGATCGGGACCGTCTCGCGGACCAACCACTCGCGCAGCTCTCGACGCGAGGCGCCGAGGGCGCGCAGCACCGCGTTCGCCCCCCTGCGATCACGGGCACCCGTCACCGCCGCCATCACCAACCCGACGATCGCCACGATCGCGACGGCACCGACCGCCATCAGCAGGCTGCCGGTCAGGCCGACCAGGATCGGGTCGCTGATTCGTTGCTCGGCTTCGGCCCAACGGTCGTCGACGGCGGTGCTCCCGAAGGGCGTCGCGCGCAGGGTCGACGTGAGGTCGTCGCCGGGTTCGTCGAGCACCAGCGCCCATCGGTCGGGATCGGACCGCGCACCGCTCGCGAGGTAGTCGGCGGCGGCGAGCGTGGCGTGGTCGGCGAGGAACGCGAGCGGTTCGTCGGCCGCGAACGGGACGACATCGGTCTCACCGACGATGCGGAGCGCCACCCGGGTTCCCCCGATCCGGACGCTGATCGGCGTGTCGCGCACGGCGGCGAGCTCCTCGACGAGCTGCGGCGTGGCGAGCACGTCGATCACCGCGGTGTCGCGGTGCCGACGGCGCCGGCGGCGACGAGGTCGGCGTCGGCGGTGACGAAGCGGAACCGGGCCGTCGCCTGGCGTTGGGCCGTCGTCCCGGCATCGACCTCGATGTCGAGTGCAGTGGGGCCGACTGCGCTCACCGAGGCCGAGGGCGGCGAGATCGTGAATCGCTCCGGCTCCGGTGCGAGCGGCGTCCAGGTGGCGAGACCCACGTCGAGCGGATCTCCGTCGACGGCGAGTTCGAGCAGGGCGATCCCGGTGCGAACGCCGGGGACGTCGAGCGGCGATGCATCCTCGACACCGTCGTCGTCGACGTCGGTGTCGAACGCCCGGACGTCGACGAACCGGATCGGCGCGTCGACCTCGACCTCGACGATGCGCACGGGGCGGTCCGCGCTGCCGGGCGCGTCGACGTACCCGAAGGAGACGTTCGTGGTGGTGTCCCGACCATCGGCGGTGGCGATCGTCTCGGCAGCGGGCAGGCGCCGCAGCGTGCCGAACTCGTCGACGACGACGAGCGCGATCTCGACACCGGTCGGTTCCGGTTGCAGCTCGCCGTCCGGCCCGGGGATGCCGGCCGCGAGACGCACGGTCGCGGTCACCTCCCCGCCCGACGTCGGCAAGGCGACACCGCCGAGGTCGACGGGTGCGGCGAGCCCGGCGATCGTGGCGGCGTCGGCGACCACGTCGGATCGCGTCCGGGAGTACGAGGCGAAGTCCGCGGTGTCGAGCGCCACCATCGGTACCGGACGCTGCCGGGCGGCAACGGCGACGGAACGGTCGTCGATCGGCGCGACCGCCGTCACCCCGTCGAGCGCGCGGTAGGACGCGGCGAGGTTCGCGGCCGGCACGGCGGCGCCAGGCCGACCGTCGGGGACGACGACGACGTCTGCGCCGACCGCTGCGTCGGCCTGATCGCGTTGGGAACGCTCCCAGGACACCGCCTGGACGAGCGCGAACGACGCGACCGCGACCGCGACGACCACGAGCAACGACGAGCGGTTCCTCCGACCACCGGCGCGGGCCGCCTCGCGCCCGGCCAGCGATGGCGCCAACCGCCGACTCCGGCTACCGACGCGTTCCAGGACGCTCGCGGCGACTGCCAGGATCCGCACGGCGAGCAACGATGCCGCGGCGATGCCCAGCGTCGGCGCCAGCACGAGCACCGGGTCGACCGACGCCCGGCCGCCCGGTTCGGCGGAACTGGCCACCGATCCTGTTCGTTGCAGCTGCCAGAGCCCGAGGACGGCGAGCACCACCAGGACGATGTCGAGCCCGGTTCGACGCAGGAACGGCGAGCGCGTCGGCCCGCTGACCTCGTCGGTGGGGACGCGGGCCGCTGCGACGGCCGGCCACACGATCAGCGCCACTGCGATCGCGGCGGCGACGCCCGACACGGCGAACGCAGGCGCCCGAGACCGCACCGCTCAACTCCACCCCCGTCGACTCGACCGGCCCCCACCGTCCGACCAGTCCGACGGCGGCGACGGCGACGAACGGTCCGACGATCGCCGCAGGGAGGGCGATCACCATCGCCTCGACCAGTGCGTCACGAGCGACCCGACCGCTGCTGATCCCGCGGGCGCGCAGCAGGATCCGCTCCGAGCGTCGCGAGGCGAAGAGCACCGACGCCGCCACCGCCAGCCCGAAGAGCGCCACCACCGCCACTTGCAGCAGGACGGCGGCCACCACCGCGGTCGTCGAACGGACGGAGGTGTCGACGGTCCGCAGGAGGTCACCGAGCCCCGTGTCGACCCGCACCGTCGCCGGCGCGAGCGCCGCCTCGAACAGGACCGGAGCACGGTCGGCGAGGCGGATGATCCCGTCGACGTCACCGGACTCGACCCGACCGGGGTCGAGCGCCAGCCGGGCGGTCGATGACGCGTCGCCCTCGAGTTGGGCGAAGGCGGCGACCGGCACGAAGAACGGGCCGACCTCGGTGAAGGATCCCGACGACGACACACCGCTTCGCCCGAACGGCTCCGAGAACCAGCGCGGATCGGCCGGGTCTGCCGGTGTCACGAGCGCGGCCACGCGCAGGTCGAGCCCGCCCGAACGTCCCGATGCCGGCGGATCGAGCCGCACGAGGTCGCCGACGTCGAGCCCCAACCGTGCTGCTGCGTCGGCGTGGAGCGCGGCCGGCACCGGCGACGACGCCCCAGGCGCCTCCAGCAGAGCGAGGTCGCCGGCGACCACCCGCCACAGGTCGTCACCGACGAACGTCGCCACCCGGGTGATCACCGTCGTTCCGGTCTCGGCGCCATCGGCCCCGGACGGCGGTCGATCGTCGATCGGGGGCTCGGTGATGCGGAACGACGGCGACACCGCGAACAGCGCCGTGTCGAACGCCGCCAGGGCTCCCGTCCCGGCGATCACCTCGGCCACCTCGCTCGCCGGGGCCCGCGTGGTCACCTCGATCGTGCGATCACTGGCGTCGGCGTCCTCGATCGTGCGCTGCACGCCCACCGTGACGATCGCGTCGCGGTAGACCACGATCGCCGCGACGACCGCGCAGGTGACCAACACCATCGACCCGACCGCCACCACGAGGCCGAGGGACGCCCGGATGCGCCCGGCCGTTCTCGTCGTCGCCATCCCGACAGAACGTACAGGCCGACCGCCGTCGACCCGTGGGCGCTCGACCGGATGCGCCGGATGAGATACAACAGGGTGGGGCATTGCGACGAGAGGAGCCGACGTGACGATCGACAGCTCGGGCACCGACCAGCGACGTGCGGCGCGCCCGTACGAACTCGCCGACCGGTTCCGGCTCGAGGACGGCACCGTCTTCCTCTCCGGCCTGCAGGCGGTCGCCCGTCTGCCGATCGACCAGCTGCGGCTCGATCGGCGGCTCGGTCTGACCACTGCGGCGTTCGCATCCGGCTACCAGGGGTCGCCGGTCGGCACGTTCACCGAGGAGCTGCGACGGGCGGCCGCCACGGTTGCCGACCTGCCGATCGTGGTGCAGCCCGCCGTCAACGAGGAACTCGCCGCCACCGCCGTCATGGGCAGCCAGCTGGCGATGACGCTGGCCGATGCGCGCTACGACGGCGTCGTCGGCGTCTGGTACGGCAAGGGGCCCGGCTTCGATCGCAGCAGCGACGCGATCCGCCACGCCGTGTTCTCGGGCACGTCGATGCACGGAGGCGTGGTCGCGGTGGTCGGCGACGATCCGGCGGCGAAGTCGTCGACGCTGCCGTCGTCGAGCGACGCCACGATGGTCGACCTCCACATGCCGGTCCTCTTCCCCGGCGACGTGCAGGAGGCCCTCGACCTCGGGCGTCATGCGGTCGCCCTGTCGCGGTCGTGCGGGTTGTGGGCGGGTCTGAAGCTGGTGACCGCGGTCGCCGACGGCACCGGCACCGTCGACGTGCACCCCGACCGGGTCCGCCCGACCGCTCCGGTGGTCGAGATCGACGGCGAACCGTTCCGCCCGCACCCCAACGGTCGCCTGATCACCCCGTACACGATCGAGATGGAGCGCGAGTTCCAGGAGGTGCGATGGGGCCTTGCGCGCCGCTACGGCGTCGACAACCACCTCAACCGGGTCGTCGTGCGCACCGACGACGACTGGCTCGGCATCGCCGCGTGCGGGCACACGTTCCACGAACTCCGCGAGGCGCTCCGGGTGCTCGGCTTCGACAGCGACGACGACCTGCGCCGGGCGGGCATCCGGCTGTTCCAGCTGTTGATGCCGGTGCCACTCGATCCCGGGCAGGCCCGCGAGTTCGCCGATGGTCTGGAGGAGGTGCTCGTCGTCGAGGAGAAGAACCCGACCCTCGAGCAGCTCTTGAAAGGATCGTTCTACGACGGTTCACACCACCCACGGGTGGTGGGGCGCCGCGACGAACGGGGTGACCTGCTCGTCCCCGGCCACGGCACGCTCGATGTCGACACCTTGCTCGCGCCGCTCCACGCTCGCTTGTCGGCCCGACTCGCGGAGCGGCTCCGGCCGATCGAGGAACTCGTGAAACCGCCGCGCCCGCGGATCCCGCTCACCGTCAACCGGGCCCCGTTCTACTGCTCGGGATGCCCACACAACCGCAGCACCCGCGCCGAGCCGGGAACGCTCGTCGGCGGCGGGATCGGCTGCCACGCGATGGTGGCGATGATGGACCCCGAGCGCGTCGGCGACGTCGTCGGGCTCACGTGCATGGGCACCGAAGGCGCCCAGTGGATCGGCATGGCCCCGTTCGTCGAACGCGACCATCTCGTGCAGAACCTCGGCGACGGCACGTTCTTCCACTCCGGCTCGCTCGCCGTGCGCGCCGCCGTCGCCGCCGGCGTCGACCTCACCTACAAGTTGCTGTACAACGGCACGGTCGCGATGACCGGCGGCCAGGATCCGCAGGGGCAGATGTCGGTGCCGGATCTCGCTGCGCTGCTGCTGCTCGAGGGCGTGACCAGGGTGATCGTGACGAGCGACGACCCCGACCGTCACCCGAGCGCATCGTTCCCCGACTCGGTCGACGTGTGGGACCGCTCACGATTCCAGGAGGCCGAACGGGTACTCGCCGCCACACCCGGCGTCACCGTGCTGATCCACGACCAGGCCTGCGCTGCGGAGAACCGGCGCGGGCGGGCGCGGGGCACGGTCACCACGCCCGGGTTCCGGGTCGTGATCAACGAGCGGGTGTGCGAGGGGTGTGGCGACTGCGGCGACAAGAGCAACTGTCTGTCGGTGCAACCGGTCGACACGCCGTGGGGCCGCAAGACACGCATCCACCAGACGAGCTGCAACTTCGACTTCTCGTGCCTGCAGGGCGACTGCCCGTCGTTCGCCACCGTCACGACCGACGGCCCTGCGGTGAAGCACCGGCGCCCGGAACCGCCCGACCGCCTCGCGGCTCCCCGTGCACCGATCGTCGATGCCGACGACTTCACGATCCGGATGACCGGTATCGGTGGCACCGGTGTGGTCACCGTCAGCCAGATCCTCGGCACGGCGGCGATGCTCGACGGCCGCGACGTCCGTGGCCTCGACCAGACGGGGCTGTCCCAGAAGGCGGGGCCGGTCGTCAGCGATCTCCGGATCGGGACCAGCGGCGCCGCGATGTCGAACCACGCGAACGCCGGGGGCGTCGACTGCCTGGTGGCATTCGACCTCCTGGTGGGCGCCAGCGACTCGAACCTCACCGGCGCCCGCCCCGATCGCACCGTGGTGATCGCGTCCACCGATGCCGTACCGACCGGGCAGATGGTCACCCATCCCGACGTCGCTCCTCCGAGCGGATCGGTGCTGCTCGACCGGGTCGGTGAGGTGAGCCGGGCGGCCGACAACCGCTACCTCGATGCGGCCGGTCTCGCGAACGGCCTGCTCGGCTCGACGACAACCGCGAACATCCTGCTGCTCGGCGCGGCCGTGCAAGCCGGCGCCGTTCCGGTCGACCCCGACGCGATCGAGCGGGCGATCGGGCTCAACGGCGTCGCGGTCGAGTCGAACGTTGCCGCGTTCCGGTGGGGCCGAGCCTGGATCGACGATCGTGAGGCCGTCGAGCGAGCGGCCGACCTCCCGACCACGCCGCGGCCCGAGACCGTCGACGAACTGATCGAACGGCTCGCCGCCGATCTCGTCGACTACCAGTCGGCGGCGTACGCCGACCGATTCCGCGTCGTCGTCGCGGAGGTGCGCGCCGCGGAGACACGCGTCGCCCCCGACTCGACCGCACTGACCGCTGCGGTCGCTCGTCAGCTCCACAAGCTGATGGCGTACAAGGACGAGTACGAGGTCGCCCGCCTCCTGCTCGCCGACGAGGCCCGAGCCGGCTACGAGGCGGTCGGGGGCCCGCGCACGAGCGTGACCTACCACCTGCATCCGCCGATGCTGCGAGCGATCGGCATCGACCGCAAGTTGAAGCTGCGCCGCAGCGCCGTGCCGACCCTGCGGGCGCTTCGAGCATCGAAGGGACTCCGCGGAACCCTCGCCGACCCGTTCCGGTGGGCGGAGGTGCGCCGAGTCGAGCGGGCGATGATCGACGAGTACGTCGATGCGGTCGGCCGACTGCAGCGACGGTTGCGCGCCGACAACCTCGCGGACGCGGTCGAGATCGCCTCACTTCCGGACCAGGTGCGTGGTTACGAGGACCTCAAGCTGCGGCGAGCCGCCGCCTACCGCATCGAACTCGACCGCCGCTTGCGCACCTGGTGACGCACTGGCAGCCGAGATCTCATCGCGGGTCTGACCCCTCGATGTGGACCCCCGATGTAATGGCGGCGACGGAGGCCTAGCCTCGGGCGCCAGATGAGCGCCTCGTCCGTTCTGTTCCTGATCGTCGGCCTCGTGGCACTCGTGGTGGGTGCCGAGGGCCTCGTGCGTGGCGCCTCGCGTCTTGCGGCGCGCACCGGGATGTCGAGCGTCGTGATCGGCCTGACGGTGGTTGCGTTCGGCACGAGCGCGCCGGAGCTGGCGGTCAGCGTCGGCGACAGCATCCGTGGCGGCGACGAGGCCGGGTCGATCGCGATCGGCAACGTCGTCGGCTCCAACATCGCCAACATCCTGCTGGTGCTCGGACTCGCTGCCGCGGTCGGCGGTTCGTTGTTCGTCGCCCAACGCATCGTGCGACTCGACGTGCCGATCATGATCGGCGTCTCGGTGCTCGTGCTCCTGTTCGTGCTGAACGAGCAACTCGGACGGATCGAGGGCGCCATCCTGGTCGTCCTGCTCGTCACCTACATCGCATGGACGGTGGTCGCCGCCACCCGAGGCTCCGCCCCCGCGATCGTGGCCGAGTACGACGAAGCACTCGACCCGGAGAAGCTCGCGCAGTCGTCGGTGCTGGTCGACGTCGGCTATCTCGTCGCAGGGCTCGCGCTGCTGGTCGTCGGGTCGCAAGCACTGGTCAGCTCGGCCAGCGACATCGCCGGCGCCCTCGGTGTCAGCGACCTGGTGATCGGACTCACCGTCGTCGCGATCGGCACGTCGCTCCCTGAGGTCGCCACGTCGGTGCTCGCCGCGCTGCGCGGCGAGCGCGACCTGGCGGTCGGCAACGCGATCGGATCGAACCTGTTCAACCTGATGGCGGTGCTCGGGATCACCGCGATCGTCTCGCCGAACGCCTTGTCGGTCGCCTCCAGCGCCGTGCGCATCGACATCCCGGTGATGGTGGCCGTGGCGGTTGCCTGTCTCCCCGTGTTCGCCAACGGCCACGTCCTCAACCGCTGGGAGGGCATCGTGTTCCTCGTGTTGTACGCGGGCTACATCGTGTGGCTCGTGCTCGATGCGAACGACCACGGGTTCCGCGACGCGTACGGCAGCGCCATGGTGTTCTTCGTGATCCCCGTGATCGCCGTGACGATCATGGTGATGTGGGCACGAGGGCGATCGGCCGCGTTCAACGCCCCGTCCTGATCGCCGGCGCGACGTCGTGCGCGTCGCGTGCCACCAGTGCGGCGCCGACGATGCCCGCGTTGTTGGCCATCGTCGCCGGCACGATCTCGGTGTCGATGGAGAGCATCGGCAGCCAGACACCTGCCGACTTCGAGGCCCCGCCACCGACGATGAACAGGTCCGGGGAGAACAGCATCTCGACGTGGCGCAGGTAGCGCTCGACCCGTGCGGCCCACTCGGTCCAGCCGATGCCTTCGCGTTCACGCACCACCGCCGACGCCCGGGTCTCGGCATCGTGCCCGTCGAGTTCGAGGTGCCCGAGTTCGGTGTTCGGAACGAGCGTGCCGTCGACGAAGAGGCCCGAGCCGATCCCGGTGCCGAACGTGAGCATGATCACGACGCCGTCGCGGCCGCGACCTGCACCGAAGTGCATCTCGGCGATTCCCGCAGCGTCGGCGTCGTTCACCATCGCGACGTCGAGTCCGCACGCCTGGGTGAACACCGCGTCGGCGTCGACGCCGATCCAGCTGGCGTCGATGTTCGCGGCGAGCGCGACCACGCCGTGGCGCACGATCGACGGGAACGCCACACCCAGCGGCCGCGTCCAGTGGTGGAACTCGACGAATTCGCGGACGACGTCGGCCATCGCCGCCGGGGTCGCAGGTTGCGGCGTCGGGATGCGTTGCCGCTTCCCGGCGAGCTCGCCGGACCGGAGATCGACGACGGCGGCCTTCATGCCGGTCCCGCCGATGTCGATGCCGAATCCGAGGGCGTCCGTGCTCACGGCTGGCAAGTTACTGCGCAGGCCTGGGTCAGCACTGGCCGATGCTGCATCGCCGGGCCAGAGCGAGTCCCCCGGGCCCGGGCGATGCCGGTGGGACGGGCGCGGCGCCCGGCGACGACGGCAGTGACGGCGACGGTGAGGGCGGTTGCGCCGGCTCGGCGTCCATCGTGGCCCGGGCGGAGAACTCCGAGGTGCTGCCGTCGGGGGCCGTCGCCGTGGCCGTCAGCTCGGCGCCGAGCGGGAGCGAGGTGCCAACGACAGCGGTACCTGCCGTGCCGGCTGCGGCCGCGCCCACGAACTCGACACCCTGCCCGTGGAGCGACGGCGGGTTCGAGGCTGCGCGGAACACCTCCACCACGCAGCCCGGACACGTGGCCACCGTCACCAGACCGCCGACCGCGGACACGATCGAGGGTGTGCGGACCCCACCCTGGACGATCGGGTCCGGCGCGATCGTGACCGACCCGGTCGGCCACAGATCGATCCCCAACCCGGGAGCGATGCCGCTGATCGAGTTCCGGCTGATCGTGTTCCCCCCGGTCACCATCGCATCCTCGATCCCACAGGCCCCACCGTCGCACTGGCCGTACAGCACGAACGGGACGACCTGCACGCCGCTGCCGACCCCGCGGATCGTGTTGCCGCGCACCACGTTGTCATTGGCCCGACCCGACAGGAGCACGCCCCACCGCGCCGATCCGGCGACGACCTGCCCGTTCGGCAGCACGCCGATCAGGTTGTCGGCGATCACGTTGTGATGCGCCCCCTTCGCGGCGATCACGGTGGCGGGGCCGCCGACGATCACGTTGCCGACCACCTCGTTGCGGGCGATGTCGAGCGGACATCCCGCGGACGGGCAGACCGGCTGCCCTTCGAGGTAGACGCCGAACTCGTCGTTGCGGAAGCTCGTCGGCGACGACGAAGCGGTCAGATCGGTGCCGATCAGGTTGCCGACCACGCGGTTGCGTTCGACCCCGGCCGGTGTGCGGTTGTGCGAGATCTCGACGCCGGACTTGTGGTTGCCCGAGATGACGTTGCCCTCACCCGGCCCCGAGCCGCCGATCAGGTTGTCGCTGGCGTCCCAGTTGAGATCGACGCCGTGCGTCCAGTTCGAGAGCCGCGCCGACCCGTCCGGACGCAATCCGATCACGTTGTTCTGCACGATGTTGAAATCGGTGCCGTCCTCGAACATCCCAACGCCACGGTCGCCGTTGCCCGAGATCACGTTGCGGTGCTGGTTGCCCGGCCGACCGATGCGGTTGTGGGACGCTCCCATCTCGAGCTGCACGCCGGTGCTGTTGACCTCCCACTTCGTCTGGCCGTAGGTGCCGGTGGCGTCGGTGCCGATGAAGTTGCCGAGCACCTCGTTGCGCTGTGCTCTCGCTCCCCAGAACCGGATCGTCCGCTTGAAGTCGAACAGCGCGAGGCCGCGAACGACGTTGTCGGACGACTGGTTGAAGTAGAGCCCGTCGAAGGCGCCGGGGCCGGCACCGCGCAGTTCGATGCGCAGGACGGCGTTCGATCCGTGGTCGGCGGTGTTGACCCGCGATCCGGGCTGGGTGTAGCCGTCGATCGTCACGCCGTCCGGGTCGGTCATCGTCGGCAGGGCAACGATCGGTGCGATCCGGTGGAGACCATCGCCCGGGATCGAGAACTCGATGCGGTCGTGACCACCGTGACGGTTCGCTTCCTCCATCGCGGCACGAAGCGTGCACGTCGCCGGAGTTGCTGCGCCGCTCCCGTTGCCGGAGAAGTCGGCGAACACGTTGCACACCCCGTCGCCGGGGCTGGCGTCGGCGCGACCAGAGCTCGTGACCGGATCGGCGACCGTGGTGACCACGTACGTCGATGCGTCGGCGCTCGTCGACCCGCTGGCCATCGCGAGCGACGACACGATCAGCGCTGCAGCAACGACGAGCGAGCGCGGGCGCGGCGAGGAGGCATCCATCGACGCGCTGCACGTGCTGGTCCCCCCGCCTCGGGCCATCGGGCGGAGCCTACCGCGTCGAGTGGTCGGCGACCACGCCCCGTGACCGACCGGCCGGGCGGCCCGGCGGTCGAACGCCAGACGGCGCTCAGACGGCGCTCGGACGGCGCTCAGGTGGCGAGATGCCGGGCCTCGGCCCAGGTGAGCCCCTTTTCGAGGTTGGGCTCGCGGGGCAGGCCGAGCACGAACTCGCCGACGATGTTGCGCTGGACGGCGAAGGTGCCGCCGCCGAGCGTGAGCGCCGGACTGAACAGGTAGCCGTAGTGCCACACCGGATCGACGTCGGGGTACTGCCCGCTGCCGCGGAAGTTGTTCTCGGTCGGGCCGTTCTGCGACGCAGAGGGGATCGGGCCGGCCGGGCCGGACCCGGCGAGCATCCCGTCGGCACCCGT
Organism: Ilumatobacteraceae bacterium; assembly: GCA_963698565.1. Lineage (GTDB taxonomy): Bacteria > Actinomycetota > Acidimicrobiia > Acidimicrobiales > Ilumatobacteraceae > Sva-07. The sequence goes on from CAVORH010000039.1 coordinate 200,429, forward strand.
CACCGCCTTGGCGAGCGCCATCACGTGTTGGCCGTGCTCGTCGGCCATGATCTTCTGGATCGACGCCTCCGGACCGGGCGTCTTGCCCTGCAGCGTGGCGCTGAGGCTCCTCATGCGGTTGAGCCGGAGCAGTTCGGCCTCGATGTGGAGGCGGGCCGCCTGATCGCGCAACACGGGGTCGTCGAGGCCGCCGTCGGCTCGGATCACGTCGAGCAGGTCCTCGGCCGACGGGCCGACCCCCCACAGCGATCCAGCGGCGGACAGCGACACGCGCTCGTTCGACAGCGTCACCTTGGCGAGCCGCCAACCATCGCCCTCCTCACCGACGCGCAACGATGCCGGGATCCGCACGTCGTCGAAGAACACCTGGTTGAACGAGTGCGCCGTGGTCATGTCGACGATCGGGCTCATCGTGATGCCGGGCAGATCCATCGGGCAGATGAAGTACGAGATGCCCTTGTGCTTGGGCTGGTCGGGGTCGGTGCGGGCGATCAGGATCCCGAGCTGCGAGTGGTGCGCTCCGCTCGACCAGATCTTCGAGCCGTTGACGACGTACTCGTCGCCGTCCCTGACGGCTCTCGTGGCGAGGTTGGCCAGGTCGGAACCGGCGTCGGGTTCGGAGAACAGCTGGCACCAGAACTCCTCACCGCTGAAGATCTTCGGCAGGTACCGCTCGTGCTGTTCGGGCGTGCCGGCGAGGAAGATGGTCGGTGCGGCCCAGCCGATGCCGATGTGGTTGTTCGGACGCCGGATACCGGCCTTGGCGAGTTCGTCGTCGATGACGAGCTGGTCGATCGGGTCGGCGTCGAGGCCCCACGGTCGCGGCCAGTGCGGCACGACGTAGCCGGCTTCGGCGAGCACCTTGCCGCTCGGGTTCGGGTTGGCGGCGATCCAGTCACGAACCGTCTGACGGGTGGGGTGGTCCTCGGACGGGAGGTCGAAATCCATACCGACACTCTTGTCGGTGACCGCGGCAGGATCAGATTCGAGCGCCCGCCCGCCGGCCCCGGACCCCCTCGAGCGATGAGTTTCGGCGCGACCCGTGCGCGCCGAAACTCATCGCAACTCGTTCGGAGCCCGCTACTCGGCCTGACGCTTCTTGGCCGGGGTCTTCTTCGCAGGGGTCTTCTTCGCCGGGGTCTTCTTCGCCGGGGTCTTCTTTGCCGGGGTCTTCTTGGCGGCGACGGACGTCGAGCGAGGGCGATCGGTGCCCGGCATCCCCGGGATCCCGCGGCGCATCGCCGGAGCGGGCTGCGGTTCCGCCCACTCCGCGCCCGTCGCCTCGAAGAGCCGCTCGACCTCGTCGATGTGGAGATCGACCAGGTCCCACAGGTCGGGAACCAGCTCGCGGTCGGAGATCAACCCGAAGTCGAGCCGGTCGAGGTAGCTGTGCACCGTGATGTTGAGGCCCATGTCGTCGGCGATCGTCGACACCGGGATGTAGTTGGTCATCTTCGCCCCGGCGAAGTACAGCGCGTGACGCGGTCCCGGCACGTTGGAGATCACCACGTTGGTCGGCAGGTTCATGCGGTCGGCGAGGCGCAGCCGCGACTGCAGCCTCATGGCGGCCGTGGCCGCCAGCGGGGGCGCCACCTGAGCGAGCTCCGCGATGTCGTCGGCGGGCAACACGTCCATCTGGCGCTTCGCCTCGTTCATCGCGTCGTGACAGCGACGCAGCCGCTCGAGCGGGTCGTCACAGTTCGTCGGCAGGTCGGCGATGATCGCGCCGACCCGGTTCGTCCACGGATCCTCCTCCTCACCGGTGCGGATCGACACCGGCACCATCGCCCGAAGCGGTTCGTCCGGCAGGGCGTCGTGACGCAGCAGGTACTCGCGCAGCGCCCCGGTGCAGATCGCCATGACGACGTCGTTGACCGTGCATCCGGTGGCCTCCTTGAGGGCCTTGATGTTGCCGAGCGCGGTCGACCGCATGGCGAAGCGGCGGTGCGGAGTGATCGCCCGGTTGAACGGCGTGGGTGGCGCCGGCGACAGCGGGATCCGCACCCGGTGTGCGGGTTCGGGCGTCTCGACCTGACCGCCGACCGCCATCGACTTGAGGAGGTCACGTGCCTGCCCGGCGATCGCCGACACGCTGTCGACCCCGGCGGCCTCGGCGAAGTTGCGCACCATCCGCAACGACAACCGCATGCCCTTCACCGGGTTGAGGGCGAGGTTGCGCATCGTTCGTTCGAGCAGCTCGCGGTCGGTGGGCACCGGTTCGCCCACCCAGTCGGCGTACTCGGGCAACGGCGTGTCGGCCGCGGGATCGGTCAGCAGGTTGAGCAGCAGCACCCCCGACGCCCCGTCGATGGTGGCGTGGTGGGTCTTGGTGAGCATCGCCCACCGGTCGTCGGCGAGCCCTTCGATGACATAGGCCTCCCAGAGTGGACGCGACCGGTCCATGCGGCGACCGACGATGCGGGCGACCTGTTCGGCGAGTTGGTCGGCGCCGCCAGGAGGCGCGAGGCCGATGTGGCGTACATGGAAGTTGAGGTCGAAGTCGGGATCGTCGATCCAGTACGGATGGTCGAGCTGGAACGGCACCTCGACGAGCCGCCGGCGCATCGGTTCGAGACGTCCGATCAGTGCGTCGAAGCGTTCGTAGGCGGCCTGATACGGATCGAAGTCCGGCGACGGGCGTTCGTAGATCGCGAGACCGTTGACATGGCCGTACGTGTTCGGCGTCTCCATGTAGAGGAAACTGGCGTCGAGTCCCGAGAGTTGCTTCACACGCAGAGTCTCGCGCCAGACGGGTGCTGCGTCACCCTCGGGCTCCGATCGGTTGGTGTCGCGGACCAGGTTCGGCGACATCTGCCGACCTCGGCGCGGTGTACGTTCGGCGCGATGGGAGGTCACCGGTGAGCGAGCTCAGCTACGACGAGTGGATGAGCGAGAGCGACTCGGTGCTCTGGCACATCGAGCGCGACCCGCTGCTGCGCTCGACGATCACGAGCGTGTGGTTCCTCGACTCGACTCCGAGCCGTGCCCGCATGGACCGCGTCGTCGAGCGCATCGTGGCCAAGGTGCCCCGGTTGCGCCAGCGCGTGGTCGACGAGCAGCCGGGTGTCGCTCCCCCGCGATGGGCGGAGGATCCCGATCTCGACGTCGACTACCACTACAGCTGGGTGCGGCTGCCGGGGCGCCGGGTGAGCCGCCGCGACGTGCTCGACCATGCACAGCGCTTGGGTGGGCTCGCGTTCGACAAGGACCGTCCCCTGTGGGAGCTGTGCGTCGTCGACGGGTTGCCAGGCAAGCGCGCCGCGTTCGTGATGAAGGTGCACCATGCGATCGCTGACGGGCTCGGCATGGTGCAGCTGCTGCAGTACATGGTCGATCTCGAAGCCGATCCGCCGCCGGCCGACGAGCCCGCCATGGCCGCCGCGGACGCATCGCCCGCGCTCCGGGTCGTCGCTCCGCTCTGGGCGATCCCGGGCGCCCGATCGATCTCGCACCGCATCGCCAGCGAGACGCGCACCGGGGTGCGGATCGGCCGGGCGTCGTGGCGCACCGCCGGGGAGCTGCTGCGCGATCCACGGGCGACGATCGAGCAACTGAGTCGCACCACCGGGTCGATCGCACGTGTCGTCAAGCCCGCCACCACCCCGTTGAGCCCGGCGATGACCGCCCGGTCGATCAACACGAGATTCGACGACGTCGCCGTGCCCTTCGACGAGTTCAAGGCGGCGGCGAGGCGGGCCGGCGGCACGCTCAACGACGTGTTCGTGGCCACCACGCTCGATGCGTTGCGTCGCTACCACGACGCGCTCGGCTCACCGTGCGACGAGGTGCGGATGAACATGCCCGTCAGCGTGCGCGGCGGGGAATCCGCGAACCGGTTCGACAACCAGTTCGTCCCGGCACGCATGGTGCTGCCCCTCAGCGTCGGCGATGCCGCCGCGCGGATCGGCGAGGTGCGCGACCTCCTGCGGGCGGTGCGCGCCGAGCCGGCGCTCCCCCACGTCAACGACATCTCCGGGGTGATCGGTCGGCTCGGGCCGAGCGCCGCGGTGTCGGTGCTCGGTGCGATGCTCAAGGGCGTCGACATCACGACCTCGAACGTCCCGGGCCCGCCGTTCGCCGTCTACATGGCCGGAGCGAAGGTCGAGGAGTTCTACGCATTCGGCCCGCTCGCGGGGGCGGCGATCAACATCACGCTGTTCAGCTACGACGGGACCGTCCACCTCGGGATCAACAGCGATCGAGCAGCGGTGGTCGACCACGAGCTGTTCACCCGCTGCATGCGCGAGGCGATCGACGACACGCTGACGCTCGCGACCGACGCATGACGTTCCGGGAGCGTTTCGTCCCGTCGGACCCGCGCGGCGTCGGCGACGAACCGGACTACCGGTTCACGCTCGCGAACGAGCGGACCTTCCTCGCCTGGATCCGCACCGCGCTCGCGCTCGCCGCCGGCGGGCTGGCAGCGGTCGGGTTGCTCGAGGACCTGGCGGGAGGCGAACTCCTCGGGATCCTGCTGCTGGTGCTGAGCTTCGTCACCGCGGCGAGCGCGTACCGCCGATGGGCGCTCAACGAACGATCGATGCGATTGCAGGAACCACTGCCGTCGTCGAGGTTGCCGATGATGATGGCGATCGGCACCGCGATCGTGGCGGTGGTGGCTGCCGTCGTCCTGGTGGTCGACCGCTCGTGAACGACCGACCGGCGACGAGTTTCGACACGGGACTCCAGCACGAACGCACGGCGCTGGCGTGGGAACGAACGGCGATCGCGATGATCGTCGCCGGGCTCGTGCTGAGCCGGTTCGCGGCGATCCACGACTACTGGCTCGCCGTCGGCGCAGGCCTGCTGCAGACCGTGTTCGGCGCGGGCCTGCTCCTGTGGACCGGAGCGCACTACGACGACCTGCACGGCCCGCTACGTGCCGGGGCCGACGTCGTGCACCCTGCGGCGGCCCGCATCGTCGGGCTGGTCACCGTCTCGACGAGCGGCCTCGCCCTCGTGCTGGCGATCGCCGTCGCACTCATCCGCTGACGATTCCTCGATTCGGGACATCGGTCCGTGGCCGCTCCCGGCGGGGGCTGGGCTCCTTGGCACCGGTCCGCACGCCGCCGGCCAGAGCCTGCACCTCGATCGAGGTGTGCCGATCGACCGACGCAGGCAGCGCGCGCTGCCTGCGGCGGTCGTTCGCGGTAGCCTTGCCCTTCGTGACCACGCTCTTCGACGCCGATCCGATGCCGGTCGACGACCTGCGGTTCGACGACGCGATGGCCCGCAACGGCGCCGAGCATCCGGGCGAACCAGACCAGCCAGACCACGGCCGCCGCCGAACCGTCCTCGCCGGAGCCATCGTGGCCGTGCTCGGGATCGCGGCGATCGGTGCCGTCGTCACCGCCGACCAGGGTGGGTCGATCGCGACGATCGACGACGCCACGAGCGAGGCTGCGGACACCGTGCAGGCCGCAGCAACGTCCCCCGTCGACGTCGTTTCCGCGGCAGTCCTGCCCGACCTCGAGGGCGAACTCGGACAGAACGAGGCCGAGCCGACCGCACCGGTCGAGCCGGAACGGGCCGACGGTGGCTGCACGATCGGCGCGCTGTCGATCCGGCTCGGATCCGACGGCGACGGGGTCGTCTGCCTGCAGCAGGCACTGATCGACCTCGGCTACTACGACGGTGCTGCGAGCGGCAACTTCGACAACTCGACCGCGCAAGCGGTGATGGCCTACCAGGAGGCCGAAGGGCTCTTCGTCGACGGCGTCGTCGGCCGGGAGAGCGCGATCTCGCTCGACATCTGGCCCGACGAGGAATCGTTCGTGGTCCACACACCCCCACCGGCCAACGGCGCGATGGACTCCACCGGCTACCTGCTGTCGCCGGTCGCGTCGGTCGGCGACGACGCTCCCCCACTGCCGGAGGACTCCGGGTCGGGCCGGCGCGTCGTGTACGACCGCGCCGGTCAGCGGGTGTGGGCGGTCGATGCCAACGAGCGGATCATCCGCTCGTGGCTGGTCTCGGGGAGCACCTACAGCAACGAGCAGCCGGGCACGCACACCGTGTACAGCCGCTCGGAGATGTCGACGGCGTGGAACGGCAAGGCCTGGTTGCCCCAGATGATCCGCTACCAGCAGACGGCGATCGGCCACATCGGCTTCCACGCGATCCCGCTGCACGTGTCCGACAACTCGCCGTACCAGACCACCGACGAACTCGGCACCCGCCTCTCCGGCGGCTGCCAGCGCCAGCACAACCTCGACGCCGCGTTCCTGTGGTCGTTCGCCGACGTCGGCACGACCGTCGTCGTCACCTGACGGACACCGCCCGACCACCGGCGATCGGAGCCGCCGTCAGAGGCGGGCGTGGAGGCGTGACGCCTGTTCGGCCGCCCGGGCCCGGATCTCGGCGGCGTCGACGCGAGTCGCAACGCCGTTGCGCAGCGCCGGCTCACCGTCGATGTCGACGTCGAGCGCTCGCACCCCGGGCGTGTAGGCGAGGTGCCACGGGGCCATCGGCGCGTACGACCACCGGACACGGTCATCGAGCGCCTCGGGGAACAGACGCCATCCCTCCTGCAGCCACGCCCACGCCGTGTCGGGGCTCTCGGTGACATCGGCGGCGCGGGCGGCGACGAAGGCCAATTGGAACTCGGCGATCATGTCGGCACCGATGCCGTCGGTGCCGAGGGCGACCGGGTTGGCGAAGCGTGTCGGGCGGGCGTAGCCGACCGAGTTGTTCATGTTCGAACGCGGGTTGTGCACGATCGTGCCGCGCAACCCGTGGTCGTCGGCCAGGTGGACGCCGTGGATCAGGAGCCAGTCGTCGGCGCTGAGCGGCCGCAATCGATCGACCGCACCGACGTCGTCGGGACCCTCGGCGACGTGGATGTGCACGCCGACGCCGTGGCGCCGGGCAAGGTCGGCCGCGGCCTCCAGCGTGTCGTCACTGCACGTGAACGCAGCGTGCACCCCGACCATGCCACGACCGCCGGCGGTGAGGTACCGCTCGTTCTCCGCGAGCCCCCGACGCGCCCCGTCGGGGCCGTGGCGATCGGTGACCCCGTAGCTCGTGTTCACCCGCACGCCCACCTCGGCGCAGGCGTCGGCGATCACCGTCAACGATCCTTCGATCGCGTTCGGCGACTCGTGGTGGTCGATGATCGCCGTGCACCCGGATTCGAGCGCTTCGAGCGCTCCCAGCTTCGCCGACCACTCGAGCATCTCCAGGTCGAGCGCCGTGTCGAGCCGCCACCAGACCTGTTCGAGCACATCGAGGAAGGTTCGTGGGACCCGCGGCGGCGCCGGCATTCCCCTGGCGAGCGCCGAGTAGAGGTGATGGTGAGCGCAGACCAGACCTGCGGTCGTGTTGTCCGTTGGCGCTGGGTCGCTCACTGGGCTCAGACAGTAGTGTGGCGCACCGTGACCGAGGCGAGCGCCACCGACGACCAAGGGCGCCTCGGACGTCGCTCGCGGCTGCGCGGCGTCTCCATGGCAACCCGGTTGGCCGCCGCCGTGCTGCTCGTGAGCCTGGTGTCGCTCGCGATCGCAACGCTCGTGGGCGTCAACGCCGGATACGATCTGGGCCGCGGGATCTATCAGGCCAGGCTGACCTCACTCGAGGGTTCCGGTTCCGCTGACGTCGCCGCCCGGCTGAGGTCCACCCGCGCAGGAACCGACACGCTGGCCCTGAGCCCCGAATCGGCAACGGCGATCGAGGAGTTCGACCGGGCCCTCACCGACATCCCGGACGGATTCGACCCGGTCGACGCCACCAGCCGGCTCACCACTGCGTACGACGGCGTCTACCTCGACTCCACCGGATCCGATGTGACCGGACCCGACGTCAGCGAGATCGTCCCGACCGACCCGCGGGCGCTCTACATCCAGAACGAGTACTCGATCGCGATGGTCGATGTCGCCACGGGCGACACCGTGACCGACGCGCCCCTCGACGGCGAAGCGGTCACCGTCGAGGTCGTCGAGGATCCGGGCAGACTCGCCGATGCCGGCGACGCCAGCGCGTGGTCCGATGTTCACCGTCGCTACCACCCTGCGTATCGACGGATCGCCGACGATCTCGGGCTGCTCGACCTCTACCTGGTCGAGCCGACGAGCGCACGCATCGTCTACTCGGTCGCCAAGCGCCCCGATGTCGGAACCAGCCTGATCACGGGACCGTTCGGTGGCTCCGTCCTCGCCAACACCGTCAACCAGGTGATCGACGATCCGGCCGCAGGCACCGCGGTCAGCGACCTCAGCCTGTACACCGCCGCACCGGGCGACGTCGTCGGCGTGATGGCCAGTCCGATCATGGACGGCGAGACGTTGGTCGGCGTCGTTGCGACGATGTACGACGGCGCCAGGTTCACGGAGATTCTGACCGCCGCCGGCACCACAGCCGACGCCGCCGTTCCTGGCGGGTCCGACTCCGGCACGAGAGCCGACGTGTACCTCATCGGAGCCGATGGCACGCTGCGCAGCGATCCCCGTGCCTACCTGACGGATCCCAACGCGTTCCTCGACCTCAGCGAGGCGAGCGGGCTGCTCTCGTCGACCGAACGAGCGGAGATCGAAGCTGCCGACACGACCGTGCTCACCCAACCTGCCGTCGGCGCGACCTTCATGGCTGCCGAGGACGGGGACGACTCCGTCGCCGAACGACCGTCGATGACAGGGGGAACCGTGTTCAGCACGGTGGCCAGGGTCCCGTTCGACGGGGTCGAGTGGTACACGGCATCCGAGTCGGGAATCGACGCGGCCGAGACGGCGCTGGCGACCTTCCGAGACATCCTGATCGTCGGCGCATCGATCTTCGTGATCGCCATTGCGTTCGTGGCAGTCGGATGGGCCAGTCGACTGATGCGCCCGGTCCGAGCGATCAGCGACCGCCTCGGGAACGTCGACGACGACCACACGCCGCTGGAGATTCCCGAGCGCAGCCCCGTCGAGATGCACCACTTGGCGGCCAGTTTCGACTCGATGGTCAGCACGCTCGACCGCCAACAGGTCGAGTTGGCCGTCGCCCGTGAGGACCGCCTCGACCTGCTCCGACAGATGCTGCCCACGGCGGTCGCCGATCGGCTCGCGAAGGGCGGTGGCGAGGGCCTGGAACAAGTCGAGCAGGCGACGGTCGTCGTGCTCGTGGTGCTCGGGATGGGCGCGCTCGTCAGGGCAGGCGACACCGGAACCAACAGAGATCTCGTGGATCGGCTCCATTCGGAGCTCGACGGGCTCGCCGAGCAGCATGGCCTCGATCGCGTCAAGATCGTCGGCGACGCCTACTTCGCAGCGTGCGGCCACGACCGCCCGTTCATCGACCACGCACCCCGGGTCGTCACCTTCGCAACCGACGCCCGCGATGCGATCCGCTCGATCGGTGCCGGAGCATCAACCAAGCTCGACGTCGCCGTCGGCGTCGACACCGGCCCGGTCACGGTCGGCATGACCGGCAGCGAACGACTGATCTACGACGTGTGGGGGGAAACGGTCAGTCGTGCTCACCTCCTGGCCCGCAGTGCGGGTACCGGCGCGATCGTCCTGTCCGACACGACGCATTCGATGCTGCCGGACCAGATCCCCAGCCAGGCCACCGATGTGGCCGGCGCTCGGGTCTGGATCGTGCCGGACGCAGCGATGGGGACGGTGCAGTGATGATGTGGTCGAAGGTGGTGACCCGATGATCGACAACTCCCTGTTCTGGGCGATCATCGTCATCGTCATCGTGCCGCTCGCAGTGCTCGGCGCCGCCGAGGTCGACGAACGCCTCCGCCAGCGTGATTCGCCCCTGCGCGGCGCCATGTCGATCGTGCGCAGGTGGGCGCTGCCGTCGTTCGCGGTGTGGGCCGTGCTGCGACCGGTCCTCGGACGGACCGAGGACTCCTTCGGTGTGCAGGTTGCATTGACGGCGCTGGTCGTCGCACTCGGGGCAGCACTTCTCCGGGTGCTCAGGTTCGTGACGGCCGGCATCGCCACACGCGAGCGCGACGACGGCCGAGGCCCGGTTCCACAGCTGCTGCTCGCACTGCCGCGGATCGCCGTGATCGGCGTGCTGGCGTGGCTGCTGCTCACCAGCGTGTGGGGAGTCGACCTCTCGGGGCTCCTCGCTGCGCTCGGCGTCACCTCGCTCGTCGTGTCGTTCGCCCTGCAGGGAACCTTGAGCGGCCTGGCGTCCGGGTTCCTCCTGCTCGGCGACCAACCGTTCCAGCCCGGTGAATGGATCTCGAGCGGGGACGTCGAGGGGCTGGTGATCGACATCAACTGGCGAACCACCCGCATCCGGACACGCAACGGCGACATGGTGGTGATCCCCAACAGCCAGTTGGCCGCAGCCAACATCGTGAACTACTCGGCGCCTGAGCCGCTGCACCGCATCGTGGTGCCGCTCCAGGTCGCGTTCGCGAATCCGCCGACGCTCGCCAAGGAGATGCTGCTCGCCGCCGCACGCGAAACCGCAGGTGTCGTCTCCGATCCACCCCCGTTCGTCCGGGTCGTGACGATCGACGATCCGTTGATGGGCTACGAGGTCGACCTGTGGGTCAGCGACTACGCCTCGGTCCCTCGCATTCTCAGCGATTTCGGATCGCTGGTCTGGTACCAATCGCACCGCCTCGGTGTGCCCTTGCCCAGCCCGGCCCAGGATCTCTTCCTCCACGACGCTGCGGCCGAGGCCGAAGCCGCCAAGCCGACGCCGGCGGCGATTCGCGCCGGATTGCAGACATCCCCGCTGTTGGGCCTGCTCGACGACGCCGAACTCGATCGGCTCGTGCCCGCCTCGCGGTTGGCGAGGTTCGCCGCTGGCGAGTTGATGGTCGAGTCGACCAGTTCGACACGCGACCTGATGGTGCTGCTCGAGGGACACGCCAACCTGGTGCTGATCGAGGCCGGTGGCGACGATGCCATCGTCGGCGACATCGCCAACGGTGAGACCGTCGGGATGCTGGAGAGCCCCCGGGGCGAGGAACGGATGCTCGCCGTGCGCGCAGTGACCGATTGCGAGGTCGTGATCGTCGGGGCGGCAGCAGCGAGTGAGATCACCAGCCGGCACGCCGAACTCGCCGCCGCGTTCAACCGTCTGCGAGCGATCAGGGCGCGGCGCGTCGAGCGCCTGCTGACCGCCCGCGCCCGACTCGCAGCGGCGACCGCTGCCCCCGTCACGGAAGCACCCTCAGCACCCAACGACGGGGTCGCACCATGACGATCGACGACGCTGCGTTCGCGGCACAGATGCAAGAGCGTTCCGCGTCGTTGCCGTTCTGGCGACGCCCGCGCCGGCTTCGACGTCAGATCACCGCCACGCTCGTCGGCGTCTCACTCGTCGCCGTCGCGCTGTTCGGCGTCCTGAACTACGTTGCCGCCGACGACCTGTTGCTCAACGGCACCGAGGACCAGCTCCAGAGCGAGGCACAGTCGCGCGCTCAGAGCGTCGAACTCGGTGCGAACGGGTTGCTCGGCCGGGTCGCGGCGACGTCGTCGGACCCCGGGATCGTCGACTCGCTGGACGATTTCGTGCGCGGTTTCGACGAGCTCGACGGTGTGGACCTCGATCCGGCCCAGGCTGCCGAGCTGAGCCAGGTCTACGAACAACTGGTCGTCGCTCCCATCAACGAACTCGCCATCCGCACGGTCAGCCTCGACGAGGTACTTCCCCGCACCGCCGAGGGCCGTTGGATCCAGTACCACTACACGCTGCCCGCCCAGGTCCCCGACCGACCCGGTGCCACAGCGACCGACCCCGAAGAGGAACCCAACGGCTACGACGTCGCCATGGCCACCAACGACGGGTACCTGACGTCGGTCTCCGACACGTTCGGCGGCGGTGACCTGCTCCTGATCGACCGCAACGGCACCGTCGTGTACTCGGCCGACAAGCGCATCGATCTGGGCACGAGCCTCGTGAACGGTCCGTACGCGGACTCCGCACTCGCGCGCCTGGTCACCGATGAACTCGGTCAGGTGCGCGCCGGTGATGCGCTGGTGACCGACTTCAACGTGTACGTCCCCGGTGGGGCCCGCCCGGTCCTGTTCGCCGCAGCCGTGATTCGCAGCGGCAACCAGATCGTGGGCACGCTCGCAGTGGAGATCTCGGTGGAGGCGATCGATTCCATCACCCAGACCGGCCCGGAGTTCGAACAGACGGGGCTCGACGCCCTCGACAGCTACGTGGTGTCGACCGACCTCCTGCTCCAGAGCACCCCGCAGTCGTGGTTCGACGACCCGGACGCGTACCTCGAGGGGATCTCGGACGCCGAGCAACGCCGGATCGTTGCTGCGCTCGGTTCACCGGTCGGCGCACAGATCATCGACACGGCTCCGGTCCGCGCCACCGCGGATGGCGAACCGTTCGTCGGGAGGTCGACCAATGCAGTCGGTCAACGGACCTACAGTTCGTCGACCTCGATCAACGTCCCCGGCGCCTCCTGGGTGGTGGTGACCGAGGTTCCCCTGTCGGTCGCCCGCCGACCGTTGGTCGACTACCTGATCCGGATGGGCATCGTGGTGGCCATCCTGCTCCCACTCGCAGCCCTTGCGGGATTCCTCCTCGCTCGACGGCTGACCAGGCCGATCCCCGTCGCCGTGGCTGCCGCACGCGCCGTGGCCGACGGGCAGCGGCATCTCGATCTGCCCGCACGCGGCAATGACGAGTTCGGCGATCTCCAACGACGACTCACGAGGATGGCGGCGACGTTGGCGCGCCAGGAGCAAGGGCTCCGCGACGAGTTCGAGAACAAGCGCCAGCTCCTGCTGTCGGTGCTGCCCCCGCACCTCGTACGAGGTGACGGCGTGGTGTCGGGTACTGGCGATCAGGTGGCGGCGCGTACGGTGATCGCCGTGGCGATCGACACCGATCGCACCGAGATCGACAGCGACGACGACCTGACCGAAGCGCTCGCCGCCGCCTCGGCGGTGGCCGAGCGGCTGGCCGCCGATGCTCGGATCGACCGTGTTCGGGTCGCCGCCGATCGTTCGTTGTTCGTCGCAGGAGGTTCGGCCGATGACGGCGCCGACGCAGCGCTGAGCTTTGCCCTGGCGCTGGAGAGCGAGGTTCGTGCGCTCGCCGTCGAAGCGGGGCTGACCTTGACGCTCCACATCGGGGTGTCGACAGGTGAGGTCGCCACCGGAGTGCTCGCTCGCGGGAGCCTCACGTTCGCGGCATGGGGCGAGCCGGTGCGCCGTGCCCTGGCGATCAGCGCGTTGTCACTCGCCGATGAGATACTCGTCGACCTCTCCACGCTGGACGCGTCGACGGAAGCGTGGGCGACCCAACCCGCCGATCACGTGGTCGCTCTCGACAATCAGCCGCTCGACGTACGCGCACTCGTTCGCGCTCGCTCCCCCGAGATCACTGCGCCCTGACACGGGCTCGGCTCACTTCTTGTTGGCGTACCAGCGCCAGATCGCCGTGATGATCACGGCGCCGGCGATCGAACCGATGAGGCCGCTCGGCTTCAGCGCGAGGCCATCGCCCGCGAGCAGGCTGACCAGCAGCCCACCGACGAACGAGCCGCCCAGGCCGGCAACGAGGGCGATCGTCCAATCGACCGCCCCGCCCTCCCGCCCGAGGATGAACTGGGCGAGCGCGCCGACGAGGACTCCGAAACCGAGGATCGCGAGAATGAGCACGGGCGCACGATATCGCGCTGACTAGATTTTCGAAGGGCGACACAAGGCCGTCTCTGCGAACGAAATGGGGACCACATGATCAAGGGACTGCTCGGACTACTCATCATCTTCCTGATCGCCACCTTCCCGGCGACCTGGCTGCTGATGCTCTTCATGGGCAATGCGGCACCGGCGATGGGACTCAGCTACTGGGGCACGTTGCCGCTCGGGATCCTCGTCTCGGTACTGATCGGCGGGGCGACCGCTCCGGCCGTCGTGATCCGCGACTGATCGTTCCAACCACAATCAACGAAAGGGTGACACGTCATGATGTTTGCTGCTGAATGGGGAACCGGCCAGGTGTTCTGGTCGATGGTGTGGTTCTTCATCTTCGTGATCTGGATCTGGATGATCATCCTGCTCTTCAGCGACATCATCCGCAGTGAGGATCTGTCCGGCTGGGGCAAGGGACTCTGGGTCTTCTTCATCATCTTCCTGCCGTTCATCGGGATCCTCGCGTACCTGATCGTTCGCGGCGGAGGCATGGCCGAACGGTCCGCCAAGGCCGCGCAGGAGGCCAACGAGGCCACCAAGGCCTACATCCGTGACGCCGCCGCGGTGTCATCCGACGCCGACCAGCTCACGAAGCTCGCCGACCTCCACAACTCGGGCAAGTTGGACGACGCGGAATACGCCGCCGCCAAGGCCAAGGTCATCGGCTGAACACGTCCGCCGCCGCCCGCTCCGTTCGGTGGGCGACCGCGGCGGCGCTCGTTGCGGTCATCAGCGTGGTGCCGGCGACGGCGCTCGCGACGCCGGCACCGACCGACGACACTGCGGCCGCGCCCGGCAGCCCGGCCGACACGACCGCCGCCACCAGTCCCGACGCCGTGCCTGACACGGTGCCTGGCACCGAGCCGGACACGGTGCCGACGACCGCGGGCGAGGATCCGCCGGCGGCGACCGTCGCCACGTCGCCACCGGTGACGGCAGGTGGTCAGCCCACCTCGGTCGCAGACCAGCGTGAGGACGTGTCGATCTGGTGGTGGATCGGCGGCGGGTTCGTGGCCGCCGCTGCCGTGTTCGGCGTGGGTTACAGCCTGCGGCGACGCACCGGGGTCGAGGACTGGGCGCGTTCGGCCTCGTTCGCCTGCGACACGGGACGGGCGATGTCGCTGACCGTGGCGGCCCAACTCGCCGAACCTGCGCCCTGGGTGCGGCCCCGTCGCTGGAGCGAGCAACACGAACGGTTCTCGGGACTCCTCGCAGGGCTGTCGTCCTCGCTGCCCGAGCGGGACTTCCCGGAGCTGCTCGGCGCCGTCGTTGCCGCTGACGAAGGCCTTGCGGCGGCGATCGGCCAGGTGGCCGACGGCACCCCGGCCGAGACGGCACGGGCGGTCATCCAGCCAGCGCTCGACCACCTGGCGATCGCGCTCACGGCGCTCGAGAACGAAGCGACGACCACCGTGTTCGGGGCATCGCTGCCGTCGAGCCGTACCACGGGCTGATCCCGGCGGGCTCAGCCCGTCGGCGGATGGGGGTGCCGTGACCGCAGCGGCACCCGGACGTCGAGGTTCGTCGGGTTCCTCTCTCGCACGTCGTCGCCGTCGGGGTGGGCCTCGATCGAATCGGCGTACACGTTGGATCCCCACCAGGCCGTGAGACCGTGGGCCAGCACGCTGAGCCCGACGGTCAGCAACGCCGCGTTCGCGATCGTGGCCCCGTGGACGAGGTCGCTGGTGTCGACGATCTCGATGGTGAGGATGATCGTGGCCAGCCCACGCGGGCCGAACCAGCCCATGTAGAGCAGCGTCGAGCGTCGCATGTGCTCGCCGGTGACGGCGATCACCACGGAGACGAGGCGAACCACCGCGAGGCTGATCACCGCGTAGGCCAGGATCGGCCACGTGACCTCGGCGAGTACCGGGCCGAGGTACACCCCGAACACGAAGAAGCTGACCATCGTCAGCAGGTCACCGACGATCTCGGAGAACTCGAGCAACGACCCGTCGGTGTCGTGGGCCTCCCGGTTGCTGCGCCCGAACACGAGCCCGGCGACCCAGGCGGCGATGAAGCCGGAACCGCCGAGCGGGGTGGCGAGCGCATACGCAGCCACGGCGAGCGACAGCAGGGCGATCTGGAGCCAGTAGGGGCTCGCGAAGCCGCTGGTACGCCCCCACCGGACCGCCCGTGCCCCGAGCGCGCCCACCGCGATGCCGACGGCCACGGCGATGCCGAGGTCGGCCACCAGCTCGGTGACCAGGTCGACGACGTCGAGCGAGGCCTCGGCCGCTCGAGCGGTCTCGAGGAAGACGATGAAGAACGGCAGGACGATGCCGTCGTTGAGCCCGCTCTCGATGTTGAGCGCCTGGCGGATCCGCGCCGGAACCCGAGGGTTGGACACCACGGCCTTGCCGAGGGCGGCATCGGTCGGTGCGAGCATCGCGGCCAGCACCGCCGCCTCCCACACCTGGAGGTCGCCGAGCAGGACGAGCGCTGCGAGCCACCCGAACGCGATCGCGAGCGGCAGGCCGATCCCGAGCAGTCGCGCTGCGACGACGTCGTCGCTCCAGCGCGACGCATTGATCGCGCTGGCGTCGGCGAACAGCACGACGATGAGGGTGCCCGTCAACACGAGGCGGACGAACTCCGGTTGGCCGAGCAGGCCACCGAAGTCGACGAGGTCGAACACCTCGGGCCCGACGACCAGGCCGAGCGCCGTGAACACCATCGTGCCCGTGATCGCCGAGTGTCCGAGCCGTTTGGACACGACCGCGAACGCGGTGACGGCGACGGCGACGATCGCCGGCAGGTAGTCGGTCATCGTCCGCCTCCCGTCACCAGTGGCTCAGCCCGGTGCGTGATCAGCGGCGATGACGCTGATCACGCGAGCAGCTTGGCCTTGGCGGCCGCGAACTCCTCGTCGGTCAGCACTCCAGCGGCCTTGAGGTCGGCGAGCTTGCTCAACTCCGCCATCAGATCGTCACCGGCCGGCGCAGCTGCCGGGGCGGCGGCGGGCGCCGGCGCGGCAGCGGCCTGCTGCGCCTGCATGGCGTTCATCTGCGCCTGCATGTCGGCGAGCTGCGCCTGCGAGTCGTACGCCGCTTGCTGTGCGGCCTGCTGCTCGGCGGCCGCCTGCTGCTTGGCCATCTGCTTGTTCTGCGAATGGCCGACCACCGCGGTGGCGGTGCCGGCGACGACGGCCGTGCGGGCCATCGTTCCGACGAGTCCCGGTCGTCCTACGCGTCGTCGCATCATGTCGTGTCTCCTGGTTCGTTCGTCTGTGGTGGGTGAGTTGGTTGGCGGTTGCTGGATCGCCGACGGTCAGTCGTCGGCGAGTTCGGCGAGTTCGGCGAGCAGTTCCTCGACCACCAGGCCGGGCACACGGAAGTTGTTCGCGAGCACGCCGCCGGAGTTGACGATGGCATCGCGGAGCGGCCGCGCCCAGGTGTGTTCGAACACCAGGATCGCCTCGGAGCTGTTCGGCTCGAGCGACTCGGCGAACTCCATGATGTCCTCGTCGGAGATCAGCGACTCGAGCTGGTTCATCACGTTGGCGAGCGCAGCGGCCTCCGGGTTGGCACCCATCTCCTCGAACTCGGTGAACGTCACGTCGCCGTTGTCGTCCTTGCGCACGAGGATCCCGTCGACGATCGAGATCGTGTCGTTGGCGACGAGGCGTTCGAGTTCGGGGATGATCTCGCCGGAGAACTGATTCCCCGGGAAGTTGATGACGAGCACCTCGATGGGGGCGAGTGGCATGTTGATCTCCAGTGGTGAGCAGGTGTCGGCCGAATCGGCCAGCGAGATGGTACCGCGACCGGGAGCGATGGTTGATATCGCGGTGACAGCCCGTCATGATGTGCGGGTTCGGAACACGGTTGTTCCGACGAGACAACTGACAGAAAGGTCAGACATTGCTACTCGCAGCTGAATTCGGCACCGGCCAGGTGCTGTGGTCACTCCTCTGGTTCTTCCTCTTCTTCGTGTGGATCATGCTGATCTTCACGATCTTCGCCGACATCATCCGCAGCCAGGACATGGGCGGATGGGGCAAGGCCATCTGGGCGATCTTCATCATCTTCCTGCCGTTCCTCGGCATCTTCGTCTACCTGATCGCCCGCGGCGGTGGCATGGCCGAGCGCCAGGTCGCGGCCGCCCAGAAGCAGAACGAGGCGATGCAGGAATACATCCAGGCGACCGCGGGCGCCGCCGGCACCAGCGAGGCCGATCAGCTCGCCAAGCTGGCCGACCTCCACACGAGCGGCAAGCTCGACGACGCCGAGTACGCCACGGCGAAGGCCAAGGTCATCGGTTCCTGAACCGACGACGCGTCACTGCGCTCTCGGAGCGTCACGACGGCGTCACGTCCGACTGATCGTCGGGCGTGGCGCCGTTGCCGTTTTCGACGTCGGTCACGTCGGCGGTCACGGGCGGGTGCTCGGCGAGCCAGCGCTCACCGGCGGCGATCGCGAGCTCGGTCGACTCGCCGATCACGTCGCTCGCCTCGTACACGTCGATGGCACCGGCGACACGGCTCGAGGAGGTCCGTTCGATCTTGGCGAGCATCGGACTCTGCACACCACTGAGGATCAGATGACCGCCGACGCGTTCGAGTCGGTCGACGTAGTCGGCGAGCACCGCCGCGAAGGTCGCTCCGAGCGAGAGTCGCCCCCGCAACCGGAGCACCACCACCGGCTGCGTTGCCCCCGACGGGTCGGGCAACCGGAGCTGCAGCGTGCGCGCACCGGCGTACAACAGGCTCCCGTAGGCGTCGATGACGATCACCTGACGGTCGGGGGCGACCCTCGGGGCGGGGAATTCCTCGAACCTGCCGTCGTCGCGTCGGCGCAGCTCGACGACACGCAGGTCGGCGATGCCCTGATTGAGTTGCAGGAGCAACGACACGATGACGCCGAGGCCGACCGCCGCGGCGATCGGCAGGAACAGCGTGGAGAAGAACGTGATGCACACGGCGATCTGCGAGTTGATCCCCGAGCGCCACACCACCTTGATCTGGGCGATGCGGATCGACCGCGAGGCGGCGTAGATCAGCACTGCGCCGAGGCTCGACATCACGACCTCGCTGACGGCACCGGAGAACACGACCAGGATCACGAGCACCCACACGCCCGAGATGACCGCCGCCCACCGCGTCGCCGCACCCGAGCTCACGTTGAGCGCCGTCTGGCCGACCGACCCGCCGACCGGCTGCCCCTGGAAGAGTCCTGCGGCGACGTTCGCGGCGCCCTGCGCGATGAAGTCGGTGTTCGGGTTGGAACGAGAACCGTCGAGGTTGGGCGACGATTCGGCGACGCCCGAACCCTGCACCAACACGATGGCAGCGACCGCCAGTGCGCCGGTGACCAGCGAGAACGACAGGTCGCCGAGCGCCGGCAGTTGGGGAAGTGGGACACCGGTCGGGATCTCACCGACGTCGCTGACGGTCGCGACACCGGTGACCCCGGTCAGCAACAGCACCACCGTCGGCCCGATCAGTGCGAGCAGCGCGGCGTACGAGCCGAACCTGGTCGGCTTCACCCAGGCCACGATCGCCAGCGCCGAGAGGCCGAGGACGAGCGTGGGCAGGTACCACTCGCTCGGGTTCACCAGGACGTTGATCGCCCGCTCGATCGCCGTGCCACCCTCGCTCGGGGCGCCGGTGAGATCGTCGAGTTGCCCGAACACGATGTTGACGGCGACGCCGGTCAGGAAGCCGGTCATCACCGATTGCGACACGAACCGTGTGTAACGGCCGAGCTTGAGGACACCGGCGAGCAGCATCGCCACGCCGGCGACGACCGTGAGGAGGAACAGCGCCCCCGGCCGATCGGCCGGGCTGACCCCCGACAGCGCCGATCCCGCGGCCAGTGCTGCCGCGCCCGTGGTGGTCACGATCATCCGCTGCGTGCTGCTCGACAGACCACCGACGAGCGGGCCGGCGAACGACGCGTACAGGCCGTACACCGGGTTGACCCCGGCGAGCACGCTCGCGGCCATGCCGTCGGGCACACTTCCGATCGCCACCGAACTCCCCGCCACGGCCTCGGAACGAAGCTCCGCAGCGCTCGATGGCTTCACGCGGTTCCACCAGGACCGGACCGGGGAGCTGACGGTGTCGATGGCGTTCATGGAGTCGTTGATGGAAAGACCGAGGCCCAGTCGGACCGCATGCTGACGACCGTGATCCCGAGATCGCGAGCGATCTCCTCCAACGATCCATCCGTCTCGAACGATCCGGCTCGTCCCTCGTACGCGTACTCCCGTTCGGCGTCGTCGTGGTCGACGAGCAGCGCCATCGACGGCCCGTCGCCGGCGACGGCGTACTCGAGCATCTCGGCATCGCCGGGCGAGTTCCCTGCGGCGAAGATCGGACGCCGTCCGAGCTGCAGCTGGATGTTGGCGACCTTGGGTGCGCCCTCGTTGACCTCGCCGAACAGGTCGGTGGTGCGACGCAGCGTCGGGCGACCGGCCTCGTCGCGGGCGACGTCGTAGCCCACGAGCGATCCGACCACGGCATCGGGCGGCACGTCGTAGAACGATCGGCTGATCGCTCGGACGAACTCCGCCCCGCCGCCGGTGACGATGAACACGTCGAACCGATGGGAGCGCAGCTCGTCGAGGAGCTCGAGCATCGGCTGGTACCGCAGGTCGAGGAAGGGAACGCCACGATCGGGGTGGCGACTGCGGTCGAAGAACGACACGACGCGAGCGTTGAACTCCTCCGGCGAGATACCGGCGCACAGTTCGAGCAGCGCGAACGCGATCCGTTCGAGTCCGATCGCAGCCTGCGCGTCGACGTCACCATCGATCAGCGCCCGGTACTCCTCACGCGCGGCAAGGGCCGGATCGGCAGCTGCGGCCCGGCCGAGTTCGTCGAGCATGAACAGCAGCTGCGGGTAGTTCGGCTTCTCGCACCACAGGGTGCCGTCGTTGTCGAACACGGCGACACGGTCCTCGACCGGGAGCGAATCGGCAGCGTCGACGAACCCGATCAGCGCGTCGCGGGTCGGCCCGTCGTTCCACGACGGCAGCCGACGGTCGTCACTCATCGGGACCATCCGGAGCCGCCTCAGCGCGCGCCGAGGGGCCGGGGCGCCGGATCGTTCGGAATCCGATGTGGCTCATGCCGGTGTCGATCATCTGGGGGCGGCGGGCGGCGGGGCGATAGCGCTGACAGTAGTTGTCGGCGCACAGGAACGATCCGCCCTTGATCACCTTGCGGGGGATGCGGAACTGGGGCTGCGGCGGGTCGTAGCTCGCCTCGACGTCGGGACCGCGGGGATTGGACGGCACGCAGCAGGGCTTGTCGCTGCGCAGCCGGATGCCGGTCCGAGTACCAGTCGGTGGTCCACTCCCAGACGTTGCCGGCCATGTCGTGCAGGCCGAACCCGTTCGGCGGGAACGATCCGACCGGAGCCGTGCCGGCGAAGCCGTCGGCCTCGCTGTTGCGCCACGGGAAGTCGCCCTGCCAGAAGTTGGCGAGGAATCGACCGCCGGGCACCGCCTCGTCACCCCAGGTGAAGGCGCGGCCGTCCTCCCCGCCGCGCGCCGCGTACTCCCACTCGGCTTCGGTCGGCAGCTCCTCCCCCGCCCAGGCCGCGTATGCCTCCGCGTCCTCGAACGCGACGTGGACCACGGGATGGTCGGCTCGATCCTCGATCGACGAACGCGGACCCTCGGGACGACGCCACGACGCCCCCGGGGTCCATGTCCACCACTGGCTGAGGTGGCGGAGGTCGACCGGGCCGGGCGTCATCGTGAACACGAGCGACCCGGCGAGAAGGTTCTCGAGCGGCGCGCCGGGGAAGTCGGCCGGATCGAGCGGACGCTCGGCGACAGTGACGTAGCCGGTGCCGTCGACGAACGCCGCGAACTGCTCGTTCGTGACCGTGGTCGCGCTGATCTCGAACGCGTCGACGCGGACCAGGTGCGTCGGCGCCTCCTCCGGGTAGTGGTCGTCGGAGCCCATGCGGAACGTGCCCGCCGGGAGTTCGATCACGCGCTCGAGACCCCGGCCTGCAGTTTGGCGAGCACGTTCTCGATGTTGAAGCTCGCAGGTTCCTGGCGGGGCGGGAACTCGGCCAGGGTGCCGAGCATCCTCGCAACGTAGGTCTGGGCCGGGACCAGCACCCAGGCGCGGTCGAGCAGCCAGTCGTAGTACGTGTTCGACGTGATGTCGGCTCGCTCGTACGGGTCGGTGCGCAGGTTGAAGATCTTCGGCACGCGCAGCTCGGTGTACGGCTCGGCCCAGACCCTGAGCGTGCCGACCGCCCGCTGCTCCAGGAACACGACCTTCCAGTTGTCGTAGCGCAGCGCCGTGAGATCGCCGTCGTCGGACACGTAGAAGAAGTGCTGCCGCGGGCTCGTGTCGCTGGCACCGGTGATGTAGTCGAGCTGGTTGAAGCCGTCGAGGTGCACCTTGTACGTGGTGCCGTTCAGGTCGCACCCGGCCCGCAGCTCGTCCTGGATGTCCGGATCGCCCGCCGCCGACAGGAACGTCACGAACCAGTCGTTGTGGCTGACGATGCCGTTGAGCACCTCGCCGGCGGGGATGTGGCCGGGCCAGCGCACCATCGCCGGCACCCGGTAGGCGCCCTCCCAGTTCGAGTTCTTCTCGTTGCGGAACGGCGTCATCCCGGCGTCGGGCCAGGTGTTCATGTGCGGACCGTTGTCGGTCGAGTACATCACGATCGTGTCGTCTGCGAGACCCTGTTCGTCGAGCCAGTCGAGGATCCGGCCGACGAGCTCGTCGTGGTCGCACATCACGTCGTGGTACTCGGACTGCCACCGGCCGGCCTTGCCCCGGCTGCCGTCCTTGATGTGGGTGCGGAAGTGCATGTGGGTCGTGTTGAACCACACGAAGAAGGGCGTGTCGTCGGCCTTGGCGTCGCCCATGAACCGGAGCGCCTCGGGCAGGATCTCCTCGTCGACGGTCTTCATGCGCTCACGGGTGAGCGGTCCGGTGTCCTCGATGCGCTGGGTGCCGTCGCCGTTCGCCCACGAGTGGATCACACCACGGGGGCCGAAGTTCGTGCGGAAGTCGGGGAACTCCTCCTCGCTCGGATAGTCGTCCTGTTCGGGCTCCTCCTCGGCGTTGAGGTGGTACAGGTTCCCGAAGAACTCGTCGAAGCCGTGCATCGTCGGCAGGAACTCGTCCTTGTCGCCGAGGTGGTTCTTGCCGAACTGGCCGGTGGCGTAGCCCTGCGCCTTGAGGGCGGTGGCGATCGTCGGGTCCGGCGCGCGCAGACCGATGTCGGCGCCGGGCATGCCGACCTTGGTGAGGCCGGTGCGGTACGGGTTCTGGCCGGTGATGAACGCCGCCCGTCCGGCCGTGCAGCTCTGCTCGCCGTAGTAGTCGGTGAACCGGACGCCTTCGGCCGCGATCCGGTCGATGTTCGGGGTCCGGTACCCCATCAGCCCATCGCTGTAACACGACAGGTTGGAGATGCCGATGTCGTCACCCCAGATCACCAGGATGTTGGGCTTTCCCTTGGGCATGGTGACCTCCGTGAGTCGAAATCAGCGAGCAGAACGTAACCCGCCCGGGGCCGGGTGGGTCAACCCTGCGACTGTTGGACCAGCACCGGACACACCGCATGCCGAACGACGTGATCAGATGTCGAACCGATCACGGCGCGACGCAGCCCACTTCGCCCGTGGGTACCGATCACGACGACGCTCGCCGGCAGTTCGGCGGCGAGATCGCAGATCGTGTGTCCGGCATCGCCGAACCTCACGATCGTCTCCGCATCGACCAGCCCGAGATCGGCAACGGTGTCGTCGAGGATGCGCTGAGCGCTCTCCCGTTGCACTTCGATCAGGTCGTTCTTCTCGTCGAACGACATCACCCCGCCGGCGAAGCCCGTACCGGTGACGAGCGTCGGATCGACCGAGGCGGCCACGGTCAGCAGCACCGTCCGCTCGGCAGGAGCGAGGAGCGCGAGACCCTCGCGGATCGCGGTGAGTGCGAGCTCGGAGCCGTCGGTGCACAGCAGGACGGTCATCGGCGACGGGGAGGAGGTCATGGGTGGATTCTCGCACCTGCGAGGTGTCGGCGCCATCGTCGTCGCTCTGCAAGAGTGGAACGATGAACGACATCGTGGTGGGCCTGATCGCCATCCTCACCGGCGCGGTCTTCTGCTTCCGTGGCTACCTGGCGATGCGGATCATCATCCCGCTGTGGGGTGCCTTCGCCGGGTTCATGCTCGGGGCGGGCATCGTGGCGACCGACGCCGGCTTCCTCGCGACGGCGATGGGCTGGATCGTCGGTTTCGCCGTGGCGGTGGTGTTCGGCCTGCTCGCGTACCTGTACTACGAGGTGGCGGTCGTGCTCGGCATGCTGGCGATCGGCTTCGCGCTCGGCACGTCGTTGATGGTCGCGCTCGGGGTCACGTGGAACTGGGTGATCGTGCTCGCCGGCGTCACCGTCGCGCTCGTCCTGGCCTTCGTCGCGCTGATCGGTGACCTGCCGATGGTGCTGTTGACCGTCCTGACCGCGTTCGCCGGGGCGGCAGCGATCGTCGCCGGGCTGATGCTGCTGTTCGGCGTCACCGAGCTGGGCGACTTCGACTCCGCCCAGACCACCGAGGCACTGGCCGACGACTGGTGGTGGTACGCGATCTATCTCGCGCTCGCCGTCGGCGGCATGATCGCCCAGTTCCTCGACGTCGACCGACGACGCGACACGCTGCGCGACGCGTGGTCGACCGGGATCGGGTCCACCACCTCGTGAGCTGACCGTCGATGTCAGCCACCGCCGACTGCGAACAACGCGACGACTGGTTCCTCGAGCAGGACGTCAACGCCTGGACGTCGCTCGCCTACGTGGCCATCGGCGTGGTGCTCGCGTGGGAGGTCGCCCGACGCCGGCTTCCGGCCGCGGTGTACGCGTTCGCGTTCGTCGTCGCCGCGGAAGGTGTCGGCAGCTGGCTCTACCACGGCGCTGCGAGCGACCTGTCGCAGTACCTGCACGACGTACCCCTGATCGGCGCACTCGGGTTCGTCGCCGGCTGGCACCTCGGACGTCTGGTCGGAGCGAGCGACCGTGGATCGCTGATCGGCCTCGTCGCCGGCGTCGCCGCGGCCTCGGCGCTGTGGGCGATCGCACCGGAAACCACGAACGCAACGGTGGCCGTGGCGGTCGCGGCGATCGTGGTCGCATCGCTCGTCGCCCGGCACCGGGGCCTGCCCGGGGTGTGGTCGCCGGCGCTGCTCGTGCTCGGCGCGGTCGCGATCGTCGCGTGGCTCCTCGGCAGGCCCGACAGCCCGGTGTGCGACGACGGGTCCTGGCTGCAGCCCCACGGGCTCTGGCATGCGCTGACCGCCGTGCTGGCGCTCGCCTGGGTCGACGCCGCGTACGCCGCCGCATCCCCCGACCATGCTCCCCGGATGTTCCGGCGGTTCACCGACCGCTCGATCGGTCTGCTCGCGGCGGGCCTCGTGCTCGCGTTCCACCGGTCCGTCGACGTGGCGTGGCGCCACCACCTGCCGACCGATCGGCCCGTTCTGGTCGTGGCGAACCACGGCAACGGTTTCGTCGATCCCGTGGTGGTCGCGTCGGTGCTCGGGCGGCTCCCGCGATTCCTCGCCAAGGCGGCATTGTGGAACGTGGCGGTCGCTCGGCCGTTCCTCGGCCTCGCTGGTGTGCTGCCGGTGTACCGCAGCGGTGACGGCGACGCCACGAGCAGGAACACGTCGGTGTTCGACGCCTGCCACCGCGAGCTCGCGCAGGGTGCGACGGTCGCCATCTTCCCGGAGGGGACCACCGGCGACCGGGCAGGGCTCGATCGGGTGAAGTCGGGCGCAGCTCGCATTGCGCTCGGCGCACTTCCGACGGCGCCCGATCTGGTCGTGGTGCCGATCGGGATGGCATACGAGAGCAAGGTCGAGACCCGCAGCCGGGTCGCGGTGATGTTCGGCGAGCCGATCGTGGTGGCCGACTACCGCGGTCGCGGGCTCCGACCCGACGGCGAACCCGATCGCGACGACGCCCGGGCGTTGACCGAGGAGATCACCGCGTCGTTGCAGGCGGTGTCACCCGGCTTCGCCGACGTCGAGGAACGCGAGGTGCTGCGCGCCGCGGCACGGATCGCAGGCACGAGCGGTCCGGACCGTCGGGAGCCGTCGTTCGCCGACACCGAGGTGGTCGCCCGCAGGATCGCCGCGGAGCCCGCCGACCTGCGCCGTTCGGTGATCGACGCGTACCGGGTGTTCGCGACGCGCCTGGAGCTGATCGGCATCACCAGCGAACAGCTGACGCCTCGCCGCCAACCGTTCGCCCGCCTCGCGCTGTCGCTGCTGGTGTTGCTGCTCGCCGGCTCGGTGGTGGTCGCGGCCACGCTGATCCATCTCCCCGCGGTGCTCCTGGTCACGATCGGCACCGGCCTCGTGCGCTCGACGGCCACCAAGGGAACCGTCCGCCTGCTCCTCGGGCTCGTGACCGCGCTTGCGACCTGGACGCTGGCGGGCGCCGTGCTCGGCGACGGGTGGGGAGCTGTGGCCTGGGGCGTCGCCGTGGCGGTCCTCGGCGGTGTCGCGCTGCTGGTGTGGGCTCCGCTGGTACGGGAGGTGCGGACACTGGTCGGACGGGTCCGGGTGCGCGACCGTGTCGGGCTGCTGGCGCCGGTACTGGCCGCACGATCCCACGTTGCCGACCTCGTCCGCGCCAGTATCGGACCCGCCGATGACTGACGCCACCGATCCCCGACCGGACGACTCGACCCGGGCAACCCCGGCGAGCGATGCCGTCACCACTGACGCCGCCCTGTCCGAGGACGCGCTGCCGCCGTCGCCGCCGCGCAGCGTCCGCAAGATCGTCATGCGGGTCGTGTTCGTCGTCGCCGCACTGGTGCTGTCGTTCTGGGTGCTCGCCCGGACCTTCGACGATCTCGATCTCGCCGAGATCCGCTCCGCCCTCGGCTCGCTCAACGATGCCGAGCTGCTGTCGCTGGGCAGCATGTGGCTGTTGTGGATCGGTGCACAGGGTCTGCTGACGGCGTCGCTCGTGCCGGGCCTCGCGGTGCGCCACGGCGTGGTGGCATTTCTCGGACCGGCGTCGATCACCTCGGTGGTCCCGGGCCCGAGCGACCTGCCGATCCGCTACCAGATGCTCACCTCGTGGGGACGCACCACCGGTGAGGCGACGCTCGCGGTGGCTGCCGGTGGCATCTTCAGCATCGGGGTCAAGCTGGCGCTCCCGGTGATCGCGGCGATCGGGCTGGTGATCTCCGACGCACCGATCAGCGGCACCTTGCGCACGGTCGTGGTGATCTGCCTGCTGGTCGGCCTCGGCGTCGCCGTCCTCTCGGTGGTGCTCGGTTCGGAGAAGCGCACCGAGCAGGCCGGGCGGCTGATCGAGCCGATCTGGGCGCGTGTGCTGCGGATGCTGCGCAAACCCGAGCCGGCCGACCTCACGGCGCGGATGGTGTCGGCCCGAGCCGATGCGGTCGGCACGCTCCACGACCGCTGGCTCGTTGCGAGTTGGGCCACGATGCTCACCGCCGCCACCAAGTTCGCCCTGTTGCTGATGACCCTGCGATTCATCGGCGTCGACGACGACGTGTTGCCGTGGACGCAGGTGTTCGTGGTGTTCGCACTCGTGCAGGGCCTCACCGTGTTCCCGATCACGGCCGGCGACGCCGGGGTGAGCGAGATCGCCTACATCGGCATGCTCACCGCGGCCGCCGGCCAGGAATGGGTCAACCAGATCACCGCGGCGATCCTGATCTTCCGGATCCTCACCTGGCTCCTGATCATCCCGGTGGGTCTGGCCGTGCTCGGGTTCTGGCGACACCAGCTGCGGCGCAACCCCCCTGACCTGGCGTCGCGGGCGGACGGGTCGCCGACCGCCTCACCGCGCCGGCTGAAGGTCAGAACTCGAACTGCAACGCCGCCCGATCCGCCACCCGACCCGTGATGTGCTCGGCGATGAACCGCTGGTGTTCCGGGTGATCGCGGTAGACGAGGTAGTCGTCGGCTGACGCGAAGTCGCCGACGACCGCGTAGTCGTAGTTGGCCGGAGTGAGCCCGAGGTCGGGGCCGTGGCGGTACTCGGCGATCTCGGCGATGGCGTCCGGGAGGGCATCGAGCGCGGCTGCGGTGGCGGTGAGCGAGCGGTCGGTGACGGTGTCGTTCCAACGGAACACGACGACGTGGCGAATCATGCACCCTTCCTACACCGAATGAGACATGGGGTCAGACCCCATGTCTCATTCAGGTGGCGTACATCGTCTCGATCAGGTCGGCGTAGCGTTCGGCGACGACGGCCCGCTTGACCTTGTAGGTCGGGGTGAGTTCGCCGCCCTCGACGGTGAGCGGGGTGGGCAGGAGACGCCAGTACTTGAGCTGTTCGACCGGAGCATGCTCCTGGTTCACGCGTTCGACAGCGGCCGCGATCTCCTCCCGGATCCGGGGATCGCCGATCAGGTCGGCGATGTCGCTCGCGGCGCCGTGGTGCTCGGCCCATTCCGCTGCGGCGTCGGCGTCGAGCGTGAGCAACGCGGTGAGGTAGCGGCGACCGTCGCCGATCACCACTGCCTGGCCGACGAGCTTCTCCATCGAGAGGCGGGCCTCGATCTCCGACGGGGCGATGTTCTTGCCGGCGGCGTTGATGATCAGGTCCTTCTTGCGGCCCGTGAGCCACACGTAGCCGTCGTCGTCGATGCGGCCGAGATCGCCGGTCGCCATCCACCCGGCGCCGTCGATCAGTTCGGCGGTCGCCTCCGGCATCTGGAAGTAGCCGGCGCACACGCTGCCGCCGCGCACGAGCAGTTCTCCGTCACCTGCAACGCGCACCTCGAGGCCGGGGATCGGCCGGCCGACGGAGCCGATCCGGATCGCGCCGGGCGGGTTGAGCGTGGCCGGACCGCAGTCCTCGGTCTGGCCGTAGACCTCCGCGATCGGCAGCCCGAGGCCGTGGAACCAACGGACGAGATCGGGGTGGA
Source organism: Ilumatobacteraceae bacterium (assembly GCA_963698565.1). Taxonomy (GTDB): domain Bacteria; phylum Actinomycetota; class Acidimicrobiia; order Acidimicrobiales; family Ilumatobacteraceae; genus Sva-07. The sequence goes on from CAVORH010000039.1 coordinate 228,927, forward strand.
TCGGGGCGGCGGCCGACACGACGAGACGAGCGCGATCGAGGCCGAGGTGCCGGCGCACCGTTCGCCCGAGCGTCTGGCTCGCGGCGATCGCCGCAACGTGGATGGCGAGGGTTCGAGGCGACCGCGCCTGCTGATCGGGGTCGGTGTCTGCGGCGATCAGCCGATCGAGCGGGCCACCGAGGTGGATCGGCTTTGCGTCGAGTTGCTCGATGATCGCGTCGTGGAGCTTCTGCCACACGCGCGGCACCGCCATGAAGATCGTGGGCCGGCACACCCGGAGATCGTCGGCGACCGTGGCGAGGCTCTGTGCGAACCAGGTCTCGCCGCCGGCCTCGATCATCCCGAAGTGGCTGGTGACGCGTTCGGCGATGTGGCTGAGCGGGAGGTACGACAGCATGCGGTCGGTGTGGACGAGTCCGACGATCGAGTTCACCGAGTCGATCGTCCAGGTGATGTTGCGATGCGTGATGCTCACCCCCTTGGGGGGCCCGGTGGTTCCGCTCGTGTAGACGAGCGTGGCGAGGTCGTCGGCCCGGAGCGCCTCGACCCGCTCGTCGAGCACACTCGTCGAGCCCACGCGTGAGCGGAGGTCGGCCAGGGTGATCAGCAGCCCGGACCGGTCCAGCCCGTCGGCGCCGGCGATCATGACGATGCGCTCGAGGCTCGGCAGGTTGCCCAGGTGGAGCAGCACCTTCGCCAGCTGGTCGGTGTCGTCGACGAAACAGACCTTGGCGTCGGAGTTGTCGAGGACGTAGGCGACCTGGGACGACGAACTGGTCGGATACACCGGCACCGTGATCGCACCGGCCGACATGATCGCCAGGTCGGCGATGTGCCACTCGGGCCGGTTGCCCGCCAGGAGTCCCACGCGGTCGCCGGGCTCGATGCCCAGCGCCATCAGCCCGACCGCGGTCTCGTCGACCGCAGTCGCGTACTCCGACCACGTCACGGTCGCCCAGCGGCCGGCGACCATGTGACGCATCGCCGTGCGCCGGGGCTGCCGAGCCGCTCGGGCACGGAACCGGTGCACGATCGTGTCCGTCGGTGCAGGCTCGACGATGTCGTCCTCGTTCATGGTGTCATTGTGCGGCCGGTCGCACCGTCGCCACCAGGCACTTTCGGCACATCGTGTCGCCGATCACCGTCCAGTTCGCTCAGCGACGTCGGTCTCGCCCAGCACCGTCGGCGACGTGACGCGTTCGAGCTCAACGGATGCGGGTGACGGGATCGAACTCGATCTCGTCGGGGGCGACGAGTTCCGGGTTGCGCGGTCGGCCGGGGCCAACGCTGCGACGAGCGCGCTCGTGACGCCAACGCTGCCAGGGTGAGCGGCCGACCGGTGCCGGCGAGTCGCGTCGGGCGAGGGCGGAGCGGACCTGAGCGACCGCCTCGGGCCCCGCCAGCCGCAGCGTGACGAGCAGCGCGACGTGCATCGCGGTGATCTGGCCTTCGCAGGTGATGATGTTGCCGACTTCGACGATGCGTTGCTTCGATGCCGCCGACCCGTACGCCTCCAGCAGCGGCGAGGCGAGCCAGTGGGTGGCGGCCTCGTGCTCGTCGAGCAGGCCGGCGGCGGCGACCACGACGGTGCCGGTGGAGCTCGCCGCCATCCAGCTGCACCGCGGGGCCACGAGGCGCAACCACGCCAACAGCGGCTCGTCGCAGGCGGTTCGTGCGCACCCGAGCCCACCCGGAACCAGGACCACGTCGGGGTGCGGTACGTCGTCGAACACGGCATCGACGTGCGTGCCCCCGCCCGGGCCGTCGACGTGGCCGAGATGCTCCCCGACCCCGACGAGCCGAGCGGTGTGGAGCTGGTCGAACACGAGCGTGAACGCCTCACACTCGTCCGCCGACACCCCCGGCGACAGCGCCAACGCGACCTGCACTCCCCCATCCTCCCAGATGTGGTGTCACATCTGGAGTCTGACCTCAGATGTGAGACTCGGTACCGTTCGGGCATGACCACGACGGGGATCGACGCCGAGGCGCTGCGGGCGAAGTACCGGGCCGAGCGGGACAAGCGGCTGCGACCCGATGGCAGCGAGCAGTACATCGAGCCGGTCGGGACGTTCGCCCACTACCTCGACGACCCGTACGTGGCGCCGGTGCCCCGCGAACCGCTGTTCGACGAGGTGACCGTGGCGTTCATCGGCGGCGGATTCGCCGGGCTGGTCACCGGCGCCCGCCTGAAGCAGGCCGGGATCGACAGCGTGCGCATCATCGAGAAGGGCGGCGATGTCGGCGGCACCTGGTACTGGAACCGCTATCCCGGCGCCCAGTGCGACACGGCGGCATTCGTGTACCTCCCGCTGCTCGAGGAGACCGGGCACATGCCGAGCGAGAAGTACACCCACGCGCCGGAGATCCTCGACCACTGCCGACGGATCGCGAACCACTTCGACCTCTACGACGACGCGTGCCTGTCGACCGAGGTCACCGGCCTCGAGTGGGACGACGACGCGAAGCGATGGATCATCCGCACCAACCGGGGCGACGAGATGCGCGCGACAGTTCGTCGCGATGGGCACCGGCCCACTGCACCGTCCGAAGCTGCCGGGCATCCCCGGCATCGAGACCTACGAGGGCCACAGCTTCCACACCAGCCGGTGGGACTACGAGTACACCGGCGGTGACCCGGCCGGTGCGCCGCTCGACCGGCTCGGCGACAAGCGCGTCGGGATCATCGGTACCGGCGCCACCGCCGTGCAGTGCATCCCGCACCTCGCCCGGGCGTGCCGGGAGCTGTTCGTGTTCCAGCGCACGCCGTCGTCGATCGACGTGCGCGACAACCACCCGATCGATCCGGACTGGTTCCGGACGTTGGAGCCGGGTTGGCAGGCGAAGTGGTTGATGAACTTCACCACGCTGCAGACCGGCGGCTTCGCCGACGAGGACCTGGTGATGGACGGCTGGACCGACATCAGCAAGCGGATCCGCGACAAGGTGATGTCGAGTGGCAAGGAGTTCAACCGGGAGAACTTCATCAAGGCGTACGAGGACTCCGACGACGAGAAGATGACGGAGATCCGCGCCCGGGTCGATGCGCTCGTGCAGGATCGGGAGACCGCCGAGGCCCTGAAGCCGTGGTATCGCCAGCTGTGCAAGCGGCCGTGTTTCCACGACGAGTACCTCGACGCCTACAACGAGCCCGGGACGCACCTGATCGACACCGACGGCAAGGGCGTCGAGCGGATCGACGCCACCGGGGTGTGGGCCAACGGCGAGCACTACGAGCTCGACTGCCTGATCTACGCGTCGGGCTTCGAGGTGGGCACCGAGTACGCCCGGCGGGCCGGGTTCGACGCGGTCGGGCGCGACGGCGAGAAGCTGTCGGAGCACTGGGCCGACGGGATGCAGACGCTGCACGGCATCCACGTCCACGGCTTCCCGAACCTGTTCGTCGTCGGCCCGACGCAGGGCGCCAACCTGATCTCGAACATCCCGCACAACCTGACCGAGGCCGGTCAGACGATCGCCACGATCATCGCCCACGCCCTCGACGTCGACGCCTCGGAGGTCGAGGTCACCGAGGCCGCCGAGCAGGCATGGGTCGAGCGGTTGGAAGCGGGTGCGGTCGCCCGGATGACGAACTCACCGGACTGCACCCCCGGCTACTACAACAACGAGGGCCAGCCCACCGGGCGCCGCGGCACCCTCAACTCGATGGGCTTCCCCGAGGGCCCCGTGGCCTACTTCCAGTACATCGACGCCTGGCGCAACTCCGGCGAGTTCACCGGCCTCGAGTTCCGCTGACCCGCCACCCCCACCCGCTCCATCCGAAAATGCCTGGATCTGCGCGCCCAGCGCGCAGATCCAGGCAGATTTCGGGGGTTTCTTGGGGGGTGGGGACGTGACGGGGGTCAGGTGGGGCGGGTGCCGAGGGTGACGGTGGCCTCGGTGGTCTGGCCGTTGCGGTCGACGCTGACGGTGACCGTGTCGCCGGGCTGGTACCTGGCGATCGCCGCGCCGAGCGAGGACGGATCCGTGATGTCGTCGCCGTCGACGGCCGTGATCACGTCACCGACGCGCAACGTGCTGTCGGCGGCCCCGGATTCCGGCGCGATCTCGACGATCTCGGCGCCCTGCTGATCAGCTGCCGGCTGCGTGGTGACACCCATCAGCGCACGATCGGGCACCGTGCCGGCCTGCAGGGAGTCGATCACGTCCATCACCGGGGTGATCGCGATCGCGAAGCCGATGTTCTGGGCCTGGCCCGCGATGGCGGTGTTGATGCCGACCACTTCGCCGTTCATGTTGAGCAGCGGCCCACCCGAGTTGCCCGGGTTGATCGCAGTGTCGGTCTGCAGCAGGTTGACGAGCTGGACGGCGTCCTCGGAGGTGATCGTGCGCTCCTTGGCCGACAGGATGCCTGCGGTGACCGACGGCTCGCCGTCGAGGTCGAGCGCGTAGCCGACCGCGACCAGCTGGTCGCCGATGCGGAGATCGTCGGAGTTGCCGACGGCCAGCGGCTGGAGGTCGGTGCGATCGACCTTCAACACCGCGAGGTCGCGGCTGGGGTCGGCCGCCACGATGACCGCGTCCTCGGACGTGCCGTCGGCGAACGTGACCGTCGTGTCGTCACCCTCGGCGACGACGTGGTTGTTGCTGACGATGTAGCCGTCTGCGGTGAGCACGAACCCGGTGCCGGCGGCCCGTCCCTGGAGCCCGGTGCCGGACTGGGTGACCGACTGGTGGACCGACACGACGCTCGGCCGCACGGCCTGCACGAGGTCGCTGATCGATCCGGTCTCGACCGCCACCGTCTGTGCAGCGACGGCCGGTGCTGCGGTCGTGGGCTCGGTGCTGGTGCCGTTCTGGCCGGCGACGTAACCACCGAGCGCGGCCGCCGTGACCGCGGCGCCGACGACGAGGCCGGCACCGAAGCGGGCGCGCCCGTTCCCCTTCGCCGGCTCCGGACTCGCAGACGACGGCGATGCGGTGATGGCGGCGCGAGCGTCGGCGGGGTCCACGTGGCGGACGGCTCGGCCGGACGCAGCGGCGGCGAGACAGGCGGCGAAGCAGGGGGTGTGAACAGCGGATCCATGGGGATCATGCTGGGTTCGTCGGGTCAGAGGAAGGTGAGAGTGAGGTGATCGATCGTCAAGAGTCCGCCCGGCCCGACGGCCCACCCCTGCGACGTGGAAGGCTGGCGCCGTGGGGGAACACGACGACTACACCGAGATCGACTACACCGAGATCGACAGCGCGGGACACGGTCACGTCGGCGTGATCACGATCGACCGGCCCGAGGCGCGCAATGCCCTGACCTTCACCACCTATGCCGAGTTGGCCGACGCGGTCGAGACGACCACGGCGCGCTGCCTGGTGATCACCGGCCGAGATCCGGCGTTCTGCTCCGGTGACGACGTCAAGCAGGTGATGGTCGCTGCGAACAGCGAGTTGAGCAGCGCCGATCGCACGCCACGGCTCACCCCGGCCGCCGGCGTGCTCCTGCGCACCGACGTGCCGATCGTGGCGGCGGTGAACGGCGCGGCCGTCGGCTGGGGCATGGAGCTGGCGCTGATGGCCGACATCCGCATCGCCTCCGAGCACGCCCGCTTCGGCGAGCTGTTCGTCAAACGCGGTCTCTGCTGCGACGTGGCCGGTCTCGCCCGCCTCGTCGAGCTCGTCGGTCGCGAGCACGCTGCCGAGCTGCTCTACACCGGCCGGATCATCGATGCCGCCGAAGCGCGCGACCTGCGGCTGGTGTCCCGCGTCGTGCCCCACGGCGACCTGCTCCCCACGGCCCTCGAGGTGGCGACGACGATCGCCGACAACCCACCGCTCGCCGTGCAGGCACTCAAGCGGGGCCTCCGCGAGGCGCTCGATCCCGACTGGGACGAGCTGGGCCGCTGGGTCGGTTCCACGCTCGGCGAGCTGTTCCGCACCGCCGACCATCGCGAGGGAGTACAGGCGTTCCTCGAGAAGCGACCCCCGAACTACACCGGCGCCTGAGGAGACTGGGGAACGACATGAAGGACCTGCGCGGCACCACCGCCATCATCACCGGCGCATCGCGAGGCATCGGTGTCCACATCGCGACAGCACTGGCCGACGAGGGGGTGAACCTGTCGCTCGCCGCCCGCTCGGAGGACGAACTCGAAGGGGTACGTCAGCAGATGGAGGCGCTCGGCGTTCGAGCGATCGCCACCGTGTGCGACGTCGCTGACGCGAAGGATCGTGCCACCCTGATCGCCCGGACCGAGGCGGAGCTGGGCCCGGTCGACATCCTCGTCAACAATGCGGGTATCGAGCGGATCAGCCGATTCGAGACCGCACCCGAGACCGACTTCACCGAGACGCTGGCGATCAACCTCGAGGCACCGATCCTGCTGACGCGCGCCGTCGTGCCCGGCATGCTCGAGCGCAAGCGCGGCCACGTCGTGAACATCGCCTCGGGCGCCGGCAAGGTCGGCGTGGCCTACGGCACCTCGTACTGCGCCAGCAAGCACGGCCTGGTCGGCTTCACCAACGCACTTCGAGCCGAGTACGAACGGTCGCCGGTCGGTTTCTCGGTGGTGTGCCCGGGGTTCGTCACCGACACCGGGATGTACGACCGCTGGGAGCAGCAGGGGGTGCATGCACCTCGGATCGCCGGCAGCTCGACGCCGGAGAAGGTCGCCGCCGTCACCGTCGACTGCATCCGGAGGAACCGGTCGGAGGTCCTCGTGAACACGCCACCGGTCCGTCCGCTCGTGGTGATCGCCAACATGTTCCCGAAGCTCACGCCGTTCCTGCTCCGCCGCTTCGGGTACACGAAGTCGTTCGAGCAGGTGATCGCAGCCGGCATCGAGTGAGGCGACCCCGGGACCGCAGTGGCGTCGGGAGGGGTTCAGAGGGCGACGCCGCCGTAGTGGATGCCGGTCAGGTGTGCCATCTCGCGATCGAAGGTGGTGAGGTCGTCGACGTCGAACTGGTCGAGCCGGTCGTGACCGCACGCACGGGCCAGCACGGCCATCAGGTGCACCGTCGAGGTGAGGAACTGTTCGAGGCGCCGGGCGGACTCGTCGACCACCAGGCGTGATCGCAGGCCCGGCTTCTGGGTGGCGATGCCGACCGGACAGTTGTCGGTGTTGCACGCACGCATGCCGAGGCAGCCGATCGCCTGGATCGCCGAGTTGCCGATCGCGACCGCGTCGGCGCCGAGGGCGAGCGCCTTCGCGAAGTCGGCGGGCGTGCGGAGCCCACCGGTGATCACGAGCGTGATGTCGCTGCGCCCGAGCTGGTCGAGGTGGCGGCGCGCCCGGGCCAGCGCGGGGATCGTGGGAACCGAGATGTTGTCGCGGAACAGCAGCGGCGCGGCGCCGGTGCCACCGCCACGCCCGTCGAGGATGATGTAGTCGACCCCGATGGCGAGGGCGGCGTCGATGTCACGCTCGACGTGCTGGGCCGAGAGCTTCACGCCGATCGGGATGCCACCGCTGGCCGCGCGGACGTCGCGGGCAACGGCGGCGAAGTCGTCGACGGTGGTCAGATCGGGGAACGTGGCGGGCGACACCGCGTCCTCCCCCTCGGCGAGGCCGCGCACCTCGGCGATCTTCGCGGTCACCTTCGTGCCGGGGAGATGCCCTCCGGTGCCGGTCTTCGCGCCCTGGCCGAGCTTGAAGTGGAACGCCTGCACGTCGCGGACCTTGTCGAGCGACCAGCCGAACTTGCCGGAGGCGAGTTCGTAGAGGTAGCGGCTGTTGGCTGCCTGCTCGTCGGGGAGCATGCCGCCCTCGCCCGAACAGATCCCGGTGCCGGCGAGTTCGGCGCCCTTCGCCAGCGCCACCTTGGCCTCCTCCGACAGGGCGCCGAAGCTCATGTCGGTGACGAAGAGCGGAATGTCGAGCCGCAGCGGCTTCTCGGCGTTCGGGCCGATCACCGTGGCGGTGTCGACGTCGGCGTCGTCGAGCTTCGGCTTGGTGGCGAGTTGCGCGGTCACGAACTGGATCGAGTCCCACGTCGGGAGCTGGTCGCGGGGCACGCCCATCGCGGCCATCGGTCCGTGGCTACCGGTGCTCCCGGTGGCCATGGCGTGGATCTCGCCGACGAACGGTTCCTCGGGTGCGCCGTGCGGATCGGCGAACTCGCCGAGATACACGCTGCGGTCGTACGGCTGCGGGTTGTCGGTCTCCCACTGTTCGATCTCGTCGAGGTCGACGAACAGCTGACCGTCGTCGACCCACGAGGTGAAGCGGTGCAGGGCCTCGTCGTTGTTGTACGCCGAGATGCCGGTGTCCCGGCGGTAGTCCCAGCCGTGCACGCCACAGATCAGGTCCGGCCCGGACACGTGACCGTCGGCGAGCTTGACGCCACGGTGCAGGCATCGTCCGTAGAGGACGGAGTGCTGGGCGGCGTGATCCCCGAGTCGCCCGGATCATCGCCGTCGTCCCAGCGGAGCACCACCAGGTCCACGGTCGACACCAGCACACCGGTCGGTGTGTCGAGGTCGAGGTCGTTCCAGTCGGCGATCGGATGTGGGCGCATGAGGTCTCCTGGCGTGTCGGGGTTGCGTCGGTGGTGTCGGGTCGACGGGGTCAGGTCGACTCGGGACTACCCCGATCGGAGCTGGGTGATGCCTGCGAGGAGGAACTCGATGGCGCGTCCGAGAGGATCGGTGGCGGCGTCGAGTTCGCCGTAGCCGAGCACGGCACCGAACGGGGCGTTCCAGTAGTCGGCCGAGCCCGGCCGGGCGGCGTCCCACGGCCCGACGTAGAGGTACGGTTCGTCGCTGAACCCGTCGCCGGCGGCGGCGCCGAGGTTGCAGCGCACCCCGGGCCGGGCCGCGAGGTCGATGCCGTAGTCGAAGTGCTCCGGCCAGAGCCGACCGACCGACGCCTGCGGGTCGGGGACCGAGGCGACGATCTCGTCGATCGCCCGCTGGCCGATCAGGTACCACTCCCCCAGCAGCTGCGCCGACAGGCCGTCGAGGATCAGCATCTCGGTGGGGTCGCCGAGCGGCGGCGTGTCGTTGCCGACCCGGAAGCCGGGGTCGGGCTCGAAGCCGATGAAACTGCACAGCTCCGCGATCGAGCTGGCCGCGACGGTGACGACCTCGGTGCTGGCGGTCAGTCCACCCACGTCGTCGCCGATCACCCGCTCGACGAACAGCGAACCGCCGACCAGCCGGACCCGTTCGCGCTGTTCACCGGCGGGCGGCGTGCCGAAGCCGCCCGGGAGCGGGGTCAGGTCGAAGAGGCCGTCGTGGCGGAATCGGCTCTGACCGAGCACGTGGGTCGCGATGCGTCGGAGCGTCGTTCGCTGCGCGGCCCAGTCGTCGGGCAGCGGATGCAGGTTCCCCATGGCAGGAGTCTCGCGCCGTACCGTCGATCGGACCCCGGTGCGCTCCAGGTTTCTCGAATGGTCACTCGATCCGCGTCGATCGAGCGGCCGGTCAACTCGCGCGCGGTTTGCGCACGCCGGACTCCTCGGCGATGCGCTTCTTGCTGGCAGCGAACGAGCAGATCGGGCAGGCGGTGAGGTCGTGGCGCTGCGCGGGGCAGTAGTCGCGTCCGAACCAGATCATCTGGAGGTGCCGGTCGTTCCAGGTGTCGCGAGGAAAGACCGCTTTGAGGTCCTTCTCGGTGCGCTCGACGTTGGAGCCGTTGGACAGGCCCCAGCGGGCGGCGAGGCGGTGGATGTGCGTGTCGACCGGGAACGCGGGCACACCGAACGCATGCGACATCACGACGCTGGCGGTCTTGTGGCCGACCCCGGCGAGCGACTCGAGGAAGTCCCAGTCGCCGATCACCTCGCCGCCGGCGTCGACGATCTGGTTGGCGGCGGTCCACAGGTTCCTCGCCTTGGTGGGAGCGAGGCCGACCTCACGGATCAACTCCAGGATCTGGTCGGGGTCGAGCGCCGCCATCTTCTCGGGGGTGTCGGCCACGGCGAACAGGCCCGGAGTGATCTGGTTGACCTTCTTGTCGGTGGTCTGCGCCGAGAGCGCCACGGCCACGAGCAGCGTGTAGGCGTCGGTGTGGTCGAGCGGCATCGGCGGATCGGGGTACAGGTCGTCGAGGATCTCCCCGATCCGGTCGGCTTTCTCCTGGCGTCGCATCGGATCCGACGGTACCGGTCGCTGCGCCGCCCGCGACGCGTCACGTGGCGGCGATCGACAACCATTCGTCGTCGGTCCAGTGCCGGCGCAACTCGGTGCTGACGAAGTCGGCGGTCCAGCGGACCATGTCGATCCACGGCAGATCCGCGGAGGCGATCTCGGTGTAGGCCATCCCGTCGAGGAGCAGGGCAGCGTCGTCGATCCCGAGCGTCACGTCGGCCGACTCGTTCGACCCCTGGCCGGTGTCGTCGACCCCGAGCGTGATGCCGAGACGGGCCTCCACCTCCATCAGCCGGCCGACGTCCCAGCGACTCGGATCGCCCGACATCGCCTGGTCGGTCATGATCCCGAGGATCTGCGCGAGCGCCATCCGGGCATCGGCCTCCAGTTCGAACTCGCGGGGAAGACGCACACTTCATTCTCCCATCGCTTGCCGCCCGTGGCCTGTTCGAGCCCCGTCTTGCTGCTCCGCCGACGCCGACACCCCGTCGCGTTAGTGTCGGGACATGGCTGCGCCCGGAGCACGGCGACATCGGTACCGCCCTCTCGACCGATTGACCCGACCGTTGGTCCGCGACGGCGGCACACTGCGTCCCGCGACCTGGGACGAGGCGCTCGATCGTGCGACGACCGGGTTCCGCACGGCGCTGGAGCGGAACGACGGTTCGGGAATCGGCGTCTTCTCGTGCTCGAAGTCGACGAACGAGATGAACTTCATCGCCCAGAAGCTCGCCCGTGTCGCCTTCGCCACGAACGACATCGACAGCTGCAACCGCACTTGACACGCCCCGTCGGTGGTCGGTCTGGCCACGGTCTTCGGCGCCGGAGGGGGGACGTCGTCGTACGCGGAGGTGCAAGCTGCCGACGTGATCGTGATGTGGGGTTCGAACGCCCGCAACGCCCACCCGATCTACTTCCACCACGTGCTGCGGGCCGTGCGCGGTGGCGCCAGGCTGTTCGTCGTCGACCCCCGCCGGACCGAGACCGCACAGTTCGCCGACCGTTGGCTCGGTCTCGAGGTGGGGACGGACATCGCGCTGTCGAACACGATCGCGCGGGAGATCATCCGAGCCGGCCTGGTCCACCGCGACTTCGTCGAGCGGGCCACCTCGGGCTTCGACGAGTACGCCGCGGCGGTCGAGCCCTGGACGCTCGAACGGGGCAGCGAGGTCACCGGCGTCCCACCCGACGCGATCCGCGAGCTCGCCCATGCCTACGCCACCGCCCGCGCCGCGCAGTTGTGTTGGACGCTCGGGATCACCGAACACCACAACGGTGTCGACAACGTCCTGTCGCTGTGCAACCTCGCGCTGCTCGCCGGCCAGGTCGGCCGGTACGGCGCCGGGCTGTCGCCGCTGCGTGGGCAGAACAACGTGCAGGGCGGCGGTGACATGGGAGCGCTGCCCGACCGACTGCCCGGATTCCAGCGCGTCGACGACGACGTCGCCCGGGCGACATTCGAGGCCGAGTGGGGCGCCACCGTGCCGGCGACACCCGGACGAAACCTCACCCAGATGTTCGACGCGATGGAGCACGGCAGCCTCCGTTCGCTGCTCGTGGTCGGCGAGAACCCGGCGCAGTCCGAGGCCGATGTGAGCCGGGCGGTCGAACTGCTCAGCGGGCTCGACCATCTGGTGGTGCTCGACATCCACCGCACCGGCACGGCCGAACTCGCCGACGTCGTGCTCCCCGGCTCGGCGTCGTGGTGCGAGTCCGACGGGACGGTCACGAACTCCGAGCGTCGCGTGCAGCGGGTGCGCAAGGCCCTCGATCCGCCCGGGGACGCCCGCGACGACATCGACATCCTCGTCGAACTCGCCCGTCGGCTCGGTCACGACTGGACCTACGACTCCCACGAGGACGTCTGGGACGAGGTGCGCCGGCTCTCACCGATGCACGCCGGCATGTCGTGGGCACGGCTCGAGGCGACCGGCGGCCTGCAGTGGCCGTGCCCGTCCGAGGACTCGATCGAGCCCCCCTTCCTGCACGGCCGCCTGTGGGCCGACGACCCGGCCGCCCGCGGCCGTCGCGCTCCGTTCAGCGTGGTCGCCCACGAACCGCCGGCCGAGGCGGTCACCGCCGAGTTCCCGCTGCGGTTGACCACCGGACGCCGACTCGACTCCTACAACACCGGGGTGCAGTCCGGCGGCTACCGGAGCCCCAACCGACGCGGGGAGACCGTCGACGTCTCTCCCGCCGACGCCCGATCGCTGGACCTGTCCGAGGGCGAGTTCGTCCGGGTGACCTCGCCACGCGGGACGGTGGAGGCACCGGTACGGATCGACCGCGGGTTGCGCGCCGGCCTCGTGTTCATGACCTTCCACTTCCCCGACGAGGTCGACGTGAACCGCCTGACCATCGACGCCACCGACCCGAAGTCGGGCACCGCGGAGTTCAAGGCGGCCGCGGTCCGCATCGAGAAGATCGAGACGGCCGATCATCCGACGACCGAGCGGACGGTCACGTCGTGAGCCGTCGAGCACGCTCGGGGCCGAGCCGATGGAACTGACCGTTCGCGGCATCGCGCCGACCGACGACGAACGCGCGGCGATCGAATCGGTGCTCGGCGGGCCGCCCGCGCCGAGCGACCACGAGCACCGAGGAGGACACGCCCTGCGGTCGCGTCGGCACCTGCTGCTCCCGACGCTCCATGCGGTGAACGATCGGGTCGGTTGGATCAGCCAGCGCGCCATCGACCACGTCGCCGAGCGACTCGACGTCTCACCCGCCGAGATCTTCGGCGTCGCCACGTTCTACGGCCTCTTCTCCACGGCCGAGCGGTCGGGTCGCCAGGTGCACGTGTGCGTCGATCTCGCCTGCCGCGCGGCCGGGGGCTGTCGCGACGCCGACCTGCCCTCCGGGACGCACCCGTCGCCGTGTCTCGGGCTCTGCGAGCAGGCGCCGGCCGCGCTGGTGGTCGAGCCGGGCGACCCCGTCCGGCGCACCACCGTCGGCGGTCTCGACCTCCCGGCGGTCGAGGGGCTCGCCGCCGGCGGCCCGATCGAGCCGAGGTCGACCCGCACACTGGCCTCGGTGCCGCAGGCCGGCGACGGGGACCTGGTGCTGCTCGCTCGCGCCGATGGGACCGACCCGTTGAACCTCGACGCATACGTGGAACGCGGCGGCCTGCAGGCGCTCGCCCGCGCCCGCGAGATCGGCCCCGCGGGCGTGATCGCACTCGTCGAGGCCGCCGGGCTGATCGGCCGGGGCGGCGCCGGGTTCCCCACGGCGAGGAAGTGGGAGGCGGTGCGGGCACAGGCCGCCACACCGCACCACCTCGTGTGCAACGCCGACGAGTCGGAGCCCGGCACGTTCAAGGACCGGCATCTCATCGAGCACGACCCGTTCGGGCTGCTCGAGTCGATGTGCATCGCGGCGCTCGCCACCGGTGGTGAGCACGGATGGATCTACCTGCGCGGCGAGTACCCGGAGGCCGAGGCGATCCTGCTCGACGCGATCCAGCGGTTCCGTGATCACGGGGTGCTGGGCGAGGAGTTCGACATCGAACTCCGACGAGGCGCGGGCGCCTACATCTGCGGCGAGGAGACCGCGATCTTCAACTCGATCGAAGGGCACCGCGGCGAGCCGCGCAACAAACCGCCGTACCCGTTCGAGGCCGGCCTGTTCGGGCTTCCGACCGTGGTCAACAACGTCGAGACGCTGATGAACGTGCCGTCGATCGTGCTCGGTCGGCCAGCAGCGAACCGCCGGGTGTTCTGTCTCTCGGGCGCCATCGCCGTCCCGGGCGTCTACGAGGTCGAGCTGGGGCTGACACTCGGCGAGCTGATCGAACTCGCCGGCGGGCTGCGCCCGGGGAGCGAACTGCAGGCCGTGCTGCTCGGCGGCGCGGCAGGCCGCTACGTCGGGCCGGACCGGCTGGACCTCGTGCTCGACCACGAGCCGGTACGCGCGGCGGGGCTCACGCTGGGGTCCGGCGTGGTGATGGTGCTCGACCGCTCCGTCGACCTGGTCGATCAGCTCCGCCGGATCGCGGCGTTCTTCCGCGACGAGTCGTGCGGCCAGTGCGTGCCGTGCCGGGTGGGCACCGTCCGCCAGGACGAGGTGCTCGCCCGGCTGGCCGACGGCGAGCGCAGCGGACAGTTCGAACTGCTCGCCGACATCGGGCGGGCGATGGCCGACGCGTCGATCTGCGGGCTCGGCCAGACCGCTCACCATGCGATCGAGTCGGCCGTCGTCGACCTGGGGGTGTTCCGACCGTGAACGTGCCCTCCGACGACGACCGACCGGATCGCGTCACGGCGACGATCGACGGTGCGCCGGTCGAGGTCCGTGCGGGCACGACGATCCTCGAGGCGTGCGGCGGCACGGGCGGCGACATCCCGACGCTGTGTGTCGGCGACACGATCACCCCGAAGAACGCATGTCGGCTCTGCATGGTCGAGGTGGAGGGGTCGCGGGCGCTGGTCCCGGCGTGCTCGCGACCGGTGGAGTCCGGCATGGTCGTCCGCACGCGTTCCGAACGCGTCGACCACGCCCGGCGGATGGTGTTGGAGTTCCTCGGGTCGTCGGTCGACCTGTCGCTCACGGCGCGCGTCGCGGAGTGGAACGACGAGTACGGCGTCGACGTCGACCGCTACGGCGACCGGGCGGCGACCGTCGCCCAGCCGGTGAGGATCGACAACGACCTCTACGTACGCGACTACGCCAAGTGCATCCTCTGCTACCAGTGCGTCGATGCGTGCGGGGAACAGTGGCAGCAGAGCTTCGTGATCGCGATCGCCGGCCGCGGATTCGACGCGCACGTGTCGACCGAGAACGACGTGCCACTCCCCGACTCGGCGTGCGTGTACTGCGGCAACTGCATCCAGGTGTGCCCGACCGGGGCGCTGATGCCGACCACGGAGTTCGACCTGCGCGCCGCGGGAGCGTGGGATCCCGAACGACAGCGCACCACCGAGACGATCTGCGGGTTCTGCGGTGTCGGGTGCGGCCTGGTCCTGCACGTGCAGGACGACAGGATCGTCAGAGTGGACTCTCCCTCCGACAATCCGATCACGCACGGCAACCTCTGCATCAAGGGCCGCTTCGGATTCCAGCACGTCCAGCATCGCCCCACCGAGACGTCGGATTCGCCCACCGAGCCACCGTTCGATCGGCCGGGCTCGGGTCAGGACAGGCGTGCCGGCGAGTAGACGTTGAAGCCGTCGTCGCGCACGAACCCGACGAGCACCAGGCCCGCCCGTCGGGCGGCGGTGACGGCGAGGGCGGTCGGGGCACTGACGGCGAGCAGGGTCGAGAAGCCCGCCGCCCAGGCCTTCTGCACCATTTCGATGCTCGCGCGTCCGCTGACGAACAGCCCGAGGCCGGTCGCCGGGAGCGCACCGGACAGCCCGAGCACCATCGAGCCGACGACCTTGTCGACCGCGTTGTGACGACCGACGTCTTCGCGCACCACTCGCAGTGTGCCGGTGTGGTCGAACACCGCCGCGGAGTGCACCGCTCCGGTGGCGGCGAAGAGTCGCGAGGTGGTGGCCATCTGCGCCGGAACCGAGGCGAGGACGTCGTAGGCGATCGGCTCGCTGACGGGGAGCGGTTCGAGGCGTGCACACATCTCGTCGAGCTGCTCGCTGCCGCACCAGCCACAACTCGACGAGACCGTGCCGAGCCGGGGGGACGGCTCCGGGGCCCGTCCACCGGTTTCCACGGTGACGACGTTGAACTCGGTGTCGACCGCGCTGCCGTCGGCGCAGTACCGCACACCGGTGACGCTCGCCCCGCCGAGCAGACCTTCGGCGAAGCAGAAGCCGGCGGCGAGTTCGAAGTCGTGCCCGGGCGTGCGCATCGTGGTGGCGACGACCGTGCCGTCGAGTTGGATCGTCATCGGTTCCTCGACGATCAGATCATCGAAGGTGGTTCGTGCAGCGGCATCGGTCCTCACCTGGTCGACCCGGGTGATCCTGACGCGTTCCTTGCGGCGCCGCGCCATCAGGCGAACCGTCGATCGATCTCCCGCCGACCCGAGTTGCTGGAGCCGAACCAGCTGCCGAGGTCGACGATGAAGGCGAACATCACGACCACCCAGCCGAACCCGTTGATCGGGTCGCCCCACTGGTCCATCAGCACGTAGGCGAGCGTCGTGTACGGCAGGAAGAGCCAGCCGATGAACCCGATCCAGAAGCTGTCGAACGCGGTGTCGTTCCAGTTGGTGAACATCTCCAGCAGGATCAGTGCGATGCGCGGGAACGCCGCACCGAGGAGGAGGAACAGACAACCGCACATGCCCCGCACACTACGCCGCCGCACGAAGCTGCCGGGATGGGAGACTGTGGCGTGCGAGTGAGGCGCGCCGACCGACGATGCTGACCCCCCGATGGCACGCCGCGGTGCTGCTCACGGGGGTGCTCGCCATCGCAGCGGGGTGTGCCTCCGACACCGCGGACACGACGGCACCGTCCAGCAGCGAGCTCGCCACCACCGAACCAACGGGCGGCGCGGCGTCGACGATGTCGACCGCCACGTCGACGACCGTGGGATCGGACGAGGCCGCGTCGACGACCGGTGCGACGTCGCCGACCACCGGAGCGCCGTCGCCCACCACGGAACCCGCCGCCCCGTCGACCACGTATGTCGTGCCGGTCGCGGACGTCGCTGCTGCCGGATGGGGCACGACGCATTCGGGGTACCCGGCCACCGACATCTTCGCCGCGTGCGGTGCGGGCATCGTCTCGCCGGTCGACGGCGTCGTGCTCCAGGTGCGCACGATCGACCGATGGGATCCGGCGATCGACGATCCGGCGACCCGCGGTGGTCGCTCGGTGGCGGTGCTCGGCGACGACGGTGTGCGCTACTACCTCGCCCACTTCGACACGATCGAGCCGACGGTCGTCGAGGGTGAACGCATCGCGGCCGCCGACCCGGTCGGCACGGTCGGCACGAGCGGGCGATCGTCGGCGTGTCACGTCCACTTCTCGATCTCGCCACCGTGCCCCGGCCCCGAGTGGTCGGTGCGGCGCGGCGTGATCTGGCCGTACCCCTACCTCGACGCCTGGGCGGCCGGCGACCAGACCAGCCCGGTCGACGAGATCGAGCGCTGGGTGGCGGAGCAGCCCGACGCCTGCGCCGAGGCGATGGCCGACCCGTACGCCGCCGGCGCCGCGTCGCCCTGACGACACCCGGGACACACACCCGCGAGCGATGAGCGAAGGCCCCGGATACGGGGCCTCCGCTCATCGCCGACGCGCATCCGGCTCGGGCACGGCATCCGCCAGGTGATCCCGAACTACCACCATCCGGCACGTACGGCGGAGGGGATCGCCACGCTCGACCTGATCTCGAACGGGCGGGTCGACTTCACCGACGACGAGGTCCCGGTGTCAAGGCCTCGGTCAAGATGGCCCAGACCAGCGGCAGCCTCACTCGAGGGTGATCAGGCCAGGCGACGCAGGAAGCCGGACAGCGCGTCGAACCAGGCGTCGGGCTGCTCCCACTGCGGCGAATGACCGGAGTCGGCGATCGTGACGAGCTGTGCACCCTCGATCGTGTCGGCCATCCGTCGGCTGTCGTCGAGGAACGGGCCGTCGAGTTCGCCGACGATCACCAGGGTCGGCACGGCGACCGCCCGGAGCCGTTCGAGGCGGTCGGGTTCGGTCGCCAGCATCATCGAGCAGGCGGCGAACATCTCCGGCACCGCGCCGACCATGTTCGCCCGCTGCTGGGCGATGATGTCGGGCCGCTCGGCGCGAACCCGCTGGTAGGCGTCGGTCTCCAGTGGGTTGGGCCCGCCCGAGTCGAACAGATCGGCCAGTGCGGCCATGCCGTCGCTGATCGCGAAGGCCCCGCCGATCTCGAGCAGTTCGATCGTGACCAGATGCAGCGGCCCGTGCACCGTGTCCATGAGGATCAACGCATCCAGCCGCTCGTGGTGGTCGAGCGCCAATTGTTGGGCGACGATGCCGCCCATCGAGTGACCGAGCAGCACGAACCGCTCCCATCCGAGGTCGTCGGCGAGGGCGAGCACGTCGCCGACGAACGCTGCGACCGTGTAGGCGGACGTGTCGCGCGG
Organism: Ilumatobacteraceae bacterium; assembly: GCA_963698565.1. Classification (GTDB taxonomy): domain Bacteria; phylum Actinomycetota; class Acidimicrobiia; order Acidimicrobiales; family Ilumatobacteraceae; genus Sva-07. The sequence continues at coordinate 246,995 of CAVORH010000039.1, forward strand.
TCCGCCGGTCTCGCCATGGCCGCGCAGGTCGGGGGCGACGACGTGCCAGCCCGCTGCCGCGAGCGGAGCCACATGATCGGCGAAGTCGGTCCGCCCACCGGTGAACCCGTGCACCAGCATCAGCGGTCGTCCGCCGGCACCGGCCTCGGAGTACGACATCGGTCGGGCTGCTTCGTTGGCGGTCATGGGTCTGGCGTCCTCTCGACGATCGGGGGTGGAGATCAACAGATCGAAATGTGCCGGGATTCGGTCACCCAGCGCGCATCATCGTGCACTTTTCGGTCAGGCGGTCGGGTCGAGCATCTGTCGGTAGACGGCGACGTACTCGTCGATCATCGTCGTGGTGTCGAAGCGCGACACCGCGATGTCTCGGATCGCCGAGCGATCGAGACCTGCCGCTGCGTCGACCGCGGCCACCGCCCCCTCGGGGTCGGAGACGAGGAACCCGGTCGTGCCGTCGTCGATCAACTCGCGCATCGAGCCGCGATCGTGGGCGATCACCGGGGTGCCGCACGCCATCGCCTCGACCACGCTGTAGCCGAACGGCTCGTCGAAGTCGATCAGGTGGAGCAGGGCGTGGGCGCCTCCGAGCACCTCCGCTCGCTCGGCGACCGACACCGGCCCGAGGTATCGAACACGCTCGCCGTCGATGTGCGGTTCGATCTCCTCGCGGAAGTAGCGCTCGTCCTGCACGATGCCGGCGATGTCGAGCCGGCGGCCGGTGCGACGGGCGATGTCGATCGCGTGGGCGGTGCCCTTGTCGGGATGGATCCGCCCGAAGAACAGCAGGTGGTCCCCCGGCGCGGGATGCACCGTGAACGCGGCCGTGTCGATGCCGTGGTGGATCGTCGCTGCGTACCGGAGGGCGGGATGACGGTCGGCGTCGCTGATCGCGACGTAGTGGGTGGTCGCGTCGTAGCGCTCGTACACCGGCACGATGCTCGGCGACGAGAACCCGTGGATCGTGGTGACCACCGGCGTGTCGACGAGCGCGCTGTAGGTGAGCGGGAGGAAGTCGAACCCGTTGTGGATGACGTCGAACTCGTCGGCGCGCTCGAACACCGCAGCGATGTGCAGGCACTCGGCGACCTTCGGCTCGATCGCGGGATCCTCGGACCAACCGGTCGGTGCCGTTCCGTGGAGCGTGGCGGCGGTGACCGAGTCGGCGGTGGCGAACAGCGTCACCTCGTGCCCCGCCGCGACCAGCCCCTCGGTGAGCAGTGATGCGAACTGTTCCCACGGGCCGTAGTGGCGCGGCGGCGTCCGCCAGGCGATCGGAGCGAGCACCGCGACCCGGAGTGGTGACTCGGGCCCGGCCTCGTGATGACGACGGGGGATGCGCTCAGGGTACCGACGGCGGATCGACAAACCCGGGGGGTACAGTGAGCCGTACGTCCCCTCGGACGTGTGCGCCCCGCTTGGGCTGGACGGCCGTCACGGTCTTGTCGCCCTCCGCAGGCTCGTCGCCTCGCACGAGCCGAACAAGGAGTCCCCCCAGTGCACACTGCCGTCTCAGCCCCGCCCGCTCCCCCGCACCGGCGTGCGACCCGGTCCTTCGGGATCCTGTCGACCTTCCCGCCCACCTCCTGTGGGATCGCCACGTTCTCCGCGGCGCTCGCAGCCGGCCTGATCGCCGACGGGGCCTCGGTCGACGTCGTGCGCGTCGGGCCCTCGCCGGACCTGGAGGACGTCCTCGTGGTGGCGGCACTCGACGGTCACCGCTCGGACCAGGCGATCGATGCGCTCAACGCCACCGACATCGTCATCGTCCAGCACGAGTACGGCGTGTACGACGGTCCCGACGGTGAGTCGATCATCGACCTGATGGCCGCGATCGACGCCCCGATCCTCGTGGTGGCGCACACGGTGCTGAGCGATCCGACGGCGAACCAACGGCGGGTGCTCGAAGCGGTGTGTGCTGCGGCCGACGCCGTGGTCGTGATGACCGACACCGCACGAGCACGACTCGTCGAGGGCTACGCCGTCGATCAGTCGAGGGTGACCCTGATCCCCCACGGCGCGACGACACCGTCGACCACACCGGTCGGCCCACCGCGGCAGGCGGGCGACCCGGCCCGCGTGCTGACCTGGGGCCTCCTCGGTCCGGGCAAGGGGATCGAGTGGGCGATCGACGCGCTCGACGAACTCCGCGATCTCGATCCGCACCCGGAGTACGTGATCGCCGGCTCCACGCATCCGAAGGTGCGAGCGCGCCACGGCGAGGCGTACCGGGAGATGCTCGTCGCCCGAGCGGGCGCATCGGATGCCGCCGACCACATCAGCTTCGACGACACCTACCGCGACCTCGCATCGCTGACCGAGTTGATCCGCTCCGCCGATGTGGTGGTACTCCCCTACGACTCGCGTGACCAGGTCACCTCGGGCGTGTTGGTCGACGCCGTGGCGGCCGGTCGGCCGGTCGTGTCGACGGCGTTCCCCCACGCCGTCGAACTCCTGGCGAGTGGCGCTGGGCTCGTCGTTCCCCAGCGCGACCCGGTGGCACTCGGCCAGGCGATCCGGTCGGTGCTGACCGACCCCGACCTGGCCGCGTCGATGGCGGCCGAGGCCGAACGCCTCGCTCCCGGCCTCTCGTGGCCCGCGATCGCCCGTCGCTACGGCGAACTGGCCGAGCTGGTCACCGCAACACGAAGCGCAGCGGCGTCGTGACGTTGCCATCGTTCGGTCACGTGTTGACGCTGAGCGACGGCATCGGCATGTTCGAACACGCCGACCACGCGACACCGCGGCGCGAACACGGTTACTGCACCGACGATGTCGCTCGGTTGCTGATCGTCGCGGTTCGCGAACCGTCCGGGAGCCAGGCGGTGCAGGAGCTGCGCCGAACGGCCTTCCGGTTCCTGGCGGAGTCGCAGAGCGTCACCGGACGGACCCGCAACCGACGCGACGAGCGGGGTCGCTGGCACGGCCGCTTCGGCACCGACGACTGCTGGGGCCGAAGCCTCTGGGCGTTCGGGACGGCTGCACGGCGCGCCGACGGCGACGGGATGCGATCGAGCGCCCAGTCGTACTTCGACCACGGTGTGAAGCAACGGTCGCCGCATCGCCGATCGATGGCGTTCGCCGCCCTCGGCGCCGCGGAAGTCGTCGAACACGACCCTCGCCACCACCGGGCGCGGGCGCTGCTCGCCGACGCCGTCACCACGATCGGACCGCGCTCACCCGACGGCGACTGGCCGTGGCCCGAAGCCCGCCTGTCGTACGCGAACGCCGCACTGCCCGAGGTGCTGATCGCCGCGGGACGACTCCTCGACCGTCCCGACGTGCTCGACGACGGACTGACGTTGTTGCGCTGGCTGCTCGACCGCGAGACGGTCGACGGCCACCTGTCGCCGACTCCCGTCGGCGGCGCAGGACCGGGCGACGGACCGGGACGTTTCGATCAACAGCCGATCGAGGTTGCCGCGCTCGCCGACGCCTGCGCCCGCGCCCACGCAGCGACGGGCGACGACACCTGGCGTGCGGGGGTCGACCTCGCGATCGAGTGGTTCGACGGCAACAACGACGCCGGGGCGACGATGTGGGACCTCGAGACGAGCGGGGGCTACGACGGGCTCACCCCGACCGGCCCCAACGTCAACCAGGGCGCCGAATCGACCCTCGCGCTGATCAGCACGATGCAGCACGCGCTGCGGCCGGTGGGAGCAGCAAGCGCCCGGGTCGCCGGGCCACCCTGGTCGCTCCCGTGAGCCGGCTGAGCTGGTCAATCGGCTGAGCTGGTCAATCGGTTGAGCAGGTCGTCGAGCGGGATCGTGGCGATGCTCGCACCGACGTCGGCGTAGCCGTACGGGAGCACGAGGTGGCCGGCGTGGATCATGCCGCCGCACGAGTAGACGACGTTGGGGACGTACCCGTCGCGCTCGGCGTCGTCGGGGCTGAGCAGCGGCTCCTTCAGGTGGCCGATCACCCGACTGGGGTCGTCGAGATCGAGCAGGAGTGCGCCGAGCGTGTAGCGGCGGAACGGTCCGACGCCGTGGGTGATCACGAGCCAGCCGGCCTCGGTCTCGAGCGGCGAGCCGCAGTTGCCGAGCTGGATCAGCTCCCAGGGCTGTTCGGGCTCCTGGATCACGGTGGCGTCGCGCCACACCCGGATGTCGGTCGACGACATGATGAAGTTGTTCATGTTGTCGTGTCGGCCGAGCGCCACGAACCTGCCGTCGATCCGGCGCGGGAAGATCGCGATCCCCTTGTTGTGAGCGGCGGGGCCGCTGAGGGTGGCGACGCGGAAGTGCGTGAAGTCGGCCGTCTCGATCAGCTGCGGCAGGATCTGATGGCCGTCGAACGCGGTGTAGGTCGCGTAGTAGGTGACGACCCCGTCGTCGCCGACGAAACGGACGAACCGGGCGTCCTCCATCCCGTGGCTCTCGGTCGGACCAGTCGGGAAGAGGACCCGCTCGGAGATGTCGATCGACGGCGGGAACGACGTGCGGTAGTTCGACGAGGCCAGCCAATGCAGGACGCGCGTGGTCTCACCCGACATCGATCGTTCGACGTCATCGTCTTCGAGGGCGACGATCGCGTCTTCGAGTTCGGCCATCGTGAACTCGTCCTCCAATCGCACCAGGACCCGTTCCTCGATGTCGTTCAACATCTCCATGTCTCCGAGCTTGGTGGTGAAGAAACGTTTGTCGTAGGAGTGCGGCGTGCGGTGACCGGTGACTGCGAATTCGCTGGCCGGGTCGAGCACGATCGAGGCGTCGGCCCGGACGATCCCGGTACGGAACTCGATCGACGACCGGTGCCCCTCCCCGATCGCCCGCAGGCTCATGATGAAACGAACGGCGCCGTTCTCGACACCCGACTGGTCGGGGGCGGCCACCATCGACGGGTTCCCGAGGGCGGCGGCTTCGATCGAGTACTCGTGGGTGAAGTACGCGCCGATCAACCGGAGACGATCGAGCGAGAGCGATGCACCGACCAGCTCGACCTGATCGAGCCGGGCGGCGACGATGCCGGCATTGCGCTCGAGCACCGCATCCAGGTCGCGGTGACGGCCGACGAAGTCCTTGCGGGCGGCGTCGAGCGTCTCGGCGACCTCGTGTTCCGGCATCGCCATGATGCGCCGGAGCACGATCTGCAGACGCGACGCCCCGTTCGAGTGGATCTCCTGGCCCGGAAGGAACGGTTTGGTGATCACCCGCCGCGAGTCGGGCACGAGGCGAACGGACTCGCACCGTGTCATCCGGAGTGCATCCATGGGAACCTCCGGGATGATCGTGCTCGTGATCGGGCTGATCGCGACACCTGGCACCGTATCGGCCCGGCGGCGCGTACCGCCGCGACCCGGTGGCGCGCGATCCGAGCTAGGTTGGCCGCCTTGGGATGAGTCGCCTCGTTTGGGCAGGACGGCCGGTTGCGCTGTCGCCCCGTACAGGCCCGACGCCTCGACCTGAGCCACCACGGTTCGAGGAGTCACCATGACCACCAACGCCCTGCCCGCCGACGCTCTGCCCGCCAGCGCCCCGCCCACCCGCCTCTGCGGCCGCTGCCGGCGGGCGTTCCCGATCGACGACACGATCGATCGTCCGCTGTTGCCCGAGTGGTGGGCCTGCCCGAGTTGCACCGCGTCGCTGCTCCCGAGCCGGCAACGCGCATCGACGACCTCCAACGAACACCCAGCAGGCTGACCAGCCGGCTGACCGCGCACCACGAGAGGACCTGACATGGCCGACCGATCACCACAGCGAAACTCCGGCAAGAAGCCCGGCAAGACCCTCAAGGAGAAGCGCGCCGCGAAGCGCGAGAAGAAGGACGACAAGCGTCCGCTCGTGACCTGAGCCGGCCTGCGCCGCCGTCAGCCCGGGGCGTCGACGCTCCCGGGCATCCGGCGCGCGAGGAACACGCCGAGCACGGCGATGCCGGCGGGAACCGTCATCGCGATCGCCACGGCGTCGCCCGCCGGCCACCCGATGTCGTCGCCGAATGCGACCAGTGCGCCGACCACACCCGTGCCGAGCGCGATCCCGAGGTTGTCCGACAGCTGCAGCGACGCCGTCGCTCCCCCGACGCGGCCCTCCTCGACGCTGCGCAACGCAAGCTGCGCATGGGCCGAGTACGCGAGGCCCATGCCGAAGCCGGCCGCGATCCCGCCGAGGTAGATCAGCCAGAACGGCGCCGTGTCGGGGAGCGAGCCGATCGCCACAACGATCACCCCGCCCGCGAGGAAGACGTAGCCGGTGCGCACGAACCAGGCCTCGCCCAGCTGACCGATCCATCGCTGCTGGATCCACGTGGCAGCGGTCCAGCTGACGGTCGCCACCGTCACGGCGATGCTCGCCGCGAACGTCGACCGGTCGCGTCCGTTCGTGATCGCATACGGGACGAACGCATCCAGCCCGAAGAACGCGAACGTCAGCAGACCGCGTGAGGCGATCACGGCCGGCAGACCCGCAGCTGCTCGCAGCGTTCCCGTCGGCGTGAGCCGGCGGAGCGGGCCGAGGCCGACCACGAGCCCCGCGACGAGCGCCGGTACCAGCAACCAGCGCTCGAACGTGAGACCTCCGACCACGAGTGCCGCGCCCGCCGCCACCCGCGCTGCTTCGACGAGACGTCGCCGCACGAACGGCACCCGGGTGAGGTCGACGTCGGCGACGGGGCCGAGGCGCATCATCGCCGGAACCACGAGTGCACCGGCGATCGCCACGAGCGGGATCAGCCCGAGGAACACCCACCGCCAGCCGACACCGTCGGCGACGCGTTCGGCGAGTACGGGACCGATCAGGCCCGGCACGACCCAGGCGGTCGACAGGATCGCGAACATCCGGGGGCGTTCCGACACCGAGAACGCTCGCCCGATCGCCACGTAGCCGATCGCGGGCACCACGCCGGCCCCGAATCCCTGCACGAAACGGCCGGCGACGAGGATCGGCATGCTGGGCGCGAACCCGCCGATCGCGAGTCCGATGGCGAACAGCACCAGCCCGATCACATAGGGCCGACCGGCACCTCGGCGATCGGCCTGGTCGCCGGCGAAGACGATCCCGATCATCGTGCCGAGGAAGAAGGCGCTCGTCACCCAGCCGTACCAGGCGATCCCACCGAGGTCGGCCTCGATCTCGGGCAGGATCGTGGTGACGGCGAGCGACTCGAACGCCACGAGCGTGACCACGGCAACCAGCCCGATCTGCAGGGCCCGCCGCCCGGCGAGCACCGACTGAGCGGGTTCTCTGGCGTCGACCTCGCTCGTCACGCGGGCAACGGTACGGCCCTCGAGGGTCGGCACCGCACGGCCGAAGCGAATCGACGTGCGGTCCACGAGCGCAGGTGCCGGGGGCGGCAGGGTCGCCGACGTGCGACCAGCGAAAGAAAAGAAGATCATCTCTCGGGGCAGCGTCGGTAGCGTGCGACCCATGTCGAACCAGAACAAGAAGATCATCGTCGTCGGTGGTGTCGCCGGTGGTGCCAGCGTCGCCGCTCGAGCGCGTCGGCTGTCGGAAGAGGCACACATCATCGTGATCGAACGAGGCAGCTTCGTCTCGTACGCGAACTGCGGGCTGCCGTTCCACATCAGCGGGGAGATCGAGGACCGCGAGAGCCTGCTGGTCCAGACGCCCGAGGGCCTGAAGAACCGGTTCGATCTCGACGTTCGCACCCGCAGCGAGGCGATCGGCATCGACCGTGAGACCAGGCACGTCGAGATCCGCGACCTCGACACGAACGAGGTCTACTCGGAGCGGTACGACGACATCGTCCTGGCTCCGGGCGCAGCACCGCTGAGCCCACCGATTCCCGGCATCGATCGCGCCGGCCACTTCGCCCTTCGTTCGATCCCCGACATGGACGCGGTGATCGAGTGGAACCACCGGGTGCAGCCGCGGCACGCCACGGTGGTGGGTGCCGGCTACATCGGGCTCGAGATGGTCGAGCAACTCACGCACCTCGGCATGTCGATCACGTTGATCGAGGCGGCGCCGCAGATTCTCGGGGCCGTCGACGAGGACATCGCGTTCTGGCCGCATCGGCAACTCGAGGATCGCAACATCGATGTCCGGGTCAGCACGATGGTCGTCGGATTCGAGGAGCCGGCCGACGGCGAGGACGCTCGGGCATCGACCGTCGTGCTCGACGACGGCTCGCGGCTGCCGACCGACCTGGTGATCCTCAGCATCGGCGTGAAGCCCGAGGTCGAGCTGGCGCGAACCGCCGGCGTCGACGTCGGCGAGTTGGGCGGCATCCGGGTCAACCAGCACATGCGCACCAGCGACGAACACATCTGGGCGGTGGGCGACGCCATCGAGGTCCGCAACCCCGTCACGCACGACTGGACGCTGCTCCCGCTCGCCGGACCGGCCAACCGTCAGGGACGAGTCGCAGCGGACAACATCATGGGGCGCCCCTCCCGCTACCGCGGAACGTGGGGCACCTCGGTCGTTCGGGTCTTCGACCTCACGATCGCCGCGACCGGCCTCAACGAGCGCCAGCTCCGTCGGGCCGGGATCGCGTTCGAGTGTGTGCAGGTGCACCCGCTCTCCCATGTCGGCTACTACCCCGGGGCCGAGCTGCTGGACATGAAGCTGGTCTTCTCGGCCGAGGACGGGACGATCTACGGCGCCCAGGTGGTCGGCGACGAAACGGCTGCTCGCCGGATCGACGTCCTCGCCGCCGCGATCCAAGGGGGCTTGTCGGTCGACGATGTCGCCCAACTCGAGCTCTGCTACGCCCCGGCGTACGGCGCCCCGAAGGATCCGGTGAATCTCCTGGCGATGGCAGCGCGCAACGTCGTCAACGACGACGTCAGCATCGCCCAGTGGTACGAGGTGGACGATCTGGCCGACGACGAGGTGCTGCTCGACGTCCGCAGCGCCGAAGAGCGCGAGGCGAGCATGATTCCCGGCTCGATCCACATCCCGCTCGACGAGCTCCGAGGTCGCCTCGACGAACTCGACGTGTCGAAGCGGTACATCGTGCACTGCTTCTCCGGCCAGCGCTCCTACTTCGCCACACGGATGCTTCGGCTCCGGGGTTTCACGGTGCGCAACCTCACCGGCGGGATCCGCAGCTGGCAGGCCGCCCACCCCGACCGAGACCGCCGGAAGCCGGCGATCGAGTACATCAGCGCCCTGGCCAAGTAGCCGCCGCACTCCGGCGGTACGCGCAGCGGCCGAGCATCAGCGGCATGCGAGCCGCTGGCGCCGCTTGATCGTCGACTCGACGACGAGTGACGAGTAGGACAGGGCACCGAGGCCGACCGGGAACAGGAACTGTGCGATCCGGTAGCCCGTGACCGCGATCATCGCCTGGTCGAGTCCGGCTCCGAACCCGACCAGGATCGACAGATAGGCCCATTCGACGATCCCGACACCGCCGGGGGTGATCGGAACTGCGGCGAGCACGTTGGCGACACCGAAGGCCACGACCACCCCGATCGGATCGATCGTGGCACCGAACATGTGGAGGAACACCCACAGCGAGAGTGCATCGAGCAGCCAGTTCGCCGCGGCCCACGCCATCAGCCGGCCGACGCGCCGGCGGTGTTGCACGAGCGCTCCGATCTGCTCACCGGAACGACGGATCGACTGGCTGAGACGATCGCCGTCCGCACCGAAACGCCGGGCGACCGGCGGAACGAACCTGGCGACGAGTTCGCTGCCGTCGACGACCGACACGATGACAGCGGCCGAGAGCACGAGCATGATGCCGATCAACGCGGTCACGGCGGAGATCGTGTGGAGTCCATGGGCGGGGATCGAGACGACCAGTGCGGTCCACAGCAGCAGGTTCAGCACGAGCGCAGAGAGCACCGAGACGGATGCGAGCGATGCACCCACCGCTGTCGCCGACAGTCCCGAGGAGGTCAACAGCCGAAATCCGATGGCTGGTCCGGCGGCCGCACCGGCGGGCACGGTCGAACTGACCGCGCGCGACACCAGTTGGAAGCGAAACAGTCCGATGAGCCCGATGCCGTCATGCTCCTCACCGAGCGCGATCTGGGTCATTCGCGAGTAGCAGAGCAGTGACGCCACCTGGAGCAGGAAACCGACTGCAGTGAGCGATGGATCCAGCCGTCCGAGCTCATGGGCAGCGTTGCCGATACGCGGGACGAGTGGCCGAACGAGGAGGACGACTGCCGCGACCGAGACGACGAGCCGAACCAGGTTCCGGCGGCTGACGATCGCGCCGGCCGCCGACGCGAGCCGTGCGCCGCCGGTTCTCGAGGGTTCGGACTCCGTCGAGGGCGACGGTGCGAGACGTGACCGTCGTGGGTACTCCGACGTCACCGTGCGGCCTCGCAGTCCCGACGGCGTCGGTCGAGATGCTGTTGCTCGGCGCCGTTTCGAGTCAGCGATCGGGCGAGCGCGAACGCCTCGATCGCTTCGACGTTGCGTTCGCTGCGCAGGAGCAGTTCGCCGCGAGCAGCGTGGAACAAGTGGTAGGTCGCGAGACCGTCGAGTGCGTCGAGCATGGCGAGGCCGGCGGCCGGGCCATCGGCCATCGCGACGGCGACTGCATGGTTCACGCCGACCACCGGAGACTGCGTCATTGCCGAGAGCTGTCGGTACGCGCCTGCGATTGCCGGCCAGTCGGTGTCTGCCGCGGTGCGGGCGTTCGCATGATGCGACGCGATGACGGCTTGCAGCTGGTACGGGCCGGGTCGCCGGTGCTGCAGCGCCCGGTGCAACACGTCGTTGCCGACACCGATCTCGGCGAGGTCCCACCTGGTGCGGTCCTGCTGCTCGAGGAGGACGAGACCGCCGCCGGCGTCGGTCCGGGTGGAGAGACGGGCGCGGTGGAACCGTTCGAGCGCGAGCAGGCCCAGCGTCTCGGCATGGTCGGGAACGAGCGCCGCAAGGGTCTCGGTCAGGCGCACCGCTTCGTCGACGAGATCGATGCGGACGACCCCGTCGTCACCACGACCGCTGCGACTGAGATACCCCTCGTTGAAGACGAGGTACAGCACGCCGAGGACGGCATCGATGCGGCCGCCGAGGTCGGCCGGGATGCCGAGCGGGATGCCGGCATCGCGGATCTTCCGTTTGGCGCGGACGATGCGCTGAGCGAGCGTCGCCTCGGGCACGACGAAGGCATCGGCGATCTCCGGCGTGGTGAGCCCGCCGACCAGGCGGAGGGTGAGCACCACCTGAACGCTGCGGTCGAGGGCTGGGTGGCAGCACAACAGCATCAGTCGCAGCTGGTCGTCGTCGACGGCGCCTTCGTCGCCGATCACGAGGTGATCCCGGTCGCCGGCTGCGGGTGGCTCGGCGAGCAACTCGGGTGCGGCCGCGATCGTGCGACGGTGGACGCTCGCGGCCCGCCGCAGTCGGTCGATCGCCTTGCGTCGGGCAACCGAGAACAGCCAGCCGGGCGGGTTGCTCGGCACACCTCGCTCGGGCCAGGTCCGAACGGCCTCGGCGAGTGCGTCCTGCATCGACTCGTCGGCCAGGTCGACGTCCCCGAAGCGGCGCACGAGGAGGGCGAGCACACGCCCGCCCTCCTCGCGCGCCAGGCGTGACAGCGCCATCTGGGGGTCGATGGCGCGGTCGCGGACTGCGTCGTCGGTGGCGTCAGTCGGCATCGGGCCGGAAGGCCACCGGACGGATCTCGATCGAGCCCGCGGAGATCGGCAGCGCGGTGGCCAACTCGATCGCCTGGTCGAGGTCGTCGGCCCGCACGAGGTAGAAGCCACCCAGCTGCTCCTTGGTCTCGGCGAAGGGGCCGTCGGTGATGGCCGGCTCGGCACCGGCACTCCGGCGAACGGTCGTCGCCGCGCCTGTCGGCACCAGGTTGGCACCGGCGATCCAATGGCCGTCGTCGATCAGGCGCTGATTGAACGCCATCCAGCCCGCCATCATCTCCTCGAACTCGGGCGTGCCCGGCGAGGGGGCCGCTGCGGTCTCGTCGCTGTGAATGAGCATCGTGTAGTCCATTGCCGTTGTCTCCTTCGAGTTGTGGTTCGTGTGCTTCGTGTGCTTCGTCGGAGCCGGTGCTCCGATCGGCGACTCCATGACGCAACGCCGCGTCCAGATCGACAGGAACGACGAAGAAACCGATCGGAACTCCGGGCGGACCTGTACAGCGATCCGTCCTCGATCAGCCCGCCGCTGGACCGATCTCCGAGTGCGTGTCCGATCTTTGGTCCGAGCCCGCATCGCGACGCTCGACGAGGGTCCGGGCGTAGTGGATCACCGTGAGCAGCAGCACCACCTCGACGGCGCTTCCGAACACGAAGTACCACCAGTCGCCGATCGCACTTCCGATCACGGTCAGCGCATAGATGCCGGCGATCACGATGTTGGCGTTGCGGTTGAGCCGCGGCGGCATGACGAGCGTGAGGAACACCATCAGCGACGGCACCACGATGTAGAGCGTCGTCAGGAGGAGGAACGTCTCGCCGACCTCGAAGGTGTGGACCATGCCGCGGTCGAGGTCGTCACGGACGTCCGGGCGGTACAGGGAGAAGATGTCGACGTAGGCGAAGACGAACAGCACCGAGATCCACAGGGCAGAGATCTTCAGGCGCGGATCGATGCGAGCGAGTCGGTCGACGGGTCGGGTGGTGGCGGTGTGCATGTCGGGGCGGTTCCTGGTGGTCGGTGGCTGACGGTTATCGCTACGCATCGTAGCGTAATTCGTCCATCGTTGCAGCCAACAGCTACTCGAGCACCGTCGAGACGGGGCTACGGTGATGAGCGTTATGGCCCGGCCGAGGAGCGAGGACGCACGCAGGCGGCTGATCGACGCTGTCGCGGAGATCATCGCAACCGACGGAGTCGGTTCCGTCAGCGCGGACGACGTCGCCCGACGATCCGGGGTCGCGAAGACCACGCTGTACCGGCATTTCGGGACCACCGATGCGTTGGTGTTCGCCGCAGTCGACGAGAGCATCACCGCGCAGGACCCACCCGACACCGGAACCCTGCGCGGCGACCTCGAGTCGATTCACCGCCGCTACCTCGACGTGGCAGCTGCGCCGCAGAGCCGGGAGCTGTTCATCTGGATGGTGGCCAAATCACTCGAGAGCGCCGAGCACCGCGAACGGTTCCGCTCGGTCCGCTCCCAGCCACGCGGATCGACCACCGTGGCCCTCCAGCGAGCGATCGCACGAGGAGAGCTCGACGCCGACATCGACCTCGACATGGCGCTGCACTTCGTGCAGGGCCCGCTGATCTCCCAACGCATCGTCGACAACAGCGACGTCTCGCCCACCGAGCTCGACCTGATGCTCGACATGACACTGCGAGCACTCGGCGCCGTCTCCATCGATTCGCCACGCTGACCCGACGAACGCAGGGCCGCGACGGCTGCCACCGCCCGGAGTGTTCCGGGCCGGGACGTGGTTCAGTCCGACGGGGTGTCGCCGACTTCGGGCGACGACGGTGCCGTCGACACGCCGAGTTCCGATTCCAGCACCGCGAGCCGAGCCTCCAGGTCCGCCACGCGCTGTGCCAGCGATGGACCGAGGTCGTCAGGTCGGGACACACGACCCGGCGCCGCATCGTGCGCATTGGGCACGACGTCGCCCAGCAGATGCGCCCAACGATCCTGGCTCTGGCCCGGGGCCCGCCCGATGTTCACAGCGAAGGGATCGACGCCCTCGGCGAGCCGCGCCAGCACCGCCTCGATGTCGTCGATCGACTCGAAACCCGTCCCCTGCGAGGTCGAGTATCGCTCGGTGCGTGTCTTCAACTCGCCGGCCGACTGCGGACCTCTCAACATCATCACGGCCAGCACCGCCAACTGGTCGCGGTCGAGGCCGAGGGCATCATCGAGGATGTGGCGGTGCTTGTCGGCGCGGCCGCTGCTGTTCATCCGTGCGAGCCCCTTCTGACGCACGAGCAGCATTGCGTCCATCACGGTCCGCTCGCTGTAGTCGACCACCGGCTCGCGGTTCGACTTCTGGTTGCAGGCAGCGACGAGCGCATTCGTCGAGAGCGGATAGTGGTCGGGCGTCGTCGCCTGTTTCTCGATCAGGCAGCCCAACACACGAAGTTCTTCGGCCGTGAGCTCCATCGCTTCACCGTATCCCCGCCGGCGAGCGCGACTCGGCGCGCCCTCACGACGCGTCGAAGGCCTCGAGCAGCGGCAGGGACTGTCCGCTCACGTAGCGGATCAGCGCGCCCCCGCCGGTGCTGACGAACGTGATGTCGTCGAGGTCGGCGAAGCGGCGGGCGCTGGCAACGGTGTCACCGCCGCCGATCGCACTCACGCCGGGTGCGTTCGCAACCGCGGTCCACAGCCGACGGGTTCCGACGTCTGCGCCCGGTTGTTCGTAGGCGCCGGCAGGCCCGTTGGCGAAGACCGTGCCGGCGGTGGCGATCGCGTCCTCGTAGATCGTCATCGTCGCCTCGCCGATGTCGACGCAGAGCTCGTCGACCGGGAGGTCGTCGACCGCGAGCTCGCGCCGCACGCCGCCGTCGAGCACGGCGACGTCGACCGGCAGCGCGATCCGCTCGCGGTGATCGGCGAGCAGCGATCGGGCCTCGCCGACGTACCCGGTCAGGTTGTGGTCGTCGACGAACTGCTCCGTCGGCCCGCCCAGTGAAACCCCGTCGGCCATCAGGAAGATCTCGCCGAGCACCCCGGCGGTGAGCACCCGGTCGGCGGTTCCGTCGCCGAGCACGCGGCCCATCATCGAGAACCCGTCGGACACCTTCAGGCCGCCGAGCAGGAACACCGCCGGGCGCGCCGGTGCGTCGACGATGCTGGCGAGCCCGGCCAGCTCGGCGCTCAACTGCAGCCCTGCCGCCGAGGGGAGCAGGCGCTGGAACGCGATCATCGACGGTGCGGCGCGGTGCGCGGTGGCGAATGCGTCGTTGACGTACACGTCGAACAGCGGCGCCAGGTTGCGGACGAGGTAGGTGTTCGCCATCTGCTCCGGTGTGAGCACGACGTCGCGCTCGAACGTGGTGAGTTCCTCGCCGTAGATGCGGACGTTGTCGAGCAGCAGGACCTCACCGTCCTGAAGGGCCTCGATGCGCCGCCGCGCCTCCGGGCCGGCGACGTCGTCGACCCACTGCACGGGGCGGCCCAGTTTCGCCGCGAGCCTGCTCGCGTGCTCCTCGGTCGGGATCAGGTTGTGGTAGTCGAGCGCATCGCCCTGGTGCGCCAGGATCACGACACGCGCCGACCGTTCGGCGAGATCGCGGATCGTCGGCACCGCCTTGTCGATCCGGGCGTCGTCGACGATGCGCTTGGTGTCCGGATCGATCGGCGAGTTGATGTCGACCCGCAGGAGCACCCGCTTGCCGGCGACGTCGAGATCGCCGCTCGACGGGATGCTCACGAGATCTTCAGACCGCGGTCGGTCGCCGCGACCGCCTCTGCTCCCGTCGGCTGCATCTTCATCGCCGCCCGGATCGCGTCGATCGTCTCGGGGATCGTCACCGACTCCTGCGGGATGTTGATCGCGAACACGAGGTCGTCGCCCGACAGCCCGACCATCTCCTCCCAGAGGCCGATCTCGTACATGTCGGCCCGCGGGTACTCCATGTAGCGGGCCCACTGGAACAGCGAGGAGTTGGAGTTGAAGCCCTCGTCGATGCGCACGACCATGATCCGCGGGTAGGCCCGGAACGCCTCGATCGCCGCCTCGACCGACATCTTCTCCTTCGGCGTCACCGACACGGTGATGATGTGGCCGTGGGTCACCGGGGCATGGATCAGCATCCCGGTCGCATCGATCTCGGGCATGATGTGCATCAGGTCGACCGCTTGATGGTTCGGGACGGGTTCGACCTGCAGGACGTTGGTGAGACCGCGGTGGGTGTCGCCCGGATCGGCGACACGGCGCACGATCGTGATGAACGTCTTGGTGACCCCGACCGCTCGATGGATGGCGTCGACGGAGCGGATCAGCCCGGTCGTGTTGCACGACGTCAGCTTCAGGTAGTCGACCCCGAGGCCCTGTTCGTAGTTGACCGTGCCGTGGAAGAAGACGTCGGCGACCGACGACGCCTCACCACCCTGGAAGACGGCCTTCACACCGTGCTCGAGATAGCGCTCCTTGTTCTTCGCACCGATCCCGCCGGGAGCCGAGTCGAGCATGATGTCGACCTCGCCGAGCAGATCGTCGAACGAGCCGCTCACCGGGATGCCCGCCTCGCCGAGCACCCCCTCGGAACCGGGCACGGCGGCGAACAGCGGGAACGGCATCCCGCGCTCCTTCAGCGCTCGCACCGCGAGGGTCGGGGCGACGTCAGCGACGCCGACCAGCTCCATGTCGTCCTGGGCGATCACTCCGGCGGCGAGACGATTGCCGATGACCCCGTAGCCGGCGACCCCGACCTTGACCTTGCTCATGTCCTTCTCCTTCGCACACGTCCGGAACGGTCGAGCACGGGATCTCCGGGCGCAACCGGTTGCCAGGTCCGACGTTACGGACGACGGCGGAGCTGCGGAAGAGACGAAGTGCCCTGCCGGACGCACTCGCTGGCCCGCCTCGTCGGCGGTGGGGGGTGGTCGCGTCAGGCGCACTCCTCGCGGGTTGCCTGGCGGGCGACGAGCTGGCCGGGCCCGCGGCCGTGGCCGCCAGCGGAGCCGGCCTGCCAGGTGTCGGTGGTGAAGGTGAGTGTGCCGCGCTCGCCCTGTTCGACGAAGCTCATCGTGCCGGTGCCGTGCTGTGAGATCGCGAGTGGCCCACCACGGCTGACGCCGTCGAGCGTGAACGGCCCCGTGAGGGTGTCGGGGTGCAGGTCCGCGATCACCTCGCCGCTGAAGGTCGCACCGTCGAATCGAGCACTCAGCGTGAACCGCCACATCCCGGCAGCGCCGTCGCACTTGACGCCGTACACGTCGAAGATCCCGTCGTTGCCGTCGATCACCCAGCCGGGCGCCGGCGTGAAGGTGAGCGTTCCGATCCCGATCCCGCGTCGTGAGGTGGCCGTGGCGGTGATCGTGCCGCCGCTCACGGGCGGGGCGGTGTAGGTGACGTGGGCCGGTTCGGGCTGGGCGGCCCCGTCCGGCACGACGCCGTCGCCGCCCGCGGTCAGCCGGGTGGTGATCGTGCCACCGGTGGGTCGATCGTCGGACACCGCCGTGGCGGCGATGTCCACCCCGATCTCCTGTTCGGGCGTGATCGAGGTGGGATCGGCATCGGGCTGCAGGTCGACGCGCACGCACGCGCCGGATCGCCAGTGTCCCTCGGCGAGCTTGACCGATGTCCGGGTGAGTCCGAGCGCGATGTCGGACAGTCCGGCGGCGAAGTCGGACGCCTGCGCGCCGTCGACGTTGCCGCTCGACCGGGTGACGTCGGCGGCGGACACCGACCCCGAGTTGTTCGCCATGTCGTACGAGCTGGCGAGGTGGACCTCCACGAACGAGCCCGACGGCGACGAACCGCCGACACCGGTGGTGGCGCTGGTCGAGCCCGTGACGTCCAGGTCGAGCAGCGCGGCGTTGGCGTCGTCGTCGACCTGGACGGTGAAGGCCGCGAGGAGGTGGTAGCTCCCGCTGCGCTGCGTCGGGGCCTGGCCGAGGTCGATGCGCACGTCGAACTCGAGCTCGCCGGCGATCTGACCGGCTGGGTCGGGGCAGAACTCGAGGTCGAACTCGCTGACCGAGGAGACCTCGACGGTGACACCGTCGCGCACCTTCGTCGACGCGTAGGTCTGGCGCGCTGCGGCCCGACTCTTCGAACTCGCCCGGAAGTCGCCGGTCTGGTCGAACCCGCCGTCGGTGATGGCCCCGTCGCCGACCGCGCCGAGTCCTTGGGTGACGAGCGATATCACACCGCTGGTGCCGAGGACTCCGGACATCGACCCCGGCGACGGGGGCGTCGCCGCGACCGCAGCGGTCGCCGAGCGGAACCCGGCCGGCGTCCCGCCGGTCGTCGGGGTGGTCGGCACGGTGGAGGTCGGCACGGTGGTGGTCGGCACGATGGGGGTCGTCGGCGGGATCTCTGCGGCAACGGCGAGCAGCGCCTCGTCGAGCAGCGCGGCGCTCGGGTCGGTGGCGTCGAGCCCGAGCGCGTCGAGCAGCTGCGCCTGCAGTTCGCGTTCGCCGCCGGCGGCCAGCGCCGGAAGTTCGGAGATCGCTCGACCGGCCGCCGACTCGACGAGACCGTCGAGCCGGGCCCGATCGAGGACTGGACCGCCGCCGCTCGACGCAGGGTCCGCGACGGTGCCTGCGGGCGTGCTCGCAGCACACCCGGAGGCCAGCAGCACGGCGAGCACGGCGCACGCTGCGACCCAGCGTGACGCTCGGGAGGTCGTGGCGCTCATGTCGGCTCGACGACCAGTTCGTTGTACATGCCCTGCATGAAGTGTTCCGATCCGGGGACGACGTCGGGCTTCTGGCCGCTCGCCGCCGCCGCCAGGTACTCGGCCGGGTCGGCGCCGACCGGCACGAAGCACATCAGCACGTACCGGCCGGGCTCGCTCAGCGTGCCGTCGCCGACCGCCGCGAGCACGGGTTCGCCAGGAGCCTGCAGCAACACGGCAACCGGAGCTCCGAGCACGGCATCGAGTTCCTCCCGCGGGAGGAAGACGAGTTCGGTCACCGATCTCGCCTCGTCGTCGGGCAGACGAAAGGCGACCAGTTCGTGCAGCTCGGTGGCCGACACGTTCCGCAGGTCCAGGCGCGACCCGGCGGGGATCGCCTCGGGGACGTCGTCGAAGGAGTAGTCGTTGCCACGGATCACGACGACCGGTTGGTCGGTGTGGTGAGGGGCGGCAAGGGCAGTGTCGGTGCCCGCTCCGGCGGACGTGGCTGCAGGTTCGGCAGCGCCGCAGGCGGCAGCGGACAGCAGCAGCACGCCTGCCAGCGCGACGCGAGCTCGAGACGTGCTCATGATTCACGCTCCATCACGTGCTTGCGCGCACGGTCGGTCTTCTTGATCCGGTGTTCGTGTTCGAGTCTGACGAGGCGGTAGAGCGCCTCCGGGTTCGTGGGGTACATCGGGATTCCTCCGTGGTCGTCGGGGTGAAGGGGGTGGTCGCCAGGGCCGTGGTCGTCGGGCGTTCAGGCTCGGACGAGGTCGTCGGCGAGCCGGTCGAACGCGTGCTGGTCGAGGCCGTCACGGGCGATGTCGAGCAGGGTTGCGAAGGCGTCGTCGGGGGCACCGGCACGCATGGCGCCGTACAGCTCGGCGAGGTCGTGAGGGTTGACGGCGGGGACGATCAGGCGCATGTAGCCGTCCATGTCGTCCGGGCTGATCGCGGCGACGAGCGCAGCGTTCGCCTCGATCAGCTCGTCGAGCCCGGCCGCCCGGTTGAGCGCGGGCAGCACCTCGACCTCCTCGGTCGTCTGGTGCTGCAGGTAGGCGGCGGTGAACTCCGACAGGGTCAGGTACAGGCGGTGCTGGGCGATGCGGCGGTCCGCGCCGGTGGCACATCCGAGCACCGCGAGCTGCCGTCGGATCTCGGCGGTGCATGCGTCGAGGTCCGCGTGCTCGCGCTGGAGCTGGGCGGCGAGCACCGGGAGGTGACGCTCGATCAGCGGGCCGAGGTACTCGTCCTCGTGGGCTGCGTGGACGTCGAGCAGGTGCAGGAGGCGCTCGATCCGGACGCGCTGCTCACCGAGTGCGACGTCGTCGAACGGGTCGAGGTTGCCGGCCCGTTCGGTCGCATGGAACAGACCGTGGCGGATCCCCTTGTGGACGTCGCGGTACAGGTCGAAGCCCACGTCGGCCAGCGGTGCGTCCGCCGACCGGAGCGAACGATGGGCGGTCGCTGCCGCAGTGCCGTCGAAGAACACGGCGTCGCTCACACTGGCGGCGTGACGCAGGTCGCGCAGCGGCGCGTACAGCTCCGACGAGTACCACTCGTGGGCCCGTTCGAGCGACGGGAACTCGATCAGCACGGGGTGGGCGGGATGCCAGTCGCCCTCGACGATCTGCCACGGCCCGCCGACCACGACGTACTCACCGCCGAACGCGGTGACGGTCTCGGTCACCCGGGCGACGTAGTCGTTCATCGCGTCGTGGTCGTGGATCTCGCGGACGTCCCAGAGGCAGTAGGCGGTCATTGGATGGTTCCTTTCCGGATGCCGGCGCAGCGCCGGCGGGTTGGTTGATCGGGGGTCTCGATCATCCGACCGAACGCGCCGGAAGAGAAGCAGCGATCCGCTGTGACAGCCACAACATCGCGTTGTGAGAGGCCGGGTACTCTGACGCTCCGTGGACATCGAACTGCGGCACCTGCGGGCGTTCGTGGCGGTCGCCGAGGAGCTCAACTTCACCCGGGCTGCCAAGCGGTTGTTCATCGCCCAGCAGGCGTTGAGCACCCAGATCCGCCAGCTCGAGGACCGCATCGGCGCGAAACTGCTCGAACGCAACACCCGGTCGGTGTCGCTGACCCCGGCCGGCGACGTGCTGCTCGCACAGGCCCGCCTGCTGCTCGCCGACGCCGACACCGTCGTCGCCGCGACGCGCGCCGCCGGAGCGACGCGCACACCGCTGACGGTCGGTTTCGTCGCGGCGGTCAATCACCCGGAGATGAGCCACGCCCTCGACCGGTTCAGCGAGTCGCACCCCGAGGTGGAGTTGATGATCAACTTCGGCGACCAACTCGACCCGACCGGTGGTCTCCACGACGGCCAGGCCGACGTCGCGTTCGTCTACGGGCCGTTCGACCACCGCGGCCTCGATCTCACCCCGCTGTACAGCGAACCGCTCGGCGTCGCGCTGGCGGAGTCGCACCATCTCGCAAGCGCTGCCTCGCTGACGGTCGAGGACGTGATCGCGGAGCCGACCTTCGACTTCCCCACCGCCGATCGCGAGTGGCGCGACTACTGGAGCGGTGCCGACTTCCGCCGAGGCCACCCGCCCGCCAGGTACGTGGCACAGTTCCGCACCCTCGAAGGCCTCATCGCGTCGATCCGGGCGGGGCTCGGCGTGTACTTCGCCACCCAAGGGCTCGTTGCCGCGGCCGGCCCCGGAGTGGTGTGGCGCCGGCTCGACGAGCTGCCACCCCTCCAGCAGTCGATCGCCCGACGAGCCGACGACGACCGGCCGATCGTGCGGTCGTTCGTCGACTCGGCCGCCGCCACGCTCAGCCGCTGACCGCCTGGGCCGCGGCGTCTTGCGACCGCGATCGCAGCTCCCGCCTGCATTCCGAGCGACTTCGGCCGAACCGATGGGCTTGCGGTCGTCGACGTGCCTCCCCTCGATCATCCGGCTTCGAGTTGACCGCTCTCGGTCGTTGTGTTCCGATCAGCGCATGAATCGGTCGGCCGGCATCGTGGGGGCAGTGCTCGCCTCGATCGCCGGGTTGGTCGTCGTCTCGATGCTGCGCACGAGCGGGAACGGCAACCGCATCACCCAGGACAGCATCGTGATGCTCGGCGACAGCATCACTGCGGAGGCCGACTGGGGGCGACTGCTGCCGGATCACCCACTCGTCAACGAAGGCCACTCGGGATTCACCACCGAACAGCTCGTCACCGTCGCAGAACGGGTCGCTGCCGCCGACCCGTTGGCGGTCGTCGTGCTGACGGGCACCAACGACATACGAGACGGACACCCCCCGTCATGGACCCGAGCACACCTCGAACAGCTGATCGACCGACTCGAGCGTGGGTCGAAGGCGACGATCGTCGTCCAGACGATTCTCCCCCGGGCCGACGCACGCACCGCGGTGCGTCAGACGAACGCCGAGATCCGCGATCTCGCTGCACTGAGGGGGCTCCGTCTGCTCGACCTGTACGAGCCGTTCGACGACGGCACCGGCGCGCTGCGCGGCCGCGAGACCTACGACGGCCTCCACCTCACGGTCGATGGATACGAACGATGGGCGAGCGAACTCCGGCCCGTGCTCCGAGATCTCCGCTGAGTCCGCCTGCACACAGCCGATCCGACAGCGGTCGACCATTCGACGCCGAGCCGCGATGCATCGGGTCAGCCGTCGCCGCGGTGTGGCCACTCGCCGTCGAGTTCGTGCCGGTACGGAGGATCGGCACCGCGCCGCGTCACGACGAGCGCTGATGCGGCATGACCCGCCTCGACCGCGCTCGCAAGGGGCTCGACCGAGACGTCGTGGCGTCCGAGCGCAGCGGCGTGCCACCACGCGATCATGCCCGCACCGAAGGTGTCACCGGCACCGATCGTGTCGACCAACGCCCCGACGAGCGGCCGAACCGGCACCTCGATCGAACCCGTGCGATCGACGACCAGGGTCGGCTCGGCGCCGGCGGTGACCACCACCGACCTCGCGCCTCGCTCGAGCACCGAAGCCACCGCATCGGCGAGGTCGGCGCCCGGGAACAGGTACTCGAGGTCCTCATCGCTCGCCTTGACGACGTCGGCTCGCGCGAGCACCGTGCCGAGCCGCTCGAGATAGCGGGCGCGGTCACCGATCACCGATGGCCGACAGTTGACGTCGAGGACGAACAGGGTGCGGTCGGAGAGACGTTCGACCGCCGACGCGATCGAGTCGGCCATCGGTTCCAGGACCAGCCCGAGACCGCCGGTGAAGAACACCTCGGGGCCTTCGAGCGAGTCGGCGGTCGAGCCGGACTCCCTCGCTCGGTCCAGGGCGGCCCGGAGCACGTCGGGGCCCAGGGCCGGCGCCGAGGTCCCGTCGAGGTAGAAGCGGTAGGTGGCGCTTCCCGTGGGCCCGATCTCGGCAGCGGCGAGGGTGGTGGGCAGCTCGGTGCGGGGCGCCGCGTCGGTGTGCACGCCGTCGGCGCGCAGCTGCTCGATCAGACGTTCACCGAAGCGGTCGGTCGACAGGCACCCGATGAAGTGGACGTCGACACCCAGCCGGGCCGCGGCGCGTGCGGTGTTGTACGGCGCGCCGCCGAGCGCCGCCTCGACGGAGTGATCCATCCCGATCACCAGGTCGATCAACGCCTCGCCGGCGATGATGAGCATCAGGAGCACCTCACAGCACCGCCACGATAGGACGCTCCGGCGTCGCGCGGCGTGCTCCGATCTCGATCCCGTGACCTCGGGCTCGGTGACCGGCGGCCACGAACGATGGGACCGACACGGAAACCACGATCGGCGCGCATGGATCGATGGGCCTCGGTGCCGGAGTCCTGGAGCTGAGTCGGTTCGTCGAGTACGGCTGCCGCTCTCCCTTGCCGGAAGCAGGCTGCCCCATTACCCTTACTCCCATGACGAAGGTAAAGCAACGACGACGGGGGGCGTCCAGGATCAGTTCCAAGCATCAGATCACGATTCCGGCTGAAGCACTCCGTGGCGCCGGACTCGAAGTCGGCGACCGCGTCGTCGCCCACGCAGACGGGGCAGGACGGGTCATCCTGGAACGTGAACACGACGTCGTCGCGGAGTTCGCAGGAGCACTCACCGGCGCATACCGACCCGGTGAGTTGAACGAACTCCGTTCCGAATGGGACTGACGCACCTCGACGCAGGGGTGATCATCGCCTTCCTCGATGCCGACGACGAACACCACCAGGCTGCACGATCGGCACTCTCCGATGCTCTCGACAACGCCGAGCAGCTGTCGATCGCCGCGTCGGCGCTCGCCGAGTGCCTCGTCGGTCCCGCTCGACGCAGCGCGACGGCAGTCGGACTCGTCCGTACCGTCATCGACCGGCTCCCTGTGTCCGTCGTGCAGCTCGACGAGGACATCGCCACGGCGGCAGCCGTGCTCCGTGCTCGACACCGCACGCTGAAGCTGCCAGACGCCCTGGTCATCGCCACCGCCGAGCACTCGCGTGCCGATCGCCTCGTCACGACCGACCGCAAGTGGCCGACCTCCAAGGCAATGAAGCTGACCGTGGCCGTCACGCAGATCTGACCTCGTCGAACCGACCCGATCGAGCCGACCCCGAGGTCGTGGCGCCTCCGGTCGGACACCGCGCGCATCGCCTCCAGATCGGGAACGAGTCGTTCCAGCGAGCCGACGGCGGGGTTGAAGCTGTCGTAGCTGACGGGCTCGTCGCGCAGCACGAGCATCCTGCGACGACCACGAGCGCAGCCGCTGCACGCCACCAGGACCGATGCCGGGCGGATCGGGGGTGATCGGTGCTGCGCGCTCGAGGCGTCGGAGATCAGTCTTCGCCCACCAGGACGACGACTCGACCCTGGCCGTCGAGGCTGATGCCGCCGGACATGGCGTCGTCGTTCGCGAGGACGATCAGCCGGGACTCGACGACGTCGGCATCCCAGCCCAACCCGGTGGCGATCGCTGCGATCTCGTCGATCGTCAGGTTGCTCGGCTCGGGCAGATCGACTCTCGCCACATCGGGACAACTCTCCGAGACGACACATGGCGACGGGGCAGCGATCACCGTGACCTCGGTTCCTGCAATGGCTGCACCCAGTTCGTCGGCGGCGCTCGCCAGCGCTCCGTAGCGGTCGTTGTCGTCCGCGCACGCCGCGAGAACGACCACCACCATCGACATCGCCACGATCAGCACCGAGCGTGTACTTGGCATCCAGGCAACGGTACGGCAGCCCGTCATGCGCCGGAGCGCAACCCGGATCGTGTCGAGCGGTGAAGCCCGTCGAGGCGTCGCCGTCCGACCGAGATGGTCAGTTGGCCATCGCCGGTTCGATCGCCGCCACCGCGTCGAGTGCGGCATTGCGTGAGAGCATCCGCCAGCCGTAGAAGGCGGCGAGCAGCGCTGCGGCACCACCGATGAACAGCGAGGCCCGGGGACTGACGTGCTCGGCGATCCACCCGGCGATGGGCCCGCCGATCGGCGTCGAGCCGAGGAGCGCCATCGAGAACAGCGCCATGACCCGCCCCCGGAACTTCGCATCGGAGTTGAGCTGCAGTGTCGCGTTCGACAGCGAGATCGTGCCCACGCTCGCTGCGCCCACGAAGGGGAGCAGGACGTAGGCCGCCACGAGGGTCGGCATCGCGGCCAGGGCGCACACCAGCAGCCCGAAGGCGGCCGCAACCATCACGAAACGACGCGGCGTGGCCGTTCCGGACGAGGCGACGACGAGACCACCGACGACGGCACCCGCCCCCATCAGCGACGTCATCACGGCCAGGCCGCTCGCTCCCGCCCCGAACGTGAACTCGGCGAACAGCGGCAGGGTGGTCGAGAACTCGTAGGTCAGCGTGCCGATGACGACCAGCATGACGAGCGTCGTTCGCAGCGTCGTCGTGTTCCACGCATAGTGGAATCCGTCGCGGAGCT
Source organism: Ilumatobacteraceae bacterium (assembly GCA_963698565.1). Classification (GTDB taxonomy): domain Bacteria; phylum Actinomycetota; class Acidimicrobiia; order Acidimicrobiales; family Ilumatobacteraceae; genus Sva-07. Next base: position 272,006 of record CAVORH010000039.1, read on the forward strand.
GGCGCGGGGCCCGGGCGCTGCGCGCCGAGGGGTGGAGTTCGTCGGTGCGGATCAGGATCAGGGCGATCACGACCGCGAGGTAGGACACGGCGTTGACCACGAAGCACTGGCCGATCCCCACGGTGGCGATCAGGACGCCACCGATCGCCGGGCCGATCGCCCGGGCGGCGTTCACGACCACGCTGTTGAGCGTGACGGCGTTGCTGACGTCGGCGGGGCCGACCATCTCCATGACGAACGTCTGCCGGCTGGGATTGTCGACGGCGGTGACGGCGCCGAAACCCGCGGCGATCGCGTAGACCATCCACAGCTGGACCGTTCCGGTGATCGTGACGATGCCGAGCGTGAGTGCGAGCAGCCCGGCGATCGACTGGGTCGCCATGATCAGCCGGCGCTTGTCGTAGCGGTCGGCGATCATGCCACCGAACGGCGCGAGCAGCAGCGTCGGCAGGAACTGCATCGCCATCACGGTGCCGAGCGCCGTGCCACTCCCCGTCAGTTGGAGCACGAGCCACGACTGGGCGATCAGCTGCATCCAGGTGCCGCTGAACGACACGGCCTGGCTCGCGAAGTAGAGGCGGTAGTTGCGAAAGCGCAGCGCGGAGAACGTGCGGGCGCTGATCGCCGAGACCCTCGCGTTCACTCCCCGACCTCGAGCAGGCGTTCGAGGACGGGCAGGGTCGCGACAATCGCATCCACGTCGTCGCCGTCCAGGTCGGCGAGCTGCGAGGCCAGCCAGGTCCGGCCGGCCGCACGCACCTCGTCGAGGTACTCCGCCCCCGCAGGGGTGACCGTGATGAACGAACACCGACGATCGTCGGGGTCGGCTTCACGAGCGAGGAACTCGGCCTCTTCGAGCGCCGCCACGATCTTGCTCACCGACGGCGGCTTGACGTGCTCGCTCTCGGCGATCTGGCCGATGGTGAGGCGACCGTTGCGGCTGACGGTGGCGAGCACGGCGAGTTGGGACGGGGTGATCCGGTCGACCGAACTGGTTCGGATCTTGCGGGCGAGGCGCAGCAGCACCAGCCGGAGCCGGTCGACGTCGATCGGCGTGTCGGTGCCGGCCGCTGGCGATTCGATGGCGTTCACGAATCGTTAGCCTACAACATAGTTTCCAACGCTATGCATCTGCGTTGGCGTGCCGGACCCAACCCCAGCGCCGATGCGAACAACACCAAACCGATGAGCGAGTCCCCCACATGTGGTGGACTCGCTCATCGGAGTGCCGGGATCTGGTGCCAGGCGCTGAGCCGATGAGCGAAACAACCGCATGTGGTGGCTTCGCTCATCGGCGGCGATCGATGCGCCACTGCGAGCGGGCTGCGCAAGCGACGCCGACGACGGGACATGTCGAGCTGCGACTCGTCGAGAGCGAGACGGGCGCCGCGAAGAAGGCCCGAGCGCAACGCCCGGGCCTTCTTCGTCTGGATCCTGTCGGCGTCGTGATCGCGTTCGTCAGGGCGTGCTGGGAGAGACCGGCGACGCCACGCTCACCGGGGAGACCGGCGACGCCACGCTCACCGGCGACGCCACACTCACCGGCGACGCCACGCTCACCGGGGAGACCGGCGACGCCACGCTCACCGGGGACACCGGCGATGGCGCGCTCACCGGGGAGACGGGCGACGCCACGCTCACCGGCGACGCCACGCTCACCGGCGACACCGGCGACGCCACGCTCACCGGGGACGCCACGCTCACCGGCGACACCGGCGACGCCACGCTCACCAGGGACACCGGCGATGGCGCGCTCACGACGCTCGCAGGCGAGTTCGCGCTCACCGGGCTCACCGGGGAGTCCGCGAGGTCGCTGACCGGAGCATTCGCAGCGGCGCCGGTGACAGGCAGGACGACCGGTGCGGAGAGGCGGCCCACGGAACCGTGGTCTTCGCGCAGCACGAGGTCGTCGGGGCTCATGGCCGTGGAGTTGGAACCGGTGAACACGAAACCGCCGATGCCGATGCCGGTGAGCGTGCCGGCCGCAACTGCGACCTTCCATCCGAAGCGGGGGGTGGTTGTCATGATGAGTGTGTCCTTTCGAGCGTGGTGTGGTGGTGCTGAGTGGTTCGGGGGGTGAACCACTGGAAGACATCGTGTGCGCCGCGGGTGACAGCCCGATGAGCCGCTGCTGAGATCTCTCTCATCTTCGTGGGTCGCTCACGCCGTCGAGCCGAGCCGTTGCGGCGTCGATGACGTCGATCACCGAGGCCTGCCAGTCCGCCTGCTGGGCGCGGAACGGTCCTGTTGCCAATCCCACCAGCACGCCGGCGGTCGCAGTGTCGAGTGCGACGGAGTCGACACGGGTCGAGAACGCGTCTCGGAGCTCGCCCGCATACTCGTCGAGGTCGGGTCGAGGCGTGACGGCGCTGACCGATCGGTACGCGAGGTGGGCCAGGATGGTTGCCATGTCGTCGACGGGGTCGCCGGGTCCGGCGTCGTCGATGTCGAGCAAGCCGACGATCCTTCCCTGGTCGACGATCAGTTGACCCTCGTGGAGGTCGCCGTGGACGACAGCCCCGCAACGGTCGGCAACGGCCTTCGCCTCGTCGGCGAACCGCTCCGCGAGTTCGCTGAACCGGTTCGCCTGCTCGGGGAGCACCGTCGCCAACATCACGGCGTGCGCAGATGCGTCCAACAGCCGTGGCCGGACAGATGGAAGGTGGCCAAGATCTGCGGCGCCGAGCGCAGCACACATCGCCGTGATCTCGGCCCCGGCCGGGGCAACGCGGTCCACCGACAGGGACAACGGTCCCGACTTGATCACGTCTCGCAGGGTGGGACCGATCAGCGCCGACATCGCGATCCACGAATCGCCGACGGCGAGCACCTGCGGAACCGGGATGCCCGCCGCGGCCAGCCGCTCGTGACGGGTGACGACGCCCTCGACTGCGTGTGGCGCGACGAGCTTCACGTACACCTGACGACCGCTCGGCTCGGTGACACGGACCACGACGCGCTCGCACGGCCGATAGACGACCACCTCGACGCGCAGCGGACCCGACACGATGCCCTCCAGCGCTTCCTCGGCTCTCGCCGGCGTCACGATCCGTCCGAGGTCGGCCAGCACCGGATCGAACGGCCAACGCCACAGTCCGGCGACGACCGGTTCGCTGGACTCGGTGATCGCCTCCACCGGCAGTGTGCCCGGGAACACCCCTTGCCGGGTGACTCCCGCGAGCAGGGTGTCGGCGACGAGCGCGCCGTCGGGTCGGCGCACGGTGGCGGCGTATCGCACCACCAGGTCGCTCTCGGGTCGATACTGGACATCGGCCACTCGGCTGTCGACCAGCACGGCACCGGTCGCCTCGACCCCGGCCGCGAGCACGTCGGCGGCGTGCGGACCCGTGAGGTGCACGGCCGCAGCGAGCGCGGGATCGTCGATCATCCCTCGACGCTGGCAGCCATCGATGACACGACGATGAGCGGTTGATGAGAAGGCTCTCATCAACCGCTGGGGGCCACCGTTCAGGCAATCAGCCGATAGCCCATCCCGCGTACGGTCTCGATCACGCCGTCACCGAGCTTCTGGCGCAGATACCGCACGTACACGTCGACGACGTTCGAGCCAGGATCGAAGTCGTATCCCCACACGTGCGAGAGCAACTGCTCCCTGCTCAGCACCTGGCCCGGATGCCGCATGAACGACTCGAGCAGCGAGAACTCGCGCGCCGTCAGGTCGATCGTGCGCTGGTCGTGCGTCGCTCGACGCGACCTCAGATCCAGGCTGACCGTACCGACGTTGAGCACGGTCGTCTCCTGGGCCGGCTCGTCGCGCAGCCGCAGCCGAACCCTCGCGAGGAGTTCCTCGAAGCGGAAGGGCTTGGTGATGTAGTCGTCGGCTCCCTCCTCGAGGCTCCCGACGGTGTCGTCGATGCCATCGCGAGCGGTGAGGACGATCACCGGCAGACGCTCGCCCCGCGCGCGTATCTCCCGCAACACCTGGCGTCCGTCGCGGCCGGGGAGCCCGAGATCGAGCACGACGAGGTCGAAGCTGTCGTCGCGCGCCAGGGCGGCGGCGTCGATCCCCGTGCCGACGGCGAGCGTCGTGTAGCCCTGGGCTCGTAAGCCCTTCTCGAGGAACGAGACGATGCGTTCCTCGTCCTCGGCGATCAGGATCCTGGTCATGGTGTCTGGTCCTCTGGTACGGGGTCGCGGGGGTCGGTGGGCAACGTGATCACGAACCGGGCCCCGCCCCCGGGCTCGTTCACGGCCTCGATCGTGCCGTGATGGGCCCGAGCGATCGCAGCGACGATCGCCAGCCCGATGCCCAAGCCGTCGGCACGGCTGGCGCGGCTGGCGGCGCCTCTGATCCGTCGATCGAACAAGCGCTCCGCGAGTCCGGGCTCGAGTCCACGTCCGGTGTCGCGGATCCACAGTCGAGCCCCACTCGGTGCGGTTTCCGGGCCGGTGGCCTCGACCCCGAGAGCGATCGTGTCGCCGACGTCGGTGTGCTGCACGGCGTTCGTTGCGAGGTTGACGATGGCCTGGGTGAGTCGGCCTTCGTCCGCGATGATCGCCAGCGCTCCGGGTGCCGGTGCGGCGTCGACGGCCCAGTGTCGATCGGCGAGTGTCGAGAGCCGCTGGCGGAGCCCGACCACGAGTTCGCCGAGGTCGACCGGATGCGGTTGCAGGAAGTCGGCTGTCTCCGCCTTGGCCAGCAGCAGCAGGTCGTCGACGTAGCGGTTCATCCGCTCGAGTTCGTCGTCGACGATCGCCACGGTCTCGGCCCGTTCGACCGGGTCATCGCTCATCAACTCGAGGTGCCCGCGAGCGATCGTGATCGGTGTGCGCAGTTCGTGGGCCACGTCGTCGAGGAACTCTCGTTGGCCGTGGAAGCCACGCTCCAAGCGCTCGATCATCTCGTTGAACGTCGTGCTCAGCTCCGACAGCTCGTCACGCCCGGTGACCGGGATCCGTCCGGACAGGTCCGTGTCGGTGATGTCGCGAGCGATTCCCGTGAGGTCGCGCACCGGCTTCAGCACCCGCCCGGCGATCGACCAGGCGAACAACCCGGTGATCAACAGCACGACCACGCCGGCCAGCGCGGCGATGCGCACGGCCTGCAGCGCCTCGTCTCGCTCGTCCTCCGGAAAGAACACCACCACGAACGTCGCGACCGTCCCCCCGTCGACGAGCAACGGTGCAGCGAGGTACCGCGCCTCGCCGACGGCGGTCGACACCGTCGCCCGCGTCGGTGTGCTGGCCGAGGTCCACGCCTCGACGAGCGTCTCGTCGTCGAGGAGTTCACCCGGGGCACCGAAGCTGCGCAGGAACGGCTCACCGTCGACGAAGCTGTAGTAGGCCTCGTCGTCGGCGGGAACGCTCCCGCGCAGGAAGTCGTCGAAGACCGCCTCGACGTCGGTGCCGAACGGCTCACCGGTTGCGGGGTCGACCCCGGTGGTGTGCAACCGGAATTCCTCGATCTCCTGCGACAGTTCGGCGTCGACGTCGTTGTCGATGCTGGTGAGCAGTGTCTGGCGCGTCACCACGAGCGAGATCAGCAGCGCGGCGAACAACACGGCGATGTACGAGACGACGATGCGATGTCGAACACCCCAGCGGAACGGCGAGCCGCCGCGGCGCTCACCCATCGTTGGAGGGCAGCAATCCGAGTTCGATCGGATCGACCGCCGGGGGGTCGTCACTGCCGAACGCCTCCACGACCACGAACGCCAACAGCACACCGGCGATCAGCGCAGCGACGAACGCCAGGACTGCCCCGAGCACGCTCCGCAGCGAACGCAGCGCACCGTGCGGCGCCGTCTGGCGAGCGGTGTCGTCGCTCGTGTCGAAGGGAGTCCGGTTCATCGTGTGGTGCAGGGTCGAGGTGTCAGCGTTGCAGGGGATGAGAACGAGATGAGGATTCTCTCATCTCGTTCGTCCGGCGCACACCCGCGCTGCCCGCCTCCGTGGGCGAGATCGACCCTCGCGGTGGAAGAGGAGTGACGATGCAGGGTCCAGACGTCCACGGCCGCCGCCGGCAGCGATCGAGGATGTCCAAGGGCGGACGATCGACGTCGCCTCGTCCACCGTCTCGTCGCGCCCAGCAGGAATGGACGTCCTCCCCTGGCGCGATGACTGCCTTCGGGAAATCGTGGAGTTGAGCCACCGACAGCGCTTGTGACGTCCGGCCCCTGCTGACGAGCTGGCAGCGAAGCCGAACCCTGCGCTCCGTGTTGTGGGTGGCCGACGACAACAACCTGAAGGGAGGAATCATGAAGCTCCAACCAGCCCTTCGATCACGGGCGATCGTTCTGGGCCTGACCGGCGCCCTCGTGCTCGCTGGGTGCGGCGACTCATCCGGTGCGAACACGACCGACCACCCGTTCGAGGGCGCTGCAACCGGCGTCGCCCAGTTCGGTGGCGATGGCAACCACGATGGATTGACCAACGTCATGGAGTGCCGAGAGACCGAGGACGTCTCGGACTACTTCAAGGTCACGACCTTCACGAGCCTCGACGGGACCGCCGGTGAACTCGGCCCGGTTCACATCGAGATGGCGCACTGCAACAGCGACGTGGGACCCGAGTCCGGGCAGGTCGCGATCGTGACCCAGAACGGGGACACGATCTACGGCGAGTACACCGGCACGTACGCGGGTGACACCACCATCGTGACCATCGAGTTCATGTCGGACACCACACGAACCGACTGCTACCTGCTCGATGACGTCGCATGTGCGAGCACCGGGACGTACGCGGACGTCAGCGGCACCGCCGAGATCTCGGTGGTCGCGACGCAAGGGGATCCCGATCCCTTCGTCCCGTGGCCCGCCGAGGCCGAATGGACCGACCAGACCATCACCTACTGACCGGAGAGGAGGTGAACCATGTTGAACCGCATCCTCATCATCACCACGGTGGCCGTCGCCGCGATCGTCGCGGGCTGCGGCAGCGACGAGACATCGCAGGACGGGCAATCCCCGTTCGTGGGCTCGTGGACCCAGACGCAACCGTCCGGGGCGACATTCCTGTGGGTGATCGAGGAAGCCGACGACGGCTACGCAGCGTGGGTCTACACGGACCAGGCGGAGTGGTGCGACGACCAGCCCTACTGGAGCGAGCACCAACCCGAGATGGTCGATGACGTGACGATGGAGATCACCGGAGTCACCAACCAGTGCTTCGGCCAGGAGCCGTTCTCCAACTCCTTCTACACGGGCCGGCTCGTCTTCGACCCCGACACCGACACCATGCGCGACGATGCCGATCCCGAGGACTGGGTCTACCGACGCGACACCTCGATGGAGCCCGAGGATCTGTACCCGGGTATCGACAACTGACTCTGCCGCCCGGAGAAGTCCTGCCGTTCGGCCATCGATCACGACGGCCTCGCGACCGCGACGCTTCCAACACACAGCCCCATTCCCGCCACCGCGTCGAAGAACGGCTGGATCTCCTCCGACGACCACGTCTCCCGCTCTGCCCTCCGAGACGCGATTTCCGCTGGGTCGGTACCGCGGTCTGCCGCATCGCGTCCTCCATGATCACCGTGTTGGCTGACCAGCGGTGCAGGATCGGGACGAGCGCCACCTGCCTCAGATCCCACCAGTACCAGGACCTGCCTCAGCGTGGTCGCCGTCACCGGTCAGTGCGATGACGCGCGCATGAGGCCGTCCAACGCCCTCGTCGCAGCGGACTACGATCGTGGCGGGCGAGAAGGGGAACCCGATGAGCATCTGGATGGCACCTCTGGTGTTGTTGCTCGTCTTCGGGTCGTTCGTCGTCTCGGCATCGATCGGCCTGGGCGGCTCGCTCCTGATGGTGCCCACGCTCGTCCTGGCGATCGGCACGAAGGAAGGCGTTGCGTTGGCGGCACTGCTGTTGGCCGCCAACAACGTGTTCAAGGTGTTCGCCTACCGGCACACGATCCCGTGGAGGAAGGCCGCCTTCGTCGTCCTCTGCACGATCGCCGGCGCGGCCGTGGGGCGCGTCTCCTCATCGATGCGCCGGCCGCGCTCGTCGGCGTGGCCGTGATCTGCTCGTTCGCCCTCACGCTGTTGCTCGAACAGATCCACTTCGAACCCGGCCGCCGCGTCGCCAGCCCGGTGTTGGCGCTGGGCTCCGGAGCAACGTCGGGGTTCTCCGGCACGTCGGGGCCGCTCAAGGGCGTCGCGATCCGCAACCTCGACCTCGACCGGCTGCACTTCGTCGGCGCCGCCTCGCTGGTGTCGTTCGCCGGTGACGCCACCAAGACCGCCATCTACACCAACGCCGCGCTGCTCGACGCCGACTCGTTCCTCCTGGCGGCCGTCGCCGTTCCGTTGATGGCCGCCGGCACCGCCACCGGACGCACCCTCAACGGGCGCGTCAGCGAGCGCGGCTTCGCGGTGCTGTTCTGGACCGTGATGACCGGCTACAGCATTCGCATCCTCACGGTCATCGTATGAACGCAACGACCAGGTCACCGACAACCAGCAAGCCACCATCACCAAGCAAACCACCATCAACAAGGGAGTCACCATGACGACCACCGAGCCGGACGACGACAACCAGCCAACCAAGCAGGAATCGGCAACCACCGGCCGCATCGAGGCGCCCGCCAAGAGCACGGGCGACGGGTCACCGCACGGCAAACCCGACCTCGATCGACGAGAACAGGACCAGTCGCCCAAACGCAAGGCGGCCGGACCGAGCACGCCGACACGTCCGGCACCTCGACCGTCGTCCGTCGGTCCCGACGACGAACCAGAGCCGTGGGGCACCGACCCCGCCGACATGCCGTCAACCGAACCGTCCGAACCAACCGACCCGTCCCACGAGTCATGACGCGGATCATCGACGTCACGACGCTCGACGACGCGGCAACCAGCTCGCAGACCGGAACCGTCGGCGAGCCGTCGCTGGCGCTGTCCGGCAAACGCATGATGATGTCCGGCAACTGGTACGCCTCGCGCTCCACCGACGGTGGCGAGTCGTGGACCCCCATCGATCCGTTCACCCACTTCCCCGCCGCCGGAGGCGGCTTCTGCTGCGACCAGATCGTCCACTACAGCTCATCGAGACGTCTGTGGGTGTGGCTGCTGCAGTACGCCGAGGTGGGCGGCGAGAACGTCGTTCGCATCGCAGTCAGCTCGACCGGGGCGCCGGGCACCTGGACGTACTGGGACATCACCCCGACCGATGTCGACCCGTCATGGTCCGGCGAGTGGTTCGACTATCCGGATCTCGCCGAGTCCGACGACCGGCTGTGGATCTCGTTCAACATGTTCGACCGCTTCGACCGGTGGCGTCGTGCCGTCGTCTTCTCCTTTCCACTCGACGACCTGCGCGCCAGAGGCGAGCTGACCCGGCGGACATGGTCGACCACCGACGCGGGCTCCCTGCGATTCACCCAGGGCGCCGACGACACGATGTGGTTCGCCAGCCACGCCGCCGACAACCGCCGGCTGCTGATCTACTCGTGGCCCGACGACGCCGCGACGGTCACCGAGTGGTCGGTGCCGATACGCCCGTGGAACGAGGGTGGCTACTCGTCGCTCGGGCCGGGCAACGGCGAGTGGCTGGCTCGTGTCGACGGCCGGATCACCGGTGCGTGGCATCGCGACGGTGAGATCGGGTTCGCCTGGACCGCCAGCCCCGAGGCCGGCCGGCCGCACCCGTACATCCGCGCCGCACGGATCGACACCGCAACGATGCGCCTGACCGACGAGCCCGACCTCTGGAGCCGCAACGGCGCCTACGCCTATCCGGCGGCGTGCCCCAACCAGCGCGGCGACATCGGCATGAGCGCCTTCTTCGGCGGCCCGACGCACCCGGCGCACGTCGTCGCCCACCTCGACGAGCGCACCCGCACATGGCAGGCGGCGATCACGAAGACGTCGACGCACGCGCCGTCGCTCGGCAAATGGGGCGACTACGTCTCCATCCGGCCCGACCCGACGCGACGGACCTACTGGGTGGCGAGCGGGTTCGTCCTCACCGGCGGCAACGATCGCCGCAACGTCGACCCACTCGTCGCCACATTCGCGCCGTAACGCCGCACGACGTGTTCAGGGTCGCGGGACGACCTGCACCAGTCGCATCGCGGCGTGGGGCCACTGGCGGACCAGGCTGGCCGGGTCGGTCACCGCCGCCGTCGGGGCGGTCGTCAGGGCGTCGACACTCGAGCCGACGATGGCCACCACCAGCACACGGTGCCAGTCGGGCACGGCGCTGAGGTCGATGTCGACGGGGATCGCCTTGGGCAGTCGGGCGTCGAGCACATGCCCGAGGCGATGCACCCGCGAACCCGCGCCGTCGACGGCGACGTTCCAGCCGGCGGGATCGGCCTGGGGAGCAACGGTCAGCAGGCTCTGCGCGAACGGAACGAACCCCGACACGTCGTGGCCGAGGGCCGCCGCCTGCCCGGCCGACGACCGCCACAGCACGATGGCGAAGGCATCGTTCACGGCCAGCGGACGCGTGTCACGGTGGTGCACGAGCACATCGACCGTCACCGGTTCCTTGTGCACCCGCCACACCGTCCCGCCGACGCGGGTGTCCTGCGGCAACACGGTCTCGATCAGGTCGATCTCGGTCGCCGGCGCTGCGAGCGCACCGCGATGGTGCCAGGGCGGTCGGTACACCGCGAGCGGATCGGCGGGCGCGGCGCTGACCTGCCCGTCGGCGGCGAGCCGGGTCCCACCGACCACCGCGTCCCAGAGCGCCCGGTCGATGAACCTGCCGCGTTGCGCCACGGGAAGCGTCGATCGTTCGAGCTCGATGAGGTCCGCCAGCTGGTCGGTCCATTGTCCGTCGGCGACGATGCTCGGGTGGCGCCAGCGCAGCGCCGTCTGGAACGTCCACAGCTGATACCCGCGACCGGTGTTCCCGGCGATGCGTCCTGCGCCGAGCCGCCAACTCGGCGCGGCGGCGACGGGCCAGCGCGGGCGGATGACGACATCGGGGCTCTCGTACACGGCGACCGATGGTGCGGTCGGTCGCCGTCGGGGATTGGCCATCGGCGTCGGGAAGCGCCGACGATCGTCGCGTTCGTGGACCCGGGCGTAGGTGCGCTGCGTCTCGTTGGCGGCGGCGAGGTCGACCTCCCAGACGCCTCGCGACTGGATGGCGGCACGCAGCAGGCGCGGCGCCGTGGCGTCGGCGGGGTCGTGCCAGATCGTGAGATCCTGCACGGTCGCCTCGGGGAGGCCGTTGACCATCGGTGTCGGGTCCCAGTTGTGGACGTTGCCGGCGCCGCGGGTGGCGTGCCACACACCGGTCATGGTGCCGACGTACACGTCGGTGGCCGACGTGGGATCGACGACGACGGCGTAGGCCGGGTCGAGCGGCCCGTTGACCCCCGGTGCCGGATCGAGCCGGCGGCGCAGGTTCGTCGCGACGAACTGGTTCGCGGCGCTGTCGTAGAAGAAGCACGTGTCGGTCGCCGGTGTGCCGGTGTTGCCCGTCGTGACCAGGTAGAAGTCGTTCGAGGCGACGCCGGCGACCATCGGCAGGGTGGCGATGTCGGTGAACAATTCGTTGCCGGCGGCGAAACTCGGCTCACCCGGTGTGCCCGGAGAGATGATCGTCGTCGACCAGTTCGCGCCGGTCTGGGTGTAGCGGACGATCCCTCGCTGATACAGCGCGAGCAGCACCGTCGGCGACGCCCAACGCAGACGGATCACCGGTCCGAGGAACGTCGGTGCCACCACTGCCGGTGGGCCCACCTGCTGGGGTCGGCCGACCCACGAGGGAGCCGACGATGCGCCCGCCTGGTCGCTTCCGGGCCCGTTCGGAAAGCCGATCACCCGCCACGTGCTGCCGGCGCCCACCCCGACGTCGTCGCACAGCCACACCCGATCGGTGCCGATGGCGAGACGGCTCTCGGTGGCCGTCCGGGCGATCGTGGCCGCACCCGAGTAGAACGCCGACGCAGCATCCTCGGCGTCGAACGGCCCGGGCACGTTCGGGTCGGTGACCACACCACCTCCACGGAATCGCGACATCGGGCCGAAGAACCCGGCAGCCGGCTGGGAGAACCACGAGCCACTGGTCCACTGGGCAACGAGGTACTGCGAACGCGTCGGATGGAAGGCGACCCCTCCCCCGTCGCCGAGGAACGTCTCCTCCCAGACGGTGTCGCCGACGCGCACCTGGGCGCCGTTGTCCTGGCATCCGATGGCACCGAAGTGGCTCGACGTCGGATGCGGCGCATGGAAGCCGACCTCGAGGGCGGCGAGGCCGGTGACCCTCGGCTGGAACGTGTTGACCCGTCCCGCCTGGTCGGAGCGGTAGATCCCGCCGTCGCAGGCCACCCAGACCTGCCGCGCGCCGGCGGGTCCGCCGACGCGGATGGCGTGGATGTCGCCGTGGATGTTGTTGCCGATCAGGCCTGCCTGGTCGGCGCCGTCGCCGCCCGGAGGTGCACCGACGGTGGACAGGCCGGGTACCGGGGTCAACGCGGGTGCGGCCGGTGGCACCGGCGTCTGGAACGCCCACAACGACCCGCTCCATTCGCCACCGCGAACCGGTTGCACGACGCTTCCACCGACGTAGATGCGGTCGTTGCCGCCGACCGTGTCGACCGCGATCGCCTGGTCGTAGTCGCGTTGGTTGGGCCACAGGTTGGCCGGCAATCCACCGATCGGTGTGGCCACCGGCGACGCCGGCAGCGGCGACGACCACCGTGGGGATCTGCCACACGTCGGGCGTCGGCCCCGCCTGCTCACCGAGCACGTACACGCGGCTCCCTGTTGCGGCCAGGCTGGTTCGCGACGAGGTGACCGGAGGGGTCGCTCCGAACCCGACGCTGCGGAAGGTCGCACCGGAGTCGACGCTCACCGCCACGCCCTGGGTGCCGGCGGCCGCTCCAGCGAACGACACGACGACGACGCCGGCCGGGGTGGTGCCATCGCCCGGCAGCCACAGCACGTCGGTGACGTGCGGTGACGCGACGCCGAGCAGCGCCGTCAACCCCGCGTTGTGCACAGTCCACCGGTACTCGTCGTGCTGCGGTGTGCCACCGCTGGCCGGCACCCTGGTGCGCGTGCCGAGAAACAGTCCCCTGGTGGTCGCTGCGAGCACGCGGTCGCGTTGCGGATTGGCGGTCTTTCCCGGCGTTGCGACGGGGTCGCGGGCCAGCCGGTACACACCCGCCCCGGTGAGGAGCGCCAGGCCGGTCTCTGCCTCCCACGGTTCGACGCCGGCTGCGGCACCGGCGGGGCCGACCGCGGCGAACACGCCGACGCCTCCGTGGACGGGCACCGATTCGTCGGGGGCGTTGCCCGGGGGCTCGCCGGTGCCGACCATCACGAGGTCGAGTCGCTCATCGCCACCCGGGTCGAAGGCGACCATCACCGTGCCGCAGGCGTGCGGCGTGTTGATGCCCCCGGCGCCGCGGTTGCCGGCGGTCCACCCGCCGAGCGGATTCCACGTCGAGCCGCCGTCGCGGGTGTACCAGACGCCGCCCTTCGCCGACGCTGCGTACGCCCGCTGACCCGTGCCGTCCACGACCATGTCGCGAATCCGTCCACTCACCCGCGGTCGGCCCTCGGCCTGACCGCGGCGCACGACCGACGGCCCGATCGGCACCCACCGCCGGGCATCGCTGCTCGGGAACGCCAACGGCTGCGGCCCACGCCGTGCCCGCGTCCGGCGGCCGCCACCACCGGACGAAGCTCCGGATGCGCCACCGTCTGCCTCGGCGACGAGGGCGGCGACAGCCGTGCTGAGCGCCTGACGGTCGACGTCGGGCTGGGTCGACGCCAGGAAGGCTGCCCGCTCGTTGGCCCGCCCGCGCTTCGCTCGCTTGGCGGCGGCGCGCTGTTCGACGGCCGCCTCCATTGCGGCCTTCTGGGCCTTGGTCGGGCGTCGGCGACGGGCAGCCATCACGAGGTCGCCTCCCCGCTGGACCCGTCGGGCGTCACCCGGATCCAGCCCTCGGCGAGCTCGTGGGGCAGTCGTGGCAGCAGCGCCGCCGACGTGGCGGACACGATCGGGTCCTCCCGCCACGTGAGCGGCCCCGTACGGCGGATGAACGACTGCGCCTCGCCCAGCACGTGCACCTTCGGCAGGCGGACGTCGCCGGGGTCGATCAGCAGCGGACCGACCCGCACCGACGGCACGATCCGCTGCACCCCGTTTCGTGTCCAGTCGTCGGCGAGCGCGAGCGCCTTGCGGGGCAGGATCCCCGACGTGAGGTGCACCCGCCCACCCGGCAACATCAGCAGCGTGAGGCGCACGACCTCGCCGGGCCGCAGGAGCAGTTCGTCCTCGGCGACGATGTAGCTCGAGTCGAGCGGTCGGGTCTGCGGCGTCACTGAAGCACCGAGGATGCCGAGGTGCGCGCGGTGGCGTCCGCTCTCGACGGCGTTGGCGGCCACGACCCGGTCGACGACGTGGAAGTGGCGGTAGTCGTCGTCGACGAAGAACCCGAGGAGCGAGTCGTCGGTGCGGGCGAGATCGCCGAGGCGAACCGGGAAGCGCTGGGTGTCGAGCGCAGAGAAGGCCGCGAGGCGTTCGCTCGCTCCCCCGGGATGGTCGATGTGCACTTCGGCGACGTCGTCGAGCACGTCGAGGCGCAGCGTGGCGCGCACCACCGCAACGGGACGCCCGACGAGCCCGGCGATCGACGGGGTGCCGACGGCGGCCATCGTGTCGACGGTCCACAGCGTGGTGTCGATGGCACGGAGCAGCGCAGTGAGCGGCGTGTCGCCGGGTGGCGTGGCGAGCTGTCGGTCGGCGATGTCGACGGCGGTCAGCCCGAGCGCCACCTCGGCCAGGATGCGGTGCGGGGGCGCCAGGTCGGCGAGCGGTCCGGCATCCGGTGGCAGCGGCCGCCCAGGGGCGGTCTCCCAGCGCACCGCCCCGCTCAGCCCGTCGTGGTCGAGTTGGCCGATCGGATCGCCGTCGGTGGTGAACAGTTCGAGCGCCTCGTCGATGTGGTCCGGGAGCAAGTAGCCCGCCACGGGGTTCACCCCGAGCTCGGGACGTGTCTGGTCGACGTGCGCCTCGCGGGCGCCGAGCGGGTTGGTCGCCGACCGGTGGGCGGGATCGACGAGGCGGAACAGCCACCGGGCGCTGTGCTGCAACCGGGGCCGCAGGCGGATCGACGCCGGGGCGTCGTCGAGTTCCAGTGTCGTCGTCGTTCGCGCTCCGGTGGGGTCGATGTCGAGCGTGCGACCGAACGCGTCGACCAGTCGGAGCCTCGTCACCTCCAGCGACCCGCCGAAGAGCGGCACGGGCAGTTCCGTCGCGATCGGCTGCCCGGTGGTGGGGTCGCGCGAGATCTGCCCGACGTAGTCGATCCCCAGCAACTGTTCACGGACACCGTCGAGCGACGCCGACACGAGGTCGAGCGGTGCGCGCAGGTTCGCCAGATCGCCGAGCGCCCGCTGGTCCGCGGCACCGAGCGTCGAGTTGCTCGCATCGTCGCGGGCCTCCTCGGCGACGAGCCACCGGTTGATCCCCTCCTGGATGGCCGTTCCTGCGCCGCGGCTGATCGGGCTGCGACCGACGAAGGTCCGATCCACCGGTGCAGCACCGTCGGAGGTCGATGCGCCGCCGGGATCCTCGTGCGGCTCCAGGTCGTGGCGACCGAGGCGCCAGTCGTCGAGTGTCGTGCCGCCGCGCAGCCGCACTTCCCACTCGAGCCACAGCGGAATCCACGGCTGGCGCCACGTGGTGATCGCGACCGGGCTCGGCGTCGTGCCCGCGAAGGCGGACATCCGCGCCGCTTCGGCAGCGATCTGCACGGTGAGGAGGTGCTGCTCGTTGGATGCCGTGGCCTTCCAACTGCTCGCGGTGGCCTGTGGTGCCACGATGCTGTCGGCGACGAACGACGTGCCCGCGCCGTCGTAGGTGCCCGCCCGGCCGTACAGCCGGGCGTACTCGGCGCTCAGCCGCTGTCGTATCGCTTGTCTCCCGCGCCGAGTCGCCGGCGGCGGCGGCCGCCGCGTGCCATCGCTCGGCGTAGGGGTCGAGCAGCAGCGCCTCGCGCACCACCCGGAGCACCTCGGACGGGATGGCCCCCGAGCCGAGCGTCGGCACGAGATCGCCGGCGCGCAGCACACCGTCGTAGCTCTCGCCGACCTCGCTCGGGTAGCGACAACGGAGCTTGCCGGTCGAGTCGTGGAGCCCGTCTCCGTGGTGACGCAGGCTCGGCCTCACATTGCGCAAACCGATCATCGGTGCCTGCGGGCGGAACACGCGCGGAGCGGGACGAGTGATCGTCCGCGCCGTCGACGAGCCACCGGTGCCCTTCTCGGGAGCGGGCGCGCCCAGCCGACGGCCGCTCGGCTTCGCCGCGCCGCGCTCGAACGTGATGCCCTTCACCTTGGGCCCGCCGCGACCCGAGGCGGCAGGCCGCTTGTCGGTCAGGTTGGCGGCGCGGCCCTTGCGACCCACGGTGAGCGGGTTGACCGACGACGAGTCCTCGGCGCGCAGGACGTCGGGTTGCATCGACTCGAGCGGTGGTCCCGGCAGCGGCCAGAACCCGTCGAGGTGCTCGCGGTCGGCGAGGTCGTCGAGCCCGTCGGGCTGGTCGAGCTGTTCGAGCAGGTCGCCCGTGAAGGCGGCGGCCAGGCGTTCGGCGAGCTCGCGTTGGGCCGGGTCGCCCGACAGGCCGGCCCCGCCGAGCGCGGCGAAGAGGTCGTCGATGTCGAGCCCGACCGCCGCGATCACCCCGCTCTCGGCCGGGCGCTGGTCGACGCCCGGCAGGCTGCCGATCGGCACGCCGAGCACCGAGCCGTGGAGCAGGCTGAGATAGCTGAGCCGGGCCGGGCCGACGACGACCCGACGCGCATCGTCGACCGGCACGCCGACCTGCGGGTCGGTGTGCGCGCTGGTGGACGGTGGCGCCCCGGCACCGAGGAAGTACGTGGTCGAGGTGACGTCGCTGGCGCGCTCGAACCCTGCCCGCTCGGCGACGTAGTCGCTGAGGCGGTCGTCGCGGCGCGAGAGTTCGACACGGCCCTCGTGGTCCACGTACCACCCGAGTTCGGTGAGGCGGGCGTCGACACCGGAGGTTCCGGTCACGAGGCCGAGCGCGTCCTGGGCGGCGTCACTCCACCAGCCGGCGACGGTGTACGACGCCGCGTCGGCATGGAAGCCGTTCGGCGCCACCGTCGCCAGCAGTTCGAGGTCGTCGAGCGGATCACGGAACCCGAATCGTCCGGCGCTCGCCTCGTACGATGCGGTCCACAGCAGTCCCCCGCCGAAGGTGGCATCGAGCCGATCGAGGCGATCGACGTCGTCGGCCGGGGCGGCGTGCGTCCCGTCGAACTCGGCGAGCGGTGTGACGACCTTGGTGGTGGCGTCGATCACCCAGCCGTGCACCAGCGCCCGTTCGCGTCGGCTCGGCAGGAGCGTGCGAACGACCACCCAGCGATCGGGCAGCGCCGGGAACTCGACCGCGTCGCCGACCGCGTCGGCGTCGACCTGCTCGCCACGCAGCAGCGCATCGGGCATCGCCCAGTGCAGGTGGACGCCGCGGGCGCGTGGGGTTCCCGGGTCGAACGGCGCGGGGTCGTCCGGGAGCCCGGCGACGGACACGACCTGTTCGTCGCCACCGGCGGGCACGACGTAGGCCTGCACGTCGATCGGCACCAGCAGCCGCTGGCGGCGCGACAGCGTCCGGTCCCAGGTCCTGGCCACGGCGAGGTCGACGCCCGCTCGGTTCAACAGCTCGAAGCCGGGGTCGCGAACGGCCTCGGCCACCAGTTCGAAGTCGGGCAGGCTCCAGTCGGTCACGGGGTCACCTCCTGGAATGCGGTGGTCACGAGCAGCTGGTAGCCGACCGTGGCGTGGAACACGAGATCGAGGTCGGGCGTGGCGGCGACGTCGCCCCACACCTGGCGGTACGGGAACCGGATCAGCTGCAGTGCGTACTCGGCGCTGTCGAGGTTGTCCTTGGCCCCCGTCTCGGGATGGTCCGCCTTGAGCGTCCGTTCGAGGCGTTGGATGTTGACCACGCCCGGTGCACCCCGACGGAACGGGATCTCCACCCGCCCGCCGGTGTCGGTGAACGTGTCGCGATCGCGCACGGGCAACTCGGCCCGGAACGCCGCTCCCACACCGGTTTCGTCGAAGCCGAACTGGATGCCCTGCCGCGGTTCTTCGATGTGGACCACCTTCGGGATGCCGTCGAACAGACACAGCAGCACCGCCGGTGCCAGACGTTCGAGTCGCAGCAGCCGCATGCGTCGCGGGTCGTTCTCGCCGACCGGGTCGTCGTCTTCCTCGAGCGGTTCGTCGTCGAACGCCCGCACGTGGAGGCCGGGCCACCCCGACACCACGGGCGAACGCAGCAGGAAGCCACTGATCGGCCCCGCCGCTCCGGCGAGTCGGGCGTCGCCGACGGCGCGCCGCAGGTTGCGTTCCTCGGAGTCGAGCTCGGAGCGGATCGCCGGGTAGGCGCCGGTGAGCTGCGTGCGGTCGTCGCTGTTGACCGTGCCGACGCTCAGCGCCCCCTGCACCAGCGCGTCGGTCCAGGTTCGGTCGACGTAGAACCAGCGGATCGAGCCGTTCGGGAGGAGTTCGGTGTCGGCGACGAGCTGCGCGAACGGCACACCCTCGAGCAAGCGGAGGCGAACCAGCCAACTGCGCAGGTCGGCCGGGATCGAGCCGTCGTCGGCGTCGTCGAGCAGCGGCTGGACCACGGCGTTGCGAGCCCTCAGCTGCAGCGGGAGCTCGTGCAGCAGGTTGGGGACGTCGATCCTCATCGTTCCTCCTCGTCGTGCGGCCGGTCGTCGTCGCCGTCGGTATCGGCAGCGACGAACGGCGCGAACCGCTCGTCGAACGGTCGGAGCCCGCCGCCACGCAGCACGGTGCCGGGCACGGTCGGCCCGAACAGACCGCCCGGCGGGATCACCACGCCACCGAAATCGCCACCGAGATCACCACCGAGACCGCCACCGCTGAGACCGCCACCGCCGAGGTGACCACCGAGACCGCCACCCACATCGCCGAGGTCGACACCGGGGCCGAGGTCGAACTGGAGGTCGAGCGTGTTCGAGGTCAGGTCGACCAGGTGGCGGTCGACGACGTGGTGCAGCTGATCACGGATCTCGGCGGTGCCGAGGCGGACGTCGAGGGTTTCGCCCGGCAACCGGTCGAGGTGCACCAGCCGGCCGAGGACGTCGTCGAGACGGCCATCGAACGAGTCGACGGCGAGGCCGAACCCGGCGGCCACGACCTCGGTTGCCGGGCGATCCCATTCCAGGGGACGTCCGGGATCCACCAGCGGTCGCGGTCCTCCGATCACCTCGTCCGGGTTCGCCGTCAGCTGGCGGACGAACCCGCGTCCCAGCGCAACTCCGAGCAGGTCGGCGTCGGCGAGCTCGGCGATCCCGAGCACGTCGCCGAGGAACGCCTCGTGCTGCGACCAGATCGCACCGCGCCGGGCGACGTGGTAGTTGCGCTGGCGCCACTGCAGCATCGCCGAGATCATCGAGGGGTGTGACAGCGCGAGCAGTCGCCCGATCTCGAACGCCGACGACAGCGACAGGTCCTCGCGCCCGTCGGGGATCACCGTGCGGAGCTGGTCGGCGACGTGTGCGAGCGGGAGACGTTCCGCGCTGCCGTCGGGCGGGTGCGGCACCAGCGGTCCGCGGTACCAGCAGCGCACCTGGTCGCCGCGGCGGGTCCGATGGGCGAGGCCCACGTGGCCGGTCTCCACCACCTCCATCGGCAGGCGCCCGTCGGGAGCGGCGGCGTCCTCGTCGACCGTGCCGATCAGGCCCGAGTCGAGTTCGTCCATCAGTTGCTTGAACGTCGTCGAGTCCGACGACACGAAGCTCCAGTGCAGCAGCACCGGGAACCGAAGGGTGGGGTCGGTCAGCTCCCCGAGCACCTGCGTGCTGATGGCGAAGTCGCGGGCCATCTCGACGTAGGCGTTGCTGTCGACCAGCTCGGACTGCTCGAGCGTCCACGTGACGTCACCCGAGTACGCGGGCGTGCCCGTCGACACGACGTTGGTGGCGTGCATCTCGCCGAGCTGCGTGGCGACGAACGCCCGCTCGTCGGCACGGGGCGACGTACCGGGGTTGATCACCAGGCTGGTGTCCGCCAACGTGACCGCCGACTCCATCCGGATCTGGTCGTACTCGGCCATGGTGACGTTGGCGATCGGCTGGACGAGCGGTCGCAGCGTGTCGACGACCAGATCGGGTGGCGGCTCGGGGATCAACGCGTCGAACTGGCCCTCCAGGTTGATCAGGCACGCCAGGTACTTGACCGGCTGGGGCTGTCCGTCGTCGTCCACGCCGGCCAGTGGGAGACGGTTGGCGACCACCACCGACAGGAACCCGTCGTCGTCGCCCATCATCAGCTCGGTGTCGTTGATGTCGACCTCGCGGGCGTGGGCCAGCAAGGGCACGTCGAGCCGGGTGGGGAACACCCGCTGCACCACCGAGCGGCGCACGTGCAGGGTCGAGCCGAGCGCCGAGTCGGCGACCCCGTCGAGCGTCACACCGGGGGTGACACAGTCGGCGACCGGTTGGTTCAGCTTCAGTTCGCCCTCGCCCTCGGCGATCACCACGAGGGCGAGCCACGGGGTCGACGACGGTTGGCCGGCGAGGTCGCGCTCCCACGGCAACGTCCGCCGCTTGATCACGATCTGCGGCAGCCGCGCCCCGAAGCTGCCGTCGGCACCGGCGGGCGGGAACGTCGACAGCACCTGGTCGGGCGGCAGCTGATACCGCGGTGCTCGCACGCGGACGTGGGTGCGTTGGGTTTCGACGTCGATCGACGCGGCGTCGCCACCGCTGCCGTTCACCGTCTGCGTCACGACGTGGCGGTAGTCGCCGGCCGCCAGCAGCGGATCGATCTTCGAGTACAACCGGAACTTGCCGGACCCCACGGCCATGTCAGCCTCCTCTCCGAGCATCGACCGGCATGCGCCGGGTTCTCGTCGGTTTGCGCCACTCGACGCTGCAGCCGGGCCCGGCCGTGCCGACGAGGCGACCGGTCGTGGCGTCGACGCCGTCGCCCGCGAGCCGATCGGCGAGCGCGTCGACCGAACCGTCGGCGGCGAGCACCCCGGCGAGTCGCCAGGCACCACCGGCCCTGACGTCGACGGTGAACGCCGGCGCGCCCGTGGCGCGGGCTTCCGCGGCGGATTCGTCCATCGTGACCTCGACGATCACGACGGACTGCGACCCGGTCACCACCACCGTGGGCTCGTCCGGTCGCCCGTCGCCGCCGTCGACCGCGGTGCGCTCGCACCCGGAGAAGGCGACCGACAGCGTGTCGAGATCGGCGGGAACCACATCGTCGAACACGAGGGCGACGACAGTTGCCGGGTGGGTGAAGGCGGTGCTCACCACGGTCGCGTCGGCCACGACGTCGTGCGCCTGCACCCAACCGGTCCGCGTCGCGGAGCTGTTGTCGGAGCGAACCACACACCCGGCGCCGAGGGCGCTGCGCACCCCGAGCCGCGCAAGCCGACTGCGTCCATGCCACCCGGCCAGCAGCGCCGATGGCCCGTCGCCGCGTGGCGGGTCGGCCTGCACGGCGACCAGGCGCGTGCCGGGCGGGACGATCACCTCCTCGTCGCTGGCGGTCACGTCGGTGAGCACCCGTCCGTTCGAACGCAGCATCACCAGCCGAGCCCGACCCCCGACCGCGTAGGCAGGCCGCGAGGCGCCGACGTCGATCCGGGCGTCGGTCTGCTCGATCACGACCACGTCGCCGGATCGGATCACCGTCGTCTCCCCGGCCCTCGAACGCGACCGGGGACCGGTCCGCAGCCCGCCCACGAGCGTCGCGAGGTGGGCTCCCGAGTACCGGCCACCGACGGTGCCGAGGTGGGCGCCGGCACCGTCGGTGCGAGGGTACGCCGAGAGGAGCAGCGTGTCGTCGCTGACGATCGCCGACGGGGCCGCACGGTCGAGGCTGACCGCCAACTCGTCGCCGAGGCGTCCCTGGACCGAACTGGTGCTCGGGGCGGCCCGCCGCTTGATGCGGCGATCGGCGACGGTGGTGCCCGCTGCTCGCATGATCGCGCCGGTGCCGGCGGCGAGGTGGCCGATCACGACGGGGTCGCGCAGCGTGGCGCCAGTCGGTGCCGCACGGACCTCGGCGGGTTCCACGTCGGCCCGATCGCCGTTGTCGGCGCTGATGCCACCGGCGAGCGTGCCGAACCGCGGCGGGGCCGTGCGGTCGGCGGCAAAGGCTCGACGCGACGTCTCGCTGATCCGACCACGAGGCAGCACACCGACGGTCGGTGCCGCCGAGCCGTCGACGTCGAACATGGCATGACGGGCCACGTCGAACGCCTCGGCGGCGGTGACGGCCATCGGGATACGAAGCGCGTCGGCCACCGACAGCAGGTCCGGGCGTCGAGGCCCGGTCGCCGACAGCGGCAACGGACGCCGGCCCGCCTCGACCTGGCGGTAGTCGATCTCGGGTCCGACAGGGTCGATGGCGATCCCTGCGACGAGCTTGATCATCTGGCCGGCGCGGACGATGTCGCCCTTGGGCAAGGGCTTCTTCTTGGGGTCTTCGGCCTCGCCCCACACGCCGAGCGGGAACGCATCGGTACGCACGTGCGGAGTCGCTCGGTCGATCGGCGATTCGACGAGGCCCTCGGCGAGCTTCGACACGATGTCCGACGGCATGTCATCCCAGCCCGACCCGACCTTGATCTGCAACTTCACCGACAACGTCGACGTGACGCTGTCGACCTCCATCGGGGCGATACCGAGATCCGCCGACGACCCGTCCGGCTTGGTGGGGTTGATGTCGACGGTGTGGGTGCCGACGGTGAACTGCGTGGTCGGCACCGTGGTGACGAACACGATCTCGTGTTCGGCGAACACTTCGAACGGCCGGGTGAGCGTGCCGTCCGAGCTCGGGGCGCCGACCTCGCCGTCGGTCGCTGCGGGCAGCGTGCCCCGGCCGGTGACCGACGAGATCGCTCGGGCCGCTCCCCCGCCGGCGTCCTCGAGGTACTTGACGACGAACGCATCCCACTCGATCGCCGGCGTCTTCTCCTTGTCTCGGTTGCCGAAGGAGACCGACAGTTCGCACGGACCGATCTCGAACGTGGCACGGCCGGAGAAGTCCGGGCCTTCCACTTCGATGCTCGCCCCGATCGAGATGCTGATGCTGATCGTGCCGATCCAGACGTCGATCTCGATGCCGGCCGAGATGCGGGCGTACACCTTCGCCTCGAAGTAGAAGGGATCGAAGAACACGATGGCGTGGGCCCCGAACGCGACACGCACCCACGCCCAACCCCAGTCGGCGCTCACCTCGACGTCGACGCCGGCCATCAGCGCCTCCGAGGTCAGCGCGAAGTAGGAGCCGCCCTTGATGACGATGGCGTTGCTGATCCGCCACTCCAACCCGAGGCGGGGGACGATCGGGTAGCCGTCGCGGTGGAAGTCGGGGTGATAGCCGCCGAGCGTCAGCACGAACTGACCGGCGAGCGCACCCTTCCACCAGATCGCCATCGCGAAGCCGCCGGTGAGGCGGACCTCGGGGTAGAGCAGCCACGAGTTGTCGGTGAGCTGGGCCTGGATCAGGAACAGCCCCTCGCTGGTCGAGAACCGGGCGAGGATGCCGAGCTCGATCGACACCAGCGCGACCTGCGGTCTCGGGAGCGCGAGGCGGGCGAGGCCGAACAGGTTGATGTCGAGCCCGTCGCCGAACGACACGGCGACGACCGCGATCCCGTCGACGAGCGCGAAGCTCGTGAAGCTGATCCCCGCCGCGAACCAGAAGTTGCCCGGCTGGGGTGGGAAGTACTCGGTCAGCTCGCGGAGCTGATCCATCGGGTCGTCGGCCGGCGACGCGGCCGGGTCGAGCGCCTGGATGAACGGGTACTCGCCGAAGCGGTCGAACTCGTCGGGCACCCGGAGGCCCCGGTTGATGCCGAGGCCACCACCGATCCCGGTGAGGAAGAACGCCGGTGGCCCGCCGATCGGTCCGTTGACGGCACCGAAGATGAAGAACGACGGCGAGCCGTTGTCGTCGGTGTAGCCGCCGAACACCGACAGGCCGTACACGCCGAAGCGCCCCATCAGCATGCCGACGTACGAGACCGTCGTCGGGCCACCGACGCCGCTGCCGGGCGGCGGGTCGACCGTCTTCAACAGGCCGCCGGCGAGGTACACACCCGAGAGGTCCGCCGACACGGCGAGGCCCATCAGGTCGACCGACCAGCTCTCGATCGCCAGGACGTCGCCACCGTTCCAGTTCAGCGACAACTGCTCGACCGCTGCGGCGAGGCCGAACATCGAGATCGACCCGTCGAACAGCAGCGAGATGCGGGTGACCCGGCCGCCACTCTCGACGGTGTCGAGGCCGACGCGGTCGATGTAGAGCGGTCCGAGCTGGCGTTGGACGATCAACCACCACGGGCCGGGAGGATCGCCGGCGCGCACGCCGATCCGGGGTCCGGAGTCGCCGGGGTGGATCTGGATCGACAGTGCCGGGTCGAACGACGGCCGGTTGGCCGCGCCGGTCTCGCCGGCGTCGTTCATGATGCCGTTGGCCACGCCGTTGTCGCCGCCGCCGGCAGCCGGCGAGAACGCGAAGCCGTCGAGCTGCAGCTCGACGCCACCACCGAACTCGCCGTCGGCGGTCGCCTCGCCGTAGGTGTGCACGGCGATCGCATCGATCGCCACGCCACCGAGATCGAGCAGCGGGCCGCTCCCCTTCGAGACCCGCACGCCGAGACCGGCGACGATCACGCCGGGGGCGAACTCGAGGTCGCCCATCGAGCCGCGCAACAGGTTGATCGTGAGGCCCGCCGGCTTGTCCGGGTCGATGAACGTGGCGTTGACGACCAGGTCGACGTTGGTGTCGCCGGTGGCGAGCGGGAACGGCTTCTCGTCCACGAGCGACACGGTGAGCCCGAGCGTGGTGTTCGCTCCGCTGCCCGTGGACGTGATGGCGATCGTGACGGTGCTGTCGATCACGAGTGTCGGCTGGGAGATCGTGGCGATGTTCCACGCCAGCCGCAGCAGCCGATCGAGGACGGCACCAGGCGACAGCAGCTCGGCGAACAGGTCGGTGTCGATCACGCGCGACCCGGCGGCGTCTTCGAACACGACGCCCTGCAACCAGCCGGCGACGTCGTCGGTGAGGACGTCGTCGAGCAACTCGACGACGATGCCCCCGGCGAGTGCGATGCCCCAGCCGAGGAGCTGGAGTGCGGCGGCGGCCGGGTCGTCCGGGAGCGTCTCGACGGTGCCGGTGCGTTCGACGAGCACGAGTTGCGGTGGCCGTTCGTCGAGCGTCCAGCGGAACTCGAGCGAGGCGTCACCGGTGGCGGTCGACGCGAGGCCGACCCCGATGGCCCGCGACACGTCGCCGGCGCCGATGCCGACGCGGACCACGACGAGCGGGAAGAGCGTGACCGGCCCGATCGGGATCTCCGCCGGCCCGAAGCGGGCGGCGATCTGAGCGCCGGAGGTGGTGATCCGGATCCGCTCGACCACGACCGGTCCGATGCCGGGAATCGTGACACTGCAGCCGAGTTCGAACGCCGGGGTCGGCCCGGAGGTGTCGAGTGTGAACGACGCGCCGTCCGCCACACCGAACGCGACACGCACGAGCCCTGGGCCTGGCCGGTCGGTGCGCACCAGCGTGCCGGCGGGGTCGAGGGCGTCGACGAGAGCGTCGACGCCGGCGACGACGAGCTGCGGGAGCCGGTTGAGGAGCGCGGCGCCGGGGTCGAGTGCGAACTGCTGGATGCGTTCGGCGGTGAAGTCGTCGCCGTCACGCAGGCCGAGCGCTCCGCCGATGTCGAACACCGCGGTGGCGACGTCGGTGGTCGGCGACGGCGGGTCGGTGCGGTGCTCGACGAGTTCGTTGAGCACCAGCGGCGCCACCATCGCGCCGGCTGCCGACACGATGTCGCCGAACGAGCCGGTTCCCGGATACAGCGTGATCGGGAGTGCCGGCGACGGGCGCACGAGGTCGAGGCGGGGCGACGGGTCGACCACCAGACGCACGCCGCTGCCGCTGCCGGTTCCGCCGATCGTGACGGCGACGTCGATCGCCGGCACCGGTGGCGCGTCGAGGCCGATCGCCAGGCCTGCGCCGACGGCGGTGGTGATCGTGGACGCGCCGAGTGCTTGCTCGTCGCGGTAGCCGACCAGCAGGCGCAGCCGATCGCCGACGACGCTGTAGTCGACGGCGAGCTCTGCGGTGATCGCCCACGACCCCGTTGCGGCTCCCGCGGCACCAGCGGCACCGGCCGATCCGGCCACCACGGTGCCGATGGCGTCGAGCAGGCCGACCGCCGAGGCGGCGAAGTTGGTGCGCCAGGCGTCGACGGCGTGGCGGAGCCAGGCGAGGGGGTCGGACACGAGACCGATCGGCACGATCGTCGATCGCGTGGCCAGCGGGCCGGGGGCGCCGAGCAGCCCGAGCAGGTCGAGCGCCTGGTCGAGCGCTGCCGCGCCGTCGCCCACCCGTTGGCGCAGATCGTCGATGACGCGTCCGCCGACGGCGGCGACGACGAGGTCGGCAGCGTGGCCGGCCAGCCGTTCGGCGAGTGCTGCCGGGTCGGGCACCGACAGCAGCGAGAGCGTCTCGGCGGGGGCGCCGGGCCGGGTGACCTCGATCGCCAGGCTCGGACCGGTCGTCGTCGACGCCGACCCGACCAGGCGGGTACCCCCGCGCTCGGGATGCGGTGATCCGACGGCAGCGGACAGGGCGGCGCCTGCGGCGTCGACGCTCACGCCGACGTCGACCGACGGCAGCGCGGGGTCGTCGACCACGATGGCGCCGGTCAGCCGGCCGGTGGCGAGGTCGACCGACACCGTTGCACCGCTTGCGTTCCAGCCGATCGTGGTGCCGGTACCGGTGGTGTCGCCCACCAGCCGCCGCAGCGCCGCGGCCACGGCCGCACGGTCTGCGGTGAGCGCCTCGTCGAGCGCCTGGCGGGTGTCGTACACCCACCGGTCGAGCGCCGCCGGGTCGAGGCCGCCATCGCGGACGAGGCCGAGGGTGCTGAACAGTTCGGCGACGTCGGGCGCCTGCGTGCGCAGTCGGGCGATCACCTGCGACACCAGCGCTCGGGCTTCGGGGACGACGGCGGTGAGGTCGTCGGGCCCCACCTCCCAGCGTTCGCGGAAGACGCCGTACGTCGTCGCCTCGTGGAATGTCAGGACGGCACCGGCGGGACGGTCGTCGAGTGGGATCGTGACCCGGACGTCCATCCAGCGAACTTGGAGGTCGTTCTGCGTTGCACCCGGCCCGCCGACGAGCCACCCGTCGTGGACCCCGAGGCGAAGGTCGACGATCACGCTGCGGGCCAGGCTGGCGTCGATCTGCCCGCCGCTCGTTCGTTCGATGCGACACGCTTCGAAGGTGGCGCCGGCGCCGACGAAGAGCCCGGCGAGGTCGAGGTCGACGGGGGGAAGGCTCACGCCGGCGTGCAGCGAGGTCGGTCGACCGAACGGCTCGGCGACCGCCGCGGCGATGCGGTGGTCGACCGCTTCGCCGAGGAGGTGTCCGATGGCGAGGTCGATCGTGTCCTCGTCGAGGGCGCCGAACACGGCGGTGACCGCGAGGCCCGAGCGCAGCGACTCGTTGCGGGCGGAGGCCGGCCGGTTGACGGCGTCGAGCGCGGCGACGCTGCGGCGGACGACGTGGCGTCCTCGGGTGCCCGGGGTGACTTCGTCGGGTGGTGTCTCGGCGTCGCCGGCGTCGTCGACTCCCAACACGGCGAGCAGCCGCAATGCGTCGCCGCCGAGACCGGCGCCGAGGCTGTCGACGGCGATCGGCCCCCACGGGACGCCGACGGTCACGACGTGTTCGATCGCCGTCACCGTCGCGGCCAGCCGGAGGGCCGCTGCGCCGGCGTCGCCGTAGACCACGACGGTGATCGGGGCGGTGCGGTCGCCGAGTACCGCGGCGAGACGCTCGCGCTGGGCGGCGACGGCATCGCGGTCGGCGCGCAGGGTGGCGGCCGAGGCCGTGTCGGGCAGGCGGACGAACCATTCACCGTCACCGGTCGCGGGGAGAGCGCCGACCGCGCCGGCGGTGCTGTCGCCGGCGTCGAAGGTCGTGTCGGCGGGACGATCGGTGAGCAGCTCCGGTTCCACGCCGACGTGGACGAGCGCCGTGGGGATGGGGTCGAGGACGTCGAAGATCAGTTCGCCGGTCGCGCCGCGGGCGACGAGGTCGGTGTAGGAGACGCCGGGGACGACGACGGAACCGACGCCGTCGGGCAGGCTCGCCGGTGCCGCGACGAGGCCGTCGGTGCCGACCCAGCGTTGGCGAAGCAGGGTGAGTCCTTCTGCCAGGCCGTTGCGGGCGACGAGCAGGTCGTCGATCGACGGGACGATCGATCCCGAGCTGGCGATGACGGCCGCGAGCTCGGCGGGCTCCAGCGGCTCCGACGACCACAGCCGACCGGTGTCGAAACGGTTCGGGGGCTGCACGAGCGGGCAGCCGGGTTCGAGCCACACGGCGAGGCCCGGCGCCTGGCTGACACCGGCGGGCGCACACCGGAACGGATGGCGCGGTGTGCCCTGGCCGGTCAGGGTCGGCCCGCGCAAGCCGTTGAGCAGGTTCGACACGGGAACGAGCACGTCGCGGACCCGTTCGCAATCGAGGGTGAGGTCGGCCGCCCAGCGCCGCACCTCGGCTTCGGGGTCGTCGACGAGCGCCCCGAGCGCCAGCCGAGGCCCGTCGCCGTGCCAGCCGACGAGCTCCACCATCGCCGACACGAACGGAGCGTCGGCGCGATGCAGGAGCATGCCGAGGGCGCGTTCGACGTCGTCCCAGTTCGGCGTGAAGTCGATGCTGCCGTCGGCCGCGATGGTCGGCAGGGGCACCGCGACGGTGATGGCGCCCTGGCGTGGAACGGTTGCGGTCACCTGCAGGTCGGGTGCTGCGATGCCGACTGCGACACCGGTGCCGACGCGCCAGGCCACATCGACCGCAACGTGGCGGGCGGTGAGCGAGACGTCGCCGAGGTCGAGTCGCAGTGCCTCGTCGTCGTCACGTTCGAGCCGTAGCTCGCCGCCGACGCCGAGCATCAGGTCGAGCGAGCGGGTCGCCAGCCGAGCTTGCAGCAGGTCCAGCCGCACCGAGCTGTGGACCCGGTGGTCGTCGAACACGGCGACATCGGTGCTCGCGGTGAGCGCCACGTGCAGGGTGGCCGTCCCGGTCGTCGTGGTCGTGCGGTGGACCGCCAAGTCGACCGGGCCGGCGAGGGCGACGACCCACGGGTCGGCGGCCGTGCCCGAGCCGGGCACCACTGGTGCCGCACCGCCGAGCAGGAGGTTCGCGAGCTCGCGCAGGGCGGCGCGCATCGCCGCGTCGGTGCCGGCGAGGTCGTCCCAGTAGGCAGCGAGGGCGCCAAGCGGATCGGTGAGCAGTGCGGTCGCGTCGGTGCCGGTGACGCCGGTCGGCGGGTCGAGGCCGATGAGGGTGGCGACCGCAGCCCCGGCCGGGCCGAGACCGTCGAGGGCGGCGACGATCGCGTCGTCGACGACGTCGTTCGCCGCATCGAGCGCGGCGTCGGGCGACGACAGATCGATCAACTCGTGCGGGCGACCGTTCAACGTGACGTCGTGGAGCGTCAGGCGGAACTCGGGGCGTTGGCCGTCGAGGAGCCCGACGCCGATGCGGACCCCACCGATCGCCGGGTCATCGGCGAGCAACGCCGGTGCGCCGGCGACCGTGCCGAACACGGCTTCCGCGCGCAGCACCGGCAGTGCCGTCGCGTCGCCGGTGGCGGTGTCGAGGCGGAACAGGTCGGCGCCGACTTCGACGCGTCCGCGGGCAGCGCTCGTGTCGAGTCCGATCTCGACCCAGGGTGTGAGGACGGGCAGCCCGTTCACGGCTCCGTCGATGCGCACGCCGAGGCGCAGTTCGGCGTCGCCGATCGCGAAGACGACCGAATCGGTCGCCGGGTCGGGCGTCGCCCCGATCAGTGTGGCGAGCTGTCCGAGCCACGCGTCGTGGGCGGTGGCATCGTCGAGCACCGTGGCGATCCAGTCGACGACGGCGTCGATGCCGTTGGCGACGAGGTCGGCGATCGGGAACGCCGGGATGTCGGGTACGGCGCGGAGCCCGAGCATGCCGGTGAGCGCGGCGAACGGTCGCAGCTCGGGCACCGACAGATCGAGGGCCTCGGCCTGGGCGCGCACGAGTCCGAGGATGAGTTCGAGGACGTCGCTGCCGAGTTCGTCGATCGAGTCGACGTCGAGGCTGAGGTCGGTGGGGGCCGGCGCCCCGGGCAACTGCAGGCGTTGGAGCCCGACGGCAAACGAGACGTTGCCGGACTCGGATGTGGGGATGCTGACGTCGACGGTGATGGCGCCGAGGGCGGCCTCGCCGGGCGGTGGGAGGGTCTCGTCGAGCACGACGTCGAGCGAGATGGCGATGTTGCCGTTGGGTCCGCCGAGCAGCAGCCAGTCGGGCACGTCGGGACCGGTGGCCTCGAGGTCGCCGGTGCGGCGCCGGAACTGGAAGATCGGGACGTGGACCTTGGTGGCGACCCGCGGCGTGCCGGTGCCGGCCTCGTACTCGGCGCCGATGCCGACTCGAACGCTGCCGGCGCGTTCGGTGAGCACCGCCGAGATCGTGATCGGTGGGTCGGATTCGCTGAACAGCGGAACCCAGACGTCGCCGCCGTCCTGCTCGCGATCGGGCGGGCCGAGCACCTCGTCGACGAAATCGACGAGTGCGTTGCGTTGGGTGTCGTCGGCGAGCATCGTGGTGAGCCCGGCGACGAAGCTGCCGTCGGATCGGTTGCCCAGCGGCGACTCGAACCAGCTCGGCTGCGGCGTGCCGTCGCGCATCAGCCCGATCGCCGTGGCGAGCGACGCGAACGAGTCGAGCTGTTCGTCGGTGACGGTCATCGCAGCCTCGCTGTCATCGCAACCTCGCCAGCGTCACGTCGTGACGCGCCATGGGAGTGACGAGCAGGCGCTGCGGTGCGGCGGAGATCTCGACGGGGATCAGCGCCCGACCCTTGGTGTCTCTGCCGCTTTCGACGCAGAGGCGACGGGCGAGCTCGAGCACCGCTTCCCAGGCGAATGCCGTCAGTGCGTCGGACCAGACGTCGGCGACGACGGCAGGACCGTCGATGCGGGTGAACGCCGACATCACCAGACCGCTGGAGCGATTCGGAGCGCCGACCGCCAGCGGGACGACCACGCGGGCCGGTTCTTC
Organism: Ilumatobacteraceae bacterium; assembly: GCA_963698565.1. Lineage (GTDB taxonomy): Bacteria > Actinomycetota > Acidimicrobiia > Acidimicrobiales > Ilumatobacteraceae > Sva-07. Next base: position 303,077 of record CAVORH010000039.1, read on the forward strand.
CAGTTGATCGCACTCGACCTTCACCCTGACGCGGATCAGACCGCTGGTGCATGCCAGCGTGACCGAGGCCGTGTCGACGAGCAGTTCGTCGGTGCCCTGCGTCCAGACGACAAGGGGGGTTCCCGAGGCCGGGATGTCGGCGACGAACCGCACGATCGAGCGCAGCATGGCGTTGGCCTGCTTCTGCGGGATGTCGAGGACTCGAGACGTGGTGCCGGGCTCGAGTTGGCGGCGCGTCTTCTTGTGCCAGCTGACGTCGTCGAGGTCGATCCCCAGGAGCATTCCCCGCCGCGCAGCCATGTCAGATGCCTGACGCGACCGCTGTCGTGCGGTCCGGTGGATCCTGCTGTGGATCGTTCATGGCTGCGCTTTCCCCTGTCCCCTCGTGGCAGCCCGCCCCGTAGTCATGCAAGCACTCACCGTGGTCGTTGTCAACGGCCTGGCGAATTTCCCCGACGCGTCAGGCCGCAACCCGTGTCGTGATCGTGCGGTCGATCGACGGCCATCCGGTAGCTCACCCACGTCGTCTCCCTGACCCGAGGCTTGATCGTCTCCAACCGGTCGGTGAGGAACTGCGACAGCGTCATCCGGCTCCGGGACACCGCCGTCCCCGCGTCGGCAGCGGTCGCCAGATCTCGTAGCGCAGCCTCAGCCGCCTTCTTCGTCGCGTAGCCCGACCGGCGGGCCTGCCGGCGGCGACCGGTCGCCGGGTCGGGGCCGAGGTCGACGACGAACGACCGCGCCTTCCCTCTCCGCTGCACCGAACCGTTGGCCACGGGCACAGCAGGAGAGCGGGGGTGTCACGGTCCGTGACACGGATGTGACACGGGCACTACTGGATGATGTCACGGGTGACTACCCGAACGCGTAGCACCAGCTAGATCGTGCCCGGGGCGGGATTCGAACCCGCACTCCACGTGAGTGGAAGGGGGGTTTAAGCCCCCCGCGTCTGCCAGTTTCGCCACCCGGGCGGGCGCACACCGACACTAGATGGAGCCGATGGGATCTGCGGGTGACGTCGAGGAATCGACTACCTGCTGCCGCTCGTCGTCGCCACCGGTGCGGGCGCCGGCGCGGGTGCCGGCGCAACAGAGGGCGACGAGCCGGACCGCGGCGGCGACGCACTCGGTGTGACCGTGCGCACGACCGGGCGAGCCGTCAGCTGCACGGGCAGCGGAGCGGCCGGTGGTGCGGTCGGATCGGTGACGGGATCGACGGTTGGCGTCGCCGGAACGGTCGAAGCCGGGATCCGATGGATCACGATCTGCACGGGCCGAGCGACCGGCACCGTCGGTGGCAGTGTGGCCGGCGACACCGCCGAGCTGCTCCCGTCGGCCGAGCTCGCGAGTCCGAACATCGTGACGATGCCCAGCATGCCGGTGGCGCCGAGTCCAGCAGCAACGATCCGGCTGCGCTGGGCGACATGCCGGGGGCGAGTCGGCCGCTTCGCTGTCGGCTCAGTCATCGGACTCACCATCCTCGTACTCGTACTCGTCATGGTCGTCGCCATGATCCTCGCCGTGTTCACCGGTCGGCGCTGGAGCCGTTGCTGCCGGTCGGTCGGTCGTCACCGTCGTGCGCGCCAACGCGGCTGCGGGCGCAGGTGCGATCTGCACGATCGGCTGATCGACCCCGGCGACGATCGTGCCGTCGGGTGCCAGACCCGCCGAGAAGACATAGGTGGCACCCGTCGAGGTGAACGTCACCTGGAGTTCGTTCGGCGACGGCTGGGTCGCCGTCCACTGCCAACCGTCGGCCACGGTGACACCGTCGAGTCGTACTCCGCTGGCGGTCGGCTCGACGCTGACCGTTCCAGCGGCCTCGACGGCGAACACCTGCGACCGGCTGGCCACGGTCGTGGTCGTCGTCGCCGTCGTCGTGTCGGTCGTCACCGGCGGGTCCTCGATGTAGACGTCGACGATCTGCGGTTCGACGGACGGGAGTGTCGTTTCCAGGCTCACGACCGGCGACCCGGCGTCAGTGCTCGTCTCCGACGGTGTCAGCAGGCCGACGTTCGCCGCGACCGCGGTCGTGCCGGCGAACAGCACACCAGCGATCGCAGCTGCGGTGATCAGGGAGTTCCTTCGAATCATGGAGGGGTTCCACCTTTGGATCTCGACCGGCCGTGGAGCGACCGATCTCTTGCCGGCCAACGTACGGATCGGTTCGCAAGCACCAGCGAAGCAACCGGTAAGCAGGCGGCAACGATCTGGTTGGGTGGGATTTCACCGTCATGAGCCCAGCGGTGAGAGACTTGAGCATGATGCACGTGGAGGTTCATCGGACGCACCGGGTCGGGTGGCTACGCGCCGCGGTGCTCGGCGCCAACGACGGGCTCGTGTCGACCGCCAGCCTGCTCATCGGCGTCGCAGCCTCGAACGCGAGCCAGAGCGAGGTGATGGTCGCCGGCGTGGCCGGCCTGGTGGCGGGCGCGATGTCGATGGCCGCCGGCGAGTACGTGTCGGTCAGCTCGCAGGCCGACACGGAGCGGGCAGATCTGGAGCGCGAACGGCGTGAGCTCCGTGACGCACCGGATCGCGAACTGGCCGAGCTCGCTTCGTTCTACACGGCTCGCGGACTCGATGCGGATCTGGCGCACCAGGTGGCGATCGGGCTCACCGAACACGATGCGCTCGGCGCGCACGCCCGCGAAGAGCTGGGGATCCTCGAGTCGACGACGGCCCGTCCGGTGCAGGCTGCGTTCACGTCGGCGGGAACGTTCTCGATCGGTGCGCTGTTGCCGCTGCTCGCCGCCGCGCTCGCGTCGGGCACGGCACAGATCGCGATCATCGCATCGACGGCGCTGATCTTCCTGGCCGTGCTCGGCGTGGTCGGCGCCCGCGCCGGTGGAGCACCGATCGGCGTGGCGGCGTTCCGAGTCACGTTCTGGGGCGCACTGGCAATGGCCGTGACCGCGGCGATCGGTTCGGCCTTCGGCGCGGTCGTCTGAACCCGCGCGCCGGACGTCATCGACGTCGCACCTGACCATCCGGTCCACCGCACCACCGCCCGACCCAGCCCCCAGCCCCCCCACGTTTGCGTTGCATTTCCGGTGACCCGGTTCACCGGAAACGTCACACAGACATCCGCCTCCACGACCCGTCACGACGGTGCTGCACGTCGGATGTGGGCTCGTCCGGCTGGGGCTGCGCCGCGCGGCGGCATGGTGCAGGGGCGAGGGGGCCACGGCTGGCGCGGTACTGTCGAGAACGTTCCGTGGAGGTGAGAGCGAGATGTGCAGATTGTTCGGGATGACCGGCGGCAGCACCCCCATCGCAGCGTCGTTCTGGCTGTTGGAGGCGCCCGACAGTCTCTCGGTCCAGAGTCGCCGTGAGCCCGACGGCACCGGGCTCGGTGTGTTCGATGCCGACGGGAGTCCCGAGGTCCACAAGTGGCCGATCGCGGCGTACGAGGACCGTGCGTTCGCCGAGGAGGCCCGCCACGTGACCTCGACGACGTTCGTGGCGCACATCCGGTTCGCCTCGACGGGCGCCGTCGAACTGAAGAACACCCATCCGTTCGAGCAACGCGACCGTCTCTTCGCCCACAACGGCGTCGTGGAGGGACTCGACCAACTCGAGGCCGAGCTCGGCGAGCACCGCTCGCTCGTGCGGGGCGACACCGACTCCGAACGGGTCTTCGCGCTGATCACCCGACGGATCGAACGCGCCGACGGCGACGTGACCACCGGGCTCGTCGACGCGTGTCGGTGGATCGCCGACCGTCTCCCGCTGTACGCGTTGAACATCGTGCTCACGACCGCCGACGGCCTGTGGGCGCTGCGCTATCCCGACACGCACCGCCTGTTCGTCCTCGAGCGCAGCGCCGGCGGTCCGCGCGGCGAGCGTCACCTCGATGCGGCGTCAGCGGCCGGCTCGATCAGGGTGCGTTCGGGACACCTCGCCACCCGCAGTGCCGTCGTCGTCGCCAGCGAGCCGATGGACGAGGACCCGGGGTGGCGGTTGCTGGCGCCGGGCGAACTCGTTCACGTCGACACCGATCTGGCGGTCCACTCCCGGATCGCGATCGATCGCGCCCCGGCCCATCTCCTCACGCTCGACGACCTCCGCCCGCAGGCCGCGGCGTCCCAGCACGCCCAGCCCACTCGGCCGGACGCGGGCTGAAGCACGACGAGCGCGACCGTCTGAACCCGCGCCCTGACGTCACCGAGAGGGATCAGGAAGTCGCGGCCGGGTACGACTCGATCATCGTCCAGGCGTCTTCGGTGAGATGTCTCGCCAGGTCCTGCAGGGCCCTGGCCGCAGCCAGTTCCTCGCCGACCTGCGGTCGGGACGGGTCGGTGGGATTCCGACGGGATCGTCCGTATCCGGACAACGACCGGTCACCCGCGTCGAGGTGCACCACCATGTCGCAGTGGTCATCGTCCTCGCGGGTCTCGAACCGGAGTGTCCAGCTGTGTGGTTGCAAGCTCTCCATTGCTCCACTGTCGGACCACCCGCATCCAGCCGCCAGGGCCGGACGTCACCGCGGCCAGCGGGGACGAAGTTCTCTACCGCATCGGGCCCGCAGCTGGCACGGTCGAGTCGATGACGTGATCGCCTCGAACGAAGGGGGTCCACATGTTCGCCAAGGTCGGAGATGGATTGATCATCGAGGGTCACCGAGTGGGTGAGCCTCGACGCACGGGCAGGGTGGAGGAGGTACGCGGCGCCGATGGAGGACCGCCGTACCTGGTCAGATGGGATGACACCGATCGATCGACGTTGCTGTTCCCGGGAGACGATTGCCGAATCGAGCACCTGGGCGACGCATCCACTGGAAAGGACTCGTGATGAAGGTCTCAGACTTCGCACTCCGGGAACCCGTCGTGATCGGCTGCGATGCCACCGTGGCGGACACCGCCGCGTTGATGGCCAGCACCGGTGTCGGTTCCGTGATCGTCGTCGACGGTGACGTCCCGGTCGGCATCGTCACCGACCGCGACATCGTGACCCGCGGCGTTGCCGAGCGGTACCCGGCCGACGGGCGCGTCGACGGTCTCATGAGCATGGGACTGATCGCCCTCGACGCCGACCGCGACGTCGAGGACCTCGTCCACGTGTTCCGCGACCACGCGATTCGGCGTGTCCCGATCGTCGATCACGACCGAGTGGTCGGCATCGCGTCGCTCGACGACGTGATGGTGTTCGCCATCGGCGAACTGTCCGACGTCTCCAAGGTGATGGCGGGCCAGATCCTGTTCCCGCACGCCGGCGACGAGGCGCTCACACCGACGCCAGCCTCCTGATCGACGATCGACCCCCACACGCGCCGGTCCCCCATCCACGCTCCATCCGCCACCCGCACGCTCCCCATCCCGTTTGCGTCGAGAACTCGGTGAGGCGGGCCACCGAGAATGCAACGCAAACGGACGGGTCAGCCGCGGCCGAGGAGGGCGTCGCCGACCAGGAACGTCTGCACGTGGCGCACCAGCTGCGGGCCCATGTGCCCGCGCAGGAGCTCGAGCCCCGCGTCGGCGTCGGCATTGCCGCCTCGCTGGAGTTCGTCGAGATCGGCCACCGTTGCCTGGAGGGCGAAGCCGAGCTCACGATGCGCCGCCATCACGACCTCACGGTCGAGCGGGATCGGGACCTCGTCGCCGGCTCCGAGCGTCGCCGCGCGTTCGCGGATCCGCTCGACGGCCTCACCGGAGGAACCGTCGAGTCGAGCAGCGACGTCGCGCAACGCCACCATCATCTGGTTGTGCTCCTCGGCGAGGTACTGGTCGTACACCGGCAACAGTTGGCGGATGCCCTGGATGATCGACTGCATCATCTGGGCACTGGCGTGCGCCTTCGGGTTGACGACGTTCGGGATGATGTCGGTGCTGATGCTGATCAGCACGCCTTCCAACATCTGGTCGATGCTCGGCGATGTGTTCACTGTGGAACCCCCGGGTACTTGAGGAGACGGAGCAGATTCGGCAGGCTTCCCATGGACGACTGGGCGAGGTACAGGTGCATGAACTCGAGGCTCTCACCGTCGACGCGGCGCTTGATGGCCGCGAAGACCGGCACCGCGATGTTGCCGGTGCCGAACAGCGTGAAGTAGTCGATCTCGTCCTGGGTGATCTCGAGACCGGTCAGCTTGTTGTAGTAGGCGAGGAAACCGCCCTCGTCCGCCGGATGGGCCATCACGTTGCTGTTCGAGAGGATGTCCATCGTGGTCATCCACCCGAGATCCTCTCGGGGGTCACCGATGCGGGCGTTCTCCCAGTCGATCAGCGCCGTGACCCTCCCGCCCTCGTAGAGGAAGTTCGCCGGGTTGAAATCCCCGTGCACGAGCACGAGCGGCAGCGGCCGGGGCTTCTCACGGCGCAGCGTCAGGAACAGGTCGAGCAGCGGCAGCATGCCCGGGTCGAAGTTGAGTGTCGGGAACGACCGGATGTAGTACTCGATCGTCGAGTCGATGTAGGCGTCCCACGAGCTCGCATCGATCCCCTCGTCGCGCGGGTCGGCCAGGCGGCCGTGCGGGTCGATTCTGGAGACGTCGACACCGTGGAGTTCGACGAGCACCTCGCACAGGTGACGCATCACGTCGTCGGCCTGATGGGTGTCAGGGCCGTCGTGGAACAGGTCGGACGTCTGGGAGTTGCCGTGCATCCGCTGGATCACCATGGCCCGCTCGCCGAAGCGCTCCCGATCCGGCTCGTGGCCGAGGCTGCGACTGACCGGGATGTCGGTGTGCAGCCGCAACGCCTCGATCAGGTCGTGCTCGATCTCGCGGCTGGTCTGCAGGATCGAGATCGCCTCCGGCGGATCCTTGCGCAGGATCAGCGGGTGCACCTCCTGCCCGGCCGCGGATCGAACGTGAGCGTCGAATCGATACGTCTCACGCGAGTATCCCCCGGGTATCGGCTCGAAGCCGGTGACCTCGATGTGTTCGGCCTCCGGGAAGAACTCCGCGAGCAGTTCCACCAGTCGTGTTTCCATCAACCAAGCCCCCTTCGTTGAATCGACCGTGAACGTAACACAGCCAGTGACACCACCTCGCGTGGCGTCGGTCACCGCGGGTGCGCGACCCCGCAGATCGCGTGTACCCCGACATCATCCGCAGCGACGGGCGCGCCGCTCGGTCACACGCGCGACGCGAACATGGCGCTCGTGACAGTGTTCTCGCGAGCGAGGACCGTGCCGAGGCGATCCGGCGGGCGGGAGGGCTTCGAGTTCGGCCAGGGCCAGCATCACGGAGCAGGCCCTGGCCCGCACGTGGACCTCGAACCGGTCGGTGCCGACGGCGACGGTCGGCGGACCCGGTCAGTGGACGACGGTGCCGAGCGTGCCGCAGCAACCCATGTTGCGTGTGGCCGGCAGCAGCGATCGCGACCGGATCGCCGACTCGGCGAGACGATCCGCAGCGCGGCTGCGGTCGTGGTGCCACAGCTCCTCCACCTGCGCACGCGACCGTTGGAGGTCGGTGGACGGGTCGCCGGCGAGCAGGTCGTGCCAGTCCGCGGGCCGGTCGCCGAGCAGTTCGACGGCCGCTCGGTAGAGCGGAGCGAGGGCGTCCGGGCCGTCGCGGTCGACCGCGTCGCGCCAGTGGTGGAACCCACGAACCGCGGCGTCGCGGCGTGCCATGGCCGCGTCGGGCGCGCCGTCGGTGGTGCGTCCGTCGGCCGGGAGGTCGGCGACGGCGCGGTAGGTGGCATCGTCGGCGAGCAGCGACGGCTCGAAGGCGAGGATCATGTCGCCGGCTTCCGGCAGCCCAGCGTTCGACATCAGCACGTACAGCTCGAGCTGGCCGTCGAGGTTGACCAGGCGGTGGATCGTTCCCGGCGAGAACCAGGCGATCGTGCCGGCGACGAGCGGCGTCTCGGCGTAGCCCTCACCCGACAGCGTCTGTACGGCGCCCTCGCCGGCGATCACCAGGTAGGCCTCCGTGCACACCGTGTGCAGGTGCGGTGACCCGCCCGCCAACCCGTCGGGACCGGCCGAGTCGTACACCCGGACGTGGCTCACCGACGTCCCGCCCGGCAGCGGCACCCCGTACTGCTCCCCCGGCGTCACCCCACCACCCCCGCCCCAACCCCGTTTGCGTGAGGATCTCGGTGGACCGGGTCACCCGAATCTGCGCGCAAACGGAAGGGCACCACCGACAACACGTTTGCGTGACGATTCCGGTGGACCGGGTCACCCGAATCTGCGCGCAAACGGAAGGGCACCACCGACAACACGTTTGCGTGACGATTCCGGTGGACCGGGTCACCCGAATCTGCGCGCAAACGGAGGCGGAGGTGGCGGCTGGGCGCAGTCACGGCGACACCTCGGGGAGCCACGAGGAGCGCGCCGGGTGATCGGCGGCGAGCGGGAGCGTCTCGACGGAGCCGGTACGCGCCGAGTGGTACCAGGCGGTGACCAACTCGAGCGACGCCCTGGCGTCGGCGAGCGTCACCGGGAACACGCCACCGGACGCGAGCGCGTCGACGAAGCCCTGGAACTGACCGGTGTACTGCGTGGCCGACGGCTGCAGATCGGCCCACACCTGCTCGGCCTCCTCGGCGAACGCAGAGCGGCGGAACTCGAAGTTCCACGGCCCGGCAGCCGGGTCGTAGGCCTCCGACGACGACGTGATCGTGACGTTGTCGAAGTGCCACACGAGCTCCGACGACTCGGATGCGGCGCCGAGCGTGATGTTCATCGTGACGAGTGCGCCGTCGGCGGTGCGGCCGATCGCCACGGCGCAGTCCTCGGTCTCGACGTCGTTGACACGGGTCGCGGCCATCGCCCGGAGTTCGACCAGCGGGCCGGCCATCCAGGTCAGCAGGTCGTGATTGTGGATCGCATGGCTGAGCACGCAGCCGCCGCGCTCACCGGCCCACGTGCCACGCCAGGCAGCGTCGGCGTAGTACGCCCGGCCCCGTCGCCACCAGGTCGAGGCGGACGCGGTGAAGAGCCGGCCGGTGATACCGGCGTCGATGAGCGCCCGGGCCTGCGCCGCGCCGTCGCCGAAGCGGTACTGGAAGATCGGCATGAACCGGGCACCCGAGGTCGCGGCGGCGCGCTCGACGGCGTCAGCGACACGATCGCAGGCGGCGACCGAGTCGACCAGCGGCTTCTCGCAGATCACGTGCACGCCGGCGTCGAGACAGCGCACGATCTGCTCCTCGTGCAGCCACGGCGGCGTGCAGAGATCGATCACGTCGACCCGATGGGGCGACGCAGGGTCGCCGGCCGCGGCGAGCAGGTCGTCGAGCGAGGCGACGCCGGGGATCTTCCAGTCGGCCTCGCCCTTGGTGCGCTTGGCGTCGTCGAGTTCGGCGAACACCGTCGCCGATGCACCCTCGACCGATTGCCACGCGAGCAGGTGGCTCTGACCGATGCCCATGCCGACGACAGCCACTCGCAGTTCGGGGACGTCGTGGGTCGGCGCGGTCACGTCGTGCATCCTGCCAGACGCAACCCCAGCCACCCGATCCGTCCCCGCCCCACGTCGACGCTGCCCGAGTCGTGCGCGAGACATCCCGGAAACCGACACGATCCGCGCACGGATCGGGGCGGCGCCAGGGGCGGGAAGGTCAGCCCGCGGGAGTGACGCCGACCCGGTTGCCGCCCACGAGGATCGGGAACTGACGCGAGGGGGCATCGGCAGGGATCGATCCGGTCGGCGCACCGGCGGCGGGGTCACCGGTGAGCACCGCTGCGCCGTCGGGCGAGTACTGGAGGATGTAGGCCTTGCGGACGTCGTCGGTGGTGTTCGGGCCGGTGAGGTGCGGGGTGAGCGACGAGAACACGACGATCCCGCCGCGGCCGACCGGCGCGGCAACGGCATCGGGGTGCGACTCGATGATCTCCCAGCCCAGCGGCTCGACGTAGCGGTGGAGGTACGTGCCGCCCCGGTGGAGCCCGGGAATCACCTGCGGGCACCCGTTGTCGACCGTTGCGTCGGTGAGCGCCACCCAGCACGTGAGGTACTGCTGCGGCTCGACGAACGCATACCCGTTGTCCTGGTGCCACGGGAATCGACGCGGCTTCTCGGGCTTCTTGTAGACCGCCTGGTCCCAGTAGAGCCGCACGTCCGGGCCGAGCAGGTCGTGGCAGAGGTCGGCGAACACCGGATGCCGGGCAAACGCAGCGGCGACCGGTTCGCGCTCGACGAGGTGCACGGTGAAGGTGATCGCCCCGGACTCGGCGATGGCGACCCGCCCGCCATCGCGGGTGCGCAGGAACTCCTCGGTCGCGGCCTCGTTGCGGTCGAGGACGTCGATCAGCTCGGCGAGCTCGTCATCAGCGAACACGTCGTGGAGCACGACGAACCCGTCGCGGTCGAACGCAGCCACCTGCTCCTCGGTCAACCGCCGGAACGGCCCGACGCGATCGACCCAGTGGAACCCCCGGTTCCACGGGTGCAGCTCGATCCGTTCGTCGCCCATCGCCCAACGCTACGCCCCCACCCCGTTTGCGTGAGGATTCGGGTGACCCGGTCCACCCGTTCTGCAACGCAAACGGGAAGGGGGCCAGGAGGGGGGTCGGGAGCGGGATCAGGCGTTGGGGCGACCCCATGGCCGGGCGGCCGCCTGGGCACGGAGACACACGTCGGTGACGTCGATGGCGTGCTGCTGGGTCATCAGTCGCTCGCCGTCGTCGGCGAGATCGGCGATCAGCTGCTCGCCCCAGTCGACGACCACGTCGGAGATGTCGACGCGTCGGGTGCCGTCGCCGTCGACGACGATCAGGTGCTCGGCACCGTCGGCACCGGCGATGTCGACGTTGGCGCGGGCTTCGATCGTGCCGTCGACCCCGACGATCGTGAGGCGGCAGTCTCCCCAGGTCCCGAGGCCCTTGGCGGTCAAGTAGTCGAGCCGGTGGTCGCTCACCACGTCGGGCCCGGCGAGCGTCATCGAGCCGATGTCCTGCATCGCCGGATGGTCGGGCGAGGCGACGTTGCCGACGGCGGAGGCGACCACGGAGACATCGGCGGCCGTCAGGTCGGCGATCGTCAGGAACTGGTCGACCTGGTGCGAGCCGATGTCGACGAGGATCCCGCCGGTCGCCTCGGGGTCCCAGAACCAGTCGGGCCGCCGCTTGGCCCACATCGTGTGCGGTCCGGCGCCGATCACGTGGACGATCCGCCCGACGGCGCCGGCGCGGGCGAGGCGCACGGCTTCGGAGATCGCCCGGTTCTCGTAGCGCTCGGTGAACAGCACGGTCCACGGCCGGCCGGACTTGCCGGCGATCGCAGCGCGGATCGCGTCGAGTTGCTCCATCGTGGTGAGGCCCGGCTTGTCGCTGACCACGTGCTTGCCGGCGGCGATCGCCGCGAGGGCGATCTCGGCACGCCGGTTCGGGATCGCGGCGGTGACGATCAGGTCGATCGTGTCGTCGGCGAGCATGTCGTCGTAGGTGACCGCCTGCGACTCGGTCTGCCAGCCCTCGTAGTGCTCGAGGAATCCGCCATCGGGCACGTGAGACGCGGCAACCGCGCCGGCCTTCACCAACCGGTCGACGATCTCGAACACATGGTTGTGGTCGAGCCCGTGCACCCCGAGTCGCACACTCATGCTGTTACGCCAGGGGTCAGACCCCCGGCGTCACAGCCAGGGGTCGAGCGACACAGTGTTACGCCGGGGGTCTGACCCCTGGCGTCACTCACGAGACCTCCCGGGTCATGGTGTCGAAGTCGGTCGACCAGGTGGCGTCGCCGGCGGTGAGGTTGTACTGGCGCGACAGGTGCTCGATCCCGCCCCACGGCGATTCGTGGCGGGGGAAGAGGGCGAGCGGCTGCTCCTCGCCCTCGATCAGGAACGGGCCGGTGCTGGAGAAGTCGACGATGCCCGCCGACGGCGACGTCCACGACACGGTGAACCCGGTGTCGTCGCGCACCACCGACGGATCGGCGGCGGTCAATGCGGTGATGAAGTCGTCGAGCGTGCCACCCTCGTCGCTGCCGACCTCCACCAACCACACGTTGTCCGGGCCGCCCTCGGCGACGAGGTCGAACGGCTTGACCATCCCGTTGGTCGACACGACCGCCGGGTCGTACTCACGCCATGTCGGCGTGCGCCACGACCACAGCGCGATGTAGGCGCCGTTCTTCGCGGCGATCGTCCAGTTGCCCACCTGGCGCACCTCGTCGAAGTGGTCCTGCGGCACGTAGGCGTGGGTGAACGGCCGGTACTCGAACACGCCCCACACGAGCGGGTCGGTCGACTCGTCCCACTTCGGTTGGTAGATGTGCACCGCCGTGCCCTGGTACTGGGCCGACCGCGGCATCGCCGCCTCACCCGTCCAGTAGCCGGGCTCGCTGTCGTCGGCCCAGATCGTCGACTGCGCCGTGTCCGGCACGGGATGGTTCGTGAAGACCATCGCGTTCTCGTCGATCGCCGCCTGCCATGCGTGGCCCTGGTCGCGCATCTCGCCGAAGCGGTGGTCGATCACCGAGGCCATCGACACCTTCGGCTGGCGATACGCGTAGGTGTTGGCCTCCGACAGGAACCCGAAGTTGATCACCGCCGCCCGCTCCTGCTCCCACACCCGGATCTTCTCGGGGTCGTAGTCGTTGATCGAGGCGAGCAGGTTGATGTCGCCGAACTCGGACGTCTCCCAGAGGCGGAACTCGTTGGCGGTCGCCACGCTCACCTCGGCGAGCGGCCACATGCCGAGCGCGCCGAGGCTCCACCAGAACGGGAGGTTGGCGGGGTCGGAGAAGTCCTTGCCGTAGGGCGCCGCCGGGTCGTCCTCGAGCGGCGAGCTGCCGTCGAAGTACACACCGTGGCGCTCGCGCACCACACTCGGCGTGTCGTCGCGGGCGATCTCCACCACCACCTGCGGCGGCCGGTAGCGCTGGGCCGACGCGAAGTAGGTGACCCCGGTGTCGGACGTCGACGGGTACTGCGCACTCGTGTCGTCGAAGACGAACTTGGCGGTGCCGAACGTGTCCTCGTCGAGCGAGGTCATCTTGTCCTTCTTGTACGTGCGACCCCGCGGTGCGGTGTAGCCGCCGGAGTGGTTGTGGGCCGCCATGTCGACCAGACACAGGTCGAGCGCCATCGCCGCGGCGGTGACGATCTCGGGATCGTCGGCGAGCTCGGCGAGCATCAGCAGCGGCGTGATGTTCTTGAGCATGTAGACGTTGGAGTGCCACTCGAAGAACCCGAGGTCGGCGCGCTCGGTGATCCACTCGAGGATGTCGGGCTTGGCGCGTTCGAGGTGCTCGGCGCCGGTGAGCCCGGTGACGGTGAACGTCTCGTCGGGGTACCGCTGGCCGGCGAGGTACTCGATCGCGAGGTTGATGATCCGGTGGTTCTCCGACCAGAACCACAGGTTGTCGACACGGTCGGCGGGCAGCGGGTCGTCGTAGCGGTAGCGGTTGGCGATCATCCGCTCGTCGATCGCATCGATCACCTCGGGCGACAGCTGGGTCATCGGCGTGTCGCCCTGGCCGAGCGCCAGCATCCAGTGCAGGTCCATGAAGCGGAAGTCGCGGGTGTCCTCCCAGTTGTCGATCTGCTCGAACACGGCACCGAGCGACTCGACGCTGACGGCATCGATGTCCCACACGTAGTCGGGGTCGCGGTGGGCGCGGCCGAGATGGGCGTTGATGCCGGACGGGTTCGACGAGTGGTCGACGCTCGTCGCGAAGGCGAGGTAGTCGTCGACCCGGGCCTGGTAGGTGGCCTCGTCCATCAGCCCAGGCGAGCCGGGTGGAAGGAGTGCCGCATCGGCCGGGCTGAGCGGCTCGGCGGGCAGCGTGGTGTCGACCGGTGTGGCGCTGTCGACGGTGGTGCTCTCCGGTGCGTCGGCGCCGTCGGGACCTGAGGCGGAGGCGCTCTCCGACGCGTCGCTGCTGGAGTCGCTGCTGGAACAGCCGGCGACGACCGCCGCGGTCGCTCCTGCACCGGCGATCAGGAACCGCCGCCGATCGATGGCGAATCGCCGCACGGGCTCGGGGAACGAGGGGGAGGAATCGGAGCCCGTCTGCATCGGCGCCACTGTAGAGACCCGCCGCACCGTCGTTCAGGTCAGCCAGTGGCAGGGCGTGCTCGTCGGTGCCGTGCGACCGATGTCACGCGCTGTGCCATCTGCCATGTTGACCAGCGGACGCGCCGCATCGAGACTTGCTCCACGTCGACAACGTCTGGGGGACGCATGACGCTCACCGATCCGGGGACCACGACCACCGATTCCGCGCCACCGGCCGCGAGCCACGAGCAACGGGTGTTCTTCAACCCGTTCGAGCCCGGCTACTTCGACGATCCGAGCGTGCAGCTGAACCGGCTGCGCGAGCAGGAGGCGGTGCACTTCATGGAGTTCACCGGCGGCTTCCTGCTCACCCGCTACGACGACGTGTTCCGGGTGCTGCGCGACCGGACGATCGGCAGCGAGTCGACCCATGCGATCCGCACGCCGTCGATCGAGGCCGAACTCGAGCAGGTGGCGAAGGATCCGTCGGGGCCGAGCATGTTGCGCGTCGACGGCGACGACCACACCCGGCTGCGACGTCTCGTGGCCCAGGCGTTCACGCCCCGTGCGATCGAGCGGTGGCGCCTCCGAGCGACCGAACTGACCGAGGAGCTGCTCGACCACTTCGACGAGAACGGCGGCGGCGACGCGCTGCACGACTTCGCGCTGCCGCTGCCGGCGACGGTGATCTCCGACATGTTGGGCATGCCGCCGGGCGATCTGCCGAAGCTGCGGGGCTGGTCGCATGCGTTGGCGAAGACGCTCGACGCGGTCAACACCGAGGACGAGTACCAGCGGGCGATCGACAGTGCGCTGGCGATGGACGACTACCTGCGCGACATCTACGACCTGAAGGAGGCGGACCCGGCCGACGACATCTTCTCGGCGCTGATCGCCGCCGAACACGAGGGCGATCGGTTGACCAAGGACGAGGTGATGGCCAACATCCGGCTGCTCTACGTGGCCGGCCACGAGACCACGACGAACCTGATCGGCAACGGCCTCGTGGAGCTGTTCCGCCATCCCGACCAACTCGAGCTGTTGCGCTCGACCGACGAACACGACGCCAACCTCGTCGAGGAGGTGTTGCGGTTCAACCCGTCGGTACAGATGACACGGCGGATCCCGCTCCACGACATCGAGGTGGCCGGCACGGAGATCCCGGCCGGCACCGTGATGCTGCTGTCGGCCACGAGTGCGAACCGCGATCCACGCAAGTGGGGCGACACCGCCGACGAGTTCGACATCACCCGGCCCGACGCCAAGGACCAGGTGGCATTCGGCGGCGGGCCGCACTTCTGCCTCGGAGCTGCGCTCGCCCGGCTGGAGGGTCAGATCGCGATCCCCCGGATCGTCCGCCGCTTCCCCGACCTCGCCCCGGTCGACGAGACGCCCGAGTTCGAGCCCCGCGTGGTCCTGCGCGGCGTGTCCCGCCTCGACGTCACCGTCTGACCGTTACGCCAGGGGTCAGACCCCCGGCGTAACACCGGCGACGCCCGAACTGGTGGTGATCGCACCCGGCAGACGGTGGCGGCTCGTGTCGGGCACGCGTACGGTTCTGCGCGATGGACGGCCTCCACCTCGCTCAACTCAACATCGGGCGACTCCACCACCCGCTCGACTCGGCGGAAACGGCCGAGTTCGACGCGGCGCTCGGGCCGATCAACGCACTGGCGGAGGCGACGCCGGGGTTCGTGTGGCGGCTGGTGGACGACGACGGCCAGTCGTCGAGCTACGTCCGGCTCCCGGGCGAGGACGATCCGCTCAACATCGTGAACATGTCGGTGTGGGCCGACCTCGAGTCGCTGAAGCACTTCATGTACCGCAGCGGCCATGCGATCTACCTGCGGCGGCGGCGCGAGTGGTTCGAGAAGAGCGATGTGGCGACATCGGTCTGCTGGTGGATCCCCGCCGGCGAGATCCCCGACCTCGCCGACGCCCACCGCCGCCTGCTCCACTTGCGCGAGCACGGCCCGACCGAGGTGGGCTGGCCCGTCAACCATCCCGTTACGCCGGGGGTCTGACCCCTGGCGTAACGGTCAGCGGACGACGCGGCCGGGGCGGGTGCCGGCGTCGGTGACGGGCTGATTCACAACCGCACTAGGGTTGCGGTGCGCAAGGGGGTCGCGAAATGAGTGAAGTCTTGGGACAGGCCGACGCACTGCTCGGGTCGGACGCGGTCGCACACGTCTGGACCACGAACGCCGATGGCACGCCACAGGTCTCGGTCGTGTGGGTGATCGCACAGGGCGACGAGATCGTGTTCGGAACCGACACGGCGAGCCAGAAGGCGAAGAACCTGCGACGCGACAATCGGATCGTGTTGTCGATCGAGGACACCGAACGAAACGAGCGCGGCTTCCAGCGCCATCTGGTGGCACGGGGCCGCGCCCGGATCCATCCCGGGGCGGACCCTGCGCTGATGGATCGTCTCGCGAAGAAGTACCTCGGGCTCGAGCGGCACCCCTTGGCGATGCGCGATTCGCCGACGAGCGTGGTCGTTCGGGTGAAGATCGAGCGCATCAGTGGCATCGGACCCTGGGTCGAGCCGTGACACCCAGGTTCCGGTAGCGCAGACCGTCGGATGACATCAGGGGGCAGACCCGCGATGCACTCGGCGAGCGACGTCGGCAGCCGGCCACGACGGGCGCGGCGACCGGGCGCTGTCGAGCGCACCCCGACACGCCGTCCCGCGCCCCACCGTTTGGGTCGAGATCTCGGTGACCCGTCCCACCCGAAACGCGACGCAAACGAGACGGCGAACGCTCCGTCCTGCGCCCCACCGTTTGGGTCGAGATCTCGGTGACCCGTCCCACCCGATTCGCGACGCAAACGGTCCGGGGCGGGCGGGCGGGCGGTCCGGGGCGGGCGGTCCGGGTGGGTCAGTCGGTGAGGGCGGCGAGGGTCTCGCCGATCAGGCGGCGGGCTTCGGCGGCGATCGGGGCGAGTTCGTCGCGGCTGGTCATCGACACCATCAGGCCGGGATCGAGCGCATCGACCTGCACCTGGTCGCCGACCTGGCGCACCACCACGTTGCACGGCAGCAGTGCGCCGACATTCGGTTCCACGTCGAGCGCTGCGCTGGCGAGCTTCGGGTTGCAGGCACCGAGGATGACGTAGGCGTCCATGTCCTTGTCGACCTTGGCCTTGAGGGTCTGTTGCATGTCGATCTCGGTCAGGACGCCGAACCCGTGGTCGGCGAGCGCGGCCTTCGTGGCGGCGAGCGCTTCGGCGAATGGAATCCCGAGCACGACGGACTCTTCGAACACCATGGTGATCTCCTTTCAGCGGGGCAGCACCAGTGTGTGACCCAGCGCCCCGGCGGCGGAAGAGTCCAAGGACCGTCGCGACCCGATCGACGTCCCTGACGGCCGCGACCCCCGGATCTGACGATCGGCGTGGTGGTCTACCCTCGGACCCATGACGACGAAGGACTCCCTGACCGATCTCCAGATGAAGGGCATGAACGCCGTGCACAAGACGCTGCTCAAGGTGTCGGGCGGGCGGATCGGCAAGACCCTGGGCAGCATGCCGGTCGTCGAGCTGCACACGGTGGGCCGCTCCAGCGGCAAGCGCCGCTCCACGATGCTGACCACACCGGTCCAGGACCACGGCACCTACGTGCTCGTCGCATCGAAGGGGGGCGACGACCGCGACCCGGACTGGTTCCGCAACCTGGTGGCGAATCCCGACATCGAGTTGACGGTCGATGGCAACACGGTGCCCCTCACCGCCCGCGTCGCCACCGAGGAGGAGAAGACCGAGCTGTGGCCGCGCATCGTCGAGGCCTACAAGGGCTACGCCGGCTACCAGAAGAAGACCGACCGCAACATCCCCGTGGTGATCTGCGAGCCTCGCTCGACCTGACACCGGGGCTACCGTCGGCCCATGAGCATCGATGAGATCGACGTCACGGTGGAGCGACTCGGCGGGTCGTGCGGGGCGATCGTGCGTGGCATCGACGTCACCCGGCCGCAGTCGCCCGACGAGGTCGAGCGGATCCTCCAGTTGCTCGACGAGCACCTGGTGGTCGCGTTCCCGGGTCAGCGGATGGATCTCGACCGGTTGGAGGCGTTCACCGATGAACTCGGCGGGCGCGACGTCACGCCGTACGTGACGCCGGTCGACGGGCGGCCGTTCGTGATCCGGGTGATCAAGGAGCCGAGCGACGAGCTGAACTTCGCCAACGCCTGGCACACCGACCTGTCGTATCTGACGGCACCGCCCGCCTACACCGTGCTCCACGCGCACGACGTGCCGGCGGCGGGTGGCGACACGATGTGGGCCAATCAGTACCTCGCCTACGAGACGCTGCCCGAGAGCGTCAAGGAGCAGATCGCGGACCTGCGCGGCACGCACTCGGCCGGGATGGCCTACGGCACCGGTGGGTATCTGGAGGCGGTGGCGGGCAAGAGCTCGATGGGGATCGAGCCGTCGCCCGACGCGTACGCCACCGAGACCCATCCGTTGGTGATCCGTCATCCGCGGACGGGTCGCCCGGCGCTGTATGCGAACTCGGTGTACACGACCGGCATCGAGGGGATGGATCCCGACGAGGGGCGGGCGCTGCTCGCCCGGCTGACCGCACACGCCACGCACCCGAACTTCACCTGCCGCCTGCGGTGGGAGCCCGACATGCTCACGATCTGGGACAACTCGGCGACGCAACACTTCGCGATCAACGACTACCCCGGCGCCCGCCGCGAGCTGTTCCGCACCAGCGTGAAGGGCACCGAACCCCAACCCGTCTCGTGACCGATCGCGACGGGCCCGGCACGATTGCAGCAGGGGTCGGACTCCTGGTGCAATCGGCGGCGGGGAGCCGGCAGTTGAGTTCTGCGAATCGTCACTCGCCGATGGCGTAGGTCACGGTCAGCAGGACGATCACGCCGGCGACACCCGGCGCGACCGGGACGTCGAACGCTGCGGTGTCGCCCTCGCCACCCTGTGTCATGCCGTG
This sequence comes from Ilumatobacteraceae bacterium, assembly GCA_963698565.1. Lineage (GTDB taxonomy): Bacteria > Actinomycetota > Acidimicrobiia > Acidimicrobiales > Ilumatobacteraceae > Sva-07. Next base: position 321,935 of record CAVORH010000039.1, read on the forward strand.
GGGGGAGGTGAGGAGCACCTTCTCGTGCACGTCGAGCACGACGCCGAGCGGCTCACCGGCGAGGTCGGCCGTGGCCTCGGCCCGGGCCTTCACGTCGGTCCACGCCTCCTCGCGTGCCGCCTCCATCAGTGCTGTGGGTTCGGTCTCGAAGCGGATGCTCGACGCCCGCACGCTGTCACCGCCGGCCTGGATCGCCTGACCGAGGACGGCACCGACACTGTCGACATCGGGGACGACGACGTTGTAACCGATGCTGACGTCGTAGCCCACCACGTTCTGGTACATCATCGGGTCGAAGTACGGGTTGATCCAGAAACTCGACGTCTGGATGCCGCTCGACGGCACCCCGGCCTCCTCGAGCGAGGCCACGAGGGCGGCGCCGGCTGCCGACGCTGCCGCGCTCGCCTCGGCCACGCTGGGCCGCCGGGCGCTCACCCCGATGTCGACGATCATGCGGGTGGGCGCGGCGTACTCGCTGCCCATGCCACCGACGGTGATGCTGCGCGTCTCGGTGGACACCTGGTCGATGACGGTCGTGTCGGCCGCGTCCGGGGCAGCGGTCGTCGGCGGGGTGACGACGTTCGATGTCGATCCGGAATCGAGAGCAGGCGACGTCGTTCCGGCGTCACCGCTCGAACAGGCGACCAGCGACACGGCCGCCACGAATGCAATCAACGGGCGCTTCATGGCTACCTCCCTGTCTGACGCCAGTGTGGGCCGACGGCGTGAGGCGGGGTAGAGGCGAACGGATCGAACACGCCGGCGCGACGCTCGGTGTCCGTCATCGAACGGTGCGTCGAGCCTGGGAGAGCCCGGACGGACGACTCGCGAGTTCCCACCATCCGGAAGCGCGGCAACTCCGTACATCTTTGCGTCAGCAACCATCGGGCCCTCCGCCGAGAGTCGTGCCCCGCCAGAAAGGGAAACCACCATGAAGAAGAAGGTCGCCTCCATCATCGCTGCGGGCGTCGCCGCCACGACGCTCGGCGTTGCGGTCTCCGACACCGCCAGCGCCGCAACCCCGCGCGAGGGCGCGAAGTGCGTCGCCAGCGGCGTTCGGTTCCTCGCCTCGAACGGCCTGCTGCGCGATGCCTTCCGCCAGAAGGTCGACTACGCCCCGCTCGACAACACCGGCGGCAGCGGCGACATCCGCACCGACCTGGGCGACTCGGCCTTCCTCCCGCTCGGCCAGGTGATCAAGCTGCACTACACCAACCCCGAGCTGTTCTCGTGGTGCGACTGACCGACTGAGGTCGACACACACCGACACCGGCCCGATTCGTCGCACTGCGAGCGTGCGGCGGATCGGGCCGTTGCGCGTCCCGACTCCGGGCGCAATCGAGTCAGACGAGCGGAGGCCGCCCGGATGGCGACAGCCGGACGGTGACGCGCAGGGCTCCGACCCCGGGCCTCATGCTCAGGCTCCGGCTCAGGCTCAGGCTGCGGCGCGATGGTCCAGCGCCCCGAGGACGGTCCAGAGTTCGGTGCGGAGGCGGTCGGCCTGGGGCGGACGCAAGCGGTTGGCGACCACGACGCCCTCGATCATGTCGGCGAGTACGGCACTGCGGGGACGATCGTGGAGGCGGATCGACACCACGGCACCGTCGGGGCGGCGCCGGATCGAGCGGTCGACGCCGACGAGCCGTGGCGGACACCGGAAGCTCGGCCCGACGAGCCCTCGCCGACGCGCCTCTCGGGTGATCGCCCGGGCGGCGGCAGCAAACTCGACGGTGGTTGCGACTTCCATACGCCAACCATGATGACGAAGGGGTACGTCAGGGTTGGCCGAGCCGCTGCCGCTCGACCAGGATCGAGCGCCCGCCGGGCACGTCAGGCGCGATCGATGCCGATGTAGGCGAGCAGCTCGGTGTCGTCGGGCAGATCGATCACGGCGGGGGCATCGGTGAGCGGGGCGACGAACTCGGGAAGCAGGTCGTACTCCTCGGCCATCCGCGCGGCGGCGCCGTCGAACCCCGGCGCGAAGTAGATCACGGTGAACTCCACGATCTCGGTGCCATCTTGCCGCGACAGGTCCTCGTAGCCGAGGGCTGTGAGGCGGTCGACGTTGCGGGCGGCGGTCCCGGCGATCCCGGAGCCGTTGGCGACGGCGACGACGATGTCCGCGCGGTCGGGAAGCGCGACGGGGTCGGTCGTGTCCGGATCGCTGGTCTCCGGATCGGTGGTGCCCAGATCGGTGCCGTCCGTGTCGGTGGTCTCCGGCTCCGTTGTCACCGGCACGGTTGTGTCGGGCTCGGTGGTCTCCGGAGCATCGGTGGTCTCCGGAGCATCGGTGGTTTCTGGGACGGCATCGGTGGTGGTCGCTACTTCGGTCGTCGGCGCGGGGGCCTCGGTAGTAGTGGGTGGGATGATCGTGGCGTCGACGGGCACGTTGTTCGGGAGCCCGGCGATGGCAACGCCGGCGCCGATCGACAGCAGCGCAACGATCACGTAGGCCAACCACTGGTGTTTCATGACGTCCCGAGGCTACCGACCCGCCGTCCTGACAAGTGGTCAATCGCCGCCCGCGGTCGATCGTTGTGCGTACCCGATCGTGTCGCTCCGGGCCGTCGACGCCGCCGCACTCCTGCGGGTGGACCAGGACGCTCGGGACGCGTCGATACAGTCGGCGTATGAGCGAGGCGGCGATCGAGGCTCCGGGAAGCGGTCCGACGGCGCGTCGGATGGCCGACGCAGCGGCCGGCACCCACGGCCTCACTCCAACACAGATCCGCACGCTCGATGCGTTGCGCCGCACTCCCGAACCGGTGGTGTTCGATCCCGATGTCGTCGCCGACATCCGCACCGAGATGCGCATCGCGCTCGACGAGTTCGCCGAGCGGCTCCAACCCAACCAGGACCTCTACGTCTCGAAGCACAAGCTGGCGACTGTGTTGGAGTGCGAGGAGAACCACCTCATCCCGGACGACTTCGAGTGGAAGCCGTCCACGGCGAAAGGGCAGGTGGCGCACAGGGCGATCCAGCTGACTTTGTCATGGCGGGGTGAGCAGAACCCGACCGATCTCGTCGACGAGGCGATGGCCCGCCTGGCCGACGAGGAGCGGGGCATCGGGGCATGGATCGCGGCGCTCTCCCCCGCCGACGAGGCCGACCTGCGTGGCCAGTCGGTCGAGCGGCTCACGAAGTTCATGGAGTGCTTCCCACCGCTCGACAAACGGTCGAACCCGATGACCGAGTCGTCGATCCGCTGGCCGAACGACGGCCCGATCGTGTTGTCGGGCAAGGTCGACCTGGTGATGGGCCGCCCCCGCGGCAACGAGGCGAGCAAGGTGATCATCGACCTCAAGACCGGGCGCCCGAACGTGCGCCACCGCCAGGACCTCGGCTTCTACGCACTGCTCGAGACGCTCGTGCGGGCAGTGCCGCCACGCAAGCTGGCGACGTTCTACCTCGACGCCGCCGAGGCGCAGGCGGAAGACGTGAGCGAGCGGCTGTTGCGCACGGCGGTGCGCCGCACGCTCGACGGGATCAACCGGATCATCGAGCTCCAGGCCGAGGGGCGTCCACCGGTCCGACGCCCCGGCGTGACGTGCCGCTGGTGCCCCCTCGCCGACTCGTGCGACGAGGGTCGGGCCCACCTCGCCGCCCAGTCGACCGCCGACGGGTGACCTGATCCCCGGGCGATCCACCACCCCGCACGACTCTCGGCGATCTGGTTTCACCCGCCGTGACCAGATCCGCCGACACCGGAATCTGGACCCGCGGCGCCGGGGTGGACTTCCCGCTGGTCGGAGCGCACACCCTCAGCGCCCAACTCCGAGCGGATTTGGTTTCACCTGCTGCGACCTCATCCGCCGAGACCGGAATGGGGGCCGGGAATCGGGTCAGTTGGAGATGCCGAGGGTCTGGATCTCGTCGACGTCGTAGGCGACGGTCGCGGTCCGATCGATGGTGCCCGCGTTGCCGGAGCGCTCCGACGATCGGTAGGTCACTGTCCACGTGGCGGTGACTGTGAGGCCGAAGGGATCGTTGTCCGGTGATGACGCCCGGTAGGTGTACCCGCACGGACCCTCCCCCGGGTCGTCGAGGTCGACGATCGGCACGCCCGCGCCCTCGCACTCCACGACGTCGCCGTTGCCCATGTCCCAACTGGTCGACGCAAGCGTGACGGTGGCCTCCGCCCAGTGCGGCCCGGCCTCGGCTCGGACCGTCACCGGCACCTGTTCCTGCAGCGCCAGCCACATCCCGAGGTTGACCACGCCGCCCGCCTCAGGTGGTGGGCTGATGTCGAGTTGCGGAGTGGGCACCGCCCGACGTGCCCGGTCGACCGCATCGTCGATCGCATCCTGCACGGTGATCGTGATGTCGACCCACGTGAACCCGGTGGTTCCGTTCGGACACTCCCAGTTGAACACGACCTCCTCGCGCCCGTCGGGGAACCGACGCCCCACTGACCCCCCACTGGATTCGAAGAACGTGTAGCCGAAGGGTTCGGGGTTGCCGTACGCCGTCGGATCCCACCCGTCCGCAGAGGTCGCCGGCACCCAGCGGCAAGGCTGCGGAACGGCCACCACCCCACTCGGCCTTGGTACCGGCTTCGGAGCCGGGTCGTTGCACTCCACCGTCACCGAGTCCCCGTCGACCGTGCGGGTACAGCCGCTCCTCGGTGGAGTTATCGCTGCTGCCCTTCGCCGCGTACGGCGTAATCGGAGTCAGCGACAATCACAGCGCAACGAGGCGAAGCGACTACAGCCGGAGGGCACTCTGTCGACGCCTTCCCATCTGCCAAGTCTGGGTTGCCGCCCTCAATCTTCCAAACTGCCGTCGACATTCCGCAGGAAGACGAGTGGACCGGTAATGCGACCACGCTGGGATCAACGATCGCATCATCTCCATTCGGCCCTGCACCCACTTCGACAAGAATCCAGGAGTCGATCTCACAGATCTGCAGCTCGACGACATCGCCACCGTCCGCAACGAACGTCGGCGGGCACCTCGACGATCATCGATGCCGGGACCGACGGGCTCGGCCGAATTGCGTGGTTCTGTCTCGGTACTCCGCCAGCGTTCCTCGAAGTTGTCGCGCGAAGAACCCAGTGCGATCGCTCAAGAGCCGCCTGCTCCTTGGCGGCGTCGAACGGATCCTGCGAGGCTTCGTTCGCCGAGACGGTCGGCTTCGAGGAAGTCGGCTTCGACTTCGGCGGCGAGGGCTTCGGCGGGGTCGAGGGTGGTGGTGGGCGCCACGGTCGTGGGGGCCTCGGAGGTGGGCGGGGTGGGTTCCGTGGTGGGGGTGGTGGGCGGGGTCGCCACCGCAACGGTCGGGGCGGGTTCGGTGGTCGACGGGGCGGCGTCGCTCGACGAGCAGGCGCCGGCAAGGAGCGCGGCCGCCGCGACACCGATCAGCACGCTCCCCGCACGTGTCATCGCAAAATCGTACCCCTCACACATCACCCTGTCAGTGGGCGACCGAACCGCACGAGCGGAAGCGAGATCGTCGCGCCAGCAGGCGGGTGGTGATTCCGGTCTCGGCGGATCTGGTCGCGACGGCCGAGACCAGATCCGCTGAGAGCGTGTGGGCCGGGAGCGGCTGGTCGCTCGGCGGAGATCAGGCGCGGCCGGTGAGGCAGCGCTCGCAGGCGTGCGGGTCGGGGCGATCGGTGCTCGGGTAACCTCGCCAGCCGGATGAAGCGGCGCCGCGTCAACGATCGAGTCGTGGTGCCCGTCGCCGTGATCGCCGGGCTCGTCGCTGCCCTCAGCGGTGCGAGCCCTACCGGCACCACGGGGACCGATTGGCTCCTGACCGTCGCCGGTGTCTCCCTCGTGACCTGGGCGGGAGCATCCACCACCTGGTGGGTCGGTGCCGCGTTGGCGGGACTCGCCGCAGCAATCGCCGGCAACCTCGCCCTCACGGCGGTCGGCCTGGCGGCGTTCGTCGGCGCGCTCTGGATCGGGCTCCAACGCCGTGATCTCCCCGTCGCCCGCGCCATCGTGATCGGCGTGGGCTGCAACGTGCTGATCCGCTCGGAGCTGGGAGGGTTCCTCGGGCTCTCCACCATCATCGGCGTCGCCGCCGGCGCGGCGATCGTCGTGCTCGGCCTGCGCCGCCGCCCCAGCCGGATCCGTCGTGGCGTCTGGATCGGCGTCGCCGCCAGCGGGGCCGTACTGGTCCTCGCCACCGCAGGTGTCGCCGTCGCTGCCGCCAGCTCACGCATCGACCTCACCGCCGGCAATCGTCTCGCCCGCGACGGCCTCGAGCTGCTCAACGACGGCGACTACCTCGCTGCAGCCGACCTGTTCACGCAGGCCGCCAGCGCCTTCGACGAGGCCGACGGCGCACTCTCGGCTCCGTGGGCCAGGCCCGCCGCGCTCGTACCCGGCCTCGCGCAGAATCTCGCCGCCGCCCAGCGCCTGGCGTCGAGCGCCACCGACGCGTCCGCGGACGTCAGCGCCGCCCTCGCCCTCGTCGATCCCGAGCAGTTGCGCCTCGTCAACGGCCGCATCGACGTCGACGCGATCCGTCTGATCCAGGAACCGTTCCACGCCGTTCAGGATTCGATCGGCGGACTCGAGGCAGCGATCGACGACTCGGCCTCTCCCTGGCTGATCGCACCGCTCCAGACCCGGCTCGACGACCTCGACGCCGAACTCGCCGACAACAGTGCTCGCCTCGACAACGCCGTGCTCGCCGTCGACCTCGCACCGCAGCTCCTCGGCGCCGACGGCCCCCGACGCTACTTCATTGCCTTCACCACGCCAGCAGAGGTCCGTGGCCACGGCGGCTTCATGGGCAACTGGGCCGAGCTCAGCGCCGTCGACGGCCGCCTGGCCATCACCCACTTCGGCCGCACCCTCGACCTCAACCGCGTCGACGGCACCCGCACGGTCACCGGGCCCGAGGATTGGCTCGACCAGTGGGGTTCCTACGGCTTCACCTCCGGACCGGGCAGTGCGACCGAGCCCGAGCCGTGGTCGAACGTCACGATCTCCCCCGAGTTCCCGTCGACGGCACAGGTGATCGCCGAGCTGTACCCGCAGAGCGGCGGCGACGAGATCGACGGGGTCTTCGCGATGGACCCGTACGTGCTCGAGGCGCTGCTGCGCCTCACCGGGCCGATCTCGATTGCCGGCTCGGACACACCGCTGTCGGACGCGAACGTGGCGCAGTTCCTGCTGGTCGATCAGTACGAGATCGACGACAGCCCCGCCCGCGTGGACCTGCTCGACGAGGTGGCCCGGGCGACGATCGGCCAGGTGCTCGGCGGGGACCTGCCCAACCCGACCGTGGTCGCCCGCGAACTCGGCCCGGCCGCCGCCCAGGGACACCTCGCCGGGTGGTCACGCAACCTCGACGAACAGCGGTTGTTCGAGCAGGTCAACCTGTCGGCGTCCCTCCCCGACCCGGCCGGAGGTGACGGCTACGCCGTGGTGCTCAACAATGCCGGCGCCAACAAGCTCGACGTCTACCTCGATCGATCGATCAGCTACGACGCCACCGTCGACCCCACCACCGGTGCCGTCGAGGCGACGGCCACCATCACGCTCACCAATACCGTCGATCCCGACGGTCTCCCGAGCGGCGTGACCGGCAACTACACCGGCGAACCGATCGGCACGAACCGCACGCTGCTCTCGCTGTACACACCGCTCGACGTCATCGAAGCGACCGTGGCGCTCGACGGCGACGACCCCGCGCCGTTCACCCTCGACGACGGCAGCGAGGCGGGCTGGAACGTCGCCTCGGGATTCGTCGCGATCCCGCCGGGAGAGTCGGTCGTGGTCACGATCCGACTGGCCGGGGCGATCGAGCAGCCGGCCGACGCGACCCTCGTCGTGCGCCCGATGCCGATGGTGCTCCCGGAACGACATCGCATCGACGTCCGCAGCACCGACGGCACTCCGCTGATCGACTTCGACGGCGTCATCGATCGCACCTCTCGACTCCGCCCATCGCCGGGCGACGACGGGTAGCGTCGCCCGTGGTGAACCCCTCCCCCGACGGACCCTCGGCGAAGCCGGCGGACGACGAACTGTCCGGCAACCGCCTGGGCCGGTTCGCCCGTCGCCATCTGCCGGTGGTGCACTTCGCCGTCGACAGCGCGCTCTGGGTGATCGCGATCCCGACCGGTGTGTTCCTGCGCTACGACTTCGACGTCGACCGGGTCTGGCAGCGCCAGGTGATCCTGGCGATGATCGTCGCCGTCCTCCTGCAGGGTGCGTTCGGGCTGATCTACGGGCTGTATCGCCGCCGCTGGCGCTACGGCACCTTCGACGAGGTGAAGATCGTCGCACTGACGGCGATGTCGGTCGGTCTCGTGATGACGATCGCCTGGTGGAACGCCGACGCGTCGACGTCGCGCCCGGTTCCTCGGTCGGTGCCACTGCTCGCGACCGGCGTCTGCGTGTTGGGCCAGATCGCGATCCGATCGATGTGGCGGCTGTACAGCGAACGCCGCAACCGACCGGTCGGCGACGACGTCGAGCGCGTGGTCGTGGTGGGCGCCGGCGAGGGTGCCGAACTGATGCTGCGGACGCTGCGTTCGTCGAGCGAGGCCCCGTACGTGGTGACGGCGATGGTCGACGACGACCCGACGAAGCGCAACCTCCGCCTGTCGGGCGTGCGGGTGGAGGGTCGGGTCGACGACCTCCTCTCCGTCGCCGCAACGACCGGAGCGACGACGGTCCTGATCGCGACGCCGAGCGCGCCGAGCAGCTTCTTCCGCCACGTGACCGCGATGGCCGCCGAGGCCGGGCTGCGGGTGCTGGTGCTGCCACCGGTCGAGCAGTTGCTCGGGCGTGTCGAGCTGTCCGACATCCGCCCGGTCAACGAGTCCGACCTGCTCGGGCGGCGCCCGGCCGACATCGACCCGACGGCAGTGTCGGCCTACATCACGGGTCGGCGGGTGCTGGTCACCGGTGCCGGCGGGTCGATCGGGTCGGAGTTGTGCCGGCAGCTCGTGCGCTTCGATCCGGCGGCGCTGCTGATGCTCGACCGTGACGAGAGCGGCCTGCATGCCACCCAGCTGTCGATCGAGGGTCGGGCGCTGCTCGACGATCCGAACCTGATCCTCGCCGACATCCGCGACGCAGGCCGGGTCGACGAGGTGTTCGCCACCCATCGGCCCGAGGTGGTGTTCCACGCCGCGGCGCTCAAGCACCTGCCGCTGTTGGAGATGTATCCCGACGAGGCGTGGAAGACGAACGTCGCCGGCACTCTGGTGCTGCTCGACGCCGCCCGCCGCCACGGCGTCGACCGGTTCGTGAACGTCAGCACCGACAAGGCGGCCGATCCCACGAGCGTGCTCGGCTGGACCAAGCGGATCACCGAGCGGGTCACGGCACACGCGTCGGCGCAGGGCCCCACCGAGTGCGTGTCGGTGCGGTTCGGCAACGTGCTCGGCTCGAGCGGCTCGGTGCTCAAGGCGTTCGAGGCGCAGTCGGCGAGCGGCGGCCCGATCACGGTCACCGATCCGGAGGTCACCCGCTACTTCATGACGATCGAGGAGGCCTCGCGGTTGACGATCTACGCCGGGGCGATCGGGGCGCCCGGCGAGGTGTTGATCCTCGACATGGGCGAGCCGGTCCGGATCGTCGAGGTCGCCGAGCGGTTCGCCAACCAGCACACGCCACCGCTCGAGATCGTGTTCACCGGGTTGCGCCAGAACGAGAAGCTGCACGAGCACCTGATCTCCGTCGACGAGGTCGGCGAGCGCCGCGTCCACGAGTTGATCACCCACGTGGCGGTGAGCCCGCTGGCGCCGTTGCCGTCGATGTGCGGCGGCCCGGTCCCCTCGTTCGACGAGATGCAGGCGATCGCCCGCAGCGACGGCGCCTGACGTGAGCGACCGGATCTTCCTCAGCTCGCCCGACGTCGGCCCGGCCGAGCGCGAGGCCCTGCTGCGGGCGTTCGACGAGGGGTGGATCGCTCCGGTCGGCCCGGAGCTCGACGGCTTCGAACGCGAGCTGGCCGAGCTGACCGGTTGGGACGGTGCGGTCGCTCTGTCGAGCGGGACGGCGGCGTTGCACCTGGCGCTGTTGGTCAGTGGTGTGCAGGCCGGCGACGACGTGCTCGTGTCGAGCTTCACGTTCGCGGCGTCGGCGAACGCGGTCACCTACGTCGGCGCCCGACCCTGCTTCGTCGACAGCGAGTCGGTCTCGTGGAACATGAGCCCGGAGCTGCTCGCCGACGAGCTGAGCGAGCGCGCGGCAGCCGGTCGACTGCCGGCCGCCGTCGTGGTGGTCGACCTGTACGGGCAGTGCGCCGACTACGACGCGATCGTCTCCCTGTGCGACGAGTACGACGTTCCGCTGATCGAGGACGCGGCTGAAGCGCTCGGTGCGACGCATCAGGACCGGCCGGCCGGAACGCTCGGCACCTGCGGCGTCTTCTCGTTCAACGGCAACAAGATCATGACCACCTCAGGCGGCGGCGCGTTCGTGTCGCCCGACGCTGCCGTTGCCGATCGGGTCCGGTATCTGGCGACGCAGGCCCGCGAACCGGCGGTGCACTACGAGCACAGCGAGGTCGGCTTCAACTACCGGCTGAGCAACCTGCTCGCGGCGATGGGTCGAGCGCAGCTCGCCCGCCTGCCCGAGATGTCGGCACGCCGACTCGAGATCAACGACCGGTACCGGACCGCGCTGGCCGACGTCGAGGGCCTGTCGTTCATGCCGATCGCACCGTGGGGCGACTGGAACGGCTGGCTGACGTGCGTGACGTTCCACGATCCGGCGACACGTGATGCCGTGCAGGATGCGCTCGCCGCTGCCGACATCGAGAGCCGCCCGCTGTGGAAGCCGATGCACCTGCAGCCGGTGTGGGCATCGGCACCGGCCAGGGTCGACGGCACCAGCGAGCGGCTGTTCGCGCACGGGCTGTGCCTGCCGAGCGGCAGCAGCCTCACCGACGCCCAGGTCGACCGGGTCGCGGCGATCGTGCGACGCGATCCGCCGGCTGACCGTCAGCTCCGAACGGTGAGCAGGCGTTCGATTGCGTGGCGGGCGGCCACACGATCGGTGGTGGCGGCGAACTGATCGTCGTCGAGCAGGGCATCGAGCGTGCGGAACCAGGTGGGCGACGTGTGGCGCGCTCCATAGCGAGCGAGCACTTCCCCGGCTCCGGCAGCATCAGCGATCTCCCCGACGGTGACCAGCCCGACGAGTTCGAGCCGGCGCTCACCCGCAGCGTCGGTCAACGCCGCTGGCACGTCGACCACAGCACGCGTCCCGCCATCGAGTTCGGTGACCGCCACCGCCCACGTAGGGATCTCCACGATCCCGGCGCGAGCGAGCAGGGGGTCGTTCACGAGCATCGGCGCCCGGGCGTCGACGAGCACGACCCGCTCGCCATGGACGAAGGCGCGCAGGAAGATCCACGTCCGATCGGGCTGTACGCGCTGCGCTCGCACTCCCCCGAGGATCGAGTCGAGCGCTGCGACCACGTCGTCGGTCGACCGGGAGCGGGCGACCACCGACGCACCGAGGCGGAGCTGCGGCACCGAACGCACGCCGCCGTCGGCGATCTCTGCGAAGCGGAGGTCGAACGCCGGCGTGATGTCCGGCTGGGTGTCGTCGATCCACTCGGCGAACGCGGCGCGACATCGTTCGAGAGTCGTCTTCGGTGTCACCGGCGATGCCGACCAGGAGATCGTCGATGCGCAGCGTGATGGTGCCCGCTCCCACGGAGCGGTCGACGACGGGGCCTCAAGGGTTGTCGTGGGCGATGAAGATCTCGGTGCCGTCGTCGGCGAGTTCCGGCACCGGCTCCATCGTGATGCGCGCCGCCCTGGGGCGGCCGACCAGCAGTCCCTCGGAAGCGAAGCGGGCGAGGCTGTCGTGCACCGCGGTCGTGAGGGTCTCGATGTCGGTCGGCTCGGTCAGCGCAAACGTCTCGACCAGCTCGTCGATCATCTCGGCGACAGTGGTCTCGCCGTCGCAGCACAGCCACGTGGCCGCGGGGACAGCGTTGAGGTGGTGGACCATCGAGGCGTTCACGTCGAAGAGGACGGCTTCGCCCTCGAAGACGGCGACCTCGACGTCGGCGATGGCCTCTGGACGATCGTCGGGGGCGAACGTGGCCGCTGCTTCCGTCGGGTCCCCAGTGCTGTCGTTCGTCACCGGCACAGGATGCCGCCGACGCAACGGACGATCAACGGTCGTCGCCCAGGAACTCGGGCATGGTGGCGTGCCCATCGGAGCTGACGCCGTCTCGGGCGATGACGGCGCGTAGCGTGCGGCCGATCACGGCGAGGTCGACGCGCAGCGAGGCGTGGTCGACGTACCAGACGTCGTGGGCGAGCTTCGTCGACCAGTCGATCGAGTTGCGGCCCTGCACCTGGGCCCAGCCGGTGATGCCGGGCGTGGCCTCGAGCCGGCGGCGCTGTTCAGGCGAGTAGCGGTCGTCGTAGGTCGACGGCAGCGGGCGCGGGCCGACGATGCTCATGTCGCCCCGGAGGACGGTCCACAGTTGCGGGAGTTCGTCGAGGCTGGTCGAGCGGAGCCGTGCACCGAACGACGTCAGCCGCTCGGCGTCGGACAGCAGCGCGCCGTCGGGTCCGCGGGCGTCGGTCATCGAGCGGAACTTCACGACGTCGATCGGGGCGCCGTTGCGACCCGAACGCCGCTGGCGGTACAGCACCGGCGAGCCGAGGCGGACCCTGACGGCGATGGCGGTGGCGGCGAGCACCGGCGACAGCAGCACCAGCGCCGACGCGGCGATGGCCACGTCGACCGCCCGCTTGAGCGGCGAGTGCAGCCACCGGTTCATGACGGCGAGCGTAGGGCGACGGCTAGCGTGACGCCCGTGTCATCGCCGATGTTGCCGTTTCCCGACGCGGCGACGCTGCACGGTCCGTTGGTGGTGGTCGGCGCCGGCGGCTTCGGCCGCGAGGTGCTCGACATCGTCGATGCGATGAATCGCGTCGGCGCAGAGCTGGAGCTGCTCGGCACGCTCGACGACAGCGATGCGAACGCTGAACTCCTCGCCAGGCGCGGCATCCCCCACCTCGGCCCCATCGAGCGTTACGCCGGGGGTCTGACCCCCGGCGTAACTCCAGCGTTCGTCATCGGGATCGGGAATGGAACCGTGCGGCAGGAGCTCGATGCAGTCCTCGTCGCTGCGGGCCTCGCCCCGGCCGTACTCGTGCATCCGATGGCGACGGTTGGTGCCGACACCCGGATCGGCGAGGGGTGCGTCCTCGCCGCCGGCGCCCGGGTCACCACCAACATCACGCTCGGCCGCCACACCCACGTCCACGTCAACGCCACCGTCGGGCACGACGCCACGCTCGGCGACTTCGTGAGCGTGTTCCCCGGCGCCACGGTCAGCGGGAGCGTCCGCCTGGCCGACGGTGTCACGATCGGCACCGGCGCGAACGTGCTGCCCGGCCGCTCGATCGGCGCCGGCGCGTACGTCGGGGCGGGCGCCGTGGTCACCACCGACGTCGAGCCCGGAGTCACGGTCGCCGGCGTCCCCGCCCGACCGACCCGCGACCGGTGATCGGGATCGAGCTGCGATGAACGACGCCACCCGCACCGCGCTCGGCCGGATCGAGGACCGCACCGCCAAGGTGGTCGTGATCGGCCAGGGCTACGTCGGCCTGCCCGTGGCGATGCGCGCCAGCGAGGTCGGCTTCCCCGTCGTCGGCTTCGAGGTGTCGTCCGAGCGCGTGGCGGCACTCGCAGCAGGCGAGAGCTACGTCGGCGACGTGTCGGACGACGAACTCCGCCGTGCGCTCGCGGCGGGCTACCGGCCGACGACGGACCCAGCCGAGCTCGCCGGCTTCGACGTCGCCGTGATCTCGGTGCCCACCCCGCTGCGCGACGGCGACCCCGACCTGAGCTTCATCGAGCAGGCGGGCGCCGCCGTCGGCGAGCACCTCCGGGCCGGCGCCTGCGTGATCCTCGAGAGCACCACCTACCCCGGCACGACGACTGCCCTCCTCGGCCCGATCCTCGCCGACCGGTCCGGCCTGCGCGCTGCGACGCCTGACCGCGAGCCGGGCGAGTTCTTCCTCGGCTACTCCCCCGAACGCATCGACCCGGGCAACCCGACCCACGGCCTGGTCAACACGCCCAAGGTGGTCAGCGGCGACTCCGCCGACTCGCTGGCGGTGGTCGACGCGTTCTTCTCCGCCCTCGTCGACACGACCGTGCCGGTCGGGTCGTGTGCCGAGGCCGAGCTGGTCAAGCTGCTGGAGAACACGTTCCGCCACGTCAACATCGCCCTGGTCAACGAGTTGGCGATGTTCGCCCGCGACCTCGACGTCGACGTGTGGCGGGCGATCGACGCGGCCGCCACCAAGCCCTTCGGCTACATGAAGTTCACGCCCGGCCCCGGCGTCGGTGGCCACTGCCTGCCGATCGACCCGAGCTACCTGGCGTGGCGGGTGAAGCAGCACCTCGGTCGTACGTTCCGTTTCGTCGAGCTCGCCAACGACGTCAACGAGCACATGCCCGACTACGTCCACGATCGGGTCACAGCGATGCTCAACCGCGACCGCAAGGCGATCAACGGCAGCCGGATCCTGCTGCTCGGCCTCGCCTACAAGCGCTCGACGAGCGACTGGCGCGAGAGCCCGTCGGTGCGACGTCGCCGCTCGGCTCGCTGCGAGCGGCGCCGACGTCCGCTTCTGCGATCCGCACATCCCCGAGGTGAACGCGCACGGGCTCGCGCACCCGCTCGTGCCGTTCGAACCCGCCGAGCTCGCGGCCGCCGACCTCGTCGTCGTGCTCGTCGACCATCCGGAGTTCGATCCCGCGACGATCGCAGCCCACAGTCCTCTGGTGTTCGACACCAAGAACCACCTCGCCGGCCACGAGTTCCCCGGCGAACTCCTCTGACGTGAGCAACTCGACCTCCGACGATCGGATCCCGATCCTGTACCTGTTGACCGACGAGATCTCGTCGGTGCTGGTCCGTGGCCAACTCGGGTATCTGATCGACCACGGCTTCGACGTCACGGTCGGCACCCGACGATCCGAACCCGACACCCCACCGGCGCCCGGGAAATGGGACGACGGCGTCGTCGTCGAGCACGTGCCGTTCGTGCGTGAGCCGTCACCGATCGCCGACTCCGAGCGCTGTGGGCGACGATCCGCCTCATCCGACGGGTGCGCCCCACGATCGTCAACGCGTCCACCCCGAAGGCCGGGCTACTCGGCATGCTCGCCGCCTGGCTGTGCCGGGTGAAGGTGCGGGTGTACGTGGTGCGCGGTTTCCGTTTCGAGACCGCCACCGGCTGGCGGCGCCGACTGTTCGTGACGCTCGAGTGGATCGCCGCCCGCTGCGCGACGACCAGGTGATCTTCAACTCTCGCAGCCTGATGGCCGTCGGCGAGGCCGAAGGCGTGATCCGGCCGGGCCGCGGCGAGGTGCTCGGCGCCGGGTCCGGCAACGGCATCGACGTGGCCCGCTTCGCCGACGACCAGCTCCCGACCCGCGCCGACGCCCGAGAGCGTTTCGGCCTGCCCGCGGACGCGCGGGTGATCGGATTCGTCGGGCGGTTCACGAAGGACAAGGGCATCGAGGATCTCGTCGACGTGTTCGAGAACGCACTCGCCGATCACGACGACGTCTGGCTGCTGCTGGTCGGCAAGTTCGAGGACGGCGACCCGGTCGACGACGCGACCCGCACGATCATCGACACCCACGAACGGATCGTCATCGTCCCGTGGCTCGATCACCCCGGCGCCGCCTACCGGGCGATGGACGTGCTCGCGTTCCCGTCGTACCGCGAGGGTCTGCCCAACGTGCCGCTGGAGGCTCAACTGTGCGGCGTACCGGTGGTCGGCTACGCCTCGACGGGAACTGTGGATGCGGTTGTCGACTCCCCGCCGAATGTCCTTGTGCCGTTCGCTGACCGGGCAGAGCTGGCGACGGCCCTCATCGACCGAGTGTCCGAGCGCACCCCCGGCGATCTCGTCGAGTGCGGTCGCCGTGTCCGGGAACTGTTCGACCGCTCGACCGTCTGGTCCGTGATCGAGCACCGCTACCGCCGCTGGTCGACCGACATCCGGTGACCGTGGCCACCTCGACGGAAGTCGAGACCCATCCTCCGGCACTGCGCGCGGTAGAATGGCGCCAGCGCCATGGACCGACGTGAAGCACTGAAGAAACTCGGCGCGGGCGGCCTGACGGTGGCGGGCGCGTCGATGATCGTCTCCACCCCGGCCTTCGCATACGACCTGCCCACTGGTGTCACGCCCGCCACGATGACGGTGACGTCGACGGGCAATACGGCAACGGTGGCGATCACTTCGAACGGCACGGCGAGTTGCCCGAATTCGGCACCCAGCCAGGTCGCCACCTTGGTCTCGGTGTCGACCCAAGTGGTCACCGTCAACGCCGTGCCGGCCGTCTTCATCATCTTCAACATCCCGACGGTGTTCCGACTCGGCGGCCTCGATCTCCCCCAGACGACCGGCGCCGCGTCGTTCGCCATTCAGAAGTTCGGTCAGTTCATCATCGGAGCGACGAACTTCGTCAACGGCGACTCGTTCCGAGCGGAGATCACTGCGACATGGCGCTGCACCTATTCCGATGGCACGACACGCGACCGGGCAATCCCGACCAACCTCACCGCCACTCGTGTCGGCGGTGCGTGGTCGATCACCTGATCGAGCCACACCGACCACCGCAGCTCAGTGCGAGAACCGCCGTCGCAGCCGGCCGACCGCGACACCGGCGAGGAACTCGATCGTGTCGAGCGGCCCGAGGGCGAGCATGGTGCTGCGGGCGTCCGCCGACCAGCCGGTGTCGTGGGCGCGCTCCGCGAGTGCGAGTGCTCGCCGCGCCGTCCTCGTCGGCGTCACCGTCGACGCCCACGCGAGCGCGTCAGGTTCGGCGGGAGTGCGGGGCCGAACGTCGACGCAACGGTGCCGAGCGCCCGTGCGATCACGATCTCACCGTCGCTGCCGGCGAGGTCGAGCATCCGCGGCCAGTCCGATGCGAGCGCCATCAGTTGTTGCGCCAGGTCCCGATGGAGCCGCAGGCCGGGGCCCCGGGAGAGCACGATCGAGTAGCAGGAGATCAGCGCTCGGGCGGGCAGCGAGAACGCGGGCAGCGTGCGTCCGGCCAGCTCGATCGTGTCGGGCCCGGCTCTGAGCGTGTCGTCGTCGAGAACGGTTCCGAAGTAGCCGGTCGCCACGGATGCGTGGAGGTCGACCTCCACGCCGTTGGGAGCGCGCAGCTCGCACGCCCGGGCGAATCGGCGCTCCCACCGCGGTCCCAGCGGCACGGAGGTGCGGGTGTATCCGGCTGTGAGCAACGCAGTGATCGCATCGCCGAATTGGGATCGTTCGACGTGTATGTCGGCATCGAGGAACGTCCGCAGCGCCGGGTCGGGATAGTCCAGGTGGGCGTTGGCAACACCCTTGAACGGGTAGGCCACGA
The DNA here is from genome assembly GCA_963698565.1 of Ilumatobacteraceae bacterium. Taxonomy (GTDB): domain Bacteria; phylum Actinomycetota; class Acidimicrobiia; order Acidimicrobiales; family Ilumatobacteraceae; genus Sva-07. Next base: position 339,281 of record CAVORH010000039.1, read on the forward strand.
TGCCGTGGTCGGCGAGCAGCTCGATCACCTCGATCGCGGTCGCCTCGGCCCCGAGCGTGTGTCGCACCACCGTCCGGTGCGCCTCGTGTGCCTCGTCGATGAGGCTGGATCCCGACGACGTGTCGAACCCGATGCTCCCGTCCTCGATCGCCTGACAGAGCAGCCCGGTCAGTCGCTCGTCGGCCGCCCACCTCAGGAGCAGGCGGAACGACTCGGGATCGGCCACCGCCGGCGGATGTCCGTCGGACGCTGCAGGCACGGGCAGTCCCGCAGTGAGCACTGCTCGTTCGAGGGGTGTCATCGAGTCGGTGGGTGTCATCAGGTCGACGCCCCAGTCGAGGCTCGCTCGAGGGCGGCCACGGCGTCGGCGAGGTCGAAGTAGGTGAGTTCGGCGATGCGAGCCCGCCGGACGAAGGCGTCGAGACGCCGGAACATGATCCGTTCTCGACCGGTGGCGCCGAGCGTCTGGTTCGCCAACTCGACCAGCGCGTCGGGTGGCGACAGGTCGCGGAGCACGACGTCGGTCGGGGCGTCGCTGCGGCGGAGGATGACCACCAGGCCGAGCGGGCACCGGTCACCGAGCGCTGGTCCGCCGCGGTGCGGTGCAACGGAGTCGTACGGGCCGACGGGGAGATCCAGTCCCAGGGCGGCCAGGCCGCCGGGTCGCAGACCGAGCGGACGATGGAATGCATCGACGACGAGGTCGTCATCGATCGCGACGACCTCGTCGGCGAGATAGGCGTGCCCGGCGCGGGTCAGCGCTGCGGTCAGCGTGGACTTGCCGGCCCCGCTGTGACCCACCACGACGACCGCGCGGCCGGCGATGCCGACCGCTCCTCCGTGCAGCACCGTGCGGCCCGACGCCGTCGCCGTTGCGGCCGCATGGTGGTTGAGCACGATCAGCGAGTCGTACAGCGCAAGATCGATCGACGGGCCGACGTAGCTGGCAACTCCATCCCACTGAACCGTCCAGACGTCGCCGGCCAGTTCGACGTCGAGACGGTGGTCGACATCATCAACGGTCGGCTGACCATCGACATCGACCAGGAGGTCGAGGAACGACGATCGGAGTTCGGCGTCGAGCGGCGGCGACGCGCTCACGAGCACCGTGGTGTCGTACACGGCGAGGCGCCCGACGAACGCCGGCGGGTCGTCATCGGGGCCAGGATCGCTCGCCTCGACCAGTCCGGCGCTGAGGAGCCGGTCGAGTTCGGCCTCGGGGTTGTCGACCGTCACGGATGCCTCGGCGAGCCTGCGGCGAATCTCCGGAACCGACGCGGGCTCGTCGAGCGCAAGCCAGACCATCACGACCGGCCCTGACAGTTCGGCGGCGGCCAGGTCCGGGGTTGCCCCGACTCGATGAACGAGTACCCGGTCGGAGAGCGCCCGCCAGACGATCCCGTCCGATCGCTGGAAGATCAGGCCCGACACGCGCTGGTCACCCGCCGTACGGCACGACACCTAGCGCGACGCGACCGGCGCGTCGAGGTACGTCCGCATCCACTCGACCGTCGCACGTAGACCGTCGTCGAGCGGCACCGGCATCACATCGGGGAACAGCGATCGCAGCAGCGAGTTGTCGGCCTGGCTGTGCGGGACATCGCCAGGCCGGTTGTCGACGTGTTCCACCGTCAGCGGCTGGTCGATCAGATCACCGATCCGGTCGATCACTTCCAGGAGGTCGGTGCGCGACCCGAACGCAAGGTTGACCGGCGAGTCGCAGGTGACGCCCCGTGTGATGGCATCGACGATCACCTCGGTCACCGTGCCGACGTACGTGAAGTCGCGCGACTGGGTGCCGTCGCCGTGCACCGTGAGCGGCTCCCCCGTCAGCGCGGCGTGGACGAAGGCGGGGATCACCGCGGCGTAGGCGTGGCCGGGCGCTTGACGGGGCCCGTACACGTTGAAGAACCGGAACGCCAGCGTCCGTAGGCCGTAACTGTGCTGCCACGCGAGGGTGTACTGCTCGGCCGCCAGCTTGCTCACCGCATACGGGCTCTTGGGTTGAGCGACGAGACCCTCGTGCTTCGGCAGGGTCGGGTTGGCGCCGTACACCGACGACGAGGACGCGACGATCACCTGCGGCGGCACGTCGAGCCAGCGGGCCGCCTCGAGCACCCGCAGGGTGCCGGTGGCATTCGCCTCGTGGCTCGCGGCGGGGTCGACGATCGATCGCGGCACCGAGGGGATCGCGGCCAGGTGCACGATCGCGTCGACGGGCTTGCCGTCACCGGCGGTTGCTTCAGCGAGCGCATCCGGGTCGAGGATCGAGCCCTCGATCATGCCCAGCTCGATGCCGTCGAGGTTGGCATGGTGTCCAGTCGAGTAGTCGTCGATGCCGACGACATCCACACCGTGGGCGGCGAGCCGTCGGGCGACGTGCGATCCGATGAAGCCGGCCGCACCGGTGACGAGCACTCGCATCGGCGTCGACGTTACTCGGCGACGAGCCGGCGATAGAGGGCGATGTGGGCGTCGAGCACGTCCTCGAGCGTTCGCCTGTTGAGCCGTCGGGCGTTGTCGCCCAGCTGCGTCCGCAGCTCGGCGTCGTTCGCCAACTCTGCGAGGGCAGCACCGAGCGCTGCCGGATCGCGCGGCGGCACGACCCGGCCGACCGAGGCGTCGACCATCTCGGGAACTCGCCCCACGGCGGTGGCCACCACGGGCACGCCGAGCGCGAGCGCTTCGGCCACCACGATCGGCTGGCCCTCGTAGTCGCTGGCCACGGCGAGGAGGTCCGCGCCGGCGATGCGGTCGAGCACGCCCTCGGTGGCCGGCGCGAACTCGACGGCATCTTCGAGTCCGAGCGTGCGAGCGAGCTCGACGTGGTCGTCGAGGCGCGGGCCGTCACCAATCGTCACGAGCCGGAGGTTCGCTCCGTCGCCGATCGACCGGCGAAGCGCGCTCAGCAGGTTCGGGTAGTTCTTGGCGTCGCGGTGACTGGCGACGGTGACGACCGTGATCGGCCCGCCGGCGGATGGGGCCGCAGATCGATCCGCAGTGGCGCGGGCCGCGGCGATCCGAGCGGGATCGATGCCGTGGGGAATCACGGTCACCCGCGACCCGGTGCTTCGGGGCAGCGATGCAGCCACCGCCGACGACACGGCCACGGCGGCAGCGTCGAGCCTGTCCGTTGCTCGCCACATCGCCCGGGTGGTCTGCCGGAGCGACGTCCACGGCGTGTGAGATGTGGTGACCACCCTTGCGGAAGCGCCAACGGCGGCGAGACGAGCGACGACCGCAGGCAAGGGGCCGTGCACGTGGACCACGTCGAAGGTTCCCGAGCGAATCAGTTGCGCGAGGCGACGCGAGGCACCCAGGCCGATCAGATCCGATCCGTCGAGTCGGTGCACGGTGACGCCGACGTCGGCGAGCGTTGGCATCAGCCGGTCGCGGTGCGAGTTGACCACGGCGACTTCCACGTCGACACCACGACCGCTCAGGCCGAGGGCGAGATCGACCACGATCCGTTCGATACCACCGAGGTCGAGGCCCTTCGTGACGAGCAGGATCCGCAGGGGTAGCCGATCGGTCACGATGTCACCGACTGGCGCCCCGGTACTTCAACTTGGCCGCCAGATGTGCGGAGTTCGCCTTCCAGGCGGAGCCCACCATCGGCCTTGGCGGCGAAGAAGTCGAATCCGTCGCTGCGTTGGATCGGTGTGCGCCACAGCCGGTGCAGGTCGGTCGAGCCCGGTTCGTTCACCCGGCTCCGGGCGAGCGCGGCGGTCGTGAAGCGCGATCGCACCTCCGCTTCGGCAGCGGCCGATCCGGGGAGCGCCTTCGGGTAGGCGAAGTGGGCGGGGACGGTTCCGAGGTGTTCGCCGATCAGCTCGATCGACCGGTCGAGTTCGTCGGCGATCACGTCCGGGTCGGCCCGGTCGAGCAGGGCGTGGGTGTGGGTGTGTGATCCGACGGTGACCAGACCGGTGCTGACGACATCACGCAAACCGGCCCACGACACCGGCGGGGCGCCCCAGGGAAAGGGTTCGCCGGCGTCGATGAAGTGCGTCGCTGCGTAGAGAGTTGCGGGGAGCTCGAACTCGACGAGTGCCGGCACAACGGTGTCGCAGAAGTCAGCGGTGCCGTCGTCGAAGCTGAGCACGACCGGTCGCTTGTCGCCGGCCGCGGAGGCGGTGGCGGTGGTCAGCAGAACGGCGGCCGCGTCGAGCGTGATCACATCGTGGTGCTCGGCGAGATGCGCCAGCTGGGTGCGGAAGGCGTCGAGTTCGAGGTCGACCTCGCTCGCTGACCCGCCACCGACTCGGTGGTAGATCAGCACCGTCACCCCCCGCGGCGCCCTCCACAGTCGATCGCCCTGCGCGAGCAGCCGTTTCGCAGCGATCCGGACCTTCACGCCCTCAGTGTGGCAGCCTCACTCCGCCGGCACGCGGCGCGGACGACCCTGCCGCCAGCGTCACGACGCTCACTACGATCGACGGGGTGCCGGCACGTGTCCTGTGGGTGATCAAGGGCCTCGGGCCGGGCGGAGCCGAGCGGCTGCTGTGCGCCGCAGCTCGTGCACACGACCGCGATCGGTTCCACATCGAGTGCGCCTTCGTCCTCCCGTACAAGGATCACCTGGCCGACGAACTCGAACGCGTCGGCGTAGCCACGCACTGCCTGAGTAGGCGGCGCACCGACTACCGCTGGCCGCTGCGCCTATCCGCACTCGTTCGGCACGGCAACTGGGACATCGTCCACGTCCACTCGCCGCTTCCCGGTTCCGTCGCTCGACTGGCCACCCGAACGATGCGCCGTGCCGGGCGCCCGAAGCTCGTCAGCACGGAACACAACCGGTGGGCGACGCACCGGGGACCGACCCGTGTCTTGAACACGCTCACGTCTCGTTGGGACGACATCTCGTTCGCCGTCACCGACGAGGTCCGCGAGTCGATGAGCGGATCGGTGACCGAGCGGGTGCAGGTGTTGCCGCACGGGATCGACCTGGAGGCGACGGCGTCAGCCTCGACGCACTGCGCCGAGATTCGCAAGGAGTTGGGCATCGGGCTCGACGAGATCGTCGTCGGCACGGTCGCCAACTTCCGCGCCCAGAAGGACTACCCCAACCTGCTGCAGGCCGCCCGCCTCCTCGCCGACCGGCGGGTTCCGGTGCGGTTCGTCGCCGTCGGCCAGGGCCCTCAGGAGGCCGAGACGCGAGCGCTCCGCGACGAACTGGGTCTGGCCGACCGGGTGATCCTCACGGGCTTCCGCGACGACGCCGTGCGCATCATGGGCGCCTGTGACATCTTCACGCTCTCATCGCAGTGGGAGGGCCTGCCCGTCGCCGTGATGGAGGCGCTGGCGCTCGGCCTGCCGATCGTGGCCACGGACGTCGGCGGCGTGGCCGAGGAACTGACCGATGGCGTCGACGCGGTGCTCGTTCCACCGCGACACGCCGCAGCGCTCGCAGACGCGCTCGAAGCAGTGGTCAACGATTCCGAGCTCCGCAGACGACTCGCCGCGGCGTCGGCCGGGCGGGCAGCCGACTTCGATGTCCGCCGAACCGTCGATCGGATCGAAGCCGTCTACACGTCGCTCGCCCCCGAAGCCGCCGCCATCGCCACGCCTCCTGAACCGCAGCGAGCGCGACGTCCACTCCCCCGGGGACTGAACATCCGCGAAGCCACACCCGCGGACCGCCCCGCGATCCTCGAACTCTGCCGGGCGTCGCTCGGCTGGGGCGACGACCCGCGCTTCGACGAACTGTTCTCGTGGAAACACGACCAGAACGTGTTCGGCCCGTCGTACATGTGGGTGGCGACCGACGGCGACAAGATCGTCGGGCTCCGCGCGCTCATGCGCTGGGAGTTCGTCCGCAGCGGCGAGATCCTGAACGCAGTGCGGGCGGTCGACACCGCGACGCACCCCGACTACCAGGGCAAGGGTCTGTTCACGGCGATGACGATGCACGGCCTCGACGTGATCGCCGACGACGGAATCGACTTCGTGTTCAACACGCCCAACGACAAGAGCCGCCCCGGCTATCTGAAGATGGGCTGGCAGGAGGTCGGCAGGCTGCCGGTGGCGATCAAGCTTGCCGGCCCGGGTGCCGCGCTCGAAGATCGCCCGATCCCGAGTGGCGGCCTCCCACTGGCCGCTACCACTCGAGATCGGCGAGCCGATCGAGGCAGTGCTCGATCGGATGGAGGTAGGACGTCGAGCTACGAACGACCCTCGAGCCATCGAGACGAACCGCTCGGCCGGATTCCTGGCGTGGCGCTACGGAGGCGCGCTGTTGGGGTATCGAGTGGCGAGCCCAACCGGGGTCGGCGCCGGGACATTGGTGGTGCGCATCCGCAACCGCGGCACTGCGACGGAACTCGTCGTGCTGGACGACCTCGGGGACGCAGAGGATTGCACCGAGCCCACGATCGACCTGCTCGCAAAGGTGGATGCGACACACGCGCTCCGCCTGGGCTCGCCGAGACTGTCGGCCGGGCTGCTGCCGGCACCTGGCAGTGGCCCGGCATTGACGTTCCGTGCCGTCGCCCACCACGCCGACACCACCACTGGGGAACTGGCAGCTCACGATGGGCGACGTCGAGCTGTTCTGAGCGCCCGAGAACGGACACCCCGCTTGGACGCGCCGGTAGCATTCGCTCCGTGCCACGTCGAGCCAGCGATCGCGAGGAGCGGCGGCGGCAATGGGCGCACGTTCGAGCAATCCTGCGGCCGCATCGCGGGCGCGTGGCGCTCATGGCGGCCGCTTCGTTCCTCTCCGGCATCACCGAGGCCGCACTGCTCGTCGTGATCACGCGAGTCGGCCTGGCGGTCGCAGACGGAAACGACGAGTTCGGTGTGCTGGCGAGTCGTTCGATGTCGGTGAACGCGGCGCTCGCGTTCGCAGGCCTGCTCCTCGTCGCCAGGCTGCTGCTCGCGCTGCTTGCGATGCGAGCGTCGGTTTCGCTGTCGACCCGCGTCGGAGTGGAGGCTCGAAAGGACGTCGCCGACGCCTACCTCCACGCCTCGTGGGCGACACAGCAGGGCGAGTCGGCTGGCAAACTGCAGGAGCTGATCATGGGGTTCGCCTGGTCGAAGGTGGCAGCGACAAGCGCCTTCGGCAACATGCTCACCTCGGCGCTCAGCCTGACCGCGCTGATCATCGGCTCGTTGCTGATCAACCCGACGGCCACGCTCGTGGTGCTCGTTGCCCTTGCGGCACTGGGCAGCGTGCTCGCACCGGTCCGCCGGCGGATTCGAACCCGTTCACGCGAGGTGGCGGCAGCTCAGATGGAGTTCGCCGGGTCGGTGTCCGAGCTCGGAGCGCTCGGGATGGAGATGCAGGCATACGGGGTGCGAGATCAGTTCGTGCGACGGATCGACCAGTTGATCTCCAGCCACGCCAACAGCAACGCACGCTCGGGAATCGCGCAGGGGACGCTCGCTCCGTTGTACACGGCGTTGGCGTTCGCAGCGATCGTCGGTGGGCTGTGGCTCGCTTCGGTGTTCGAGACGGGCGAGTTGGGTGGCGTCGCCGCTGTGATGTTGGTGATGTTGCGTTCGTTGAGCTACGGCCAGGCGCTGCAGTCCGCGTCCGGATCGTTCGCGAACGCCGCTGCATCACTCGAAGTGGTCGACGACACCGTCCGCAACTACCGGGCGCACCCTGCCGACCTCGGAACGGTCCCGATCGACCACGTCGGAGCGATCGCCGCCGAACATCTCTCGTTCAGCTACACCGACGACCGCGAGGTGCTCCACGACCTGTCGTTCCGGATCGAGCCAGGCGAGGTGGTCGGCGTGGTCGGCCCCTCCGGCGGCGGGAAGTCGACACTCGTGCAGCTGTTGCTCGGCCTGCGGAACCCGGATTCGGGCTGCATCACCGTCGGCGGAGACTGCGATCTCCGCGACGTCGACCGGAGGTCGTGGAGCGGGGTCACGGCCTTCGTTGCCCAGGACGCCAACCTGGTCTCTGGCTCGGTCGCCGACAACATCGTCTTCTTCCGCGAAAACATCACTCGCGAGCGCGTCGAGGCCGCCGCCCGGGACGCCAACGTGGCGGCCGACATCGCGTCGATGACCGACGGATTCGACACGACCGTCGGTGACAGGGGCAAGCATCTCTCGGGTGGGCAGCGTCAACGCATCTCGATCGCTCGGGCATTGGCGGGCGAGCCGGAGCTGCTGATCCTCGACGAGCCGACGTCCGCGCTCGACGTCCGTTCCGAGGAGCTCATCCGTCAGACGATCGCCGCACTGAAGGGTCGCGTGACGGTCGTGATCATTGCTCACCGCCTGTCCACGCTCGACGTGTGCGACCGGATCATGGTGATCGAGGACGGCCACCTCCGAGCGATGGCCCCCGCCGCCGAACTGTCACGCGACAACGAGTTCTTCCGGCACTCGCTCGAGTTGTCCGGCATGCTCCCGTAGTGGGGACCCGGGCCAGCAGCGACGGCGAGGCGCCACGGCTCCGCGTCGGGGTTCTCGCCGGCTCCGATCAACTGGCCGCATGGCAACGCGAGACGCTCGAACGGTTGGTGGAGGGCGACGACGTCGACCTCGTCGCCCTCGTCACCGAACGATCCAGGTCGGGTACCGGATCTCGTTGGCGGCGGGTCTTGTCGAACCGTGGTCTGTGGCGCCTGTACAACAACCTCTGGGTCGCACGCCGATCGCGTGCCGTCCGGCCGACCGACTGCAGCGACTTGTTCAGCGGCGCGACCCGGCTGGCGGTCCGACCCGAGCTGGTGGGCCGGTACTCCCAGCACTTCCCCGACGACGCAATCCGACAGCTGCGCGAGCTCGACCTCGACGTCCTGCTGCGGTTCGGGTTCGGGATCGTGCGGGGAGAGGTGTTGGCGGTCGCGCGGTATGGGATCTGGTCGTTCCACCACGACGACGAACGTGTGATCCGCGGTGGTCCCCCGTCGTTCTGGGAGGTGGCCGAAGGCCTTGCGACCACCGGAGTCCTCCTCCAGCGCCTCACCGAACGGCTCGATGCCGGAATTCCGCTCGCCCGAGCGACGTTCCGGACCGTCAGCTATTCGTATCCCCGCAACCGCGACCGAGCGGCGTTTGGGGCCGCTGCTCTGCCCGCCCGCGTGGCCAGCGCCGGTTCGCTCCGGGGTCGTGAACGTCGACGAACTCCCCGTCGCTTCCGCGGACGCACCGATCCGACGCGACCCGACGAATGCGGAGATGGTGCAGTTCGCCGCTCGGCAGGCTCTCCGTTCGGTCGTCGAGAGGCATCCGCTCGATCGTCGTCGGAGCCCGCTGGGCCATCGGCGTCGCCGATATCACCGTCGCCGGTGCGATCCCCGACGGCGACGTCGTTCGAGTGGCTCCCCGAGCGTCAGGGCGGCTACGACGCCGACCCGTTTCCGGTCGAGCACCGTGGCCGACATGCGCTGCTGGTCGAGGAGTTCGACGAACGCTCGGGCAAGGGCACGATCAGCGCGCTGAGTCGCGACGCGTCCGGCGGCTGGCGTCGAGATCGTGGCGTCATCGACCCTCAGGTGCATGCGTCGTACCCGTTCCCGGTCCAGGTCGGCGACGACCTGTACTGCGTGCCCGAGACCGCGCAGGCGGGCCGGGTGGACGGCGTGGCGGTGCATTCAGCTACCGGACCAGTGGGAGCGCGCACACACGCTCATCGAAGCCTCGGTGGTCGATCCGACACCGCTGACGTGGAACGGTCGTTGGTGGCTGTTCGGAACACGAAGGGATCGCGACCCGAATGCCGAGCTGTGGCTGTGGTCGGCACCCGACTTCTGCGGACCTTGGGAACCTCACCGGCTGAATCCGGTGAAGATCGATGTCACCAGCGCCCGTCCGGCGGGTACGCCGTTCGTACGCGAAGGCGTGCTCTACCGGCCGGCGCAGGATTGCTCGCAGGGCTACGGCGGTTCGATCGTCATCAACAGGGTCGATCGCCTCGACGAGGAAGGCTTCGAGGAGCACGCCGTCGAACGCTCTCGATCTCCGCACCGATCGGTACGCCGACGGCAACCATCACCTGGCGTTCGGTTCCGGGCTCGTCGCGGTCGACGCCAAGCGCCGGATCGTCGACCTCCATCGAAGCCGCCGCGAGCTCGTCGCTCGCCTGAGAAGGGCGCGGTGACCATGCGAGTGCTCTACGTGATCGACAGCCTCGATCGGCGGTGGTGCCGAGCACTCCCTCGCACACATGGCGCCCGGATATCGGGACCACGGAATCGACCTCCACGTGGCCTTCCTCAAGTCGCGCTGGGACGTCGCCGACGCGCTGCGCGACGCAGGCGCAACGCTGCATCCGACGGCACTCGACCAGAGCCGAGTGCGCCAACTCGTCGCAGCTCGTTGGGCTGATCCGGCGGCTCCGGCCCGACGTGGTGCACACCACACTGTGGGAGGCAAACGTGCTGGGCCGCACCGCGAGCCGCGCTGACTGGCACACCCGTGGTGTCGACGTTCGCCAACGAGCAGCTACTCGGCGGTGCAGGAGAGCTCCGTCGATCGGTCTCGTCAAGCTTCGGCTCGCACAGTTGGTGGACATCGGCACTGCTCGAACCGGCGGTGCAGATTCCACGCCGTTTCGAAGCCTGTCGCGGACGACATGGCGTCCCGGATGCGGGTTCGACGCGACAGGATTGTCGTGATCCCGCGGGCGCGCCGACGAGACCGGATGGGCGAGCCGAGTGCCAGCGCGCAGGCAATCGGTACGCAGTGCGCTCGGTCTCGGATCGGAGCAAGCCGATCGTGCTCGCCGTCGCCCGACAGGAGCACCAGAAGGGGCTCGACGTGCTGCTCGATGCCACGAGCGAAGCTCGCCGCGCGGTTCCCAGATCTCACGGTACTCGTGGCCGGTCGACCGGGGCGGGCAAGCGACGACCTGGACGCACAGGTCGAGCGACTCGGGCTCGACGAGACCGTGGCGTTCCTCGGCGCCCGCGACGACGTCGCCGACCTGATCGTGGCCTGCGATGTCGTCGCCGTGCCATCGCGGGTCGAAGGGATGCCAGGCGCGGTGCTCGAGGCAATGGCATTGGAACGCCCGGTCGTCGCCAGCGACATCCCGATGGTTCGAGAAGCGATCGGTGACTTCGCGGCCTCACTCGTCGCCGTGGACGATTCTCGATGCGTTCGCTGCCGCGCTCGAGCTGGCGCTCGACGAGCGACACCTCCGAATCGACCAAGGCAGCTCGAGACCGCTTCGACACGCTGTTCGCTCCCGGCCCGGTTGTGGAGCGCCTGCATGCGCTCTATCGAGATGCGATCTCGGCTTCGAGGTGGTCGCGCATCCACTCGACTTGACGGCCGAGGCCCTCGCAGAGACCAGTGCGGGGCGACCAGCCGAGGACTCGCTCGGCTGCCTCCGACGATCCCATCGGTCCGGGCGACGTCGCCTGCCTCGGGGCCGCGCCGCTCGATCAGCACCGGCGTGCCGATGATGCCCTCGATCGTCTCGATGACTTCGGTGAGGGTGCACGTGGAACCACCCGACACGTTGAGGATCGTTCCCGGCTGGACTGCGACCGTCGCTGCGGCCAGCGCAGCGTCGACGACGTCGTCGACGAACGTGAACGATCGAACCTGCGAACCGTCGCCGAACATCGGAAACGGTTCGCCCAGCAATCCTGCACGGATCAACCGGTACATGGCCATGTCCGGTCGCTGACCCGGTCCGTACACCGTGAAGAGACGCAGGCTGACGGAGGGGAGCCCAAAGTTCTGCGCGTAGGCCGCGCAGAGCGCTTCCGCGGCGAGCTTCGTCACTCCGTAGGGGCTGAACGGCCGGGTCGGAGCGTTCTCGTCGACCGCGCCTGCGATCTGCCCATAGACCGAAGAACTCGAAGCGAAGACGAACGAGCGCACCGATGCGGTGTCGATGGCTTCGAGCAACCTGTGCGTGGCGAGCAGGTTGTTGCGGACGTAGTCGTCGAATCCGGCCCACGACGTCCGAACTCCCGGCTGGGCTGCGAAGTGGAACACCGTGTCGACCCCGTCGAGGATCGGCGCGAGATCGACCTCGGCGAGATCGCCTTCGATCGCGTGCGCGTGTGGAAGCGAGGCGAGTTCATCCAACCGACGTCGCTTCAGCAGCGGATCGTAGTACGGGACGAGAGCGTCCAACCCGAGCGTGTCGTGGCCGTTGGCCGACAACGCCTTGACCAGGGAACCGCCGATGAAACCGGCGGCGCCGGTGACGAGTGCACGCACCGATCGGAGGCTAGCAGCGTGAGGAATCTCGGACGGATGGACCGCGTTCCCAGACCAGGCGTCCAACGAATGGCAAGCAGCTCACGACCAACCGAGCGTGGAAGCGCCATTCCGTCGGCCGCGTACGCGCTGCCACCCAGAAGTGGGAACGTGCTCGAGAACGTTCGGCAAGCCGCCATGCCGCCACCCCGGCAATGGAATGGTAGGAGCCGAGTGTCCGAGGCGACTTGCGAAGTTGCTGGGTGTGGTGGGCGAGGATGTACTCCATGCCGTCGAGCAGCTTTTGTGGCGTTCGCTCGATTCTGTCGCTCGTACGACGTCGAATGTCGATGAGGACCTGATCGACGGACGAGACCGGAATCGACCGTGCTCTGCACATCGGAAGTACCCGCAGCGCGAACTCGGTCTGGTGGCTGCAGGACAGACCTTCGGCGAAGCCACCTGCGTCCAGATAAAGGTCACGGCGCACAGCGAAGGTGCCCGCCAAGACGTTGGCTGTCTGCGCGCCGAACTCCGGGCCGAGCGCCCTTGGCGGTCTGACAGCAACCACCCGGCCCGACGGGTACTCGGTCAATCGGCTCGCGGCAGCTGACAAAGCCGGCCTGGGTGTCCCCGGCGGCCCGGTGAAGCGTTCCCAACCAGTCGCGATGGGGCATGTCGTCGTCATCCAGCGGAACCACGAACTGACCGGATGCGTGTGCGACACCGGTGTTCCTGGCGGCAGAAATCCCACCGTTCGAACGTTGGACGATGGCCAGCCGTGGATCGCCAATCTCTCGCAATCGAGCGAGCGTTCCGTCCGTCGAGCCGTCGTCGACGACGATCACCTCGAACGAGTCGAAGTCCTGGTCGAGGGCCGCATGGATCGTGGGCAGAATCCCGGAACCCCGGTTGTAGGTGGGGATGACGACGCTCATCAACGGCCGCGACCCTGATCCGTCGGTGAGGGGATCGCTGGGCGACACGATCGTCCTATCGCTCACGATCCGTCTCCGACATCTCGTGGTCGATTGTAGGGATCGGGAGCCTGCCTGCCAGGCTGGTCGGTCCCGAGGATCGAATTGATGAGTGAGAATTCGAACATGATCGAGCGTCGACGGGTGTGTTGCGCGGCGATGGAATCCAGATGAGCGGCCCGAGCGTGTCGGTGATCATCCCGTTGCGAGGCAGTGCCGGCATCATCGAACGTCAGCTCGAGCGTCTCGCCCGACAGAGCGAGCGCAGCTTCGAAGTCGTCGTCGCCGACAACGGTGCGACCTCCGGGCTCGACGGCATCGTCGACGATCACAGGGCGGACCTGGACATCCGCCGTGTGGACGCCCGGTCGAGAATTGGATGTGGCCCCGCTCGCAATGTCGCGGTTGCCGCCGCTCGCTCCGACCTCCTGCTGTTCTGCGACGCAGATGACTGCGTGAGCGAGAACTGGGTCGCGAGCTATGTCGGGGCGGCGGACGGTTTCGGCATCGCAACCGGTCCGAAGAGCTCGGTGACCGAGGCAGAACTGATCGCCCGCGGCTCGGCCGCAGTCTTCGAACGAGGGACGTTCTCGAGCCAGCCGAACACTGCGGGCGGTCTGCCGTACGCGAGCGGCGGCAATTCGGCCTTTCGCCGCGAAGTGCTCGACTCCATCGGCGGATTCGGTAGCCACAACCTGCGCCGAGAGGACGTCGAGGCCAGCTGGCTCGCCCGTCTCAAGGGATTCGAGGTCGCGTTCGTCCCGGGCGCTCGTGTCGTCTGTGTGCAGCGAACCGGCGCCGCCGATCGGTGGCGGCAGTCGTTCGGTTGGGGCGTCGGTCTCGAAGCGTTGCGACAACAGTTCCGCCACGAAGACGTCGGTCCACCCACGCTGGTGCAGTCACTCAAGCTCGGGCTGTCCCGGGCGTCCCGTCGGCCTGACGAGCGCATTCCGATTGCTGCGTCGCTGGCGGGGCAGATGGTCGAACGCGGACTGCCAGGGCGCTACTTCGAGAACGTGCGAGCGAGCGCCGGGCCCACATCACCCGGCCTGCCGGACCGGTGAGAGCACAAGATGTCGTCGTTCGTCCTGTGCTGTGACCGCAACTACGTGCTCCCACTCGCGACCGTCGCGTCGAGCCTGTCGCGATCGCAACGAGCACCGTTCGACCTCTACGTCATGCACGATGGCATCTCCACCCACGACCGAGACCGAATCCAGTCGACCGCGTCCACGCAGATCCGGTGGCTCGACGTGGACGCCTCCGCGTTCGAGGGGATCGTCACCCCCGCTCACCTTCCCGCAGCCGCACTCTTCCGCCTGCTCATCCCGGATCTGCTGGCGGACCTCGCCCGGGTGATCTACCTCGACACGGACACGGTTGTCGTCGATGACCTCGCACAGCTGTGGCAGCTCGATCTCGGGACTGCCGTCGTCGGCGCAGCTCGCGATCCATACGTAGACGTGATGGGAGGCGCTCCTGGGCTGCCGTTCGTCGACCGCGGCCTCACGGCGTCGACGGCGTACTTCAACTCCGGGGTGATGGTCATCGACGTCCACCGGTGGCGCCAATCAGGTGTCAGCTCCGCGGCACTGTCTGCCCTTCGGACGTCGCGGCTCGCCTTCGCAGACCAATGCGCCCTGAACCTCGTGCTCGCGGGCCAGTGGAAGCAGATCGACCCCCGCTACAACCTGCAGCCAACGCACCATGACAGCCTGAGTTGGATGTCCACCTCCGAGGAAGGAGTGCGGTTGGCGAGCGCCCTTCGACGACCGGCAATCCACCACTTCGTGGGCGCAAAGCCCTGGAACCCGGGGGGCGCCGATGTTGCACGGTCGAACCTGTGGTTCGAGGCCCTCGACCGAACGGCCTACGCAGGCTGGCGCCCTGAGGTTGCGGAGCCCGACCGGTCGAGATCGGCACCTCGTCCCAGAACCAAGAGGATTGTCGACGGGCTCCGACGCCGCGTCGTCGATGTCGCTCAGCCGGTGGCCGAGCGCGCCGGGATCCGGGTGGAGCTCGTGAACCAGAGCGCAACTGCGCAGGCCGAACGCGAGCGTGACCGTATCTGGGAGGCGCTCGCCGGAACCGTCGCCGAAGGTCCGTTCGCAGGCGTTCGGCTTCCGGACCACGCTCGCGAGCGGGTGGGCGCCATCCCGATCGTCACCGGAACCTACGAACCCGATCTGATTCGGGCCTCGATCGAAGCGGCAGTGGCCCCGGACCGCCATCTCGTCGCGAGCAGCGATGTCGGATGGTTCCTCGCCCCGGCGCTGGCGTGAGCGGGTTGCCCGGCCGTGACGGTGATCGGCGCCGACGCAGATGGTGGACTGATCGCCAAGATTGCTGCCCTCAACGACGTCGGGGGGCGCGTCGAGTTCGAACGAAGTGTCATCGAGGCCATCAGGACCAGCGAGGGACAGCAGGTCTGGCTCCTCGACCACGACGACCTCGCCGAGACCATGCGCGACGACACTGCAACACTCTGCCGCGAGAAGGCGGTGCTGATCGTGCCCATCAATGACAGCCGGCGTGGGTCCAGCGGAGTCGTCGCGAGTGAGCTGCTCGGGATGATCGAGCCAACGCACGACATCGAGATCATCCAGCGGACAGGCCGAGACCCAACGCAATCGCCGTACGGTCGAGCCGCCGCCGAGCCGGCATGCTGGCTCCTTGCAGCCGAGTGGGACGGCCGCCGGCGTTCGGGGTGGCTCCACCTCGTCCCGAAGCGGGGTTGAGCATGGGCTCGGCCTCGGTAGATCGATCGCAGCGAGCATGGTGCGGGTTCATCGTCGACGACTCGTTCAGAGCCGATGGGTACGACTGGACGGACGAAGCAATCTGGCCTTGGATCTTCGAGACTTCCGAAGAGGTGTGGATCCACCAGACGATGGTGCGCCTCGCCCACGCCGGCTACCCGGTCAGGCCGTGCACCCTCACCGACGCAGCATCGTGCGAAGTGGTCGTCGTTCACCCCGGACGGATCAAGGAGCTCATGCAGGTGCTCGGTCGCAGCACATCGACCCGCGTGCTGCTCACCAGCAGCGACAAGACCTACGGGCGGAGGTTCGCCGATCTCTGCGCAATCCAGCACCTTCGTGTCACCGGCTCGCGACAGGTTTTCGTCCCACACTGGCCCCAACCTGGCCTCCTGAAACGCGAGGCGGCCGGCCATCGACTCGCGCGTGCGGAGTTCAAGGGCGACCCGACCACGCTCCACCCGGATCTCCTCGACCCGTCGTGGCGGTCTGCTCTCCGTGAGCTGGGCATCGCCTGGCAGGTGTCGCCACGCCCGCAAAGATGCAGTGCGCCCGGGCTCGGCGCGCACCCGTGGAGCGACTACCGAGACACCGACGTCATCGTTGCCCTCCGGGGCGACACGACCAAGCTGCTCAACAAGCCGGCTTCCAAACTCGTGAATGCCTGGAGCGCTGGCGTGCCGGCAGTGCTCAGTCCTGATCCCGCGTTCACCGAGCTCCGTTGTTGCGAGCTCGACTTCCTTGAGGCCAAGACCGCCGACGACGCGATTCGAGCGCTCGTACGACTGCGATCGGAACCCGATCTGTACGCAGCGATCGTCGAGCATGGATTTCAGCGGGCTCGCTCCCTCGATGACGACGCCGTACTTGCTGCGTGGGTGGGAGCCATTTGCCGTGCACGGCAGGTGGCACCACGATCGCGTGCGCTGACGATCGGAGCCATCGCAATGACGGAACGACTGCTCGCTAGCCGACGGCGGTAGCCGGATCTAGGTTTGGCGGATGCGAAGAGGTCCCGTCTCGGCCAGATGGTTGCTGCGATCGGTCAACGCTGTGCTCCGGCCGCTGGGATTCCACGTCGCAGGGTGTCGACCTGACCATGATTCGACGGCAGCCCTGGTGCGATCGCTACGTCGAACTGCAGCCACGAACATCCAACATCGGCTCGGGCCGTGTGTCGTGTCCGGCCCGTTCCAGGGCCTGCGTCTCAGCGATCCCGACGGATGGAACGCTCCAGATCTGGGTGCTCTACTCCTGGGGTGCTACGAGGAGCAACTGCACCCGGCAGTCGAACAGATCGTCTCGGCGCAACCTGACGTCGTGGTCAACATCGGGTGCGCCGAGGGGTACTACGCTGTCGGCATTGCTCGTCGGTGCGTCGGAACCCACGTGTTCGGCGTCGACACGGATGAGCAGGCACGTCAACGATTGGAGCGAAGCGCCGAGATCAACGACGTCGGTGATCGGGTCGAGTTCCGCAGTTCGCTCCCTCTCGTCGACTTCGACGAGATTCTCGACCGCGCCATCAGGCCTGCGGTTGTGGTGGACTGCGAGGGCGCCGAGATCCACTACGTCGACCCCACGCTCGTCCCATCGCTTGCCAGGGCGATGCTGCTCGTGGAACTCCACGAGTTCATCGTTCCGGGTGTCGCCACACGAATTGCGCCGTCGCCTCGAGCCTTCGCATCATGTCGCGGAAATTGTGGAGACGGGTCGCGACCCTCACCTACGCCCGGAACTTCACGACCTCGGAAGTGCCGAACGGTACCTGGCTGTGTGCGAGGATCGTCCTGCGACGATGTCGTGGCTCTTGGCCTGGCCCCGAAGCCACGTGAGCGCACTGGTCGGTGAGTCGTAAAGCTAGTCGACCTCGAAGGCGGGTCGGTCAGCCCTCGACCCAGGAGTGGCGAACGAAGGTCTCATGCCATTCATTCGCTACCGCGTCCCAGCTGTAGGGAACGACGGACTCGGCGCTCGGTCGTGGGCCACGAATCGCTCGACCCAGTGCGGTTGCCAGGGCGCCAGGTCGATGGTTTGGCACATGTTCCACCCAGGGCATCGACGGAATCGCCCCGACTGGGGTGGCGACGACGGGAACCCCGCAGAGCGCGGCCTCGATCGCCACACCGGGCATACCTTCGACGTCGCTGGTGATCAGCACCACGTCGCTGGCGTACAGCACGGGGCGGACGTCGTCGACTTCGCCGAGAAAGACCGCCCGGTCGCCGAGCACGGCCTGCGCATGACGACGAGCGTCTGCGAGGCCCGCTCCACCGCCGGCGACGAGCAGAGTGTGGTCCGGCAATTGGGCGACGGTGTCGATCGCGAGATCGAGCCGCTTCTCGGGTGACGCCGCACCGATGAAGGCGACGACCGGCCCGTCGCCGAGCCCGTACCGGTCGCGAGCAGCGAGTCGCTCGTCATCGGTGGGCGGACGAAACTCTTCGGGGTCCCTCGCGTTGGGAATGACCGTGACCCGGTCGGGGTCGACACCGAGGTGCCGGACCAGCGAGTCCGCCGCGCCCGGCCACAACGCAACCACCCCCGCCGCGCGTCGGTACTGGGCGCGTGTCACCGTCCGGTGCAGCGGGCCGCGCAGCCAGTGGGTCGGGTCGCTGATGTTGCGGTAGAGGAAGGGCACACCGGTGCCGGCGAGCGCCGCGGCGCAGGCGGGGAGCGTGGCGGACCCGTAGGCGACCACGATGTCGGCCTTCTTGGCCCGAGCGCGGAGCGCAAGCAGGGTTCTCGGCCCGAGTCGACGGGAGCCCAACGCCGGAACGTCGAGCTCCTGGCCGTCAGTACCCGAGTGCAGCGACACGATCTCGACCGTCCAGCCCAGACCCGCGAGCCGCGGGGCCAACTGCGTGGCCTGAATCTCGGCGCCGCGCCGCCGGGAGCTGGCCGTCACGAGCAGGACGCGCCCGAGGCGCTCGCCGGTTGCCACCGAGATCAGCCGGCGACCATGGACTCGTGAGTCGACGGATCGCTGACACGCACGGGCCGAGAGTGTAGCGAGCGCCCGAACCGCCTCGTCTCGATCTCGGGACCAGGGCTCGGCGGGCCAGCAATGTCGCCGCGTCGCGACTCGAGGTAATAGCATCATCACGCCCGAAGGTCGGGCCCCTGGAACGTGTGCTCCCTTGGATCGAAGAACCCTCCTCAAGCAGCTCTCCGCGGCTGGCGCCGCGCGGCGACGTCGGCGATCGTGACGTCGACCCCGGCGTTCGCGGCCGCCGGTTCGTGCTGCACGGCAAGCGACTTCTACACCTTGATCGGGACGTGTCAGGCCAACACCCCCATCACCAACGGCTGCACCACCGTGATCGATCAGACGATCACGGTGTGCCGTCCGCTGGCGACCACGACCATGTCCATGTCGCGAACCAGCGCCGGGCTCTTCCGTCCCTATTTCGACGAGGTCGGCATCTTGACCGTCACCTCGCCCAGCAACGTCACCCGCAGCCAGAACTACATCGGTTGGCAGAACGACTGCCGCAGCACGACCACCACGCTTCCGGATCTCACCGGCTACGGCAGCGGCAACGGCGATCCCTCCGCGAATCCCTCCAACACTCCCACCGACGTGACAGCTCTGTTCGGCAACGAGTGCGGCCTGTTCACCGTCCGGATCAGGGTGCGCAACGGCTTCACCCCGTACGGTTGGTCGACCTGCTTCCTCCGCGGAAGCTGACCGCCGGCCCAGCAACTAGCCTCATCACCCGATGAACACGTTCCGGCCACTCGACGCGCTGCGGCGTTTCTGGTGGGTGGTCGTGCTGTTCACCGTCGGTGGTGCAGTGGTCGCCGGGTTGCCGGCTCCGGAGTACGCTGCCGACTCGATCACCCGGTACACGGCCAGCCACACGATCCTGGTATCGAGCACGTCGGACGGCGCATTCTCGTTCAC
>CAVORH010000040.1:0-161017 GCA_963698565.1 Ilumatobacteraceae bacterium
CCTCACCGTTCGTGGTGAACACGGCCCTGCGTGAGTGGCCGGTACCTCCGAGCGGGGTGCGGCGCGGCGGGGTGAGCGCGTTCGGGTTCGGAGGCACCAACTTCCACGTCGTGCTCGAGGAACACGTCCCCGGTCGCCACAAGCCACCGGCTCGGGTGTTCGCCGGAGCATCGATCGGCCAGGCCACCTCCGTCACCCCGGCGGGCGAGGCCGAACCCGCTTCGGTCGCGGCCACGGTCGATCCGACCAAGCCGCCCCTGCGCGGGGCACTCGTGCTCGGCGCGCGCGACGACGCCGACCTGCTCGCCCAGGTGCGCCAGGCGCTCACCGACGCGCAGGCCGGTCGAGCACCGGCACCTGCTCGGCCCGACCCGGCGGTGGGGCGCGCTGCTCGTCGCATCGCCGTCGACTTCGCCGATGCGGCCGATCTCGCCACCAAGCTCGACAAGGCGGTCAAGGCGCTGACCAGCGGCAACCCGGCGATCTTCCGCATGCTCCGCCAGCAGGGTGTGTTCGTCGGGGGTGGCCCGGCCCCGAAGGTGGCGTTCCTCTACACCGGCCAGGGGTCGCAGTACGTCAACATGCTGCAGGCTCTACGTGCCAGCGAGCCGATCGTCGACGCCACGTTCCGCGAGGCCGACGAGGTGATGACGCCGCTGCTCGGGCGCCCGCTCAGCTCGTACATCTTCGTCGACGGCGACGACCCCACCGCTGTCGCGCAACTCGAACAGCAGCTCCTGCAGACCGAGATCACCCAACCAGCGGTGCTCGCCACCGACTCGAGCATCAGCCGACTCCTCGGCGCCTACGGCATGCATCCCGACATGGTGATGGGGCACAGCCTCGGCGAGTACGGCGCCCTGATCGCCGCCGGCTCGCTCACGTTCGCCGCTGCGCTCGAGGCAGTCAGCGCCCGCGGCAGCGAGATGGCCCGGCTGTCGGTCGAGGACAACGGTGCGATGGCCGCCGTGTTCGGGCCGCTCACCGAGATCGAGCGGATCGTCGATGCCACGCCCGGCTACGCCGTTGTCGCGAACATCAACTCGAACAACCAGGCGGTCGTCGGCGGGGCGACCGATGCGGTCCTGGCGGCGATCGACTCGTTCACCGCTGCGGGCATGCAGGCCGTTCGCATCCCGGTGAGTCATGCGTTCCACACCACGATCGTCGCGCCGGCGTCGGTGCCCCTGGTGGCGACGCTGGAGCGGCTGGACGTGCAGCCGCCGCAGATCCCACTGGTCGCCAACGTGACCGGCGAGTTCTACCCATCGGACGCGACGAGCGACACGATGTGCGACTACCTCGGGCGCCAGGTCGCATCGCCCGTGCAGTTCGTCAAGGGGCTCCACACGCTCTACGACGCCGGCGCCCGCGTCTTCGTCGAAGTCGGCCCGAAACGAGCGCTGCACGGTTTCGTCGAAGACGTGCTCGGCGAACACGACGACGTCCTGTCGCTGTACACCAACCACCCGAAGCTCGGCGATGCGGTGTCGATCAACCAGGCGCTGTGCGGACTGTGGGCCGCCGGCGTCGGCTTCGAGACGCCGGAGGCTCCGGTCACCCCTGCCCCCGTGGCACCCGCGGCGACCACCGCAGTTGCGCCGTCACCCGCCGCAGCAGCGGGGCCGGCCGACGATCGCATCATGCAGCTCGGGCAGCTGTTCGCCGGCGTCATCGAAGAGGGGCTGCGGATCTACGGAACCGAACCGGCGACACCGACCGCGCCGGTTCCCGCTTCGACACCGGCCGTGTCCGGCGGACGCATCGACGCCGAGCCGGTGGTCGTCACCGGGGCTGCGCTCGGCCTCCCCGGTGTCGAGCAGACCTTCGACGACGCCAACATCGCCCGGATCCTCGCCGGACAGCAGTTCATCGACACGTTGCCGGACGCGGCGCGGGAGCGCATGGCCGACATGCACATCACCCGGCTGGTCAAGAGCGAGTCCGGTGGTGCGAGCTTCGAGACCATCGACGATCCCGCCGAGGTCATCAAGCTCGCCGGCCGCCACGCGCCGCTCGACATCGTCGAGCAGTTCGCGGTCGACACTGCGCGAGACGAGGCCCTCGACAACACGACCCGCCTGGCGATCGGCGCCGGCTTCGACGCATTGCGTGACGCCGGGATCCCGCTGGTGATGCGCTACAAGACGACCACCATCGGAACCCAGTTGCCCGATCGCTGGGGACTGCCCGATGCGCTCCGTGACGACACCGGAGTGATCTTCGCGAGCGCCTTCCCCGGCTACGACCGCTTCGCGGAGGACGTCGAGGCATACACCGCCGATCGCGCACGGCGTGAGCACCTGCTCGCACTCGAGGGCGTACGGGCCCGGATGGACGGCACCGAGCCCGCCGTCGCCGAGGTCGATCGCCTGATCGCCAACCTCCGCGCAGAGATGGAGGCGCACCCGTACGGCTTCGACCGTCGGTTCCTGTTCCGCGTGCTCTCGATGGGCCACTCGCAGTTCGCCGAGATCATCGGGGCCCGTGGGCCGAACACCCAGGTCAATGCCGCCTGCGCATCGACGACACAGGCGATCTCCCTGGCGGAGGACTGGATCCGCGCCGGTCGGTGCCGCCGGGTGGTGGTCGTGTCGGCCGACGACGCCACCGGCGACTCGCTGATGCCCTGGATCGCCAGCGGATTCCTCGCCAGCGGCGCCGCGGCCACCGACGAACACGTCGAGGACGCGGCGACGCCGTTCGACCGCCGGCGCCACGGGATGATCGTGGGCATGGGTGCCGCGGCGCTCGTGGTCGAGTCGGCCGAGGCAGCGCGAGAGCGCGGACTGCAGCCCATCTGCGAAGTGCTCGGCGCGATCACCGCCAACTCCGCATTCCACGGCACCCGTCTCGACGTCGAGCACATCGGCGCCGTGATGGAGGCGGTGATCGAACAGGCCGAGTCGCACGGTGTGCGCCGCAGCGAGATCGCCGGCGAAGCGATGTTCGTCTCCCACGAGACCTACACGCCCGCCCGCGGCGGGTCGGCGGCCGCCGAGATCAACGCGCTGCGTCGGGTGTTCGGTCCCGACGCCGACCGGATCGTGATCACCAACACCAAGGGGTTCACCGGTCATGCCATGGGCGCCGGGATCGAGGACGTCGTCGCGGTCAAGGCGCTCGAGACGGGGATCGTTCCACCGGTGCCGAACTACCGCGAACCCGATCCCGACCTCGGCAATCTCAACCTCTCGCGAGGAGGCGCCCACCCGGTGCGCTACGCGCTGCGGCTGGCCGCGGGCTTCGGCTCGCAGGTGGCGATGGCACTGCTGAGATGGACGCCGGTGGCGGACGGCCAGCGCCGAGCGACGGACCAACTCGGCTACGGCTATCGCATCGTCGACGCCGATGCCTGGCAGCGCTGGCTCGACCTGCTCGCCGGACACGACGGCGCGCGCCTCGAGACCGACCACCGTCGACTGCGGGTGGTCGACGTCGGCGCGCCGGCCACGTCGCAGCACGATTCTGCGGTGCCGGTGCCCTACGCCGGCCAGCTCGGCGCGTCGGTGAAGCGGACACCCCCGGCTGCGCCCGCTGCGACCACCCCGTCACCCGCCCCGGCGGCAGCGACCGTTGCCCCGGCTGCTGCCACTCCACCGGCTGCAGTTCCGGCACCCGTCGCTGCCCCGGCTGCGGCTGCTGCTTCCGTGCCTGCCGCGGCTGCGGGGGATGAGGTGCTCGATCAGGTGACGGCGGTGGTGGCGGAGATGACGGGGTATCCGACCGAGTTGTTGGAGCCTGATCTCGACCTCGAGGCCGACCTGGGTGTGGACACCGTGAAGCAGGCGGAGGTGTTCGCTGCGGTCCGCGCTCACTACGAGCTCGAACGTGACGACAACCTGCAGCTGCGCGATTTCCCGACGTTGCGTCATGTTGCGGACTGGGTTCGCCAACGCGCCGGATTCGACCTGCGCAACCCGCAGCTGCATCGGCCCCCGTAGCTGCATCGGCCCCCGAGCCTGCTGCGGCGGCTGGTGTGGATGATGTGCTTGCTCAGGTGACGGCGGTGGTGGCGGAGATGACCGGGTATCCGACCGAGTTGTTGGAGCCTGATCTCGACCTCGAGGCGGATCTCGGCGTCGACACCGTGAAGCAGGCGGAGGTGTTCGCTGCGGTCCGCGCTCACTACGAGCTCGAACGTGACGACAACCTGCAGCTCCGCGACTTCCCGACGTTGCGTCATGTCGCGGACTGGGTCCGCCAACGCGCCGGATTCGACGCGCCGGCCGCATCGCCCGCGGCGGTGGTGGCTGCGCCGGCTCCGTGCTGCTGCGGCTCCGGCGGGTGATGAGGTGTTGGCTCAGGTGACGGCGGTGGTGGCGGAGATGACGGGGTATCCGACCGAGTTGTTGGAGCCTGATCTCGACCTCGAGGCCGATCTCGGCGTCGACACCGTGAAGCAGGCGGAGGTGTTCGCTGCGGTCCGCACCCACTACGAGCTCGAACGTGACGACAACCTGCAGCTCCGCGACTTCCCGACGTTGCGTCATGTCGCGGACTGGGTCCGCCAACGCGCCGGACTCGACGCGCCGGCCGCAACGCCCGCGGCGGTGGTGGCTGCGTCGGCTCCGGTTGCTGTTGCGGCTGCCGGTGATGAGGTGTTGGCTCAGGTGACGGCGGTGGTGGCGGAGATGACGGGGTATCCGACCGAGTTGTTGGAGCCTGATCTCGACCTCGAGGCCGATCTCGGTGTGGACACCGTGAAGCAGGCGGAGGTGTTCGCTGCGGTCCGTACCCACTACGAGCTCGAACGTGACGACAACCTGCAGCTCCGGGACTTCCCGACGTTGCGTCATGTCGCGGACTGGGTCCGCCAACGCGCCGGACTCGACACCGCGCAATCCGCAACTGCATCGGCCCCCGAGCCTGCTGCGGCGGCTGGTGTGGATGATGTGCTTGCTCAGGTGACGGCGGTGGTGGCGGAGATGACGGGGTATCCGACGGACCTCTTGGAGCCTGATCTCGACCTCGAGGCCGATCTCGGCGTCGACACCGTGAAGCAGGCGGAGGTGTTCGCTGCGGTCCGTACCCACTACGAGCTCGAACGTGACGACAACCTGCAGCTGCGCGACTTCCCGACGTTGCGTCATGTTGCGGACTGGGTCCGCCAACGCGCCGGACTCGACGCGCCCACTGCGGCAACAGCTGCTGCGCCGGCGGCGACCGTCGCGTCCGAGCCCGCTGCGCCGAGCGTCGTCCGTGGTGACTTCGATGCCGTCGATGCGCTGCCTCGCCGGATCCCGGTCCCTACGCTGCGGCCGCCGGTGACGGACTGCCTGCCGACCGGCGTCGCACTCGACGGTGCCCGCATCATCGTCATGCTCGACGAGGGCGGAGTCGGCGAGGCGTTGGTGAAGCAGCTCGACAAGGCAGGGGCCGCCGTGCTCACCCTGGAACCTGGCCTGGCGACCGACGCGTTGCTGGCAGAGGTCGAGGCCTGGCATGCGGACGCGCCGATCGACGGCGTGTACTGGCTCCCCGCCCTCGACGACGACGGCGACCTCGCCGAGTACGACCTGCCCACCTGGCGCGAGGCACTGCGCCGCCGGGTCAAGGCGCTGTACGCGACCATGCGTTGCCTGTACGACGCGAGCCCGTTCCTCGTGTCGGCGACCCGCCTCGGCGGCTACCACGGCTACGACGCCGACGGCGCCACCAACCCGCTCGGCGGACCGGTGGTCGGATTCACCAAGTCGTACCGCAAGGAGCGTCCGGAGGCGCTGGTGAAGGCGGTCGACCTCGCTCCCAGTCGCAAGACCTCGGCGATTGCTGCGCAGTTGATCGAGGAGACCCTGTTCGATCCGGGCTGTGTCGAGATCGGGCGGGTCGACGACCGACGGTTCGGCGTGGCATTCGTCGAAGCGCCGTTCCCGCAGCGCTCCGACGACGGCCAACCGGTCCCCGGCGGGGGCATGACGCTCGATCACGACTCGGTCGTCGTCGTCACCGGCGCGGCGGGGAGCATCGTGTCGGCGATCACCGCTGATCTCGCTGCGGCGTCGGGCGGCACGTTCCACCTGCTCGACCTGACCCCGACGCCCGACCCCGCCGACCCCGATCTCGAGGCGTTCCGTGCCGACCGCAACGGTCTGAAGGTCACGATCGCCGAGCGGATGAAGGCAGCCGGTGAGCACCCGACGCCGGTGACGATCGAGCGCGAGCTCGCCCGGTTCGAACGCCTCAACGCCGCACTCACCGCGATCCAGTCCGTGGAGGCCGCCGGCGGGACCGTTCACTACCACTCGGTCGACCTGACCGACGCCGACGCAGTCGCCACCGCGATCGACGACGTGCGCCGCCTCAGCGGCCGCATCGACGTGCTGCTCCACGCCGCCGGCCTGGAGATCAGCCGCAACCTGCCCGAGAAGGAACCGCGCGAGTACGACCTCGTGTTCGACGTCAAGAGCGACGGTTGGTTCAACGTGTTCCATGCCGCGCAGGACATGGAGATCGGTGCGACCGTCGTGTTCTCGTCGGTCGCCGGACGGTTCGGCAACCAGGGCCAGACCGACTACTCGGCTGCGAACGACCTGCTGTGCAAGATCACCAGCAACTTCCGCCGCAGCCGGCCGGAGACCCGCGGGCTCGCGTTGGACTGGACGGCGTGGGGTGGCATCGGCATGGCGACCCGTGGATCGATCCCCAAGATCATGGAGATGGCCGGCGTGCAGATGTTGCCCCCCGAGGCGGGGGTCGCATGGATCCGGCGCGAGCTGGTGTCGAGTGAGTACCGGGGCGAGGTGATCGTCGCCGGGGCGCTCGGCATGATGGCGGCCGAGTACGACGATCGTGGCGGTGTCGATCTCACCTCCGTGGTCGGCGACGGGGCCGACCACGGCCCGATGATCGGGCACGCCACGGTCAGTGTCCACGACGGCGTCGTCGTCGAGACGACGCTCGATCCGCTGCAGCAGCCGTTCCTCCACGATCACCGCATCGACGGCACGCCGGTGCTGCCAGGCGTGATGGGGATGGAGGCGTTCGCCGAGACCGCACGGCTGCTGGTGCCGGACCACCACGTGCTGGCGGTCGAGGACGTCACGTTCGCTGCGCCGCTGAAGTTCTACCGGGACGAACCACGCGCGCTCACCGTGCGGGCGGTGCTCGCCCCCGACGGCGACGATCTCGTGGCGCACTGCACGCTCAGCGCCGAACGCCAACTGCCCGGACACGACCAACCACAACGAACAGTGCACTTCACCGGACGCGTGCGGCTGGGCACCGAGGTCCTGGCAACGGAACGGGTCGATCCACCGGGGGATCCCAGCGGACCGACACTCGATGCCGAGCGCGTGTACTCCTTCTACTTCCACGGCCCGGCGTACCAGGTGGTGTCTTCGGCGTGGAGGGACGAGGACACCTCGGTGGCAACACTGATGGATCCCCTGCCTGCCAATCACACACCCACCGAACAACCGCTCTCCACCGCGCCGAGGCTGATCGAGCTGTGCTTCCAGACCGCCGGTCTCTGGCAGGCAGGTCTCGAGGACCGGTTGGCGCTGCCGATGCGGGTGGGCAGGGCGCGCTGGTATCCCACGCCGCACGCAGACGGTCCGCTGCGTGCGGTCGCTCACGAGATGTCGGCCGGGGTGTTCGACTGCGTCGTCGTCGACTCCTCGGGGACGGTCGTGGCACGGCTCGACCGTTACGAGACGATCCCGTTGCCGGCGCCGATTCCCGAATCGGTCGCCGCCGCTCTCCACGCCACCTACCGGCAGTGAGCAAGGTGCAAGCGACGTGACTCCCACCGTGACCGTTCAGCGGCTGGGCCTGATCGACTCGGGCGAGACCGCAGTCCGCGTGTTGAACGCCGTCGGCGGACTCAACGACGCCGGCGACGCCCCACCGATCACGACCGTGCTGTTCCATGACGAACCGGATCCGCAACCCTGGTATGGCCGGGAGGCCGACGAGGTGCGAGCACTCTGCGGCGCCACCGAGCAGCGATCGATCGACGACGTGGTCGAGTGTCTGCGAGCGGCCGACATCGACACGCTGTGGCTCGGGTCATGGCCGCACGACGAACGTGCGGACCTGATCGCGGCATGCGCCGCCGCCGGCATCGGCGTCGTCGGCCCTGACGCCGACACCGTGCGCCGGTTGGCCGATCCGGCTCAGCTGCCCGCGATCGGTGATCGCGCCGCCCTGTTCGACGGCCGGCCGCTGCGCCGCGTGGAAGTCGACGTCCTGGTCGACGACCACGGCACGGTCTGGAACCTCGGTGGCCGCGACGTGAGCGTGCGCCGACGGCACCATTCCCTGGTTGCCGAGGCTCCGTGCGCCGGAGTCTCCGAGGAGTTGGCGACCGCGATCTGCGCGGCGGCCTCCGACCTCGCCCGGGACGTCGGGTACCGCGGCGCCGGGATGATCACCTTCGTCCACGACCACACCGACTTCGCCGTCACCGCCGTCGACTGCATCGCCCCGCCCGACCACGCCACCTCCGAGGAGCGATCGGGCGCCAGCTTCATCGGCTGGCGCCTGCGGGTGCACCGCGGAGAAGCGCTGCCCGAACACGAGCCTGCCGCCGACGGCGTCGCGATGGAGGTCAGGCTGCTCGCCGAGGACCCCGACGCCGGGTTCGCCATCACACCGGGCCGCGTGGCGTTGTTGTCGTTCCCGGTCGGGACCGGCGTGCGCGTCGACGCCAACCGACGTGTCGGTGACCGTGTCGACGACAACGATTCGCTGCTCGCCATCATCACCGCGTGGGGACCCGACCGATCGGTCGCACTGACCCGTATCCGCCGGGCCCTCGAACGAACGGCCGTGGTGGTCGAGGGTGGCACGACGAACCTCTCGTTCCTGCTGGCCCTGCTCGACGACGAACAGTTCCAACGCGACGAGGTCGACCACCGTTGGCTCGACCGGATGATCGCCGACCGTCCACCGCCCGAGCCCGACCCGGTGGTGTTGCTGGCTGCCGCCGTCGAGGCGTACGAGGCCGATCGCCGCCGCGCGCAGGAGGCCTTCTACGCCTCCGCGGAACGGGGTCGTCCGCAGCAGCCCGACGAAGTGGGCGCGGGCATCGAGCTGGGCTACCTCGGCGAGTCGTACCGGCTCGACGTCGAATGCGTCGGGCCGCGCACCTACTCCGTGCGCTCGGGGCGTTCCGCCGCCCACGTGACCGTCGACCGACTCAACGAGCACGAACGCCGTCTCACCTGCGCCGGCCGTCGTCACCGCCTGGTGGTGTCGCCCACCGAGTTCGGATTCCGGTTGCAGCTCGGTCACGCCTCGCACGTGATCCAGCGCGAGGACGGCATGCTCGTGCGCGCCGACTGGCCGGCGCTGATCGTGAGCACCCTGGTCCAGCCCGGTGACAGCATCGCCGAGGGCCAGCCGGTCGCCGTGCTCGAGTCGATGAAGATGGAGACGACCGTCGTGGCGCCGTTCGCGGGCGTCGTGCTCGAGATCCTGGTCACGGCGAACAGCCAGGTGGAACGAGGCGCCGCGTTGCTCCGCCTGCGACCGCGGGTCTCGACCGTCGCAACGCCGGCCGGTCGACGACTCGACCTCAGCGGGTTCGAGCGGACGATCGACTTCTCCCGCAAGCCGTGCGATCGTGTCTACGAGCCGCTCGGTGACTACCTCCTCGGCTACGACCTGGCCCCCGCCGAGCTGCGGCGCCTGCTCACCGAACAGCGTCGCCTGGCAGAGATCGCCGACGTTGCCGACCCCTCGCTCCTGGCCTGCGAGGACGGGCTGCTCGACATCTACGCGGAGCTGGGCTCGCTGTACCGGCCACAGACCGAGACCGAGCACGACGACCTCGCACCGGGCGGCGAGAACACCCAGGAGTACCTGGTCTCGTTCCTGCAGTGGCTCGACGCCGACCGGGCCGGACTTCCCGACGAGTACCGAACCCGGCTCGAACGGGCACTCGAGCGCTTCGGGGTCCGCGGGTTGAACCGCACGCCCGAGCTCGAAGCCGCGCTGATGTGGCTGTTCCGCTCGTTCTCCCGACTCACCGAGCTCAGCCCGGTCGTGATCGCGATCCTCGAACGGCGCCTCGCCCACCGCGACGCACTGCACTCGTCGGCCGACGTCGAGATGCGGGCGCTGCTCGATCGACTCGCGTCCGCCACCCAGGGACGTCAACAGCCCGTCGCCGATCTGGCCCGCGACGTCCGCTTCCACTACTTCGACGAACCTTCGATCGAGGCCGCGGCAGCCGAGGTGTACCGCGAGATGGCCGGTCACCTCGAGCACCTCGCCGCACATCCCGATGCCGCCGACCGCGAGCAGCGGATCGAGCGTCTCGTGTGGTGCCCGCACCCGATGCGATCGATGCTCCAGGCGTCGTGGACGGACACGGACAGCGACATCGCCCTGCGCCGGCTCGTGCTCGAGATCCATCTGCGCCGCTACTACCGGACGCGAGAGCTCGGCACGATCACGAGCGAACAGTGCGGCCGGTTCCTCGTCGCGGCGGTCGACTACGGCCACGACCAGGACTCGGTCCATGTCGTCGCGGGCTACCTCCCACTCGACGACGTGCCGGAGTGGTCGATCGAAGTCGCCGGCCACCTCGCTGCGGCGCCTGCCGAGTGCACGATCGTGATCGATCTCGTGACCTGGAGCGAGATCGAACGACACGACATCGACGAGACAGCTGCGGAGGTCCAGGATGTGCTGGCAGCATGCGACTTCGGGCGAACCATCCACCGGGTCAACATCACGATCGACACCTCGCCGGCGCCCGGTGCCGAACGGCCCCTGACGCACAGCCTGTCGTTCCTCGGCGACGACGGATCGTTCACCGAAGAGCTGCTGTACCGCAACCTGCACCCGATGCTCGCCGAGCGCCTGGAGATCTGGCGGCTCTCCCGCTTCCAGCTCGAGCGGCGCCCGTCCCCCGCGGACGTCTACCTGTTCGACGGCGTCGCCCACGACAACCCGCAGGATCACCGACTGTTCGCCCTGGCCGAGGTCCGCGGGCTGACCCCGATACACGACCCGGCAACCGGCGAGACGAGCTACCCGCGGCTCGAGCGCGTCGGCCTGCTGGCGATGGCGGCGATGCGCTCGGAGTTGACCAGGTACACCCCCCGCGACCGTCCGGTCGCCAACCGGCTCGTCCTCGACGTCCAAGCCCCGTGGACGCTGCCGCTGCACGAGACCGATGCGCTGGCACGGCGGTTCGCCCCGCTGGCCGCGCGGGTCGGTCTGGAGAAGGTCGTCCTCAAGGTCAGGATCCCCGACGAAGCGCACCCGGAGGGCCTGCGGCACGCGGTGCTGCACATCGAGGACGTCGGGCACGGGCTGCTCGTCCGGGAGGAGCTCGCCGGAGACGAGCCGGTGCGACCATTGGGCGCGTACCAGCAGAAGGTGCTCACCGCCGCCCGGTTCGGGACGCCGTATCCGTACGAGATCGTGCGGCTGTTCACCCAACACCCGCCGATTCCCGGTCTGCCCGCCGATTCGTTCGTCGAGCTCGATCTCGACGCCAACGACCGGCTCGTGCCGGTCCACCGTGAGCCGGGCGGCAACAGCGCCCACATCGTCGTCGGGCTGCTCACCAACCACACGACGGTGGTGCCCGAAGGCATGCAACGGATCGCGCTGCTGTCGGACCCGACCCAGGGCCTCGGCAACCTCGCCGAACCCGAGTGCCGCCGGGTCAACGCAGCGCTGACCTACGCACTCGAACACCGTCTGCCGGTCGAGTGGTTCGCCGTATCGAGCGGCGCACTGATCGCGATGGACTCGGGTACCGAGAACATGGACTGGATCGCGCTGACACTGCGGCGCCTGATCGAGTTCACCCAGGCCGGCGGCGAGGTCAACATCGTGGTCACCGGCATCAACGTCGGGGGTCAGCCGTACTGGAACGCGGAAGCCACGATGCTCACCCACACCAAGGGCATCCTCGTGATGACCCCGTCGTCGACGATGGTCCTCACCGGCAAACAGGCCCTCGACTTCTCCGGGGCGGTCAGCGCGGAGGACAACTTCGGGATCGGCGGCTACCACCGGGTGATGGGTCCGAACGGCCAGGCCCAGTACTGGGCGCCGTCGTTCGCCGAGGCCTGTTCGCTGCTGCTGCGCCACTACGAGCTCACCTACGTCGTGCCGGGCGAACGATTCCCTCGGCGCCGACCCACCGCCGACCCGGTCGATCGCGATGTGCGCACCAGTGACCATGCAGCGCTGCCGAACTGCCCGTTCAACACCGTCGGAGACGTGTTCTCCGCCGAACTCAACCCCGAACGCAAGCAACCCTTCGACATGCGCTCGATCATGCGCGCGGTCGCCGACAGCGACTCCACGCCGCTCGAACGGTGGAAGGACCTCCGCGACGGCGACACGTCGATCGTGTGGGACACCACGGTCGGCGGGATCCCGGTCTGCCTGCTCGGCATCGAGTCGCACACGGTCGGCCGGCAGGGGTACGTGCCGTCGGACGGCCCGCCGGCGTGGACCTCGGGCACCCTGTTCCCGCACTCGTCCCGCAAGACGGCTCGGTCGATCAACGCCGCCAGCGGCAATCGACCGCTGGTGGTCCTGGCCAACCTCTCCGGCTTCGACGGCTCACCCGAATCGATGCGTCGGCGTCAACTCGAGTTCGGTGCCGAGATCGGCCGGGCGGTCACCAACTTCGACGGTCCGATCGTGTTCGTCGTCGTGTCGCGATACCACGGTGGTGCGTTCGTGGTGTTCAGCAAGGCGCTCAACGACGAGATGGAGATCGCTGCGGTCGAGGGGTCGTACGCGTCGGTGATCGGCGGCGCCCC
Organism: Ilumatobacteraceae bacterium; assembly: GCA_963698565.1. Classification (GTDB taxonomy): domain Bacteria; phylum Actinomycetota; class Acidimicrobiia; order Acidimicrobiales; family Ilumatobacteraceae; genus Sva-07. The sequence goes on from CAVORH010000040.1 coordinate 12,741, forward strand.
GGCGGCAGCCACGGTGTTCGCCCGGGAGGTCAAGCAACGCACCGAGCGCGACCCGCGGGTCCGCGAGGCGCGCGAGGCCGCTGCGGCGGCCAGCGGAACCGACGCGGCGCTGCGCCGTACCGAGCTGGCCAAGGTCACCGAGCAGGTGCGGTCGGAGAAGCTCGGTGAGGTCGCCGACGAGTTCGACGGCATCCACACGATCGAGCGGGCCCTGCGCGTCGGATCGGTCGATCGCATCATCGCTGCCGCCGATCTCCGGCCGTACGTGGTCGACGCCCTCGAGCGCGGCATGTCGCGCCACGACGTGACCGCCTGAGCGACCGCCGCGCCGACCGGAGGTCAGCAGGTCGGCCGATCGACCCAGGAGTGCACCGGGACGGCGGCCGCGAGGCTGGAGCCGGTCGGCAGCAGCTCGGGCGGCTCACGGTGTGAGTCGCAGGCGATCGTCAGCACGAAGACGCCGTCGCGTCGCCACCACCCGGGCATCGGACCCGCGGCTCCGTTCACGGTCATCGGGGCCCACCCGTCCGGCCTGCCCTCGCCGTGGAGCTGCACCTCGACCGTCCTCGTGTCGACGCGAAGCCCGACCTGCTGCACCTTGAGAGCGGCCTCCTTCGCCGACCAGATCAGGTTCGCCGCCTCGTGCCGCTGGTCGAGGTCCGTCAGCCCCCGTACGTGCTCGCGTTCTGCCGAGGTGAAGAAGTCGGTGACGAATCCGTCGCTGCGCGGTTCGACCACCTCGAGGTCGATCCCGAGCGATCCGGATTCGGCGCTGCCCGGTGGCCCGACGAGGCACACGGCCCACCCGGCGCGGTCGCTCATCGACACATCGACCTCCGCCGCCCGCCCGTCGAGGTGGACGTACGGCGCCCCGCTGGGTCGGTGCCGCACCTCGATCCGGGTGAGCGACTCCGGCGTGCGATCGATGTCCAGCACGGTGGCGATCGCCTGCTTCGCCGTCCATCGCCGCGTGAGGTACTCGTTGCGACGCTTCGTGAAGCGGATCGACGCCAGGAGCTCGCGCTCCTGGGACGACAGCCACTCGAGCGACGCCGGTACGTCGCGCTCACCGTGTGCCAGCCACCACATCTGGCCATTCTCTCTCCCGCAGCGCTCCTGGCGTGACGATTCACCGGTGCCGGGGGCGACGAGAGTTCGTCAGCCGCGCGACATCCGCTCGTGCATGTCGTCGGGTGTACCGAACGGGAGTGATCGCTCGTGGACCAGCGCCGCGGTCCTGTCGAGGTCGCTCTGGGTGGCGATCAAGCGCTTGACGATCCGGTTGGTCCCGCCCGAGTTCGCGAGGATCTCGGTTGCGAGGGCATCGACGGCGCCATCGAGTTCGTCGTCGGGCACGCAACGGTCGACGAGACCGATCGCCTCCGCCGCTCGGCCGTCGATCCGTCGGCTGGTGAACATCAGTTCCTTCGCCGTCGAACGACCGATTCGCTCCGGCAGCCTGACCGACATCCCCCAGATCGGCACGAGCCCCCACTGGCCGTGTGTGTCACCGAGCTTGGTCGACTCGGCAGCGATCAGCAGGTCGCAGGCGAGCGCGAGTTCGAGACCCCCGGTGAAGCAGTGACCGTGGAGCTTGGCGATCGTCGGCTGCGGGAGTTGTTCGAGGGCGTCGACCGTCTCGGGCTCGAAGTGACGGCTCGGGGCTCGCTCGCCGGTGGCGATCGACTCGAGATCGTGGCCGGCACAGAACGACCGCCCGGCGCCGCGGAGCACGACGCAGCCGACCGATTCGTCGGTGGCGATCGCGTCGAGGTGTGATCGCAGCTCCACGAACGAGCGCGGCGTCAAGGCGTTCAGCTTGTCCGGTCGGTTCAGCGTGAGCGTCGTCAGCCCTTCGTGGTCGGTTCTCGTCACCAGATCGTCGGGCACGTCGATGCCTCCTTCGTGTCGTGAGTCAGGCGGGTCGGTCGATGCCGGCCCAGTCGCAGAAGTTGGCGATGAGCTGACGCCCCGCCGGGTGTTCCGTCGTCCAGTACTCCGGATGGAACTGGGTGCCGGCCAGCGGCAGTGACTCGTGGGCCAGGTACTGGAGCTCGGTCACGTCGGTGCGGGCGAGGTTGACGAACCCTTCGGGTGCCTTCTTCAGTTCGAAGGTGTGCGCGTGGCGGAACACCGGCCGATCGCCGAGACCGGCGAGCAACGGATGGTCACCGAGCAACTCGACCGGTTCGTAGCCCAGTTCCTTGCGCCAGCCCGGCTGGTAGTTCGGGTGGGGATCCTGCTCGCCGGCGGCGAGCCGGCCGATCCGTTCGAGCGGCGCCCCGAGTGTCGTGCCCATGAGCTGGAAGCCGCCGCAGAACCCGAACACCGGGGTCGTGCCCGACCGGATGATCGCACGAAGACCCTCGAGGTCACGTTCGTCGTACATCTCGACGTCGGCGCCGTTGCCGCTGATGAAGACCGCGGCGATGTCCAGTTCGCCGACGATGTCGGCGTCGACGTCGGTGTAGCGCTGCAGGAGGCAGCGGTGTCCGGTGACGTCCTGGAGCATGTACGAGATCCGCGCCCGAGCGGCGAGCAGCCAGTCGGTCTGCGGTTTCAGGTAGGTGGAGGCGTGCTCGTAGTCGACGTAGAGGATCATCGCGGCGGCCAACCTACTGGTGCGGGGTCGCTACGGTCGGAGGCGGACGAGAGGGGGTTCGTGATGTCGAAGCACGTCGTGTCGGTGTCGCTCGGGAGTTCGACACGCGACAAGTCGGTCACGCTCGAACTGGGTGGGGTGGAGATCGTCGCCGAGCGTCGTGGCGTCGACGGCGACCTCGCCGCCTTCAATCGCCTGATGCGCGAACTCGACGGGACCGTCGACGTGCTCTCGGTCGGCGGCACCGAGCTCGCGTTCCACGTCGACGGCGAGGTGCTGACGTTCCGCTCGACCACCCAGCTCATCGAGGGCGTCACCAGGACCCCGCTGGTCGACGGCGCCGGGCTCAAGCTGACGCTCGAGCGGCGGGTGTTCGAACTCGCGCCCGCCGCCGCCGATCCGGTCACCGGCGCCGCGCCGCACTTCGGCCAGGCGTTCCTCAACATCGCGCTCGACCGGTGGGGCATGGCGCTCGCCGTCGACGAGGTGAGCGACTCGGTCGTGTACGGCGACCTCATGTTCAGCTTCGGCGTGCCCGTCGCGCTCACGAGCCTCTCCGCCGTGAAACGCATGGCCAAGACGCTGGTGCCGGTCGCCGGTCGGATGCCGCTGAAGTGGCTGTACCCCACGGGCGACGACCAGACCGTCCGCGAGCCGAAGTTCGCGAAGCACTTCGCGGCATCCGACCTGATCTGTGGCGACTTCCTCTACATCGGCAAGCACGCACCCGACGACCTGACGGGCAAGACGATCCTCACCAACACCACCACCGAGGCGAACGTCGAGTCGTTGGCCGCGAGCGGCGCAACGATGCTGATCACCACGACGCCTCGGTTCGACGGACGATCTTTCGGTACCAACCTGACCGAGGCGATCATCACCGCTGCGGTCGGCTCCGATCGGCCGCTGACGATCGACGAGATGAACGCAGCCATCGACGATCTCGGCGTTCGCCCCGCCGTCACCCGCTTCTGACTGATCGGGTCACGACCGTCGCGACCCGCGCTGCTACCTTCGCGGTTCCTGTTCGTCGCCCCAACCGTGGAGGTCTCCATGCGCCGATCCCTGTTCGCACTCGCTCTCGCCGGCACGCTCGCTGTGGCCGCGTGTTCGAGCGGCGACGATTCGCCGACCGGCGACGCCGGCGGTTCGGGCACCGTCGCAGCGCAGGCGGACGACACGGGGGACCAGAGCGACGACTCCGGCGATTCCGCCGAACAGCAAGCCCTGCTCGGCGTCACGGTCTCGGGGCCGCCCGGGACCGTCGTCGAGATGAGCGCCGTCACCGTCGCCCAGGGCGAAGAGCAAGCGCCGTTGGAGTGGGTCTTCACGATCGAGGACGAGGAGGAGCGGCTGTTGTTCTCGGTCTTCGTCGACAGCGCGGTCGCCACGTTCGAGGTCACCGAGGGTGGGCCGGCGGTCGTGTCGACGATCACCGGCGCTGCCGTCGATCCGGAGGATCCGTTCGCCGGCGTCGAGGTGCTCGAGACCTTCGAGACGGCCGACGCGGCCGTCGGTGAACCGGTCGAACTCGCCATGCCATAGCGTCTCCTCCGACGCCTTTCGCGTTTCCTTCGGTTGTCATCCGAGACCGCTCACCTTGCGATCGGAGACTCCGATCCATGGCACGTCCCACCGCCCGTCGCGCGTCCGCGGCACTCCTGCTCCCGCTGCAACTGTTCCTGGCTGCCGGGTGGCTCCGCGCGGGTGTCGAGAAGGTCATCGATCCGAGCTGGTGGACAGGTGACGCGTTGCTCCGTTTCCTCGACGAGCAGGCGACGGAGATGCTGCCGTACTTCACTCCGTTCTCGGATCACGTGGTGGCGCCATGGGCCGGTGGAGTCGCATGGTTGGTTGCGCTGACGCAGCTCGCCATCGGGGTCTGTCTGCTCGCCAACCGCCACGTCCGAGCCGCGCTGTGGGCCGGGGTGCTCCTCAACGTGTGCTTCACGATGGCGGGCAGGGTGAATCCCTCCGCCTTCTATCTGGTCATGGAGGCGGCGCTGTTGCTCGCACTGAGCCGCCCGGTCGCAGTGCGAATCGCACAGCGCCGCGCGTTGTTGTGGGTGATCCTGGGGGCCGCGTCGCTGCCGTTCGCCCGCACACTGCATCCTGCGGAGGTGATCGACGATCCGGCACTGATGCTTGCGTTCGTCCCGATGCTGGTCGCGGTGACGACCCTCGCGATGGCGACATCATCGGGCTCGCTCGACGACCTGGCACGCTGGTACCTCCCTTCGCTTCAACGGTCGAGCGACCATGTCCGGAGGCGTATGGTTCGATCCGAGGAGGCGCACCCAGATGACGAGCTTGCAGCATCGGCCGAACACCGCGCTGGTGGTGATCGACGTCCAGAACGACGTGGTGGGCAACGCGTACGAGCGTGATCAGGTGGTGGCCACCATCGGCACCCTCGTCGATCGTGCCCGAATCAGCGGCGTCCCGGTGATCTGGGTCCAGCACGGCGACGACCAACTCGTCGCCGACACCCACGGTTGGCAGATCGTGCCGGAGTTGGAGCCCGCTCCGTTCGAGCCGATCGTGCGAAAGACCTTCGGCGATTCGTTCGAGGCGACCACGCTCGAAACCGAACTCGCCGAGCGCGGTGTCGGCCGCGTGATCGTCACGGGGGCGCAGACCGACGCGTGCATCCGTGCGACGCTGCACGGCGCGTTCGTACGGGGCTACGACACGACGCTCGTGTCCGACGGGCACACCACCGAGGACTTCTCCGAGTACGGGCTGCCTCCTGCCGACAAGGTGATCGCGCACACCAACATGTACTGGACCTGGCAGGCGGGACCCGATCGCACCGCCGACGTGATGGCCGCCGCCGACGTCACCTTCGACGCCGCCGCAGCATCTTCCGCCTCCACCTGACGACGGCGTGCGGCCGGGTCGGTGCCGGTCGGCCGGCCCACCTAGGTTCGGGCCATGACCGATCGACTGCCCGCCGTTTCCCTCGCCGCCTCTCCCGGCCGCCGCACGACCGCCATCGAGTTGGCCGCCGAGATCGAGCGGCGTGGGTTCTCGGGGATCTACTGCCCGAGCTTCGGTGACGCGATGGGGCTCTGCCTGTCGATCGCCCATGCGACGACCACCATCGAGTTCGGCACGTCGATCCAACCGATCTACCTCCAGCATCCGGTGGCCCTTGCCACGTCGGCCAGCTACCTCCACGAGATCGCCGGCGGCCGGTTCCGCCTCGGTGTCGGCGTCACGCACGGCCCGGTGATCGAGCGGCTCGGGGTCGACACCGGCAAGCCGCTGAGCGACATGCGTGACTACGTCACGACGATGCGCTCGGTGGGTGAGTCGATGGGCGGGCTGCCCCCGGTCGTGCTCGCCACCCTGCGCGACAAGATGGTCGGACTCTCGGTCGAGGTCGGCGACGGAGCCGTCTGGGCGAACGCCTCGCGCAGCCGGATGGCGCACTCGTTGGCGTTGATTCCCGACGACCGCCTGGCCGACGGCTTCTCGATCGGCAACATGATCCCGACGGTGATCGACGACGACATCGACGCCGCCCGAGCCCGCAACCGCAAGACCCTGCAGGGCTACGTCGCGCTGCCGAACTATCGCAACTACTGGATCGAGGCGGGGTACGAGGCCGAGATGGTCGCGGTGCAGGAGGCGCTCGCCGCCAAGGACGCCGATGCGGTGATGGCGGCGATGAGCGACCGCTGGCTCGACGACTGCACCCTGTCGGGCTCCGTCGGCCGGATACGCGAGCAGGTCGAGGCCTGGTTCGACGCCGGGGTCACCGCGCCGATCCTCGTGCCGTCGTCGACGTCAGGGGGCCAGGCCAAGGCCTTCACCGAACTGTTCGACGCCTTCGCCTGACCCCGCCCACCCCGGTGCGATGAGTTTCGGCGCGCACAGGTCGCGCTCAGACTCATCGCTGTTGCCGCCCATCCCGGTGTGATGAGTTTCGGCGCGCACAGGTCGCGCTGGAGACTCATCGCATGGTGGGTCAGACGAAGCCGATGACCGGCTGCGGGGTGTACGGCGCTTCGAGGCGGGCGACCTCGTCGTCGGTGAGTTGCAGCTCGAGCGAGGCGATGGCGTCGTCGAGGTGCTGCTGTTTGGTGGCGCCGACGATCGGTGCGCTCACGGTGGAGTTGTGCGACACCCACGCCAGGGCGACCTGCGCCCGTGACACCCCCCGGTCGGCGGCGATCGCCGCGACCTCGGTGATGATCTCGGTGTTGGCCGTGCCGTAGAGCATCTTGCCGAACTCGTCGGTCTCCAGGCGCGCCGTCGACTCGTCGACGTCGCGTGTCAGCTTGCCCCGGGCGAGCGGGCTCCACGGGATGACGCCGACACCCTGATCGGCGCACAGCGGAAGCATCTCGCGCTCCTCCTCGCGGTACAGCAGGTTGTAGTGGTTCTGCATCGTGGCGAACTTCGTCCATCCGTTGCGCTCGGCGACGTACTGCGCCTTGGAGAACTGCCAGGCCCACATCGACGACGCACCGATGTAGAGCGCCTTGCCCGCCTTCACGACGTCGTGCAGCGCCTCCATCGTCTCCTCGATCGGCGTGCGGTGGTCCCACCGGTGGATCTGGTACAGGTCGACGTAGTCGGTGCCGAGGCGGCGCAGGCTGTTGTCGATCTCGGCCATGATCGCCTTGCGCGACAGCCCCCGACCGTTCGGCCCGGCGTGCATCTGGCCGTGCACCTTGGTGGCGAGCACGATCTCGTCGCGGCGGGCGAAGTCGGCGAGCGCCCGGCCGACGATCTCCTCGCTGGTGCCGTCGGAGTACACGTTGGCCGTGTCGAAGAAGTTGATGCCGGCCTCGATCGCCCGCTGGATGTGCGGCCGGCTCTCGTCCTCGCTCAGCGTCCAGGCGTGAGTCCCACGGTCGCTGATGCCGTAGCTCATGCAGCCCAGGCAGATCGGTGACACGTCGAGTCCGGTGGTTCCGAGTTTGCGATACCTCATGGTGCGGACCCTACGACGCAGCGACACCGACGTCGCCGTCGAAGTACGTTCGGTCGATGGCCGAGATCTCCCGTGCTCACATCCTCGACGCGTGCCGGTACTTCGACTCGTGGGTGGCGTTCCGTCTGCACGCCGAGCGTGTCCCCGGTGTGCAGGCGGCGGTGTTGCACGCCGACGACGTGGTGCTGTCGACGGCGCACGGCGTCTCGAGCGTTGCCACCGACGAGCCGCTCACCGACCGCCACCTGTTCCGCATCGCCTCGCACTCCAAGACGTTCACGGCGACGGCGATCATGCAGCTGGTCGAGGGTGGACTCGTCCGGCTCGACGACACCGTTGGGCAGTGGATCCCCGATCTGGTCGAGTCGTCGATCTCGTCGGTGACGATCCGCGAGCTGGTGTCGCACGCCGGTGGGCTCACCCGGGACGGAGCCGACGGCGACTTCTGGCAGCTGTACCGGGGCTTTCCCGATCGGTCCGAGCTGCTCCGGGTCGCCGCCGACGATGCCGCGGTCCTCCAGCGCAACGAGCGGTTCAAGTACTCCAACATCGGGTTCTCACTGCTCGGTGTGATCATCGAGGCGGCGAGCGGCCAGCCGTACAACGCGTACGTCGCGGAGCACATCGTCGGCCGGCTCGGCCTGACCGACACCGGGCCCGAGTACGACCCGTTGCGCGCAGCGGAGTACGCCGGTGGCCACAGCGCCCTGAGCTACGCCGACACACGCATCCCGATCGACCACGTCGACACCGCCGCGATGGCGGCGGCGACCGGCTTCTTCTCGACGGCGTCGGATCTGGTGCGGTACACGTCGGCGCACTTCCAGCACGACGAACGGTTGCTCGGCGACGATTCCAAGCGCCAGATGCAACATGCCGAATGGGACGTCGACGGGACCGACACCTCGTACGGATTCGGATTCGGCATTGCGACCATCGGTGAACGGCGGGTGCTCGGCCACGGCGGTGGATATCCGGGCCACATCACACGTACCTTCTTCGATCCGGTCGACCGGTTGTCGGTCTCGGTGTTCACGAACGCGATCGACGGTCCGGCGCTGGCCTGGGCCACTGCGGCGATCCGGTTGATCGACCTCGCCGCAGACGAAGATGGTGGCGACCGTCGACCGGCCGCCGAACTCGCCCCCTACTGCGGACGGTTCGCCTCGCTGTGGGGCGTCTACGACATCGTCGACCTGGGCGGTCGGCTGTACCAACTCGATCCGTCGGTCGCCGACCCCGTGATGAGCCCGACGAGACTCGACGTGATCGACGAGCGCACGCTGTGCATTGCCTCCACGATCGGGTACGGATCACGCGGCGAACGCATCTCGTACGAGTTCGCCGACGACGGCTCGGTCGCGTCGGTGCGCGCCGGCAGTGGCACGACGGCGTTGCCGATCGACGCGTACCGGGCGGCGCTGCACGGCCGTGACCGGGTCGGCCCCGGCGACCCGATCCGGCCCTGACCCCGCCCACAGTTCACGTTTGCGGTCAGATTCCGGTGGACCGCACCACCGAAATCGCGTCGCAAACGTCGGAGGTGCCTTCAACCCGAGGGCGGGGAGTGAATCCTGGAATGATCGGATCGTGATCAGACGAGTGGGCAAGAACCTCGCCGTGCTGTCCGACGAGGTTCCCGACGCCAGCGTCGAGCTCGAGCGCAATGGATTCACCGTGTTGCGCGGTGTGTTCCCCGACGACGAGTTGGCCGCCTTGCGTGCGGAACTCGACGACGTGTTCGCCACCACCGAACCCGAACGCGGCCGCAACGACGAGTACCGCTACGAGATGCTCAACCGTGGCCCGCGGTCGCAGGACGCGCTCGGGAACCCGGCGATCCTGGCGGCGATCGAGCCGCTGCTCGGCGACGACTGTCACGTCATCGCCAACACCGCGTGGCGCAACCCGCCGGAGTTCGCCGGGGGCCCGTGGCACTGCGATGCGGGCCCGCACGTCCCGCGTCCGGCGGGCGTCGAGTGGGACGACCGCATCCCGTACCCGGTGTTCGCCATCGGTGCCCATCTGCTGCTCCAGGACTGTCGACGGCCAGACGGTCCGACGGCGGTGGTTCCGGGCAGTCACCGTTCGGGCCGCCTCGCCCCGATGTCGCAGATCGAGGACCCCGACCTCACCTACGACGGTCGGGCCCCGGTGCGGCTGGAGGGCGCCGCCGGCGACGTCGCGCTGTTCGTCTCCGACGTGTGGCATCGCGGTACACCGGCGACGGGCGGCAGCGGCCGGTGCTTCCTGCAGGTGCACTACGGCCGCCGCGACATCGCGCAGCGCATCCGCACCACCGAGGTGGCCAACCACCTCTCGCCCGAGGCGATCGACCGTGCGACCACGCCGCGGCAGCGCGACCTCGTCGGCCTGCACGACCCGTACTTCTACGACGGGTGATCGATGCTCTCGCAACGATCGCTCGGCTGGTTGCGCTACCTGCACCGCAAGGCCCACACCCCCGACGACTGGAGTCGCACCGGGCACCCGCATCCGCACTGGGATGATCGGTCCGATCCGCCGATGGCGAGTTGGCACCGCTTCGATCTCGTCGACTCCTCCTACGCGATGGGGTTGATGGCGCATCGCACCCCGGCGTGGACCGAGCCGTACGTGGCGATCCTCGACCAGTTGATCGAGCGTCACACCGGGTGGTGGTCGGCTGCCGACTGGCTCACCCAGTTCGGCCACGACCCCGACCGAGGCGACTACCCCGACATCTACCGGCTCTTCATCCCGCCCGAGCTGTGGGGCGAGTACGACGTGCCCGGTTGGACCGCCAACGGCATCGAGCCGTGGGGTCTCCAGATGGATCCGGTGGCGGCCGACGGGATGCTGTTCTACAAGGGCTTCCTGCTCGTGCTGCTCGGCATCCGCTCGATGGTCGACAACGCGCCCGCCGGGCCCGATCGGTGGAACGAGCCGTTCGAGATGATTCGCGACGGTGACCACACGTTCACCTGGACCCACGGCGAGATCGCCGACCATCTGCGACGCCAATGGCTGGCCGCACCGATCGGGTGTCATTGAGAGAACACCAAGGTCTGGCCGTTTTGACTGGCCGGTGCCGGCCTCGGTCTGAGGCTCCACGACAACCGGTACGGAACCGACTTCCATCGGCAGGCGTTCGAGCCATGGTGGTCGTACGCCCGCGAGCACTACCTCGACCTCGCGAGCACGGCGATGCCCGAGATGACGACCTTCTACTACGACCCGCAGCTCGACGTGCACCACCGCCTACCGGTCGCGGCCGCGTTGACGACGTCCTTCTACGCCGCGCCGCAGGTGCCCGGCGATGCCCGTCGTCTGTTCGACGCCGGGTGCGTCTCGGCAGGGTTCTCCCGTCCGCTGGCGACGCCGATCTCGGCGAGCCGAGCGGTGGGTTCGTCGTTGGTGCTCGCTCGTGAGTGGGGTCTGTCCGAGCTCGAGGGCCGGCTGGCCGAGGCCGTCGAGCTGTCGTACGAACCGACTTGGGACACCGACCGTGGCGAGTTCACCTGGGGGCTGGGACTGGGCGAGCCGTTTCCGCGCGGCCAGTTCAACGCCTTCCTGGCTGCGGCGGAGGCGACGGGCCCGGGGGAGTGGAGCCGGCTCTCGGCGGCGCCGCTCGAACGGTGCCCACAGCTGGTCGACGTCGACTTCCCGGCGATGGCGTTCACCCGCGCCGAATGGGTCGACGGGAATCTCCGCCTCCGGTTGGCGCCGTTGCGCGTGAACCCGTCGGTGTTCACGAGTTTCCGTCTCGTCGGCGCCGAGCCGCGCAACTGGGACGTGCACGGCCTCGACGGCGTCAGCCTCGACCTCACGACGTCGGGCCTGAACATCCGGGTGCCGATGGTCCACGCCGACCTCGAACTGATTCGCGGGAGCTACTGACCCGGACCGTTGCGGATTCGTCAAGAAATCTTCAGGTTTTCCTCAAGTCCGCGTCTGGGACGGCCGAAGACCGATGCGTGACTCGAACCATTCGCGTTGTCCTGGCCGCCGGTCTTGCGCTGGCACTCGCCGTTCCGATGAGTGCCGCCGTTGTCGAGGCGGCCCCAGCCACAGGAGGATCGTCGGACGTCACCACCGGTGCGACGACCACGACGGTGCGAGCGGGCGACAGCCTCGTCGGGATCGCCCACCGATTCGGCGTCAGGTTGTCGGCGCTGCTCCGAGCGAACTCGATGACACTGACCAGCGTCATCCACCCCGGCGACACGATCGTGATCCCCGCAGGTGCCTCGATTCCGGCGAGCACCTCACGGGGGTCGTCGACCAGGACGACCGGCGGGTCGGCCGGCTCCGGATCGACGTCCGACTACGTGGTGCGGTCCGGTGACGCCCTCGCGGGGATCGCGTGGCGCAACGGGGTGACGCTCCGCGCGCTGGTCGAGGCCAACGGCTTGACGGTGGCGAGCGTGATCTTCCCCGGTCAGACGTTGACCCTCCCGCCCGCCACGAGGGCGATTCCCGAGTCGCGGGCTGCCTCGACGCCCACTGCGGCGTCTGCGACCGGTGTCGGCTCGGCTGCGACGTCGACCTACGTGGTGCGGTCCGGTGACGCGCTCGCGGGGATCGCGTGGCGCAACGGGGTGACACTCGGTGCGCTGGTCGAGGCCAACGGCTTGACGGTGGCGAGCGTGATCTTCCCCGGTCAGACGTTGACCCTCCCGCCGGCGACGAAGGCGCTCCCCGCGTCTCGGGCGACGACGACGCAGGCGGTCGCTCCGACAGCGGCCGGCGCTGCGAGGACCGCGGCATCGGGGTCCGTCGACACGCTGCTCACCTACTTGCGCGAGCAGATCGGCAAACCGTACGAGTTCTTCAGCGCCGGCCCGGAGACGTTCGACTGCTCCGGCCTCGTGGTCGCCGGCTTCCGCCAACTCGGGGTGTCCGTGCCGCACCAGAGCCGGGCCCTGGCTCGTCTGGGCACCGAGGTCGACTGGCGCACTGCGCCGATCGTCGCCGGTGACCTCGTGTTCACCTCGGCCGTCAACGACCCCGCACTGATCACCCACGTCGGTGTCGCTCTCGACTCGCGCACCTGGATCCATGCGGTCGGCCGCGGCCGCACCGTGAGCGTCGGCAGCCTGCCGTCGAGCGATCGGATCATGGCGGTTCGGCGCCTTCCTCTGCCCTGAGCGGAGCGAAAGCCGGCCCGTCGTGGCAACATCGAACCGATGGGACGCGTGTACTTCGAACTGGAACGACGATTCGATGCACCCGTGCGTCGCGTGTGGGACGAACTGGTCGACTGGCCTGGCCACGGGGCATGGATCCCGGCGACCACCATCGAGGGCGAGCCGGGAGACCCGACTGCGGTCGGGTACACGTTCACCGGCTGGACCGGGTTCCGACCCGTGGCGTTGGAGGACCGGATGCAGGTCACCCGCTGCGACTGGGACGACGAGACCCGAACCGGTGTGTGTGATGTCGACAAGCTCGGGCCGATCCTCGGCGGGTCGGCCGGGTTCACCGTGGGTCCGGACGGGGCCGGCACGCTGCTCACCTGGCGCGAGGACGTGACGGTGCCGTATCTGCCGGGATTCCTCGCTCCGATCGCGGCGTTTGCCGGGCGGATCGGCTTCTCGCTCGCATTGCGGGGACTCGACAAGGTGCTCGCCCGGTCGACGAACTGACCGAGAAAAACCGGATCGAATAAAAATCTGGACGAAGTCCAGAAGTCGGCGATAGTGTGTGGTGCGTGTCCGACGGAATCGAGCAACTCCTCCGCCAGCACGGTGTGCACGTCACCGCGCAACGTCTGGCGATCATGCGGGCGTTGTCCGAACATCCACACGCCACCGCGGACGATCTCGCCGACGACGTCCGAGGCGTGATCGGCACGATCTCGCGACAGGCCGTCTACGACAGCCTCGGCGTCCTGGTCGACAAACAGCTGATTCGCCGCATCCAGCCGGCCGGGTCGTCCGCTCGGTACGAGGATCGCGTCGGTGACAACCATCATCACCTCATCTGTCGCGAGTGCGGTGCCATGGTCGACATCGACTGTGCCGTCGGCTACACGCCGTGCCTCACGGCCGACGACGACCACGGCTACGTCATCGACGAGGCCGAGGTCATCTACTGGGGCGTGTGTCCGGCCTGTCGCCGCTGATCATGCCGTGTGAGCACGCAACGCAACACGAACAGACCCACCGAACCACCAACTGCATCATCCACCGAACCACCAACCGAACCATCAACCGACCATCGAGGAGCAGCCATGACCGACCATGACGTCTGGGACATCAACGACAGCGAGGGCAAGTGCCCCGTGATGCACGGACCCCACGCCACCCACACCGCCGTGGGGTCCACGGCGAACCAGCACTGGTGGCCGAACCAGTTGAGCCTCAAGATGCTCAACCAGAACTCACCGCTGATCGACCCGATGGGCGAAGACTTCGACTACGCCGAGGAGTTCGAGAGCCTCGATCTCGCGGCGGTCAAGGCGGACCTGACCGCGTTGATGACCGACTCGCAGGAGTGGTGGCCCGCCGACTACGGCCACTACGGCCCGCTGTTCATCCGCATGGCGTGGCACAGTGCCGGCACCTACCGGATCGAGGACGGTCGCGGCGGTGCCGCGACGGGCACCCAGCGCTTCGCCCCGCTCAACAGCTGGCCCGACAACGGCAACCTCGACAAGGCCCGTGCCCTGCTCCTGCCGATCAAGCAGAAGTACGGTCGCAAGCTCTCCTGGGCCGACCTGATGATCCTCGCCGGCAACGTCGCCCTCGAATCGATGGGCTTCGAGACGTTCGGCTTCGGCGGCGGCCGCGAAGACGTGTGGGAGCCCGAGGAGGACATCTACTGGGGCCCCGAGACCACCTGGCTGGGTGACGAGCGCTACAGCGGCGACCGCGAGCTGGAGAACCCGCTCGGCGCCGTGCAGATGGGCTTGATCTACGTCAACCCCGAGGGGCCCAACGGCAACCCCGACCCGCTGGCATCTGCCCGTGACATCCGCGAGACCTTCGCCCGCATGGCGATGAACGACGAGGAGACCGTTGCGCTGGTGGCCGGTGGCCACACGTTCGGCAAGGCGCACGGCGCCGGTGATCCGGCACTCGTCGGTCCCGAGCCCGAAGGTGCGCCGATCGAGCAGATGGGCCTCGGCTGGAAGAACAGCTTCGGCACCGGCAAGGGCGTCGACACCACCACCAGCGGCATCGAAGGTGCCTGGACACCGACGCCGATCACGTGGGACAACAGCTACTTCGACATGTTGTTCGGCTACGAGTGGGAGCTCACCGAGAGCCCCGCCGGGGCGAAGCAGTGGACGGCGTCGAACCCGGAGGCGCAGGACATCGTGCCCGACGCCCACGACCCGTCGCGTCGCCATGCCCCGATGATGACCACCGCCGACATGGCGCTGCGGATGGACCCGATCTACGAGCCGATCTCGCGTCGCTTCCACGAGAACCCGGCCGAGTTCGCCGACGTCTTCGCCCGTGCCTGGTTCAAGCTGACGCACCGTGACATGGGCCCGATCGCCCGCTACCTCGGCCCCGAGGTCCCCACCGAGGAGCTGATCTGGCAGGACCCGGTTCCCGCCGTCGAGGGTGAGTTGATCGACGAGGCCGACGTCGCCGCACTCAAGGCCGCGGTGCTCGACTCCGGTCTCACGATCTCGGAGCTGGTGTCGACCGCCTGGGCATCGGCTGCGACGTTCCGCAACAGCGACAAGCGCGGCGGGGCCAACGGCGCCCGTATCCGTCTCGCCCCACAGAACGACTGGGAGGTCAACAACCCGCCGGAGCTTCGTCGCATCCTCGGCGTGCTCGAAGGCATCCAGGCCGAGTTCAACAGCTCCGGTCGTCAGGTGTCGATGGCCGACCTGATCGTGCTCGCCGGCAGTGCGGCGGTCGAGGCCGCGGCCAAGCAGGCGGGACACGACGTCACGGTGCCGTTCACACCGGGTCGCACCGACGCCACCCAGGAGCAGACCGACACCGAGTCGTTCGCGCCGCTCGAGCCCAAGGCCGACGGATTCCGCAACTTCCTCGGCAAGGGTCACAACCGCACCGCAGAGGAACTGCTCGTCGATCGTGCGCAGCTGCTCTCGCTGACCGCGCCGGAGATGACCGTGCTCGTGGGCGGCCTCCGGGTGCTGAACGCGAACACGGGCGGGTCGACCCACGGCGTGTTCACCGACCGGGTCGGTGCGCTCACCAACGACTTCTTCGTCAACGTGCTCGACCTCGGCACCGAGTGGCAGCCGACGTCGGAGTCCGAGGAGGTCTTCGAGGGACGCGACCGCTCGACCGGTGAACTGAAGTGGACCGGCACGCGCTGCGATCTCGTGTTCGGCGCTCACTCGCAGCTGCGGGCGCTCGCCGAGGTGTACGGCGCCGACGATGCCGGCGAGAAGTTCGTGGCCGACTTCCTCTCGGCATGGACCAAGGTGATGGAGCTCGATCGCTTCGATCTCGGCTGATCCGATCCCGCTCCGAATCGGCGCCCGGCCCGCTCGTCATCGCGACGACCGGGCCGGGCGTCGCCGCGTCCGGCCGGGCTACGGTGACGTCGGAGCGGATCGAGAGGGAGGACCAATGAGCAGGAGTGCCCCCGAAGAGGTCGTCGGTGCATTCATCGCGGCGATCGAGGCCAAGGACATCGATGCAGCGGTCGACCTGCTGGCCGATGACGTGTCGTACGAGAACATGCCGGTGTCGCCGATCGTCGGCAAGGATGCCGTGCGAGCGACGCTGGAGGGGTTCCTCGGCGTGGCGTCACGGGTCGAGTGGCCGGTGACGCGTCAGGTCGCCGCCGGTTCGACGGTGGTCAACGAACGGCTCGACCGGTTCCAGATCGGCGAGGGGTGGCTCGAGCTGCCCGTGGCCGGCGTGTTCGAAGTGGACGCCGACGGCCGAATCAGCCTCTGGCGCGACTACTTCGACATGGAGTCGTACACCCGTCAGCTCGCTGCGTTGACGGACAACCGCTGAGCGATCGCTACGGTCGTACCGACACTCGCGAGAAAGGCGTTCGACATGAAGATCTCCACCACCATCGGGTTCAACGGTGACCCCCAGCAGCTCGCCAAGCAGGCGCGCGACCTCGAATCGGCCGGGGTCGATCTGATCTGGGGCGCGGAGATCTACGGCTACGACCTGGTGTCGACGCTCGGCTACCTCGCCGGCCAGACATCGACGGTCCAGCTGATGACCGGCATCATCCCGCTGTACTCGCGCAGCCCGGCACTGATCGCCCAGACCGCGGCGACCCTCGACGCGCTGTCGGGCGGGCGCTTCGTTCTCGGGCTGGGGTCGTCGGGCCCGCAGGTGATCGAGGGCTGGCACGGCGTGCCGTTCGAGAAGCCGATCGGGCGTACCCGCGACACGATCGAGATCTGCCGCAAGGTGTGGAGTGGCGACAAGGTCGAGCACGACGGTGCCACCTACAGCCTGCCGCTGCCCGAGGGAGGTACCGGGCTCGGCAAGCCGATCCGCTTCATGAACCGTCCGCCGGCCAAGGACATTCCGATCGCGCTCGCCACGATCGGCCCGAAGAACGTCGAGTTGACCGCCGAGATGGCCGACATCTGGCAGACGATCCACTTCGTGCCGGACCGTTTCGAACAGGTGTGGGGCGACTCGCTCGCCGCAGGACTCGCCAAGCGCGACCCGGCCAAGGCGCCGCTCGAGATCATCGCCGGCGGTTTCGTGGCGCTCGGGTCCGGCCCGCACATCCAGGAGGCGCGCGACGCCGCTCGGGGTCTGATCGGCTTCTACGTCGGTGGGATGGGCGCGAAGTCCAAGAACTTCTACAACGACCTGTTCGTGCGCTACGGCTGGGAGCAGGAGGCCGAGGAGATCCAGGACCTGTTCCTCTCGGGCAAGCGTGCCGAGGCGATGGCTGCGGTGCCCGACGAGTACATCGACCTGTCGTCGCTGATCGGCGACGAGGGCTACGTGCGCGAGCGGCTGCAGGTGTTCAAGGACGTCGGCGTCACCTACCTCAACGTCAGCCCGGTCGGCCCCGACCCGCTCGACACGATCGCCAAGATCAAGTCCTGGTCGGAGTAGCCGTTACGCCAGGGGTCTGACCCCCGGCGTAACGCGCGCTCAACTCGGCGGGGGAGGGTGCCGATGACCTCGTATGCCCGCTACCCGCGTGGCGTCCGGTCAGGATGCATCGAACGAGTCCGTCACGTTGCGCTCCGGCATGGTGTTGATCAGCCCGACCGGGCAGGTCCGGATCCTGCGGAGTCGCACCGGCGACGACAGCGGCTGGAACTGTTCCGACGGGGCGGCGATCGACGACCGCACGGCCAACGATGCGTCGTCGTGGACGGCGTACACGCCTGAACAGCTCGCCGCGGACCTGCAGCTCGCCCGCGAGATCGGTGAGATCGCCGGCCATCGAGCCCTGAGCGGCGGTCTGGCGACCTGGGACGCGTGTTCCGGCCGCCCCTGCGTGCTGCCGAAGTTGGCGCGCCTCGTCCGCTGACGTCGATCCGTCGACCCAACCTTCGCCGTCTGGATCCAGCTGATCGTGCGCGCCCAGAAGGGACTTTCGACCCCATCGGCATGGGTCGAAGGACCCTGATCATTTGCGTGCGCACACATCAAACTGGGGTCAATTCGTGAATTGCTTCACGAGCCATCGAGACCAGTGAAAGGGGTCTGAAATGTTCAAGAAGCCACTCGGCTTGTTGGGAATCTTCCTCATCGTCGTCGGTATCGGCTATTTCGTCGGGGCCGGAGTCGCCTACAGCAAGGTCCAGGGCGGGTACACCTCGCTCCAGTCGTTCAGCGAGGCCCAGAACGTCGAACTCAGCTACAACGAAGACGGCCAGCTCATCGACCGCGGCACGGTCGAGGGTGCCCAGGCGATCATGTCCTTGCTCGAGGACGACTGGGGCTTCCCGGTGGTGAGCGGTGACATGGACCCCAACGATCCGCTGGTCAACAGCGCCAGCGAGTACATGTACCAGATGGCGACGATCGCCTATCACACGCTGAACGGGACTCAGAACATCGAGTTGACCCAGGACAACATCGACGCAGCGATCGCTTCGGAGCAGCTCGATGCCGACGGCACCTACAACGGCGTGGTCGAGGCCTACCAGGGCCAGGTGCTCGAGCCGGGGACCTACGAGGTCCCGGTCAACGGCCGGTACTGGACCGGATTCGACCGGATGGATCTGCTCGACGGCCAGGCTCGTGACCTGGCGTGGAGCGGCACTGCCCACGCACTGGTCGCCGAACTCGGTGTCGGTGCGGCAACGCACAGCACACTGCAGCTCGCCCTCGGTGTCGCCGCACTGCTGGCCGGCCTCGGCGTGGTCTGCACGGTGATGGGCGCCGTCTTCATCTGGGACACCAAGAAGAAGATGAAGGTTGCTGCTCCGGACACGATCCCCGAGTCGATGCTCACCGATTCACCGGACTCGACGCCGCAGCCCGCCTGAACCGACACACGATCCCTGACCGGATCCCTGACCCCGGTGGGCCCCTCTTCGGAGGGGCCCACCCTTCGTTTTCGGTGACGTGGTCACGCGACGCTGAAACTCACGGCTGCCCCACCGTCGGGGCCAGCATCGGCCCATGCCGAGCCGCCGTGCTCTTCTGCGATCTGACGCACGATGGCCAGGCCCAATCCGGATCCGGCCTCCGACCGGGCCGCGGCCGACCGGTAGAAGCGGTCGAACACGTGCTCGCGATCGTGCTCCGGAATCCCGGGTCCGTGATCAGTGACGGTGATGCGCCGCCCGGTCAGGCGGACCTCGATCGGTGAGCCCGGATCGCTGAACTTGCCTGCGTTGCCGAGCAGGTTGCTGACGGCCCGTTCGAGCAGCGTCGGGTTGCCGGTGACGACGGTCGACTCGGTGTGCATGCTCACCTCGCGGCCGGTTCGCCGCGTGAAGCGGTCGACGGCGTGCTCCACCACGACGGCCAAGTCGACGTCGACGTCGGGCTGATCCTGACGGCTGGTGTCGGTGGCGAGTTGGATCAGCTCGTCGAAGAGTTGGCCCAGTTCCTTGACCTCGGCGTCGAGCCCGCCGAGCAGTGCATCGAGTTCGTCGTCGGGCAGATTGCGGGCCCGGTCCAACAGCTCGATGTTCGCCCGCAGGCTCGTGAGCGGTGTGCGCAACTCGTGGGCGGCATCCTGAACGAGGCGGTGCTGTTGCTCCCGGCTGAGCGCAAGCGCCCCCAGCATCCGGTCGAAGCTGTTCGCCAGCCGACCGACCTCGTCACTGCGCTCGAGCCGGAGCGGGGTGAGATCGCGCGATGCGGCCACGCGCTCGGTCGCGGCGGTGAGATCCTCGAGCGGCTGGGTCGTACGACGCGTCAGGAGCCAGCCGGCAAGCGCAGCGACGACCGCGAGCAGCGTGCCGAACGCCACGAGCTGGAGCCGGAGCCCGGACAGCACGTCGGCGGTGGTGCTCGTCGAACGCGCCACCTGCACGGCGCCGCCGTCGCGGTCGTGCTCGGTGATCATCCGGTAGGGCCCGTCGGTGAGCTCGACATTGCGGATCGCCGTCGGCGCACCAGCGGCGATCGCCACGTCCTGTGGCCCGACCGGCAGTTCCTCGCCGCTGGACGCAGTGATCGCGCCGTTGCGGTCGAGGAACTGTGAGATCGCATCGGGATCGGCGTCGAGCTTCTGCTGGTCGCGCGGCCGTCGTTCGTCGTCGTTGCGATCCGGCGGTGGTTGGCGGCGACCGTCGGTGAGTTCGTCGGCGCGAGTCCGGAGGAACTGGTCGGTCGCCTGGTCGAGCTGGCGTTCGGTGGAGTTGTACGCCATCAGCGACGCGACGGCGATGCCCGCAACCACCAACGTCGTGACGATCAGCGCGACCCGGGCGCGCAGGGTCACGGCGAATCCTGCTCGGGCGCGCGCAGCACGTAGCCGACGCCGTGCACCGTGTGCAGCAACCGCGGCTCGCCGTCGGCTTCCAGCTTCCGGCGGACGTAGCGCGTGTGGACGTCGAGTGACTTCGACGACGTCTCGAAGTCGTACCCCCAGATCTCCGAGTACATCGTCGATCTGTCGAGCACCCTGCCCGGGTGTCGCATCAGGAGCTCCAGGATCTGGAATTCGGTGCGCGTCAGGTCGACGACCCGTTCGCCGCGCGTGACCTGGTGGGCCTCGGCGTCGAGGACGAGATCGGCCAACACCAGCGGACCGTCGGTGCCGGGTGTCGATCGTCGAAGAAGTGCTCGGAGGCGAGCGAGGAGCTCGTCGAGTGAGAACGGCTTCGACAGGTAGTCGTCGGCTCCGGCATCGAGGCCGGCGACGCGATCGGTCACTTCGTCGCGTGCGGTGAGCATCAGCACCGGAGTGCGATCGCCTCGGGCTCGCAGTCGGCGGCAGGCGCTGAGGCCGTCGACCAGCGGCATCATCACGTCGAGGATCACGGCATCGGGCCGGTGGTCGTCGATCGCGCCGAGGGCAGCAGCGCCGTCGCTCACGCTCACGACGTCGTAGCCCTCGAAGCGGAGGATTCGTTCCAGTGCCTCCCGTACCTGACGGTCGTCCTCGGCGACCAGGATCGTGGGGGTGTTCATGGCGCACATCCTTGCCGACCGGTCGTCGGGAGCTCGGGACGCCGACATCGCTCAGGCGCCGCCACGCCCGGTTCCCGGACCACGTGGACGATCGCGGTTCCGGCGTGGGTCGGGCCCCCGGTCCGATCGGTGGCCCGTCGGGGAGCCCTCTCCGGTGCCGGTGCCGGAGCCGGGGTCGTTCCCGAGGTCCGGGTCGACGTCTGCTCCCGCCGACGGCGTGGCCGCCCCGCCGTCCGACGCGTTCGCGAGGGTCGGGACCGTGTCGAGCAGGAACACGTTGGCCGGCAATGCGGTCGGGTCGACGTCGGTGTTGGCGGCGATCACCTCGGCGAGCGACCGGCGGTAGTCGACGCCGTACCGCTCGGCGATCGCATCGAGTGCCGCGTCGTTGCCGTAGAAGAACCGATCGCCGTCGCGCAGTGCCTCGAACTGGCGGGTCCACATGGCCAGC
This sequence comes from Ilumatobacteraceae bacterium, assembly GCA_963698565.1. Classification (GTDB taxonomy): domain Bacteria; phylum Actinomycetota; class Acidimicrobiia; order Acidimicrobiales; family Ilumatobacteraceae; genus Sva-07. Next base: position 34,250 of record CAVORH010000040.1, read on the forward strand.
TGCAGTTCGCCGAACTCGGTGCCGTCGACATGCGGCTCGGACACCATGCCGGTGAACGCATCGACCTGGTCGACCTCGCCGAACACGGCTCGCAGCCGAGCGGCGGTCGTCGACCGCCGGATGGCGCTGGTCGCCATCGTGTCGGCAACATCGGTCCCGGGCTCGAGTTCGTTGCCGTCGGCGTCGGTGAGCCGGACGACGTCGAGGATCTCGGGGTCGTCGATCGTGAGCCCGTCGGGCAACTCGTCGGAGGACTCGCCGGTCAACTCGGTGAACGTCGAGATGCGCGTCAACCCGTAGGCCTCGCGGAGGTCGTTGTAGGACGGCATCCCGTGGTCGTAACTGCGCATCACGTCCAGGGCGCCGAGGTCGTTGACGCCGTTGAAGCACTCGGCGATCTCGGAACCGTCGAGGCAGTCGAGCGGGTTCTCGACGTCCGGTCCCGGGACCTGGAACAACACGCTGCGGAGCTGGTTGTCGATCTGCTCGTCGTTCGCGTACTGCGATTCGGCGGCGAGGCCGGCGAGCAGGTTGCCGAGACCGATCTGCGGAAGGAGGCCCGGGTTGCCGAACGCGACGCCGAGGGGGATCGCGATGCCGACGACGTCGTCGTCGACGCTGACCTCGACGCCCGCCGCTTCGAATCGGTCGATCTGGTCGTCCGTGATCTCGTCCCGGTCGATCTCGGCCTCGAACTCACCATGGATCTGTGAATGAGCGCGGTAGCCGACGGTCGCGAACTCGTTGGTGATGCTCGGATCGACCGTGGGGTCGTACCCCTCGTAGTCCGCGAGGTCGACGCCGAGGCTCGGGAGGAACTCGGTGTAGGTGATGTACTGCTGCAGTGCCCCGACGACACGGCGGGCGATCTGGAACTTCGTCTCCTCGTCCAGATCGTCGGGCAGGGCGTCGACGATGCGGTTGTGCTCGCGCATGAACAGTGTCTGGACGGCGGTGAGACCGATGTTCTCGTTGGCGCGCACGTCACCGGCGACGACCGCCTGGGACGGATCTGCGAAGAGCCGACCCATGAGATCGACGTCTGGTGTCTCGGTGCCGGGACGCGCCGCGCCGGTCGGCAGGTAGCCGTCGATGTTCAGCAGGGTTGCGTCGTTGTTGGCCGGATCGCCGTCGACCACGCCCTCACGGAGCCAGTCGAGCCGCTCGTCGGTGCCTCCGTAGACGGCCCAGGCGTCGATGTAGGAACTGATCGTGTTGACCTGTTCGCGGGCCGAGTCGGTGCCGGTCCCGTCGGCGACGGCCGACCGGGTCATCGAGATGCCACCGAGGTCGTTGGTGAAGTCCTCGAGGGGGTCGTCGGGATCGAATGCGATGTCCATGTGCTCGTCGCCGGACTCCCGCAGCCCGATCGTGTGATCGATGAACTGGCCCCAGACGAAGCCCCAGTGGGTGACCCCGCTGTCGCTGAAGATGTTCTGGTTGGTGTCGTTGAAGATGCGATTGCTCAGATACCGAGCCTCGGGGCCATCGACCGGTTCGCCGAGGTCATCGGCATAGTTGGCAGCGGTCTCGCGTGGGTACACGCTGCCTGCTTCGCCGAGTGTCGGATCGTCGGGGTTGTTGTCCGATCCGTCGAGCGAGCGGTGGTCGTCGAGTACGTCGAGGAGGTCGGTGTCGAGCGCGGCGGCAGCGATCGCCGCCTGCGCCTGGGGCGTCTCGGCGTCGGTGGCGGTGCACGCCGCGCTGGCGAGGACGAGCGGCACGCCGAGGGTGACGAGGGCTCGTTGCGACGCAGTGAGTCGGTTCGGTCGGGGCATGGAGATCTCCAGGGAGCGTGGGCGGCCGACGATCGGCTGCCGAGTTCGGGAAACGAGGACGGGACCCGGGGGTGGCCGGCAGGAGGCCACCCCCGGGTCGGGGATCACTCGCCGGGCGTGCGGTTGACGCGCTCGGTGGTGCGGGCTTCGAGGTCCGCGAGGCGCTGGTCTGCCTCGGCCTGGGTGATCTCGCCGGAGGCGACCTCCTCGGCGATGTGGTCGGCCTTCTCGGTGACGATCGCTCGGATCACCTCATCGACGGCAACGCCCTGCTGTTCGGCGACGTCGGCGAGGCTCTGGCCTGCCTCGCGAGCCGCGTGCAGCTCGTCGGTGGTGAGTCCGAGCACCTCGGCGACCGCTTCGTTGTTGCAGCCGCCGTGTCGCCCGCGGCCGTGTCCGTGTGCATCCGCTGGGGCGTCGGTCGGGGTGTCGGCCGGGGTGTCGCCCTCCACCTGGGCGACCAGGCCCTGGGGTGCGACCTCGGGGGCGTCGGTCTCGACCGTGGTCTCGACCGGGGCGGGATCCTCGGTGTCGTAGGCGTTGGCGACCAGGTTGCCGGCGCCCATGACGCCGCCGATCAGCGTGATCGACAGCAGTGCGGTGGTGAGCCTCTTGTTCATCGTGGTGGGTCCTTCGTGAGTGGTTCGGGTCCGCCGAGCTCGTCGGCGGGGTGTCGTTGGTGACGGGAACCACGATCCCGCTCGGGGGTAAGTGCTCCCGGAGGACGAGGTGAAGAAAGTTCGAAAGATCGGTCCGATCGACCGGCGACCTATCGTCGGCAACCATGAGGAAGTGGGCGCCACTCGCCGTGCTCGGCCTGGCGCAGTTCCTGATGGTGCTCGATCAGGCCGTGATGAACGTGTCGATCTCGCAGCTGGTCGCCGACTTCGACACGTCGGTGAGTGCGATCCAGGCGGTGATCACCATGTATTCGCTCGTCATGGCGATGCTGATGGTCACCGGCGGCAAGCTCGGCGACATCTTCGGGCGGCGTCGGACCTTCGCGTTCGGGATGGCGATCTACGGTGCAGGGTCCGCGTTGACCGCAGCGTCCTGGTCGGTTGCCACGCTCGCGCTCGGGTGGTCGATCCTCGAAGGTGTGGGTGCCGCACTCGTGCTGCCGGCACTCGTCGCACTGGTCGCCGGCAACTACCGCGGTCGTGACCGCGTCACCGCCTACGCAGTGATCGGCGGCATCGCCGGCGTCGGTATCGCCGTCGGCCCGATCGTCGGCGGCTGGGCGACCACGAACCTCTCCTGGCGGGTCGTGTTCGTCGCCGAGGTCGTGATCGTCCTGGTGGTGCTGGCCACCGTTGCGGTGATCCACGACGTGGCGGCCGACCGACGCCCGCAGCTCGACTGGGTGGGCTCGGTGCTCAGCGCGCTCGGACTCGGGATGGTCGTGTTCGGGTTCCTCCAGGCGAACACGTGGGGATGGCTCGTGCCCAAGGACAGCCCTGTCGAGCCGCTCGGCTTCTCGCTCACCCCGTTCCTGGTGGCCGCCGGGCTCCTCGTGCTCGGGCTGTTCCGGTGGTGGGAGCTGCGTCGGGCCGAGCACGGTGAGGACCAGTTGTTCAAGCTGGCGCTGCTCCGGATCCCGCCGCTGCGCTCCGGTCTGGAGTCCTTCGGCGCCCAGAACCTGATCCTGATGGGTGTCTTCTTCGCGATCCCGCTCTACCTGCAGCTCGTGGTCGGCCTCGACGCGCTCGACACCGGGATCCGCATGCTGCCGATCTCGATCGCGATGTTCATCACGTCGATCTTCGGAGGTGTGCTCGCGTCGCGATGGCCCGTGCGAGGGATCGTGCGCGTGGGGCTTCTCTTCGTGCTGGTCGGCATCGTCGTGCTGATCGGCACGATCGAACCGACGCTCGACGGACGGAAGTTCGGTGGCGCGATGGCCCTGCTCGGCGTCGGCATGGGTCTGCTGGCATCGCAGCTCGGCAACGCGGTCCAGTCGTCGGTCGGTGACGAGGATCGCAGCGAGGCCGGAGGGCTGCAGTGGACGGCCACTCAGCTCGGTTCCGCGCTCGGTGTGGCCATCATCGGATCGGTCGTTCTGACCGGCCTCAACAACGGATTCCGGGACGCGCTGCTCGCCGACGAGCGTCTCTCCGACGACGTCAGGAGCGAGCTCGTCGTCGCCGTCGAGGACGGCATCGACTTCGTCTCGTCTGGTGACGTGCAGGCGGCCCTCGAAACCGCCGGTCTCGATCAGGGAACGACCGACGTCGTCGTGGCGTCGTACGAGGAGGCGCAGCTCCGCGCGCTGAAGACAGGCCTGCTCGGGGCCGCAGCGCTGGCGGTGTTGGGCCTCCTCGCCACGGCGAATCTCCCGTCGACGCTGGCCGGAACGAACGAGGAAGGCTCCGAGCGCCGGCCCGTCGGATCGACGTGACCGTCGGATGCTGTCGGTGCTGAGCGCACTCAGGCGACGAGTGGTTCGCAGCCCGTTCCGGCGAGCACGCGGGCCACTGCGGCCCGATCGGTGTCGTCGAGCGAGTCGTGCGCAGCGCGCAGCCACGCCAGACACTTGCCCTGGTACTTGAAGGGAGCCTGGCGGTAGTCGGCGCCCTCGATCGTGCACGTCACCTCGTCGTCGCCCGCCTCCAGTGCGGCGGCGTTCGCCAGCATGAACGGCGCGTAGGTCCGGCCGATCTCGTGGAGCAGCTCGTCGACGGTCGGCGCGAGCGCGTCGAGTTCGCACCAGCCGGCATCGCCGTCGACCTCCCACCACGACAGGTCGTCGACACGCTCGATCCAGTGCAGCGCGCGCGGGGCGCGTTCGACGGCGATGGCCATCGGGGTCGGATCCCACCACAGCATCGGCTTGAGCTGGCCGTACAGCGCGAAGTCGCCGCGTCCCGGTCGATCACCCAGGAGGAAGTCGTGTGGCGCCGAGGTGGCGCTGCAGCAGGTCGAGCAGTCGGTGGTACGACGCTTCGAGGACCGGCTGGTTCTCGTCGGTCGAGCCGACCATCGCTCGCCGTCCGATCTGGCGGTCGATGATGTAGTCGTGCATGCGCTCGAGGGCGGCGTCATCGGCCTGCATGTTCTGATCGAGGGGGAGCAGGCGGCCCGCCTTCTCGATGTCGGGCTCGTAGGCCCAGCGGTAGTGGTACATCAGCTTGGTCACCCACTCGTCGGCGAAGTCCTCGATCAGCCGGTCGATGAATGCCAGTGCGCCGTCCGGCGGCGTGAGGTGACGGCCCGGGTACTCGGCTTCGAGCCGGTCGATCTGCGGGCTCGAGTCGACCATCGCCTCGACGAGCCGACCCTCGTCGTCGGGGAAGGCGAGCACCGGGATGATCTTGACCGGCACGTCGGGGAGGTCGTCCCAGCGTGAGTTGCGCAGCACCCACCGGAACGGCAGGCGCCGGTAGCGCAACACCGCTCGCATCTTCATCGTGTACGGCGAGCTGAAGGCACCGCCGATCGTGATCGGGAGTGGACCGGTCATCTGGCGTCAGCCCCAGCGGTCGTAGCGGACGAGCTCGTCGAGTGGGACACGAGGGCGCTTGAGCGGGCTGTCGGGATGGTCGGCGACCGGGTAGCCGAGCGTGATCACCATCGGCATCACCCAGTCGTCGGGCAGGCCAACCGCTGCTCGCGCTCGGTCCTGATGGCCCAGGGTCACCGGGCACGTACCGACGCCCTCTGCGTGCGCGGCGATCATCATGTTCTGCGCCTGGCGCCCGACGTCGAACATGCGCAGCTGGTCTTCGGGGCAGGCGAACCCGATCACCGCGGCGGAGGCTCCGATCCACGACGCGAAGTCGCCGGCGCCGGCCAACGCGTCCTGCACCGCTTGATCGGTCACGACGATCAGGCGATTGGACTCGAAGTTCTTGGCGCTGCCCGCCATCCGACCCGCTTGCAGGACCCGTCCCATCACGTCGTCGGGGATCGGCTGGTCGGTGTACACACGGAGGTCGCGCTTGGAGATGATCGCTTCGTACGGAGTCATCCGTGCAGTGTCCCATTCGCGGCGGCCGGCGGTGGTACGAAGCCGCCGACCACGTCGGAGATGCACCGGGCGAAGGCGAGCGCGGTGCGATCGTGGAGATACGGCGCGACCACCTGGATGCCGATCGGCAGCCCGTCGGTGGTGCGCCCGACCGGCGGCACGGTCACCGGGAGGTAGACGCTGCCGATCAGTGCGTTCCATCCGATCAGGTCGCGATAGGGGCGGTCGCCGTGGTCGGCGAGGGTGCTGTGGATCCAGTTCGGTCCGTCCGCGGACTGGACGTGGCGGAACGGCGGCACCGGCGTGACCGGGCACAGCAGGATGTCGACGTCCGTGAAGAACTCGGCCCAGCGTTGGCGGAGCTCGCCGCGCTCTCGCCGCAGCAGGTCCCAGCTGCGATGGGGGAGCGCGCGGCCCGCGGCGAGCGCCGAGGCGAACTCGTCGTCGGTGTCGGAGATCGACGTCGCCACCGAGATCAGTCCGCCACCGACGAGCGCCGCACGACCGGGATCGATCGCCGGGCGGGCCGAACGGTCGATGCGCGCACCGGCCTGCTCGAGCCGATCGACGGTGGCGGACAGTACGTCGAGCACTGCGGGGTCGACCGGACAGAACGCATCGTCCAACCACGCCGCGACTCGGAAGCCGCCGAGGTCGACGGCGAGCGGCTCCGGCAGGTCGAGGCGCCAGGCGGGGGCGTCATCGGGGTTCGGGCCGGCGAGCAGGTCGAGCAGGAACTCGAGGTCGTCGATCGATCGTGCGATCGGGCCGAACACGTTGACGTCGGCGACGTTGCGGTGCAGGGTCGGGTGGTCGAGATAGCCGTAGGTCGGGATGATCCCGAAGCTCGGCTTGTGGCCGTACACGCCGCAGAACGACGACGGCACCCGGATCGACCCGCCGATGTCGGTGCCGATCTCGAACGGGGTGAAGCCCATCGCGACGGCGGCTGCCGGGCCACCCGACGAACCGCCGGGGGTGCGGGTGAGGTCCCACGGGTTGTTGGTCGTGCCGAACATCTCGTTCGTGCTCTGGTAGTCGCCCGACCAGCGCGGGACGTTGGTCTTGCCGAACACGACCGCGCCGGCGGCGCGGACCGTCTCGACCACGGTCGCGTCGACGTCGGGAACGAAGTCGCGGAGTTCGATCGCGCCGCCGGTCGAGCGGATCCCCGCCGTGGCGATCGCGTCCTTGACGGTGATCGGCACGCCGGCGAGCGCTCCGACGGTCCGGCCGGCCGCGCGGGCGTCGTCGACGGCAGCCGCCTCCGCGTGGGCCCGCTCCGATTCCAGGGTGACGACGGCGTTGACCGGACCGTCGAGCTGCTCGACACGTTCCAGGTGCAGCTCGAGGAGTTCCCGCGCCGACAGGGCGCGTGAGTCGAGGGCGTCGACCATCGAAGCGAGCGTTGCGGTGGGGTCGGCCATGTCCGTCATCAGAGCAGTGGATCCGGTGGGTCCGCAAGCGTCATTGCCTCCTGTGGCCGATGGCCCGGTGGTTACGATCGTTCGGTGTCCGGTCAGCAGTGCGATGAGTCGACGGTCGCCGGAGGTCGCCGGTGACCGACGCGATCGATCCGAAGTTGCAGCCGGGCCGTCGCGCTCTCGACCTCCCGGGCAAGCGGCGGATGCGGATCCTCGGCATGGCGATCGCCCGAACGGTGATCACTGTCGCGGTGCTGATCGTCGCCTATCACCTGATCCCCTTCGACCGCGGCGCCACCTGGCAGATCGGCGTCGTTGCGGTCCTGGCGCTGTTGTTGCTCTTCGTCGGAGCGGCGTTCGAACTGCGGGCGGTCACGGTCGCCGAGTTCCCGACGCTGCGGGGTGTCCAGGCGCTGACGGTCTCGCTCGTCGTCGTGTTGTTGGCGTTTGCCGGCATCTACATGATCCTCTCCAACAGCGACTCGGGGGCGTTCGACGAGGTGCTGGATCACGCCGGTGCGCTCTACTTCTCGCTGACCACGTTGACGACGATCGGCTACGGCGACATCGTGCCGGTGAGCCACGCAGCCCGGTACACGGTGATGTTGCAGATGGTGATCGACTTCCTGATCCTCGGCGTGTTCGTCAAGCTGATCACCTCGACGGTGCGCAAGCGGCTGGCGGAGGCATCGCCTGTGGACTGACGGCGTCGGGGTGTGCTTGACTCTGCCGATGAGCGAGACTGACGACACCGGCGAGATCGACGTGACCATCGAAACCGAGGTCATCGACCTCGACGGTGACGGTGTCGCCGACGCCGTGGTCGAGACCACCACCACCGTGATCGACCTCGACGGCGACGGCATCGCTGATGTCGTTCAGGAGAGCACGATCACCGCGATCGACGTCGACGGTGACGGCGAGGTCGACATCATCGACGAGACCACGATCACCGCGGTCGATCTCGACGGTGACGGCGAGTTCTCCGACGACGAGATCGAGGTCGAGGAGACCACCGCCGTCCGCGAGGACCTGCTCGACGAAGGCTGACAGGGGGAGTCCCCGGGGCGCGGGTCGCGTCGGGACTCAGGGCGCAGGGGTGATCTTGCTGCGGAGCAGCTTGCCGGTGGTGTTGCGGGGGAGTTCGTCGACGAAGGTGACGTCGCGGGGGACCTTGTGGCGGGCGAGGCGGGCGGCGACGAACGAACGGACATCGGTTTCGTCGAGCTCGCCTGACCGGACGATGAACGCGGCGAGTCGCTGACCGAACTCGTCGTCGGGTACTCCGACGACGACGGCGTCGACGATGCCGTCGTGCGAGAGCAGCACCTCCTCGATTTCCAACGGGAACACGTTCTCGCCGCCGCTGACGATCATGTCGTCGGCGCGACCCGTCACGAACAGCCTGCCCTCGCTGTCGAAGTAGCCGACGTCGCCCGACGACATCAGGCCGCGGATCCGGTCCTTGGTGCCGCCGCCGGTGTACTCGGTGAACTGCGCGTCGTTGCCCACGACGATCAACCCCGTGACACCGGTGTCGACCTCCTCACCGTTCTCGTCGACGATCTCGACCACGGTGCCGCCGATGACCCGACCGGCCGTGCCCGGCGCGGCGCGCAGGTCGTCGGGGGTTGCCAACGTTGCCTGGCCGACCTCGGTCGATCCGTACAGGTTGTAGAGGTTGTCGCCGAAGCGGTCCATCCATGCCGTCGCCACCGCAGCCGGAAGTGCCGACCCGCTCGCCGCGACGATTCGCAGCGACGACGTGTCGTGGTCGTCGGCATCGCTCGCCGCAAGGATCCGCTGGATCATGACGGGCACGACGGCCAGCACGGTGGCTCGGTGTGCTTCGATCGCCGTCAGCGTTGCCTCGACGTCGAAGCGGCGGATCAGCACGGCGGTCGATGCGGTGGCGGCGGCGATCGTGAGCTGAGCCAGCCCCCACGCGTGGAACAGGGGCGTCGGGATCACGGTGACGTCACCCGACCGGTAGGGGATTCGATCGAGGACCCCGATCACGGAGGCGAGCCCGGCCGGTCGACCGCTGCGCCGGGCGCCCTTCGGCGTCCCGGTCGTCCCCGATGTCAACAGCACCGGCGAGATGGGCCGACTGGGCAGCAGCGGGCGAGACGATCCGACGTTGCGGACGTCGTCGATCGCTCGGTGCGGGAGCCTGCTGCTCGTCGTCCGTCCCGCACCGACGACGATCACGTCGCCCTCGAACTCCGCGCCGTCGACGATCGGGAGCAGTTCGTCGTCGCACACGACCGCCCGGATGCCCTCGCGGCGCAGTACCTCGCCGAGCTGCGGTGGGGCGAAGCCCGTGTTGAGGTACACGCACGTGAGCCCCGCCTTGGCCGTGGCGATCGACACCTCGACGAACTCGCGATGGTTGAAGCACAGGACGCCCACGTGGTCGCCACCGGAGAGCCCGAGTGAACGAAAGCCGTGTGCGAGCCGTGACGATGCCTGATCGAGTTCGCGAAACGTCACCGGTCCCTGGTCGTCGACGATCGCTGCTCGCCCGCCGTGGCGGACTGCAGCGGCGCCGTAGAGCGCAGCGAGCGTCGGCCCCCATCGGGCGAGTGCGGCGGTCGTCGCGGCGACCTGTCGCGGGTCGAGCCAACCGAGCCGTTGCGCGAGTCGAATGGTGTCGGAGGCGGCCACGGCGACAGACTCTCTCAGACGCCGAAGGTCAGAAGAACTGATCGATGAGAATCGGATTGCCGTCGGGATCGACCAGGGTGATCGATCCTGCCCCGGTCGACCCGTCCTCGATCGCACTGTCGACATCGAGCCCGGCGGCGATCAGGTGGTCGCGGAGTTCGCGAACATCGGTGAACGCCTCGCGGCGTTCCATGCGGGTGGTCAGGCCGGGGTTGAACGTCAGCATGTTGCGATCGAACATGCCGCTGAAGAGCCCGAGCGTGGTTTCGCCGTTCTTGAGGATCACCCAGCCCTCGTCGGGGTCACCTCCCACTTCGACGAAGCCGAGCTTGCCGTAGAACTCTCGCGACGCTCCCAGGTTCGCAACGTCCAACGACAACGAGAAGACGCCGAGTTCGAGCGTGCCGGGCAGCGATGGGTCAGCCGGCGCTGCAAGCGGCAGGGAGTCCGGATCGAAGGCGCTGTCCTCGCTCACGATGCCGGCTGCATGATCGAGAACGCGGCGCCGTGCGGATCGAGGAGCGTGTCGGCCCCCTCGGCGGAGGCGGGCAGCGCTGCCAGGTGGGTGGAGCTCGGCGTGGCGATCGGGCACATGGTCGTTGTGGTCATCGGGTTCCCCCAAGGTCGTGGCTTCGACGGTAGCCCCGGTGTGGGGGCCGGACAAGGGGCGCTCGAGGACACCGAACGGCGGCCGGTCACTCGACCGGCCGCCGTTCGTCAGGGGGTTGATCGGATGATCAGCCGGCGACGCCGCCGCCGACGGCGTGGTCGTGTTCGTGCTGATGCAGCGCTTGCGCCTCTTCGTGGGTGACCGGTGCGAGGTCGAAGGTGACCTTGTCGATCGTGCCCGTGAAGGCGTACGGCGCCTGAGGCTCGTAGTCGAGATCGACCACGAGCCCGTTGTCCCGACCGATGTCGAGCCCCGCGTACGACGTGAAGGCGATCGGCACCGTGTGCGCCATCCTGCCCTCGCCGATCTGGGTGTCGTCGGCCCACAGCGTGACGGTGCCGCTCGAACCGGGCTTCAACTCGTCGCTCTCGAAGAGCATCTTGAGCGTGACCTTGCCGGTCGGGATCGGCGTGTCGGAGACCTGCTTGTACTGCTCGACGCCGAGGAACGAATAGGTGTGGGTGAGCTTGCCGTCACCGTCGACCCAGAGTGAGAAGCCGCCGATGAAGTCGGCGTTCGCCACGAGCACTCCCTCGGCACCGGATTCGGGCACCTCGACCTCGGCCTCGATCGAGTAGGACCGGCCGTAGATCCGCGGGATCATGCCGCGCTGGACGTTCTGCACGTCACCAGCGAACGGGAACCGCGTCTGCGTCGGCATCGGAGGCAGGACGCCGTAGATCACCGACAGCCCGCCCATCAGCGGCAGCACCCGGTTGCGTTCGGCCTCGCTCCACCACAACTCCTGGAGTTCGAGCACCTTGTCGGGGTGGTCGGCGGCGATGTCGTGGGCCTGGGAGAAGTCCTTGGTGAGGTCGTAGAGCTCCCAGCCGACATCGCGGTCGGGATCCCAGTCGGCCTCGGGGCCGAATGCGGCGAGTGTCGCCGGCGACACGTCCCACGGGAGGCGTTCGGGTCGTGATGCGGCCCACCACCCGTCCTTGTACATGCCGCGACTCCCGAACATCTCGAAGAACTGCTGCGTGTGCTGCTCGGGGGCCGACGCGTCGTCGAAGGAGTAGAGGAAGCTCGTGCCGTCCATCGGCTCCTGGGCGATCCCGTCGACGAAGTCGGGCTCGGGGATCCCCGCGGCCTGGAGCACGGTCGGGCCGATGTCGATCACGTGCGTGAACTGCGTACGGACCTCGGCGTCGGGTGCAATGCTCGCCGGCCACGCGACCACCATCGGGTTGCGGGTGCCGCCGAGATGGCTGGCCGTCTGCTTGCCGTACTTGAACGGAGCGTTGCAGGCGTGCGCCCACGCACCGGCGAAGTGTGGCGCGGTGTGGACGCCGCCGAGGCCCTCGATGCCGCCGTACTGCTCGATCAGCGCCAGCTGTTGGTCGGGGTCGAGCACGAGCCCGTTCAGGAAGGTGAGCTCGTTGAACGAACCGGTGACCGTGCCCTCCATCGAGGCGCCGTTGTCGCCCCAGACGTAGATGACGAGCGTGTTGTCGAGGTCGCCCATCTTCTCGATCTCGTCGACGAGGCGGCCGATGTTCCAGTCGGCGTTCTCCGAATAGCCGGCGAACACCTCCATCTGGCGGGCGTACAGCTTCTTCTCGCTCTCGGTCAGCGTGTCCCACGCCGGGAAGAAGTCCGGGCGCTCGGTCAGTTCGGTGTCCTCGGGGACGACGCCGAGTTCCTTCTGGCGGGCGAGCGTCCGCTCGCGCAGCGCGTCCCAACCATCGTCGAACTGGCCCTTGTACTTGTCGGCCCAGTCGTTGGCGACGTGGTGCGGGGCATGGCTGCAGCCGGTCGAATAGAACATCATCCAGGGCTTGCTGGGCGTCCTGGGCACGAACGGCGTGCAGCCACTCGACGGCCTTGTCGGTGATGTCGTCGGGGAAGTAGTACTGCGAGCCGTCGTCGTTGGTCGGCACGCCGATGATCGAGTCGTCGAGCGTGATGACGGGGTCGTACTGGCCCGCGGCACCGCTGAGGAAGCCCCACCAGTGGTCGAATCCCCACGACTTGGGCCAGTGGTCGAACGGACCGGCGGCGCCCTGCACGTTGTCGGGCGTGAGGTGCCACTTGCCGAACCCGCCGGTGACGTAGCCGTTGTCGCGAAGGATGCGGGGGAAACCGGCGCACGACTTCGGCTTCGCCGCGGTGTAGCCCGGGAACGGGCCGGGATACTCGGCGATCGAGCCGAACCCGACCCGGTGCTGGTTGCGGCCGGTCAGGAGCGCAGCGCGTGTGGGGGAGCAGACGGCGGTCACGTGGAACCGGTTGTAGGTGATCCCCATCTCACCGATCCGGCTGAACGTCGGTGTGGAGACGGGGCCGCCGAAGGTGTCGGGTGTGCCGTAGCCGGCGTCGTCGATGAGCACCACCAGCACGTTGGGGGCTCCTGCGGGCGCGGCCGGCCCGGGGATCATCGACCAGTCGGCGACCGAGTCCTTCATCGTGCGACCGGCGACACCGGCGAACGTCTTGTCGGGGATCGGCAGGCGCGAGCGGTCAGGAGTGAACTTGCCGGCGGCTTCGGCCAAGGAGGACTTGAGGTCGGCGAGGCCGTCCATCGGTGCGACCGAATGAGCCGGCGTGCTCGACAACGCCCGCTCGGCGGCGAGGCGATCGTCGGGGTCGATCAGCGCAATGATCGCGGCGGCGCCGACGGGCAGGTTCTCGCCGAGTTTCTCGTCCAGTTGGGCGTCGACCTTCTTCTTCGTGAACTTGCCGACGAGTCCGCCGACAGCACCGCCGACGACCACGGCGCCGAGCATCGGCGGGTTGAACAGCCCGACGAGGACGCCGACGCCACCGCCCCATCCCAGGCCCTTGCGGCCGAGGTGGTCGGACGTGTGGGTGACCTTGACGTCGCCCTCGGCGGCATGTTCGACCAGGATGATGCCGTCGGTCCTGACGCTCTTGTCGGCCACCGCCGCGCTCAGCGCGTCGAAGTCCTTGCTTGCGGCATCGGCGGACGGGTACGCCGCCATCAGGAGTTCGAAGGTGTCGCTCATTGGGAAGATCTCTCCTTGTCGGTGCGGGAACGCCGCATGTGGAAGCGCTGGACGGCGCCGTCATGGTTCATCGTCGCGTGCGCCCGGCGATCAGGCGTCGCCCTCGTGGGGTGATTCGTCGTGTCACACTGCTCGAATGCCTGATGCCATGCCCTCCCGCCGCCTCGAGGTCGACCGAGCGATCGCCGCCGACCCGTCCACGATCTTCGACGTGCTGCGCAGCCCTGCCGGTCATGTGGCGATCGATGCATCGGGGATGCTGATGTCGGCCGAGGGCGATCCCGCGACGGCGGTGGGAGATCGCTTCGTGGTCCACATGGACCGCGATTCGTTGCGTGACTTCGATCTCGGCGAGTACGACGTCGAGGTGGTCATCGAGACCTTCGTTCCCGATCAGGAGATCGCCTGGACGATCGATGGTGCGATGGATCCGCCGATGGGCCACGTGTACGGCTACCGGTTGGAGGCGATCGACGGCGGCACTCTGGTCACCTCGTACTACGACTGGTCGAATCTGCATCCCACCTACGAGGCGTTCGCCGACACGGTCTTTCCGGTGATCTCGGAGACGAACCTCCGGGCGACCCTCGGCATCCTGGCGCGAACGGTTGCGCCCGGAGCATCCCGACCGGGCGCCTGACCGGCGTCGCGGTCGCGTTCAGTCGAGCGCGACCGGTGGATCGGTGACGCTCAGGTTGTCCCACACGGCCGCGTCGGGCATGCCCATGATCGCGTCACGGACGGCGGGCGGGTAGTGCAGGTTCGGCTTGGCCTCGTCGTAGGGCGGCTGGGCGATCGGTTCGTCCGGACGCTCGAAGCCCGCCGGGTGCTTGAGGTGTTCGATCTCCTCGGCGGAGATGCCGCACAGCTGCTGGACCTCGGGGTCGATCCACTGGCGCTCGTCGATCGCTCGGCCGGTGCACACCTCGAGGCTGAGGTGCTCGGGGCCCGCGAAGTAGATCGACTGGATCATGCCGTGGTCGATCGGGCCCATCACCTGGATGCCGTGGCTCCGGATCCGGTCGCGCATCGTGAGCACGTCGTCGATCGAGTCGACGTTGAGCGCGACGTGCTGCATCGTGCCGGCGGTGACCGGGTCGCCGGCGTTGCCCGAGTGGGTGACACCCCACTGCGGCTCGGTCGGGTTGCCCGGCGCCTGCACGAAGGCGATGTAGCTGTCGTCGGCCAGCTCGACGAATCCGTGGAACGTGTTCGGCACGCCGTGCATCCAGTACAGCGCCTTGGTCGGGCACCCCAGCACCTCGGCGAAGAACGTCAGCTGCGCCTTCATGTCCGCGGTCGACAACGCGAGATGGTTGACGCCGTTGGGACGCAGGCCGGGCGACGGCTTCGCACCGGTCGCTCGATAGAGGCTCAGAGACGGCTGCTCGGCGATGCTCATGGCGCAAGTTCACCACAGGGCCCTCGCCGTCCGTCGACCGGGCGGGTCACGGGGCCTGTGTGATGGACTCTCGGCGGGGCGTTCGCCCCGATGACCACTTTTCCGAGGAGATCGCAATGGCCGACCAGAAGATGACCGAGAGCCGAGCGTCAGGAGTTCCTGGCGGGGTTGCACGTCGGGGTGCTCGGGATCGAGCGTCCCGACGGACCACCGCTGGTGCTGCCGGTCTGGTACTCCTATGAGCCGGGCGGTGACGTGGTCGTGTTGACGAGCGGTGGGTCGCTCAAGGGACGCCTTGCCGCAGCCGCCGGCAGGGGGTCGCTGTGTGCGCAGCAGGAGTCCCTGCCCTACAAGTACGTCTCGATCGAGGGCCCGATCGAGATCGACGAACTCGGCGCCGAGGCGCACGCTGCCGTCGAGCCGATGGCGATCCGGTACCTCGGCGAGGAGATGGGCCGCGGGTACGCCGCTGGAGCGATCTCCGACGACGAGATCCGGATCCGCATCCGACCCGAACGCTGGTTCTCGGTCGACTACGCCAAGGCCTGACCCGCTCGCCCCCATCCCGTTTGCGTCGAGGTTCGGGCGGACCGGCCCACCGAAACCTCGACGCAAAGGGCGGATGGGTGGCTGTTCCTGTTTGCGTTGCGATACGGGTGGACCGGTGCACCGAAACCTCGACGCAAACGATGGGATGGGGGCGACGCTGGCGGTCGTACGATCGGTGTGGTGGATCGTCGGACGGTGGGATGGGCGTTCGTGGCCGGGCAGTTCGCGTTGCTCGTCGTCCTGGTGCTGTTGCCGGGACGTGACGACTGGCCGACACCGTCGTGGGTCTGGATGATCGGTCAGTTGCTCGTGATCGCCGGGTTCGTGCTGATGATCGTGGCATCGCTCCGTCTCGGGCGCGGGTTGACGGCGACACCCGTGCCGAACGCGCGAGGTCAGTTGATCACCGGCGGGCTGTACCGATACGTGAGGCACCCGATCTACACCGGTGTGCTGCTGATCGTCGTCGGGCTCACGCTGCGGTCGGGCAGCTTCGTCACGCTGGCGGTTGCGGTGGTGACCGTCGTGTTCTTCGACCGCAAGGCCCGCTGGGAGGAAGCGCAACTCCGCGAGCGCTACCCCGACTACGCCGAGTACGCCTCACGTACCCCCCGCTTCGTGCCCGGCTGGCCGACGCACTGACGCCGCCGGACGTCTTCCGCGCAAGCGAGTCGGCGACCTCACTTCTCGACGCGCTGGTGACCTCGTTCTCTGGTCAGTGCCCCGATCGGCGAGTGAGATCGAATCGAGAGGAGGTGAACGGCATGCGCAATGTTCTCGTGGCAGCGTTGCCACTGTTGGTACTGACGGCGTGCGGGAGCGACGAATCCGCCGATGACGGTCCGTTGACGCTGACCTTCGACGGTTCGAGCTGCGTCTACGACGGTCCTGACACGCTCTCGCCGGGTCCAACCGAGTTCTCGTTCTCGAACGAGACCGAGGAGATCGCGACCCATGCGATCGTGCACATCACCGCTGATGACATCACGCTCGAAGACATCCAGCAACTCAGCGAATCCGATCCGGAGTGGACCGGAGACCCTGGCTCACTCGGTGAAGACGCAGCGGAGATCGTGAGCGGCGGTACGACCACCATGCCCGACCGCAGCACGGAGTCCACCGTCGAGCTGACGGCCGGCCCGTACTACTTCGTCTGCATGTACAACAGCTTGGAGAACTTCACCTATGGAGGTGGCATCACGGTCGAGCCCTGAACCGAACGGTTCTCGTCCCGCCACGCGCCGGCACGCGCCGACCGAGGCGTCGATCCGGTGGATTCAGGTGGAGCCAGGGGCGTGGAGTGCCCAGGGTGCGGCCTGCTCGAAGATCCGGGCGAGGCGCAGGCAGATGTCCTCGCGGTGGCGGGCCGCGGTGATCATCAGGCCGACCGGCAGGCCGTCGGCAGTGAGCCCCGCCGGCACGGTGATCGCGGGCAGGTTGGCGACGTTGGCGAACATCGTCAGGAGCGCTGCCGTCCCTGCATGACAGCGCTGTCCACCGATCTCGGTCGGCATCGGCCCCTCCGCAGCGAATGGCGGACACGGATTGGTCGGTGTGATCAGCACGTCGATGTGTCCGAAGAGGTCGGCCACCTGCAGTTCGAGGCCGCGTCGCGCCCGCTCGACCTGTGCGAACTGCGGCAGCGTGACGTCCTTGTTCCGGCGCCAGCCGCCGACCACGAGGGGATCGAGCTCGTCGAGACGGTCCTCCCAGCCGCTGGGCACGTCGACGAACTGGTCGGCCGACTCCATGAAGGCGTAGATGCGGATGAAGTCGTCGATCTGCACGTCGATGCCCGTGTCGACGAGCCGCGCGGACTCGATCAACGTGTCACTCGCAGCCCGGGTGATCGCTTCGACCTCGGGGTCGATCGTCACGAAGCCGAGGTCCGCAGACCACGCGGCACGCAATCCGCTGACCTCGAGGTGCTCGATGGCGTCGAGGTAGCTGATCCCGGGGGCCGGCAAGCTCGTCCTGTCGCGCATGTCGGGGCCGACGGCCAGGTCGAACAGCAGCGCCGTGTCGGCGATCGTGGTGGCGAGTGCGAAGTTGACGGCGTTCTGCGCGTGCCGGGTGACACCGAAGGTCGGGATCCGGCCGTAGGTGGGTTTGAGGCCCGGCAGGCCGCACGACGCGGCGGGGCCGCGGATCGAGCCGCCGCCGTCGCTGGCGGTACCGAAGGGGATCGCTCCGGCCGAAACCGCCGCCGCCGTCCCGCCGCTCGAACCGCCAGGTGTGCGCTCGGGGTTCCATGGGTTGCGGGTCACGCCGTGCAGCGGGCTCGCGGTGTACCCGAAGGCGCCGAACTCGGGGGCGGCGGTCTTGCCGACCGGGATGGCGCCAGCCGCACGGAATCGGGCGACGTGGATGTCGTCGCGCTCGGCGGGCGCCGCGTCTGCGTACCAGCGTGATCCCCGGGTGGTCGGCATCCCGATGCAGTCCTCGAGGTCCTTCACGCCGAACGGCACCCCCGCGAGTGGGCCGAGGGGTGCGCCGTTGCGGCGGGCGGCGTCGACGGCGTCGGCAGCGGCGAGTGCGCCCCGGTGCGTCGACATGCACGAACGCATTGAGCGAGTCCTGGGTGGCAGCGATCCGGTCGAGCGAGCCCTGCACCAGTTCGCGTGCCGAGACGGTGCCGTCACGCACCATCGTCGCTGCGGACACCACGTCAGGCGACGGATCGGAGCTGGCCATCGCCCGATCGTAGGCAACGCACCCCCGCCCCGGTCCGTTTGCGCTGCATTCCGGGTGACCCGTCCCACCGATTTCTCGACGCAAACGGGGTGGTGGGTTGGCGGGGCGGTGGGTTGGCGGGGCGGGGTGGGGGAACGGATCGCGTCAGGCGAAGGGGGCGCCGGGGGAGAACGCGGCGGTGGTGAAGCGTTCGCCCATGCGGAGGTAACCGTCGGCGTCGGGGTGGAGGCCGTCGGGGAGATCGTCGGCGTCGTCGGGTCCGAACAACTCGAACCCGTGGAGGTAGTGGAGGTTGCTGTCGCCGGCGGTCTGGCGCATCGCCACCACCAACTCCAACAGCTCACGGATACGCACCAGCGTCAGCGCTCCGATCGCCAGCTCGGCAGGCCGCTCGACCACGTCGAACACGCGATGGTCGCCGGGCACCGTGGGACCGGGATGGTCCTCGGCGCTCGGACACACGATCGGGCTGATCACCAGGATCGGCGTGGTCGGATGACCGTCGCGGATCGTGTCGAGCAGCCCGTGCACGGCGGGGACGAAGGTGCGCTCACGCATGCTGTCGACGTTGACCACGTTGATGCCGAGCTTGAGGCTGATCAGGTCGGCGGGCAGATCGCGGATCGTGCGGGCCGCGAACTGATCGAGCTGGCACTGACCCGCGACGCCGAGGTTGAACAGGTCGACACCCGCCCGCCTCGCCGCGACCGCCGGCCACACACCGGTCGGCCGTTCAGCCTCCATGCAGTGGCTGATGGAGCTGCCGTAGTGGACCCATCGTCGTGTCGGTGCCGGCGGGGCGTGCACGTCCGCACCGTCGTTCACGCGCAGGTCGCGCAACTCGACCGAGGCATTGTGCGGGAGCCACACCTCGACCCGCTTGGAACCAGGGGGCAGGTCGTCGAAACGGATCGTGGTCGCGCCTCCGGGGATGAACTCGAAGTCGGTCGACGGCGGTACGTCGAGGACCAGCAGGTGCCCGGCGTCGGTCGACGCCGTCGAGACCACGTCGCCGTCCACCACCAGATCGATCGTTCCGGGCCACGGCTCGCGTCCCGGGAACGCGATGCGGGTGAGGAGCATGTCGACCTCGATCTCGGAGGCATCGGTGACGATGTCGATCCGCCCGCCCGACGGCATCGACGACACCGCCGCGATCGCCGGGTCGATGACCTGCGCTCGCGCCCACGCCGGGAGACGGTGCGTCACCGCACCATCGGTGCCACGATCGAGGTCGACGATGCCGGCCAGGCGAATCGGTGAATCGGGCGAGAACAGATCGATCGAGCGCACGGGGCGGATCGTAGGTGCGGTGGGCGCGAGCGTTCGAGGTGGTCGGACCGCCCCTGAGGCACGCCAGACCATCTTGCTCAAGAGTTGTTCTTGCGGCTCAAGCGCGGACGGCGGTTGCCGATGACCTCGCATGTCGAGCGAACTCCCGCCCCAATCGCTACGTCACCCGTGGGTCACGTGGAAGGCGCATGCCTGGTGGGCGGCGCTGATCCTGGTGCCGTTTCTCGTTCCCCATGCGGTCATGTCGATCCGTCCGAGCGAGACCGACGTCACCTCCACGCTCGTGCTGTACGGCCCGGTGATCGCATCGCTGTGGATCGCGGGGCACGTCGTCCTCTCGAGGCTGCACCGGAGTCGTGTCGACGAGCTGCGGTTCGTCGGCGCCTGAACCGCCGTCGCCGTTCAGCTGTCGAGGCTGGGGAAGTAGATCTGCCAGGCGAGCAGTGACTTCGCCGCCAGGCTGAGCACGAGGTAGGCCTTCTCTCCGTAGATGTAGTCGGTCCACCTGCCGATCCCGCGGTACTGCAGCCACTGGTTGAGACCGAAGCTGAAGAACAGCACGAACTGCACGATCACGATGCCGTAGACGAAGCCGGGCACGGTCTTCGAACCGAGGATCTGGATCAGGATCGCGATCCATGGTGCAATGCCGGCGATCGTGCCGAACCAGAACGGCATCATCGTCGTGGTGGCGCGCCCGGGAGGGTTCATGCGTTCCTGGATCCAGCCGAACAGGATCATGGCGACGTTCGCGCCGATCACGGCGACGACTGCCGTGATGTTGGTGATGCCGCTGTAGAAGCCGATCAGCAGCACCATGATCGTTGCGCTGATCGAGTACTCGACCCAGCGGAACCGGTTGATGCCACCGCGCAGGTCGGACTCGTACGTCGAGCGGGCAACGGTCGACGTCACCAGGTGATCGATCGCCGCGAGCAGCAGGAACAGCCCGATCGCGTAACCGATCCTGACGTCGAACAGTGGCTCCGACGGCGGGACCCGGGTGCCCGGCGGACCGTCCGGGAACGTCGACACGATCGTGATCGTGAAGGCCCCGGAGAGCACGACGATCAGCACTGCCTGCGCGGCGTGCAGGACCGTGAGGCCGATGTTCCACTTCCGGAGGTTGGCGAGCCGCTCCTCGGTCACGCCGGTGGCGACGACGGGGCCGTCATCGCCGGTGTCGATCGAGCGAGGGCTGTGTCCGCTGTCCGTGATCTTGCTGCTCATGTGGAGGAACCTTCCCCGTGTTCGGCGATTCCGAACGGATCCGCCGGAAACAGTGTGCATCACCTGTGCCAAGCTGACGTTGATGAGCGCGTGCTGTTCCCCGTCGAACGAGTCGTCGTCGCAGCGTCCCGCTCAGTCGGTCGGGATCGCCGACGACGTGGAGATCGACCTCGTCGACCTGGGCGGCGTCGAGTTCTGGATGGGCGCTCCGGATGGCGACGGCTACGCCGACGACGGCGAAGGCCCGGTGCACCTGGTGCAACTCGACCCGTTCTCGATCGCTCCGACCACGGTCACCAACGCCGACTTCGCTGCGTTCTGCGACGCCACCGGTCACGTCACGCTCGCGGAAGCCGACCAGTGGTCGTTCGTGTTCGCCGGGCTCCTGCCCGACGACTTCCCGCCGACCCGCGGCGTGGCGGCGGCGCCCTGGTGGCGGCAGGTGGAGGGGTCGGATTGGCGTCACCCGGCCGGGCCGCACACCACCTTCGAGGACGTGCTCGATCACCCGGTCGTCCACGTCACCTGGGACGACGCGATGGCGTACTGCCGCTGGAGCGGCACCCGCCTGCCCACGGAAGCCGAGTGGGAGTTCGCCGCACGTGGCGGGCTCGATCGCAAGCGATTTCCGTGGGGTGACGACCTCGAGCCGGGCGGCGAGCACGTGATGAACGTGTTCCAGGGGACGTTCCCCGAGCAGGACACCGCGGCCGACGGCTTCGCGGGAACCGCCCCGGTGCGCTCGTTCCCTCCGAACGGGTACGGGCTCCACGAGACGACCGGCAACGTGTGGGAGTGGTGTGCCGACTGGTTCCACCCGACGACGTACCGCGAGAGCGAGAAGAAGTCACCACGCGTGAACCCGGGTGGGCCGCCGGGTGGCACCCACCGCGTGATGCGCGGCGGCTCCTATCTCTGCCACGACTCGTACTGCAACCGCTACCGCGTCGGCGCCCGCAGCGCGAACACGCCCGACAGCACCACCGGCAACATCGGCTTCCGCGTCGCCCGCTGAGTCGCCCACCACCGGCTCTTCTCGTCTGCGTTGCATTCCCGGTGGGCCGGGTCACCCGAATCTGCGCGCAAACGGAGAAGTGATCAGGTTCCGCAGAAGGTGCGGTAGCCCGCGGTGCTCTCGGGCGGTGCCGGTGCCGCGTACCGCTCCCAGCCGGCTCGCTCCTCGAAGGGATGCGTCACTGCGTCGAGGAGTTCGTCGAACGCCCCGATCTCTCCCCAGCTCGCCGCCGTCAACACCTCCTCGACCACGTGGTTGCGCGGGATGTACACCGGGTTGACGCGGTCCATCCCGTCGGCGATCGCGTGCCGGTCGTCGCCGAGCCGTGCCTCCCACCGCTCACGCCACGCATCGAACTCGCCCGGCTCGACGTACAGCGCACGGGCGGCGTTCGCGTCGCCGCGCGCGGCCGATGACAGCGACCGCAGGCCGGAGGTGTAGTCGACGCGCTGCTCGTGCATCAGCGCGAGCAGGTCGGCGACCAGCGCGTCGCCGTCGGGATCGCCGGCGGTGAGACCGAGTCTGTCGTGCATCGCGATCGACCATGCCCCGTGGAAGCGCTCGGGGAATCGCTGCAGCACCTCGGTCGCCTGCGCGATCGCGGTGTCGGTGTCGTCGTCGAACAGCGGCAGCAGTGCCTCGGCGAGGCGGGCCAGGTTCCACGTGGTGATCGCCGGCTGGTTGCCGTAGGCGTAGCGGCCGCCGTGGTCGATCGAGCTGAACACGGTCGCGGGGTCGTACGACTCCATGAACGCGCACGGCCCGTAGTCGATCGTCTCGCCCGAGATCGTGGTGTTGTCGGTGTTCATCACACCGTGGATGAAGCCGACCGCCATCCACTGCGCGACCAGTTCGGCCTGAGCGGTGACCACGTGGCCGAACAACGCGAGCGCAGGGTTGTCGGCGTCGGCAGCGGCGGGTGCATGTCGGGCGATCGCGTGGTCGGTGACCGCCTGGAGGAGCTCACGATCGCCGGTCGCCGACGCGTACTGGAACGTGCCGACACGCAGATGGCTCGACGCCACCCGGGCGAGCACGGCACCTGGCACCTGTGCGTGGCGTCCGTCGACCTCTCGCACGATCGCCTCGCCGGTGGCGACGACCGCGAGCGCTCGGGTCGTCGGGATCCCGAGCGCATGCATCGCCTCGCCGATCAGGTACTCCCGCAGCATCGGGCCGACCGCGGCTCGCCCGTCGCCGCCGCGGGCGAACGGCGTGCGGCCCGATCCCTTGAGGTGCAGGTCGCGGCGGGTGCCATCCGCGCTGACGAACTCGCCGAGCAGCAGTGCCCGGCCGTCGCCGAGCCGGGGCGAGTACCCGCCGAACTGGTGACCCGCATACGCCTGAGCCAGGGTCGTGACGCCTTCAGGAACGGCATTGCCGGCCAGGACGGCGACAGCCTCGGCGGATCGGAGCGTCTCGGGGTCGAGCCCCAACTCGGCCGCGAGTGGCTCGTTGAGGACGAGCAGAGACGGATCGGCCACCGGTACCGGTGCCCACGGTTCGTACAGCCCGGCAAGTTCACGGGCGAATGAGTCGTCGAGGTCGAAACGAGGGCCAGCGGCGACGGACATGCGTCCAGCCTAGGAATCGCTGTGCACGATGTGTCCGACACAGCGTGCATGCGCAACTCACTCCTGGAAGAGGACCTTGGTGGGGGTGATGCGCAGGACGACGCGTTGCTGCTCGTCGAGCATCGAGATGATCGTGGCGGGATCGGGCGTCGGGTTGCCCGACAGTGCGCCGAAGATCTGCGCCGTGAGCTCGGCGCGCAGCGGGTCGGCGTCGATCGGCTCGACCTCCCCGTACACGACGAGATGGATGCGTCCGTCCGGCACCGTCATCGGTATCACCGCCGCCGGGACTTCGACGATCCGGGCGAGGTCGGCCCAGCGCTCTCGGACTGCCGCGGCGACCGAGGCGTCGTCGACGACGACAGCGAACCCAGGACCGAGCAACTCGTCGAGCGGTCTCGGCGCTCGGTGCCGACCCTGAGCGTTGCGCGGTTCGAGTGAGGATCGTCGCCAGGGCGAGTCAGTTGGCGGCCGCCGCGAGCCACTCGACGAGTTGGGGGACCTTGTCGTCGATGGTGTGGCCCCCAGGTGTGATCGTCAGTGTGACGTCGCGCCCGGCCTCGGCGAGCCGGAGATCCAGGAGCTGGGCGGAGTCGATGTAGCTGACGACGCCGTCCGCGAGCTGATCGAGCCGATCGAGGTCGTCGCGGATCGAACCGGACGGATCGCGTTGAGCGAGCCATCCGGTGTCGTCCCACGGATCGCCGGTCGACCTCGGCGCCGTGCCGTCCTCGGCCGCCCAGAGGAAGAACGTCGCATCGAGATCGTCCGGCCAGGCGGTGGGCTCCGTGAACCTTGCGACCAGCGCCTGCATCGCGTCGAGGTCGTCGCGGAACGCATCGTCGAACGCCTCGGACTGCCAGAAGTACTCGCCATCACCGAGGACGACACCCACCACGGGATCCGGTGCCGGTCGGGCGTTGCAGCCCGCGATGGCGGTGTCGCTCGGTCCGAGGGCCGACGTGAGTGCGGGGCCGGTTCCCGCGGAGAATCCGTACACCACCGTGCGAGCGGCATCCCCACCGTGATCGGCTGCATGTTGCTGCGCAGAGGCCACGGCACAGTTCGCCGCATCCGTCAGCATCTCGAGGTCGTCGATCCCGATGGGGAACGGATCCCCCGCATACCACGTCGGCGCGTACACCATCATTCCCGCCGCGGCTGCCGCAGCGGCCACCGTCGTGTTCGACGCCGCGTCCTTCCCCTGACCGGAGCGGCCGTGGAACGCGACCACGACGGGCCAGGGTCCGGGCCCGACCGGCGTGTAGACGTCCATTGGCAACTCGACGCCGTCGACCGTCATGTAGACGAGATCGTCGTCGTCGTGAACGGTGGATCCGGGAGCGAAGACGTGTCGGTCACCGGGAGGGTGGACGTGGTCGTTGCTGCCGATGTGGGTGGAGGCGCGTTCGGGGTCACCGAGGACGTGTCGGAGGTGTTCGAGCATCCGGCTGCGATGAGCGCTGCGATCACCGCCACGAAACCGAAACGACCACCCATCTGCTCATCCTCGCACGTGTTCGACCGGGGTGCCCGTGGGGTGGACGGCGTCGATCGGTGTCGTGCGAGCGGCGATCGATTGAAGGGTGCCGATCGTGTGGGAGAGGTGGCGGGTCAGCTCCTCAGCGGCGCCGACTGCGTCGCCCGCGACGGCGAGGTCCCGCAGGCGGCGGTGCGACTCGGCAAGGTTGTACGTCGCCGGCCTGGCGAGCGCACTGACCTTCATCATCAGCCCGGCCCGATCGGACAGCAGCGTCGACAGCCGCAGCATCCAGGTCGAGTCGCAGCACGACAGCAGCTCGCGGTGGAAGGCCGCGTGGTCGCTCGCTGTCGAGAGCCGACTCGCCGTCAGCGCCTGCCAGGCATGCTTCGACGCGAGCGGCGTATCCGGCGTCGGCCTTGGCCACCGATCGTTCGAGGGCCATCGGCTCGAGTACCTGTCGCAGCTCGTAGATTTCGACGGCTTCGCCGAGGTCGACCGTTGCCACCCGGGCAGAACCGTGGGCCTGCAGCTCGACGAGCCCTTCCGCGGCGAGCCTGCCGAGTGCTTCGCGCAACGGGGTGGCGGAGACCCCGAGTTCCTTGGCGAGCGTGGAGATCACCAGTGGATCACCCGGCTGGAGGCGTCCGCCGACGATGGCCTCGCGGAGACGGTGGTCTGCCCACGCCGCTCGGGTCATCGGGACGTCCGCGTCCAGCACGGACATCCTGCTGGTGGGGGAGTCGGTCATGGAGTTCATCCTCTCACATCCGGCATTGACTCGTACATCATATATGATCCATGATGTCGCGATGGGATTCCGCCTCGCCAACATCGCCGGTCGAGCAGCGCTCGTCTCCGGCGACCACTACACCGACCTCGCCACGCACTCATCGGGTGCGCTCGGCCCCGACCCGATGGAGGCACTCGCCCGTCCCGACCTCCTCGCCGAACTCTCGGCCGGGCTCGACGACTCGTCGGTCACGGGACTGCTCGCCGACGTCGTTCTGGGCCCGCCGGTCCCACGTCCGCAGAAGTCGTTCGCTGTTGGCCTCAACTACCGGGCGCACGCCGCCGAAGGCGGGATGGAGGTGCCGGACAGCCCGCTGGTGTTCACCAAGTTCCCGTCGTGCATCGTCGGACCGACCGCTGACGTCGAGATGCGCAGCGACGGCTGCGACTACGAGGGTGAGCTGCTCGTCGTGATCGGCAGGGGCGGCAAGGACATCAGCGTCGCCGAC
This sequence comes from Ilumatobacteraceae bacterium, assembly GCA_963698565.1. Classification (GTDB taxonomy): domain Bacteria; phylum Actinomycetota; class Acidimicrobiia; order Acidimicrobiales; family Ilumatobacteraceae; genus Sva-07. Next base: position 60,203 of record CAVORH010000040.1, read on the forward strand.
GCCTGGGACCACGTCGTCGGCCTCACGGTCAGCCAGGACATCTCCGACCGTCCGGCGCAGTTCGCGGCGAAGCCGCCGCACTTCGACCTCGGCAAGTCGTTCGACACGTTCGGCCCGACCGGACCGGTGCTCGTGTCGGTCGACGAGGTCGCCGATCGCGACGACCTGCACATCACGTGCTCGGTCAACGGCGAGGTGCGCCAGGACGACACCACCGCCAACATGATCTTCGACGTCCCGACGCTGATCAGCTACCTCTCGCACATCACGACGCTCGTCACCGGTGACGTGATCTTCACCGGCACCCCGGAGGGCATCGGCGCCGCGCAGGGCAGGTACCTCGCCGACGGCGACGTGATCACCACCACGATCGACGGCATCGGCACGATGACCAACCGCTGCGTCCGGGTCAGCGACTACGCCAAGGTCGGTGCGTGATGGCGCTCAACGGATTGCTCGACATCGAACTTGCCGTGCCGGATCCCGCCGAACTCGCAGCGTTCTGGGAGCGCCACGGTCTGCGCCGTACCGACGACGGTGTGCTCGGCACCGCCGATCGTGACGTGCAGATGCGCATCGCCGAGGGCACGCACCGTCATCTCTCCGAGTTGCACCTGAGCTGCGACAGCGAGCAGGACCTGGCCGACATCGCCGGGCGCATCGGGGCGATGGGCGTGGACTCGACCATCTCGGGCACGACGCTGCGCTGCATCGACCCGGTCTTCAAGCACCGCGTCGTGATCGACGTCGGCGCGCCGCACCCGCTGTCACCCGCACAGCAACGTGCGTACAACGGCCCCGGCGAACAGCTGCGCGCGAACGCCCGCGCCGCGGCCGCTGTCGAGGCCGAACCCAGAGCGCCGCGACGGCTCGGCCACGTCGTCCTCGGCACGCCGCATCTCGGTGAGGCGACAGCGTTCTTCTTCGACGGGCTCGGCTTCAAGGTCTCCGACCAGGTCCTCAACGGCGTCGCCACCTTCGGGCGCATCGAGTCCGACCACCACAATCTGCTGCTCCAGCCGGCGTCGACCAGCTACCTCAACCACTACGCGTTCGAGGTCGACGACATCGACGCCGTCGGGGCAGCCGGCACGGCGGTGGTCGCCGAGCGCGCCGAGTCGCACGTGGTGGGCGTCGGTCGCCACAATCTCGGCTCGAACGTCTTCTGGTACCTCACCGACCCGGCCGGCACCTACTTCGAGTTCTTCTCCGACATGGACCAGATCGTCGACGACGACGCCTGGGAGCGCGAACAGCTGAAGCGCGACTGGGAAGGATCCGACGGCCCGGCGGGATTCTCCGTGTGGGGGCCGAAGGAGCCGCCGCCGGAATTCTTCAACCCGCTCGACCTCGACGTCATCGGCGCCGCTCGCGAAGCTCTCGGCTGGGACTGACCGCGTGGACCTCGGGATCAGCGGTCGCCGTGCCGTCCTGCTCGCCTCCAGTCGCGGCCTCGGCCGGGCCTGTGCCGAGAGCATCGCCCGCGAGGGCGTCGACGTGGTCGTCAACGGACGGACCGCCGACGACGTGGCGTCGGCGGTCGAGGAGCTGCGTGACCGCTACGACGTGCAGGTCACCGGCGTGGTCGGCGACTCCTCGACCACTGAGGTCCACGACGCCCTCCTCGCCGCGTGCCGGGAGCCCGACATCGTCCTGCTCAACGGCGAGGGCCCGTCCCCGATGCCGTTCGGCCGCATCGACGAAGCGGCGATGGAAGCATCGCTGCAGCAGTCGTTGATCGGCCCGCTGATGTTCGTGCAGCGCGTGCTGCCCGGGATGTGTGAGCGCGGGTTCGGGCGGATCGTCGCGATCAGCTCGGCGATGGTGAAGTCGCCGAACCCGATGATGAGCCTCTCGCACGGTCCGCGCCTCGGTCTCACCGGCGTGCTCAAGGGGCTCTCGAAGGACGTCGTTCGGCACAACGTGACGATCAACCAGCTGCTTCCCGAACGGTTCGACACCGGCCGTCAACAGCAGATGGCCAACCTGGTGACGCAGATGAAGGGCATCACCTACGACGAGGCCCGCGCCGAGCAGGTGGCCTCGATCAAGGCGGGGCGCCTCGGTCGCCCCGAGGAGTTCGGCGACGCGTTCGCCTTTCTCTGCGCGGCGCAGAGCGGGTACCTGAGCGGTCAGAACCTGCAACTCGACGGTGGCAGCTACGAAGGGGTGTTCTGATGACCGGCGACGGTGAGACCGCCGAGCGCGTCGACGTCGTGATCGTCGGGGCGGGCCCGACCGGGCTGACCGCCGCCCACCTCTGTGCCCGACTCGGGCTCTCCGCGATCGTCGTCGAACGGCGTGATGGCCCGCAGCGATCCCCGGCGGCGCACGTCGTCAATGCGCGGACCTTCGAGATCTGGCGTCAGGCGGGCGTCGACATGGGGCCGGTGTTCGACCAGTGCCTGTTGCCCGAGGAGGCGGGCGAAGTGCACTGGGTCACCAAGCTGGGCGGCGAGGTCATCGGGTCGTTGCCCTTCGAGCGGCAGGGTGACGAGATGCTGGCGATCACCCCGACGCCGATCCGCAACCTCAGCCAGCACCGGCTCGAACCGTTGTTGCTGTCCCCGGAGCTCGATGTCCGCTACGGCCACACGTGGTCGTCGGTGACCGAGCAGCCCGACCGGGTCAGCGTCGTGGTCGGCGGGCCGGAGGGGGAGTACCGCATCGAGGCGAGCTATCTGCTCGCCGCCGACGGCGCGGCGAGCGCCGTGCGACGCTCGCTCGGCATCGAGGCGACCGGGCCGCGGACCATCCAGTCGTTCGTGATGGTGCATCTCGGTGCCGACTTCCGATCGCTCGTCGGCGACGCGAGGGGTGTGCTCTACTTCCTCGTCGACCCTGCGGCAGGCGGTCCGTTCGTGAACCACGGCGCCGACCGGGAGTGGGTGTTCATGCACGACTGGGACCCGGAGGCCGAACCGATGGAGACCTTCACCGAAGCGCGCTGCCGCGACCTCGTCACCGCAGCGTTGGCCGACCCCACCGTCGACTTCGACGTGCTCGGAATCTCGCACTGGCACATGAGCGCCCAGATCGCCGACACCTACCGCAGCGGGCGCACCTTCCTCGTCGGGGACGCGGCTCATCGGTTCCCGCCGACCGGGGGGCTCGGGTTGAACACCGGCGTTGCCGACGCGCACAACTTGGTGTGGAAGATCGCTGCGGTCGAGGCCGGCTGGGCCGATCCCTCGATCCTCGACACCTACGAGGCCGAGCGTCGGCCGGTCGCCCGCTTCAACTGCGACCAATCGCTCCACAACGCGCTCAAGATGTCCGAGGTGCCGGTCGCGTTCGGCTTCACTCGCGACCTCGCCGAGTCCGGACGGGTCGTCGCCGACGTGCTCGCCGATCCTGCCGCGTCGAGCCGTGGTCGAGGAGGCGATCGCCGGGCAGGCGATCCACTTCGATCTGCTCGGGCTACAACTCGGCCACGTCTACGACGGACCCCTCGTCGTCGACGACGGCACCGAGGCCGTCGTGCTCGACGAGCCGGCGCGCGACTACGTCCCCTCGACACGTCCCGGTGGCCGGCTCCCGCACGGATGGCTCGACGACGGCACCTCGACGCTCGACCTGGTCGACCCGGCGCTCCCCACCGTGTTGGTGCGCAACGGAACCGAACCACCGGCAAGACCAGTGTGGGCAACGGCGCGAACGGTCGACGCCCAGGTCTGGGACGACACGTTCGGGCTCGCCCCCGACGTGTGCCTCGTCGTTCGGCCCGACCAGCACGTGGCTGCGCGGTGCCCGGTGGCCGATGTTGCCGAGGCACTCGAACGGCTCTTCCCGGCGGGTGCCGGAGTGGTGTCGTGAGCGAGGCGGCGACCTTGCGAATCAGGCCCTGACCGTTCGGATCGATCCGCCAGGAGTTCTACGCGAGGCCGACATCGCACCGCTCGGCTTCGGCCGCGGGCATCTCGCTCCGCGAGGCTGGGACTCGGGCACACACGCCCACCCCTGACCGATCACGTCTGGGGTCTGACCCCAGACGCGATGACCCGAGACGTAACGCCTGGAGGAGCCATGACCAGCGAACGACCGGCGCAACCGCGCATCGAGCCGATCGATCTCGACGACGTCACCGACGACGAGCTGCGAACCACGCTCGCCGGTGCGCTCGCGCTCGACGGGCGACCACTCAACATCTTCGGTGTGTTGGGCCATCACCCGAAGCTGCTGAAGCGCTTCAACCTCCTCGGTGGATTCCTGCTCAACAAGGGGCTGCTCCCCGAGCGCGAACGCGAGCTGGTGATCCTGCGCATCGGCTGGAACGCGCGAGCCGTCTACGAGTTCGGTCAACACACCGTCATCGGCAAGCGCTGCGGGCTCACGGACGAGGAGATCGCCGCGCTGACGAGGTCGCCGCACGATCACGCCTGGAGCGCGGAGGATCTGGCGCTGATCGCCCTCGCCGACGACCTCGCGGCCAAGGACTGCGTCGGCAACGGGACGTGGCTGGCACTGACGACGCGGTGGTCGGATGCCGAACTGGTCGAGCTCCTGGTCCTCGCCGGCTTCTACCGACTCGTGTCGGGCTTCCTCAACAGCGCCGGCGTGCAACTCGACGACGGCGTGCCCGGCTTCCCCGCCTGAGAGTTACCTCAGGGGTCTGACCCCAGATGCACCCTCCGGCGGATCGGTCATCTCAACGCTTTGATCGCGTTCGTCCAGGCTTGCTCGTACTCGAGTACTGCCTTGTCGAACCTGCCGGCGGCGGCGGAGGCCTCCGCGTCGGCGTACGCCCGCTCGGCCCTTCCGAGGTCCCGGATCCTGCTGGATCCGGGCCGCCGTCTCCTCGGTGGGTCTGCCTACTTCTTGCCGCGTGACTTCGGGACCAACACCTCGGCGGTGCCGATTGCAGTGTTCCCGCAGTCGTCGGTGACCTGGTACGTCACCGTGTACACCCGGCCGCTGCCCGTGCCCGAGCGTTCGGCTCGCAGCTGGAAGGTCGTGTCATCGACCACCACGATGTCGCCGGCGGTGTCACCGTCGCCGAGTCCGTTGTCGGGCTCGTTCGAGGTGACCGACAACAAGGTGATCGTCGGTGTGGTGTCGAAGTTGTCGCTCGCCGTCACCGTTGCGGTCACCTCGACCATCTTGTGGTTCGGCGGCCACAACACGTCGTGGCTCAGGAGGACGTCGATCGTCGGCGCCACCTGCTCACACACGTCCAGGCCGATCACGACCGGATCGTGGTCGGACGACCGGTACGCATCAGGCGCATAGAGCGCATCCTGCGCCGGCTGCTTGAACGACGTGTCGTAGTCGATCAGGTCGGGCTCGTCGGCGTTGATGTGCCACACGGTCACCCCGGTCACGTCGTCGACGAGGTCACCGTCGGCGAGCGCGTGGTCGAGGTAGCCGAGCTGGCCGTCGAACACGTACGAGTAGGCGAACTCGCCGCCGAACTGGCTGACGAGATCGGTGTACCCGCCGGCGATCAATGCGTCGATCGGGTCTTCCTTGTCATACGAGTTGAGGTCACCGATGATCAACGATTCGGCGACGCCGGTTCCGGTCGGGTCGCTCGCCATCCAGTCGGAGAGCGCCTGGGCGGCGAGCGTGCGGGTGATGTTGCAGTTGCCGGCGCCGTCGCCGAGGTCCGGATCGTTGACGTCGTCGCAGGCGGAGCCCTTCGACTTGAGGTGGTTCACGGCGACGGTGACCATGCCGCCGGTGGTGGTGCTCATGAACGTCTGGGCGAGGGCCGGACGGTTCTTGGTGTCGATGAACCGTGGATCGACCGAGCCGTCGAGAATGGCGTAGTCGCCGATCGGCGTCGCCGACGCCGGCTGGTACACGAAGGCCACCTTGATCTCGTCGGTCCCGATGACCCCGGTGTCGACGTAGTCGTACGGGCCGGCGCCGGTGGCGTTGAGCCCGGCGACGAGGTCAGCGATCGCTTCGGTGTTGTTCTCGATCTCGATCAGTCCGACGACGTCGGCGTCGATCGCGGTGATCGCCGAGATGATCTTGGCGCGTTGCCGCTCGAACTCGTCGGGATTGTTGGCACCGCGGGCGTTCAAGGTCGTGAAGTAGTTCAAGACGTTGAACGAGGCGACCTTGAGGTTGCCGCCCACGTCGTCCGGAGCGGCCGTCCGCGGATTGACCGACTGGTAGTCGGCTCCCTGGGTCGGCTGGATGCGGTACAGGCCGAACGAGTAGTCCATCACGCCGGTCACGCCGGCGACCGTGTCCCCGCCGCGGAACAGGTTGTCGAGCGTGAACTCGGCGCCGTTCGGGTGAATGGCGGGGTCGGGGTTCTGATTCGTCCTGCCGTCGTCGAGGGTGATCTTCGACAGGGCGTTCGAAGCCGTGAGCGCAGTGGCCTCTGGCGAGCCGGGATCGAACACGGCGGTCGGCTGATACAACCGCTCACTCGTGAGCACGATCTCGCCGAACCGATCGAAGTTGAAGTACTCGGAGATCACGAGGTCTTGCGGGAACGTGACCGACATGCCCTCCGATGGCTCGAAATCGTCGATGTCGGTGACCGGGAGGGCCAGCGACGCCGGTGTCGGCGCGGGGTTGCCCGAGTCGCAGATGAGGACGCCGGTCGCGGTGATCTCGGTCCGGTTGAAGAATTCCGAGACCGAACCGACCACGCGGACGCGATCACCGATGTTGACGTCGACCGCCGGGTTGGAGCCGTCGAACACGAAGATGCCCTCGGACGTCAGCGGGTCGCCGTCTGCATCGGCATCCTCCTCCTGGAGGTGGAAGCCGTTGAGGTCACCATTGGTGCCGTTGACGCCGTCCTGGAAGTCACCGACGACCACGGCCTCGACGATGTGGGTCTGACCCACGAGTGGGCTCGCTGCGCCGTCGCCCTGGATGGCGCTGATCAGCGTGGCATCGTCGTCGCAGAAGCCGGTCGGCGGCCGCACGAAGATCTCGTTCGGTGCGCCCGGTGTGTTGAACGCCTCACCGGCGCTTATCGTTCCGCTGGAGCCGGGGATGCCCGCAAGGTCGAAGTCGTTGCGGACCCAGTCGGTCGGCGAATCGGTGTCGGTGCCGTCGGGGAAGCGCGACGCGCCGCCGGGAGCGAAGGAGCTGACGCCGTCGTAGTTCGGGCCGAGCACCGTCGAGGAGTACGTGAGGTCGCCTGCACCGCCATCGGCGACGGCGACGTCATCGACGATCCGTGTCCAAGGTGCAGTATCGATCACTCCGTCGTCGTCGGCGTCGATGTCGTCGCCGGCTGCGCCGGTGAAGTTCTCGACGAGGAGCAGCGTGATCGTTCCGTTCTCGATCGACAGATTTCCCACGGCTGTGGTCCAGAAGCCCGCGCCATCGGTGGTGCCGACCGGGAACGTCCGATCGATCGTCCCCTTGGTCGAGTCGCCCTCGATCTCGAGCAGCGTGAAGGTGGAGTAGTCGCTGTTCGGCGTGCCGAGCACCTCGATCCACTCGACATCAGGCCCCGCTGTGCTGGCCGAGAACTCGTTGACGACCGGGTCGGCGGGACCACTGCCGCCGCCACAGTTGGCGGTGTGGGTGCCGAGCCCGTCGAAGGTGTTGTTCGGGAAGGTGGTCCACTCGACGGATGCATCGAACGCGTCATCGGCGTTGGTGTCGCCGGCGCAGACCGTCTCGTTGCGGCGCAGGGTGTCGTCCTGGCCGCCGCCCGTCCCACTGGCTGCCCGGATCGAACCCGATCTGGCCGAAGACGTCGACGACGACCCCGTTCTTTCGGAGCACCACCGCGTCGTCGCCGTTGAAGTTGATGACCGCATTGCTGATCAGGTCCGTGACGGCAAGGATTGCTGCGTCGGCTTGCGAGTTGGCGAGGACGTACACGTCGCCGTCGGCGATCGTTCCACCGAGCGCGACGCTCTGGCTCGCGGACGCCGCACCGTTGCTGTAGAGCTCGAGCGTGTAGCCGCCGGCGACGAGATCGACCGCTGCACCGGTGCCGTTGTAGATCTCGATCGCCTTGTTGAACGACGACCCCTCGATGTACTCCGACATGAACAGTTCGGTCGGGGCAGCCGCGGCGACCGGCGGCGAACCACCGATCAGCACCGGGACGAACGAGGCGACGAGCGCCCCAGCCAGCGCGCGTCGGACGAACCGAGGTGGACCGGGTGTGAGCCGAGTCGGATCATGGTGTTCCCTTCCGAAGCGCCCGCTGCGGATGTTCGATGTGTCAACCGGGCGCCTCGCGGAACCCAGCGGTGTTCAGGTGACTGATGAACCGGTTCCCCCCGACCTGATGATCGGGGGGAACCGGTGACGCATCAGGGCAGCTCGTTGACCCGGTCGGTGCTCGGAGGAGCAACCGGGCTGAACGTGCCGAGGTAGTTGACGAGCGCCTGCAGATCGTTGCCGCCGTCGAGTCGCGGTGCCGTGATCGTCGCGAACGTGCGTGAAGTTGTCCCCACCGTCGGCGAGGAAGTTGTTCACCGTCACGTTGTAGGTCGCGGCGGGGTCCAGCGCCACGCCGTTCAGCTGCACGTTGGAGATCGTCACCGCGGTGCAGTCGCCCGCATCAATCGTCGTGGCGAGGTCGTACGTGAGCCCTTCGGACACGCCGAGGTGCAGGAACGGACGGCTCGAGCCGAGCGGTTGGCACTGCTCCTCGAGGACCGAGATGATCTGCTGCGCCGGTCATCGGGAACGTCACCAGCGTGTTGCCGAACGGCTGGAACGTGAACGCTTCGCCGAATGTGACGACACCATCGCCCTCGGGCGGTGTCTGCGACTGCAGCGAACGTGAGGTCCGAACGGACGCCGCCCGGGTTCATGAACGCGACGTCGGCGAAGTTCGACGACGTCGCCCAGAGCTGGGCGTCGGCGACGAGGTTGCCCGCCGCCGACTCGACGCCCCGGTCCGTTCCGGGCGGGGTCCCACCTCGGGTGATGTCGGCGGTGATCGTGCCGATCGGCGTGCTCCCGCAGCATCGACCAGGGGCCGCCACTTGTCGATGATCGCGGTCATCGCCGGGTCCGGCGTGAGGTCGGCCTGGACGACGACGTGGTTCGTCGAGGTGCTGAGGTCACGGCGGACATCCTTGGTCCGCTTGTCGAGGACCAGGTTGACCTCGGTGACGACACGGCCGAACGAGTAGGCGCTCGTCACGATGCGAGGCTCACCAGCCGGGTCGTCGAGGACGCAGTTGTACGGCAGGTGGGTGTGGCCGGTGATGACGACGTCGATCTCGGGATCGAGCGCGCTGTTGATGGCCACGATCGGCCCGGAGATGCCGACGCAGGCGTCGACGTCACCCGGGGGCGGGGTCTGGGAGCCGCCCTCGTGCAGGAGCACGACGATCGCCTCGACACCCTTCTTCTTCAGGATCGGCACGAGCGCATTGGCGGTCTCGGCTTCGTCGAGGAAGTCCCATCCCTGGATGCCGGCTGCGGCGACCAGGGTGTCGGTGGCCTCGAGGGTCATCCCGATGAAGCCGACCTTGACGTTCTTGACCTTCTCGATCCAGTACGGCGGAAGCGGCGTCTTGCCGGTGGTCTCGTTGACGACGTTGGCGGCGAGCCACTGGAAGTCGGCGCCCGGGTACGGCTCGTCGGGGAAGTAGCAGCCGTCGACGGGATGGCACCCGCCGTTCTGCATGCGCAGCAGCTCGGTGACGCCCTCGTCGAACTCGTGGTTGCCGACGCTCGACACGTCGAGCTGCATCGCGTTCAGCGACTCGACCGACGGCTCGTCGTGGAAGAGCCCGGAGAACGCCGGTGATCCGCCGATCAGGTCACCCGCGGCGACGGTGAGGCTGTACTTGTTGCCCTGCCGAAGTTCGTTCAGCTTGGCGGACAGGTACTCGGACCCACCCGCAGCCTGACCATCGACGGCGCCGGGCGTGTTGGCCTCGAGATGGCCGTGGTAGTCGTTGATCCCGAGGAGCTGCAGATCGATCAGTTGCCCCTTCGGATCGGAGTTGCCGGGCGGCGTCGGTTTGCCGCCGGGAAAGAACGGCCCGGGCCGGCAAGCGGCAGCGGTGATCGAGATGGCGACAGCACCTGCGATTGCGAGGAATTGGCGGCGTCTCTGGCTGCCTCGTGCTGGGGATGAATTGGCGGACATCGGGTCTCTCTCTTCAGTCGTTGGCGGTCGACCCCCGGCGTGCCGGGAGATCAACCGTTGTATCAGGTCTCCGGGACCCCGTTGTACAGAGACCGGCTGAACGCCGTCTCACGAGCGGCTGAACGCCCGGCAACGATCAGCTGAACCTGGCCATCGTCTGTCGGTCAGCGCGTGCTCAGGACGTCATGCCGCCGAGGCCGACGAGACCTCGGGCGAGCTCGATCTCGCCCATGTGGCGCAGGCCGTGTTGGTACAGCCAGCACTCGAACGCGTCGAGCACGGTGATGCCCTGCGGCCCGGCGCAGCGGGCGCTGTAGGTGGTGGCGATCATCGGTGGATAGGGCTTGGCGATCAGCACCCGGGTGAAGTCGGTGGGATCCATCGACGCGAGGTACGCCTCGGTCCGCTCGAACACCGCTCGCTGGTAGTCCTTGTACGCGTCGTAGTCGCCGATGCGTTGCGCCACCATCTCGTCGACCGTCTTGTGCTTGCCGTGGTCGGCGATCGTCAGCTGCAGGCGCTCCTGCCAGTCGTCGTTCCAGATCGGCGGTTCGCCGGTGATCATCATGAACGACCCGTCGTGCACGTTGACGTAGTGGAACAGCGAGAACGCGATCGGCAGGACGCCCTCGCGCTCGAAGTGGTTGACGTGCTCGAGGTCCATCGTGTCGACTGCTTGGTAGTACAGCGAATGCATCGTGCGCATGCGCCGGTACAGCGAGTCCTGGATCGGGTCGGCCAATGGCGGCCCGGCGTTGAGGTCGAGATCGATGTCGGTCATGGTGCTCCTTCGGTCCGGAATGAGACGTGGGGTCTGACCCAACGTCTCATTCCCTTGCCGACGCAGGTTCGTGCAGTTCGATCATGTTGCCCGATGGGTCGAACAGAAACGTCTGGCGTGCGGCGCCGACCCCGCTGGGATCGCGGACGTCGATGCCGCGATCACGAAGCTCGGCGACGGCGGCGTCCAGGTCGGCGACCTGGATCGCGAAGTGCTGGCCGCAGCTGTTCGGGACCTCGCCCTCGATCAGGTGGACCTGTTGGCCGCCGATGTCGAGCCACGCACCACCGAAGGGGAAGTCGGGGCGATCCGTGCGAGCGGTCAGCCCGAGCACGTCGGTGTAGAACTCGATGCTCTCCGCCGCGTCACGCACGTTGATCGACACGTGATGAACCCCCAGTGGCTGCACCGCTCCAGTGTGCCAGATGAGACGCCGGGGTCTGACCCCGTGTCTCAACTGGGGGCTCAGGCGCGAGCGGCGTCGAGCAGCATGCGGCGCTCGGCGGTCGCGAGCACCCGGCGTGCCGCCGTGACGGCGTCGGGATCGACCGAGATCGACGTGATGCCGAACCGCACCAGGTGCTCGGCGAACGCCGGGTTCCGTGACGGTGCGAGGCCGCAGAGCGACGACGTGATCCCGACCTCGCGGCAGGCGGTGACGATCTGCTCGATCGCCCAGAGGACGGCGGCGTCGCTCTCGTCGAACAGTTCGGCGAGCATCTCGGAGTCGCGGTCGACACCCAGCATCAGTTGCGTCAGGTCGTTGCTGCCGATCGACACGCCGGCGATGCCCAGAGCGGCGTAGTCGGGGATGCGGGCGATCACCGACGGCACCTCGGCCATCACCCAGGTGACGAGCCCGCGCTGTCGTCCGAGCCGGCTCGCGTCGATCGCTTCGAGACAGGCCTCCAGTTCCCACTTCGTCCTGACGAACGGGATCATCACCTGCAGGTTGGGGAACTCCTCGCGCACCCGGCCGAGCGTCTCGAGCTCGAGCGCGAAGGTCTCGGGATCCTTGATGTAGCGGTAGCAGCCCCGGTAGCCGATCATCGGGTTCTGCTCCTCGGGCTCGAACTGCTCGCCGCCGGTGAGGCCACGGAACTCGTTCGACCGGAAGTCCATCGTCCGGTAGACCACCGGACGCGTCCCGAACGCGCCGGCGATCTGTCCCAGCTGCGCCGACATCGAGCCGATGAACTCGTCGCTGCGACCGTCGGCGATCAGCGCGCGTGGGTGTCGCCCGCCGAGCGCGTCGACGACCATGAACTCGCCGCGCAGCAGCCCGACCCCGTCGACGTCGAGGGCGGCAACTTCCGCCGCACGGTCGGCCATCGCCAGGTTGACGTACAGCTTGGTGGCCGTCACCTCGGAGACGGTTGCCGGGGTCGGCGTCGAGCGCTCGACCTCGCGGCTCGTGATCACCGCCGGCAGATGGCTGGAGCGGTCGCCGGCGAACACCTGGCCGGCGGCGGCGTCGACGGTCACCATGTCGCCGTTGCGCAGCGTCGTCGTCGCCGTGCGGGTTCCGACGATCGCGGGAAGCCCGAGCTCGCGGCTGACGATCGCCGCATGGCAGGTGCTGCCACCCGCGTCGGTGACGAGAGCAGACGCGCGCCGCATCGTGGCGACCCAGTCGGGCGACGTCATCTCGGCGACGAGCACGTCGCCGTCGGCGAGCAGGTGGCCGTCCGCCGGTGACGTCAGGATCCGCACACGCCCGGAAGCGTTGCGATCGCCCACCCCGAGGCCCTGCAGGATCGGCGTCTCCGATTCGCCGAGCGTCGACGGCTCGAGGGTGGTGAGCGGGCGGGACTGGACGACGAACAGTTCGTCGCCGACGAACGCCCACTCGACGTCCTGCGGGCTGCCGTAGTGCCGCTCGATGTCCATGCCGAGTCGCGCGATCCGCACGACCTCGTCGTCGGTCAGGACGCGACGCCAGCCGTCGGCTGCATCGAGTTCCTCGAGGACGTCGCCGTCGGGACCGGTGGTGATGCGCACCGACTGGCACCCGATCCGCACGTCACGCAACATCCGCGTGGTCCGGTCGACGTGGTACGTATCGGGCTCGACGCGCCCCGACACGACGACCTCGCCGAGGCCGAAGGCCGCCTCGATCACGACCTGCTCGCGCTCGGCCGGGTCGACCGTGAACATCACGCCCGAGCGATCCGACGCCACCATCTGTTGGACGATCACGGCGATCGCCGGCTCGTCGAGCAGCCTGCGATCGACGCGGTACGACGCGACCCGTTCACCGAAGAGCGATGCCCAGCAGTCGGTGATCCGCTCGAGGAGTTCGGGCGCACGAACGTTCGTGAAGGTCTCGTTCATCCCGGCGAACGACGTGTCGGTCGAGTCCTCGGCGGTGGCCGACGACCGAACGGCCACTCTGACGTCCGGTCCGAGTGCGCTCAGCCTCGCCAGCACGTCCTCGGCGAGCGCGGCCGGCAACTCGCAGGAGCGCACCGAGTTGCGCATCTCTCGGGCCTGGTCGGCGAGTGCTTCGGGGGTCAGCGCGGCGGCGTTGCGCGCGTGTTCGGCGAGTTGGTCGCGCAGGCCGGCGTGCTCCATCGCGTCGAGATAGGCCTCCGCGGTGACGACGAATCCCGGTGGCACCGGGAACCCGGCGGCGATCATCTCGCCGAGGTTGGCTCCTTTGCCGCCGACGAGTCCGACATCGGCCAGGCCGACTTCGGACAAGTCGACGATCGGACGAACTCGGGTCAACTGCGCCATGGTCATCTCCCTCGACGAGTCGCAGGATCGTCCTGCGATCCGAGTCCAGGGTCACCCTGTGCAGCCCCCCGGGGCCAGTGCCGAACGTCCCTCGGGCCCGACGCCTACAGGCCGTCGAGGTCGTAGATGCTCCGCGCGGGTTCGTCCTCGGGATCGATCTCCAGATCCTTCAGCAGGCCGTGGCGGAGGTCGTAGGCCCAGCCGTGGACGTGATCACCCATGCGGGCACCCCATCGACGTTGGACGAACGAGGTCGAGCAGAGCCGGTACACCTGCTCGCGCACGTTCAGCTCGACCAGGCGTTGGTGCCGTAGAACCGGGTCGTCGATCGCGTCGAGCTCGTCGTGGTAGATCCGGTAGACGTCCTTGATCGTGCGCAGCCACTTGTCGATCAAGCCGTGGTACGACCCGTCGACCGCTGCCGCCACGCCACCGCACCCGTAGTGACCACAGACGATCACGTGCTCGACCTCGAGCACCTCGACGGCGAACTGCAGCACCGACATCAGGTTCATGTCGGTGTGGACCACGAGGTTGGCGATGTTGCGGTGGATGAACATCTGCCCGGTGCGCATGCCGACCATCTCGTTGGCGTTGACCCGGCTGTCGGAGCATCCGATGAAGAGGTACTCGGGCGACTGCCCCTCGGCGAGGCGTTCGAAGTGGTCGGGGTCCTTCGAGAGTTCGGCGTCGACCCAGCGACGATTGTTCTCGAACAACTGGGCGTACGACGGTGTGATCACCTCGCCAGCCTGGCAGACCGAACGCGCGGGCGATGCAACTCGTCCGCGCGATCACCGGACGCGCCGACCCGTCACGGAAGGCGCCATCACGGAAGGTCAGTTCGTGCAACGTCATTCGTAGAATGCGAGCCATGGATCAGCCCGTCGATGGGGGAACCTGGACGTTCCTGACGAATCACTCGCACGTACTGATCTGTCTCACGCGTGATCCCCGCATGCGGTTGCGCGACCTGGCCGACGAGGTCGGGATCACCGAGCGGGCCATCCAGGGAATCGTCAAGGACCTGGAGGCCGCCGGCTGCATCACCCGTCACCGCGAGGGACGTCGCAACCGGTACGACATCGTTCACGACCGGCCCATGCGGCACCGGGTGGAGCGCCATCACGTGGTCGGCGACCTGCTCGACGCCATGGCGCCCACGTCCGATGTGACCTGACGGCGCTCGGCCGCCGACGGCGCGCAGTGACGCGCCGCTACGCCGTCGGTGGCGGTGGAGGTGGCGGTTCGGCCGATGGTGGTGGCGGAGGTGGCGGCGAGGCCGATGGCGGAGGAGGTGGCGGTGGCGAGGCCGGTGGTGGAGGCGGCGACGCGACTGGCGGTGCGTCCGTCGGGCCATCGAGCACCGTCGGCGCCGGTGAGCCCGGTGGGGGAGGAGGCGTCGTTGCGATGCCCGTGCTCTCCACCGGTTCGGCGGACTGCCCCTTGCGGCGCAGCAGCAGGAAGGCGATCAGCCCGACGATCACGAGGCCGACCACCACGAGCACGACGATCAGCCAGGAGCTGTCGGAGCTGCCGCCGGGTGTCCATTCGGCGGTCATCGTGGCGTCGCCGCCCTCGACGAATGCGGCGTCGGCGGTGATCTCCCAGGTCGCGGTCGACCCGTTCGTGGACGTTGCGTTGTTGTCGCCCAGCGAGCCAGGACCGGTCGCGGTGAACACGATCGAGAACAACTCGTCGAAGTCGATGCCGGGGAGCGGCAGCTCCTCGGCGCCGGCGGTGAGCTCGTCGACGCCCTGGAGCACGGCGGAGAACCGGGTGCCCGAGTCGTCCTGCTCGATGGCGAACGACGAGTCGGCGCCGATCGAGTTCAGTTCCTCGATCGGCACACCCTGCACGACGCATCCCACGCCGACCTCGTTGCCGTTGTCGATCTCGCGGGTCGACACCTCGTAGTCGGTGAAGGACGAGCCGAGGTCGGCGCAGGGATCCTCGCCCTGGGTGAGCTCGTTCAGCAGATCCTCGCCGCTGAGCCCGTCGAGCAGCCCGGTGTCCTGTCCGAGCAGGTTGCCGAGTTCGGCGAGCTGCTCGGTGTCGATGAGCGTGACCAGTTCGACGTCGGCGGTGCCGTCGTCGTTGATGGTGATGTTCGACTCGACGCTGAAGCACCCGGCAAGGGCCAGCGAGGCGGCGACGACGGCGACCGCGGCCGCCGACCGCCGGAATGGTCGTTTCTGCATGGGGTCGACCGTAGCCCCGGCGCAGGAACGGGTGTGGGATTCATACGGTAGGGGGTATCTTTGAGCGCTACGGTCGGCTCCACAGGAGGCTCACATGAAGTTCACTCAGTACTACCTCGACTGCCTGTCGCAGGCGTCCTATCTGATCGGTGACGAAACCACCGGCCGTGCGGTGGTCGTCGACCCGCGGCGCGACATCGACGAGTACGTCCGCGATGCAGCAGCGGCCGGGCTCACCATCGAACTCGTGATCGAGACCCACTTCCACGCCGACTTCCTGTCGGGCCACCTCGAACTGGCGGCGGCGACCGGTGCCGAGATCGGGTTCTCCTCGGTCGCTGAAACCGAGTTCCCCTCGCGCAAACTGGCCGACGGTGAGCGCATCTCGCTCGGCGACGTCCAGCTCGAGATCCGCCACACGCCGGGGCACACACCGGAGTCGATCAGCATCGTCGTCTGGGAACACGCCGACGACGAGATCCCCTACGGCGTGCTCACCGGCGACGCACTGTTCATCGGCGACGTCGGGCGCCCCGACCTGCTCGCATCACTTGGCTACACGCGCGACGAACTGGCCGTCCAGCTCTACGACAGCCTGCACGGCAAGCTCCTCACCCTGCCCGACGCCACCAGGGTCTATCCGGCCCACGGCGCCGGCTCGGCGTGCGGCAAGAACCTGTCGACCGAGACCTGGTCGACCATCGGCGACCAGCGGGTCGAGAACTACGCACTGTTGGCGCCGGACAAGCAGACCTTCATCGACCTCGTCACCGAGGGCCAGCCGCCCGCACCGTCGTACTTCGTCTACGACGCCGTGCTCAACCGCAAGGACCGTGCGCTGCTCGACGAGACGGCCCCCCTGCGGGCGCTCGATCTCGACGAGGTGACGCAACTGGTCGCCGAGGGCGCACTCCTGCTCGACGGTCGTACGCCGGAGGAGTTCGCGCACGGCCACCTCGTCGGAGCGATCAACGTCGGCCTCGAGGGCCGTTACGCAGAGTTCGCCGGCTCGGTGGTCTCGAGCGAGTCCGACATCGTGCTCGTCGTCGACCCCGGGTTCGAACTCGAGGCACGCAACCGGCTCGGGCGCATCGGCTTCGATCGTGTCGTCGGCTACCTCGACGATCCGCTCGCGGTGATGGCAGCGGTGCCGGAGCGCACCCAGCGGGCGTCCCGTCTGACCGTGCGCGAGTTCGAGGAGCGCCGCGCCGACGTCGACGGCCTGCAGGTCGTCGACATCCGCAATCCCGGCGAGATCGCACTCGGTGCGGTGCCCGATGCGACGGCGATCCCGGTCGGCCAGTTGCCGGGCCGCGTCGCCGAACTCGATCCCGGGGCGCCGACCGTCGTCTACTGCGCCGGCGGGTATCGCTCGTCGGTTGCCGCGAGCCTGTTGCGCCTGCACGGCTTCGACGATGTCTCCGATCTGCTCGGCGGGTTCGGGGCGTGGGTCGAGATCACGCAGGCCACACCGTCGCGCTGACACACCGCGACGCGTGCGGCGGCGTCGGTCGGTGCCGTCGGTCCGCTGCCGGCCCCGGTGACACATGGCCTGATCGCCGCGGGCACCGGACATTGCTGTCACGATGGTCGATGTGTCCGAACAGCGTCGTGTCCTCGTACTCGGAGCGACCGGCTACGTCGGTGGCCGCCTCGTTCCGGAACTGCTCCAAGCCGGCCTCACGGTACGGTGCCTGACTCGCACCCCGCAGGGCCTGGCCGGTGTCCCGTGGGCCCCTGACGTCGAGATCGTCGAAGGTGACCTCTCGGACGGGACGACCCTCGGTGATGCGTTCGCCGAGGTCGATCAGGTCGTGTACCTCGTGCACTCGCTCGGGGCCGGCGACGACTTCATGCAGCAGGAGCAGGTGACCGCCCGCACCGCCCGGGTCGCCTCGGAGGCAGCCGGCGTGTCACACATCGTGTACATCGGCGGTCTGGGCGACGACGCCGACGATCTCTCTCCACACCTTCGCTCCCGCCACGACGTCGGCTTCGAACTCGCCGCCGGTCCGATTCCGGTCACCGAGTTGCGGGCGGCGATCATCCTCGGCGCCGGCTCGGCGTCGTTCGAGATGCTGCGCAGCCTGGTCGAGGTGCTGCCCGTGATGATCGCCCCGCGCTGGGTCACCCAGACGCGCGTCCAGCCGATCGCGATCGTCGACCTGCTGACGTACCTCGTTGCAGCGATCGACCGCGGGCCGATCGAGGGCCCCGAAGGGGGCGGCGGCCACGAGGTGATCGAGGTCGGGTCGCCCGACGTGGTGTCGTACCGCGACCTGATGCACACCTACGCCGACGTGGCCGGCTTGCGCCGTCGGCTGGTGGTGCCGGTGCCGTTCCTCACCCCGCGGCTCTCCGCGCACTGGGTCAACGTGGTGACCCCGCTGCCGAAGTCGCTGGCCGACAGCCTGATCGACAGTCTGAAGAACGACGTGGTCGTCACCGACTCGAGCGCCATCGCGCTGTCCGATCATCAGCCGCTCGGCGTCGCCGCGGCCATCGAGGCGGCGATCTCGTCGGTCGCCGATCTCGACATCCCGACCCGTTGGTCGGGATTCTCCGCTCGTCAGCGAGCGGCGAGGCCTGCGCCCTGGGACCCGGAGTGGTCGGGCGGAACCGTGTACGAGGACACCCGGACCACCGTCGTCGACGCCAGTTCCGAGGACGTGCAGCGTGTGGTGCGCGGGATCGGCGGTGAACGCGGGTGGTACGGCTTCGAACCGCTCTGGGTCGTCCGCGGGGCACTCGACAAACTCGTGGGCGGTGTCGGGCTCCGGCGGGGTCGGCGCCATCCCGACGAGATCTTCGTGGGCGAGGCCCTCGACTTCTGGAGGGTCGACACGATCGAGCCCGATCTCTTCCGGCTCCACGCGGAGATGAAGCTGCCCGGCGACGCGTGGATCGAGTGGCGGACCGCCCCGGCCGAGGGTGGCGGGACCGAGATCGTGCAGCGCGCCCGATTCGTCCCGCGTGGCATCCTCGGGCGTCTGTACTGGTGGTCGGTGGTGCCGTTCCACGTGGCGATCTTCCCGGTGATGCTGCGACGCATCGCTGCGGCCACCGGCTGACGACGCCCGCGCCGTATGTCGTGGCGCGTTGCGTCCCGATCCCTACGATCGACGGGATGGCGCGAGGTCGATTCCGGGAGTTGGTGACCTCGCTCGTCGAAGCCGTGCTCGAGACGTACGGCGAATGGCGTCGGCATCGCACGATCCGGCTCGGCGCCGGCCTCGCCTACTACGGCCTGTTCTCGTTCGTGCCGCTGCTCGCCGTCAGCCTCTCGCTCGCCGGGCTGTTCTTCGCCCAGGACGACGTGCAGGACTACATCGCCCAGCAGATGAGCGGGATCCTCGGCACCGATTCCGATGCGGCCGCATCGGGCCTCGCCGATGCGCTCGACGGCATCGGATCGATGGTCGGTCTCGGTCTGGTCGGTCTGGTGTCGTTGCTGTTCACGGCATCGCTGCTCGTCCTCGCGCTCCAGGACGCTCTGAACTCGATCTGGGAACGTCCGGTCCGTGAGGGATTTCGCCACACGGTGCTGCGCCGTCTGGCGGCGTTCGCCGTCGTGTTCGCGTCCGGCGTCGTGATGGTCCTGTCGTTTGCGCTCAACTCGGTGTCGGCGTTGCTCGGCCGGCTCGTCCCCGACGGAGCGCTCTTCGAATCACTGGGCGAACTCTTCGGCACGGCGGCGTCCTGGGTGCTCCTCGGTGGCGTGCTCACGCTGCTCTTCCGCTACCTCGGCGACATCCAGGTGCCGTGGCGCAGCGTGGTGCCGGGCGCAGCGGTCACCGCCCTTCTCGTCGCGATCGGGACGGTTGCGATCGGTGCCTACCTCCGCCGGTACGCCGCGTCGTCGTTGCTGGGCGCGACCGGCAGCGTCTTCCTGGTGCTCCTGTGGATCTACTACGAAGCGCAGATCATCCTGGCGGGCGCCGAGTTCACACGTGTGCTCGCGCTCCGAGGAGTCGACGGTGTGTTGCCGGCGTCAGTCGGCGACGACGGGGAGCCCAGCGGCCTCCCAGGCGAGGATGCCGCCGCCGACGTCGGTGGCTGACGAGAACCCGAGCGATTCCATCATCTGGAGGGTCTGGCCGCTGCGGTTGCCCGATCGGCAGTACACGACGTAGGGGACGGTGGGGTCGAGCGCGGCGAGCTGGTCGGCGAAGTCCGGCGAGTAGAAGTCGAGCTGGAGGGCACCGTCGATGTGGCCTTCTGCGTACTCCTCTTCGGTGCGCACGTCGAGGACGACGAGATCCTCGGGAGCATCGTCGATGATCGATGCCGCCGCATCGGCGGAGACCGTGGCGAACCCGGCGGGCTGTTCCGCAGCGGCGGCTGAGGTGGTGGCTGAGCTGTCGGTCGCGGCCGAGTCGCTGTCGCTCCCACACGCAGTGAGCGACCCGAGGCCGACGACGCCGATGACGAGGACGGTGGCGATGCGTTTCACGTGTTCGAGGATATCGCCCGTCCGCCACATACCTCCGGCGGCGGTGGTATCTGGTGGCGGTCTCCGATGGGGGTGTCGCCCGGGGTCGGGAGGGACATCGTCCTCTTGCGCCGCCGTGGTCGGTGCGCTTCAGTCGAGGGGGTGCCGACCGATCCCACCTCCCGGACCATCGACGAGTTCGACCTGCCCGACGGGCGACACCTGGTGGTCCGCTCCACCTCGGCTGCCGACGCCGAAGGGATCTGCCGGCTCTACGGGGATCTCACCTTCGAAGATCGCCACCGGCGGTTCTTCGGGGCGTTCACGCCGCACCTGGAGTGGTGTCGCGAGTGGGCGACCGTCGGCGAGCGCGGTGGCTTCGGCGTCGTCGCGGTCGTCACCGACCCCGGCACGGCCACCGACACCGGCACGGCCACGGACGCCGACGAGAACGACGGCGTGGTCGTCGGTGAGGCCGGCTATGCGATGCGCTCCGACGGCGACGGCGACCTGGCGATCACCGTGGCCACCCCGTGGCGCGGCTGGCTGGGGCCCTACCTGCTCGACGTGCTCGTTCGCGCGGCCGCCGACGCCGGCGTGAGGAACCTGCAGGCCGAGGTGCTGCTCGAGAACGGACCGATGCTGGCGCTGCTGCGCCGACGCGACCCGATCTCGATCGGTCACGACGACGGCATGGTCCGCCTCAGCATCGGGACCACCGGCGTCACGGCGGACTGGCCACCCGAGGAGACCCGTCCACGGGTGCTCGTCGAGGTCGCCGGTCGGCGATGGTCGGGGGAGCGGGCCGCCGAGTCGGCTGGTCTCGCGACCGCCATGTGCGCCGGACCCGGAAGCCGCGTGCGCCACGGGTGTCCGGTGCTCGAGGGCGGGTCGTGCCCGCTGGCGGATGGTGCCGACGCCATCGTGATGCTGCTCGACCCGGACGACGAGCGGAGCCGACGACTCGTGGACGCGCATCGACGGAACTCGCCGGGAACACCGGTGTTGGTGCGTCACACCGCCGCTGAGGTCAGCGGCGGACCCGCCGAGGGATGCGTGGAGATCGACCACGACGGCCCGTCGGCGGTGGCTCAGGTCGTCTCGCTGCTGGGGCGTCCGCGTTCGTGACGGCGAGTCGTGTCACCCGTAGAAGATGCGAAGCGCCGATGCTTCGAGCACTCGGCCGTCCTCGGGGCTTCGCGAGAACAGGACGAGCGCACCGCCGCCGGCACCGGGACTGGTGAAGTCGATCGTGTCACTGAACGGCCCGCGCTCGGGCGCGCCACTGCCGGTGACGAACCCCACGTAGATCGGTTCGCCGTTGCCGTCGGCGCGCAGCTCGACGTCGACGGTGCCCTCGAAGGCCGAGGCACTCCCGGAGATGTCCAGCGGACTCTCGACCACCTCGCCCTGTTCGGGCTGGTCGACGGCGATGTTCTCGGACACGGCGCCCAACACCCACCAGCTGTCGTCGGCGGTGAGTTGGCGGACGAACACCACCGTCCACGGTCCGACGGCGCCGGCGCGGACCTCGACCTCGCCGGACCGGTTGTCGCCCGCCTGGAACTCGCCGACCACGGGGTCGGTGAATCCGATGTAGTCGGTCGCGAAGCTCTCGGCGGCGTCGACCGGGTCGGCGAAGCGTGTCGGGCTCTCGACCCACGGCCAGATCGCGTCGCGCGCCGCAACGTCGTCGGGCAACGTCACGTCGGTCGAGGTCGGAGCGGTCGTGGGTGGACTGGTCGTGTCCGGGGTGGTGGTGTCGGGGGTGGTGGTGTCGGGGGTGGTGGTGTCCGGAACGGTGGTGTCCGGAATGGTCGTGTCGACCACCGGGTCGGTGATCGCGACCGACGTGGCGACATCGGTCGTCGAAGCCGAGTCGGTGTCGTCGCCACCGCCGGTGAACACCACCAGGGCGGCCACGAGGGCGCCGACGGCGATCACGACGATCGCGATCAGCGGCCAGCGTCGGGAGTCGCCACCGTCGGAACTGTTCGCTGGAGCATCGCTCATGTCATCAGCCGATCAGACCGGAGTGCGCAGGTAGTCGCGCAGTGCGTTGACGGTGGTGAGGTGCGGGTACTCGCGTTCGGGGATGTCGCGGCCCGACTGCGTGGCGAGACGCGTCATCACGGCGAGGTGGTCCATCGAATCGAGCTGGAGTTCGGTCCAGAGGTCGACGTCGGGGTCGAGATCGCCGAGTTCGGGCTCCAACTCTGGTGCGACATCGGCGATCGCCGACAGGATCATGGCCACCGTGTCGACCACCGGGTGGTCGGCCGGGCCGGGCAGGGTTGCATCGGTGTTCACAGTTCCTCCGGATGTTCGAGGTGGTGGGCAATGGTGGCGAGGAAGCGGCTGCCGTCGGCGCCATCGGTCGCTCGGTGATCAGCGGCGAGCGTTGCCGTGACGATCGGTCGGATGGTGACGAGGTCGTCGACCACCCACGGGCGTCGTCGGGAGCGTCCGAACCCGACCAGTGCCAGCTGTGGCGGCGAGATCACTCCGTGCACCAGGTCGGCGCCGGTGTCGCCGAGGTGCGTGATCGTGATCGTCGAGCCGGTCATCCAGCTCGCTCGGAGCGTGCCGCTCCGCGCGGCGGCGACCAGTTCGGCGAGCCGCTCCATCACTTCGTCGAGCGTGCGACGGTCGGCGGCTTCGACGTGCGGCGTGACCAGGCCGCCCCGACGTAGGGAGATCGCCATGGCGACGTTGATCGACCCGGCGGGCTCGGCGTGGTCGTCGACCCAGGCTCCGTTGAACTCCGGATGTTTCGCTGCGGCGAGCGCAACGGCGCGGATCAGGCAGGCGGCGGGCAGCACGCGTTCGGTGATCGGACGGTTCGCGTTGCGTTCGGCGAGCCAGGCGTCGAGCGGACCGACGTCGATGTCCCGGGCGAGGTGGTAGTGGGGGATCTCGCGGTTGGCTCGGCTCATGCGCTCGGCGATCAGCGCCCGCATCGAGTCGGGGGTTCGCTGCCGGTCGGGAGTGGCGCTCGCCGGGACCTTCGTGACGGCGGCGCCGGCCGTCCGGCGGATGTCGGCTTCGACCACCGCCCCCTGCGGTCCGGTGCCCTCGATCGTCGACAGGTCGAGACCTCGTTCCTCGGCGAGGCGTCTCGCGAACGGCGATGCCAGGACCCGGTGGTCGTGCGTCGCGGGCGCTGTCGGGGGTGCTGCGGGCACCGGGGCGGGTGCAGGTGGCGGCTGGCTCGGCGGCTCACGGGTGGTCTCGGAGGTGGCGGTGCGGTCGGCGTCGAGGTGGCGCAACCTGACGATCGGCGTGCCGACGTCGATCAGCTCACCGACCGGAACGAGGAACTCCTCGACGACACCGTCGTGCCAGATCTCGATGTCGATGTCGGACTTCTCGGTCTCGACGACCGCCATCAGGTCGCCTCGATGCACGGTGTCGCCGACGCCGACGCGCCACTCGACGACGCGGCCCTCGTCCATGTCGGCACCGAGGGACGGCAGGACGTAGTCGAAGGACGATGCTGCGAGGTCCGGCGAGTTGCTCATCGGTCACCGACGAGCGATCGGGCCGCTGCGACGATGTCGTCCACCTGCGGAATCGCTGCGGTCTCCAGGTGCTTGGCGTAGGGGATCGGTACCTCGACGCTCGCGAGTCGGGCCACGGGAGCGTCGAGCGACCAGAAGCAGCGCTCGGTGAGGCTGGCCGCGAGCTCCGCGCTCAGCCCTCCGGTGCGCCATCCTTCGTCGACGACCAGCGCCCGGTGCGTGCGCTCGAGTGAGGCTGCCAGGGTGTCGACGTCGAGCGGCCGCAGCGATCGCAGGTCGATCACCTCGGCCGACACGCCGGCCGTGGCCAGCTGCTCCGCCGCTGCGATCGCCTTGGGCACCATGCCGGCGGAGGCGACGATGCTCAGGTCGGATCCGGCACGCCGGATCGCTGCGCGTTCCAGGTCGACGGGCCCGAGCGTGAGGTCGACGGGGCCGCGGTCGTTGTAGAGCGCGGAGTGTTCGAAGATGATCACCGGGTTCGGGTCGGCGAGCGCCGTCGGCAGCATCCACCGGGCGTCCTCGGGTGTGGCCGGCGCCACCACCTTCAGGCCGGGGACGTGGGCGAACCAGCCTTCGAGGCTGTGGGAGTGCTGGGCCGCCAGCTGCCGCCCGGCCCCGGTGGTGGTCCGCACCACCAGCGGCACGTTGAACTGGCCGCCCGACATGTGGAGCAGCGTCGCCGCGGTGTTCACCAGCTGATCGAGCGCGAGCAGGCTGAAGTTCACGGTCATGATCTCGACGATCGGTCGCAACCCGCCCAGTGCCGCGCCGATTCCCGCGCCGACGAAGCCGGACTCCGACAGCGGCGTGTTCCGCACACGATCGCGACCGAACTCCTCGTACAGGCCCTTGGTGACGGCGTACGTGCCGCCGTAGTCGGCGACGTCTTCGCCCATGACGAACACGCGCTCGTCGGTGGCCAGGGCATCGCGGATCGCCTCGCGCATCGCGTCCCGGTAGGTCATCGTGGGCGACTCGACAGTGGTTGCGTCGGCGGTGGGATCGCTCACGGCCACACCTCGTCATCGGTCGGTTCGTCGTCGCGTCGGTTCGTCGTCGCTCGCCCCCGGCTCGCCCCTGCTGATCGTGAGGCTCCGGGGGCGGGTCACATGTTCGGTGAGGGTGTCGATCGGCTCCAGCGGCGCGTCGTCGGCGGCTTCCACCGCAGCGTCGGTCTCGGCTCGCGCAGCCGCCCACATCGCCTCGACGTCGTCGTCGGTGGCGATGCCGTCGGCGACCAGGCGGGCCGCGAACGTCACGATCGGATCGCGCTCCTTCCACCGGTCGACTTCCGCAGGATCGCGGTACAGATCGGGGTCGAACATCGAGTGGGCGCGGAATCGGTACGTCTGGAACTCGATGAACATCGGGCCACCATCGGCCCGGATCGCTGCGAGCGCCTTCGTGGTGGCCCGGTGGACCTCGGCCACATCCATGCCGTCGACGCTCCACGCGGGGATGGCGTAGCTCGCCGCCTTGAGGGCGAGATCGATCTGCGACTCGCTCGAGCGCAGCGACGTGCCCATTGCGTAGCGGTTGTTCTCGCAGCAGAACAGCACGGGCACGTTCCACAGCGCCGCGAGGTTCATCGCCTCGTGGAACTCGCCCTCGGCGACCGCTCCCTCACCGAAGAAGCACACCGTGACCGCTCCCGAGCGCCCGAGGATCTGGTCGGCGAGGCCGAGGCCGACGGCGACGGGGAGGTGACCACCGACGATCGCGTTGCCGCCGAAGAAGCGCGTCGCTGCGTCGAACAGGTGCATCGATCCGCCGCGCCCGCCCGAGCAGCCGGTCGCCTTGCCGAACATCTCGCACATGATCGATTCGGCCGACACGCCGCGCAGCAACGCGTGGCCGTGTTCGCGGTAGGTGGCCAACACGGCGTCGTCGGGTTGCAGGCAGCTCATCACCCCGGAGGCGATCGCCTCCTCGCCGATGTACAGGTGCAGGAAGCCACGGATCTTCGATTCGCCGTAGAGCTCGGCGCAGCGCTCCTCGAAGACCCGTACCCGGATCATGTCGGCGAGCAGCGAACGCCACAGCTCGTGCTCGGGCGTGGTGCCGGCGGTCATGACGCCCCCGTTGTCGATGCCGATGTCGATGCCGATGTGGATGTCGATGCCGGCGACTCGAGTGCCGACGTGTCGCCCTCGTCCTCGCCGAGTTCGCGTGCCTTCAGGAGTCGGCGCATGATCTTGCCGCTGCGAGTGTGCGGCAGCGAGTCGACGAACTCGATCTCCCGTGGTGCAACCGCTGCACCCAGACGCGACCGGGCATGGCCGAGCAGCTCCCGACGGAGTTCCTCGTCGGCGTTGCGGCCGGGGGCGAGGACCACGAACGCCTTGACGATCGTTCCGGCCGTTTCGTCGGGTTTGCCGATGACACCGGTCTCGACGACCGCGGGATGTTCGTCGAGCACCGACTCGACCTCGAACGGCCCGATCAGGTGACCGGCGGTCTTGATGACGTCGTCGCCCCGACCGACGAACCAGAAGTACCCGTCGGCGTCGCGACGCGCCAGGTCGCCGGATCGGTACCAGCCGTCGACGAACGTCGCGTCGTAGCGGGCCTGCTGATCGAGATAGCCACGGAACATCGACGGCCAACCGGCCCGAAGTGCGAGTTCACCGGAGGCGGCCGGGTCGGTGATCTCGACCGGTGCGCCGTCGGCATCGGTGACGAGTTCACCGTCGGGTGTGCGAGCCAACAGCGTCGCCTCGATACCGGGCAACGGGCGTCCCATCGACCCGGCTCGCACGGGCTGTGACCGGTAGTTGGCGATCATGATCCCACCGGTCTCGGTCTGCCACCAGGTGTCGAGCACGGGGACCCCGAACACCCGCTCGCACCACTTGACGGCCTCGGCATCGAGTGGCTCGCCGACGCTGGCGAGCAGGCGCAGCGCAGCGAAGTCGTGAGCCGCCGCGAGCTCGGGCCCGAGCCGCTGCAGCATCCGGATCGCCGTCGGTGCGGTGTAGAAGACGTCGACCGCGTGGCGTTCGAGGATCCGGTACCAGCGTTCGGCGTCGAAGTCCGCCTCGTCGACGATGCTGGTCACGCCGTTGGTGAGCGGTGCGATGATCCCGTACGAGGTGCCGGTGACCCAGCCGGGGTCCGCGGTGCACCAGAACACGTCGTCGGGATGCAGGTCGAGCACGAGACGACCGGTGAGGTGATGGGTGACCACCGCACCGTGCACGTGGACCGCTCCCTTCGGCGTGCCGGTCGTGCCGCTGGTGAAGTGCAGGAGCGCCGGCGTCTCGGGGTCGGTGTAGCCGATCTCGAAGGTCGCGCCGGCGTCGCTCAGGAAGGCTCCGAACGACATCACGCGAGGTCCGCCGCGGTGTCCGTTCGAGGAGCCGGCTGTCTGATCCTCCGTGGCACCACACACGAGGACGAGTTCGAGATCGGGGAGGCGGTCGACGATGCCGGCCACCTTCCGGCGGTACAGCATCGGTGTGGTGACCAGGACTCGGATGTGTCCGAGCTGCAGGCGTTGCGCGATCGGTTCGGGACCGAACGCCGAGAACAGCGGGGTGAACGTGCCCTTGGCCTTGAGCGTGCCGAGGGCGGTGATGTACAGATCGGGGATCCGACCGGTGAGCGTGGCGACGCCCGTGCCGGGACCGAAGCCGTTGTTGCGGAGGGCGCTGGCGAACCGGTCGGTTCGTGAGGCCAGCATCGAATAGGTCAGGTCGACCGGTGCATCGACGTCGTCGGGATCCCGGCCGATCCATCGGATCGCGACGCGGTCGCCTCGGCCGGCGCGCACGTGACGGTCGAGGGCGAGGTCGGCGATGTTGACGCCGTGTTCGGCGTCGGGTCGACCGCCGAGGTCGTCCCAGGCGCGATCCCAGTCGAAGGCGGCGACGGTCGCGTCGTAGTCGACGAGCCAGGGGTCGACGGTCGCCTGGGTGCTCATGGCGAGAACTGCTCCAGCGCTCGCATCGCGTGGGTCGCGTACGTCGATGCCGGGCCGCCGCCCATGAGGAGGGCGACACCGATCGCTTCGTGGGCCTGCTCCGGGGTTGCTCCGGCTCGCAGCGCGTCGTGCATGTGCAGTGCGATGCAGTCGTCGCAGCGCTGCACGATGGCGATTGCCACCGCCATCAGTTCCTTGGAGGCCTGCGGTAGGGCGCCGTCGGCGACCGCGGAGCGGTGCAGATCGCCGAAGCCCTTCATCTGTGCCGGGATCGCAGCCATCAGCTCTCGGTAGCCCTGCCGGAGTTCCGAACGGTGGGCCGGGAAGTCCTGAACGCTCATGGAACCCATGGTGGGTGAGCACGGTTGAACGTGCCAGGGAACAAGGTCATCGGCGATCGCCCGCATGACCTTTGGCCCTGCCTGGCCCGGTCGATTCGTGGCTTGATCGTTGCCATGGCTCGGGGAGTACCGCCGGGGAAGGACAGCGACATGGTGATGACAGAGGACGACGTGAAGACGGATGCGCCGGCGAGGAGCGAGACGGTGGAGCACGATCCGGGACGTTGGATCGTCGGGATCGACGGATCGGACTGCGCGTCCAACGCGTTGCGCTGGGCCATCGCTCACGCCCCCGGCAGAGCGACGGACCTGGAACTGGTCACTGCGTGGCAGTCGCCGGTCGTCGGTGCCTACCCGATGTCGAGCCCGGCGGTTCTCAGCTTCGACGACATCGAACTGCGGGACCAGGCCAGCGCTGACACCGAGCGACTGGCCGAGTCGTGCCGCGGTCAACTCGACCTGCCCGTCGAGGCGTACGTCGGACGCGGCGGTCCGGCGGAGGTCCTGCTCGCTGCGGCTGAGACCGGTGGACTCCTCGTGATCGGCAGCCGGGGTCGCGGTGGTTTCGCTCGGCTGTTGCTCGGATCGACCAGCACGCAGTGCGCCACCCACGCCGGTGTCCCGACCGTCGTCGTGCCCGGTGACGTCGAACCGGTCGTCTCGCGCCGCATCCTCGTCGGATTCGACGGCTCGCCGAACTCGATGGCTGCGTTGCGATGGGCGGTCGACTTCGCTGCACCGGGTTCGACCGTGGTCGTGGTGTGGGTGTGGGACGCCACACCCCTGGCCGTCGGCTCCGATGCATTCTTCTTCCCCGACGCGAGCGACCTCGCCGCCGAGCGGTTCCACCATCTGGTCGAGCCCCTGGACGAGGTGGCGATCCAACGGCGCGTGATCCTCGAACGGGAGTTCATCAGGGGGACCCCTCGTGCCGCGCTCGCCTCGCAGGCCGACGGTGCGGACCTCGTCGTTCTCGGCGCTCGCGGGCACGGGGCTGTCGGATCCGCCCTGCTCGGGTCGGTGTCGACATGGATCCTGCACCATGTGCACCTTCCGGTCGCCGTCGTCCCGCTGGACGACGATCCGGCGCCGACCTCACCACCTCCGGAAACGTTCCACGGGTGACCGAGGAGGTCGATGATCGACCGGTGATCGACACGACCAGCCCGGTCGGCGAAGATGTGGCCATGATCCGCGTCTTCCTGCTCGATGACCACGAAGTCGTTCGCCGCGGTGTCGCCGCCACGCTCGAAGCCGAATCGGACATCACCGTCGTCGGCGAGGCCGGCGATGCGGACGAGGCCCTCGCAGAGATCGGGCGGTGCCGTCCGGATGTCGCCGTGCTCGACGTTCGTCTCGGCGAGGGCAACGGCATCGATGTCTGTCGCCAGATCACCTCGGAGTATCCAGAGGTCAGGTCGTTGATCCTGACGTCGTTCGACAGCGATCGGGCCCTGGTCGACGCCGGGCTCGCTGGTGCAGCCGGGTTCATTCTCAAGCAGATCCGCAGCAATGAACTCATCGACGCGATCCGTGGGGTGGCAGCCGGTCGGCGGTATCTCGACGATGCCGAGGTCAGGCTCGCCGTTCGGCGCCTGCGCGACAGCGAGGAGGGCCGGCTCGACGATCTGACGCCGCAGGAGCGCAGGATCTTCGACTTGATCGGCGAGGGCTACACCAACCGACAGATCGCCCAGGACATGTACCTGGCCGAGAAGACCGTCAAGAACTACGTGTCGAACCTGTTGTCCAAGCTCGGGATGTCGCGTCGGACCGAAGCGGCGGCCCTGTCGGCACGCCTCGAGGAGCGCCACCGCAACGACCAGTGACGCCACGTCCGGCACCAGGCCCGTGGCCAGATGTCAGACGGGGATCTGCCAGACCAGGGTGGTTCCCTGTGGCTCGTTGTGCCCCACGGTGCAGCTCCCGCCGAGTTCGGCTGCCCGCCACATCATGTTCGACAGCCCCCCGGAGCGTTTCGGCGAGTCGGGAAGACCGCAACCGTTGTCCGCGATCGTGAGCGACAGCCGGTCACCGGTGTGGTCGATGTGAATCCATGCGGCGGTGGCAACCGCGTGTCGTACGACGTTCGACAGGCCCTCGGTGAGGGTCGCCACCACTTGATCGGCGATGAAGTCGGGCAGATGATCGACGTCGCCGACGATCCGTAGAGCGGGCTCGAACCCGAGATGTCGGGAGCGGTCGTGGACCAACTCGGTGAGCTGCGCCGACAGGCTCCGATGCTCGCCCTGCTGGCCGAGGCGAAAGATCGCGGCCCGCAACTCGCGGATCGTGTCGTCGAGCTCGTTGATCGTGTTGGCGATGCGATCGGCGACCGCGGGTGGTTGCGCCTGGCTCTGCACGGCCTGGAGGCCCATTCCAGCGGCGAAGAGGCGCTGGATCACCATGTCGTGGAGGTCACGAGCGATGCGTTCACGATCGAGCAGCATCGCCATCTCCGCAGCCGACTCCTGCCGGTCGCTGACGTCGCGGATCGTGGCGATCGTCTGTTGGCATCCCTCGATCGTCACCGGGCTGAGGCTGATCTCCACCGGGAACATCGAGCCGTCGGCGCTCTGGCCGAACAGGCGCAATCCGGTTCCCATCGGACGGATCGTTGCGTGGCCCACGTACGAGGCGCGGAGGTCGGCGTGATCGTGGCGGAACTCTGCGGGCACGAGTTCGTCGACCGAGGAGCCGACGAGTTCGTCGACGGTCCGTCCGAACATCGCCGCCGCGCCAGGGTTGGCCAGCAGGATCTGGCCGTCGGAATCGACGAGCAGCAGCCCGTCGGGTGACGAGTTGATGAGCGCGCCGGCAAACTGCTCGTAGTCCATTTCGAGGACGATGCTATTGGATCGCTGCCCCGAAGCACCGGGGTCGGGCGTCTCGTCTCAGTGCTCGGTCTCCTGGACGTGCGGCGGGCGAAGGAGCACGACGGGACACGCCGCGTGGCGCACGATGGCCGCCGCGGTGCTGCCGACCACGAGCCGCGGCATGCCGGTGCGTCCGTGAGTCGATGCCACGATCAGCGACGCGCCGAGTGACGATGCGAAATCGGCGACCTCGTCGTGGACGGAGTGGCCGCGGAGCACCTCGAACTGGACGGGATGACCGGAGTCGGCGGCGAGCCGTCGCGCCAGGCGCGCGGTGTAGGCCGATTGTCCGATGTCCGCGGTCTCTGCGGAGTCGGGATCGGCCACCTCGATGATCCACGGTTCGGCATGCATCTCGATGCCCCAGGCAGCCGCGAGCGGGAGGACCGACTCCGATGCACGGGATCCGTCGACTGTCGCGATGATCGGACCGCCGAAGTCGCCCACTTCGCAGCGCGGCCCGACGACGACCACCGGGCCGTACTCCAGCCGCAGGAGCTCTTCGGTCACGCTGCCGAGCAGCGCCGCCGAGCGACCGCGCCCATGAGATGCCATCACGACGGTGGCCTCGGGGTGTGCTTCGACCTCGTCGGCGACCCCTTGACCGATGCTCTCGGCCGCCAGGTGCACCGACGTGGTGACGGTGATCCCGGCCGTGTCGTGCTGGGCCAGTCGTTCGTCGAGCCGGGCGCGCGCGGCGTCGACCTCGTCACGTTCGAAGACGACCTCGAGCAGGGCGACCGTCGCATCGCATCGCCGTGCCAACGACACTGCGACGTCGAAGGCGCGCCACGACGCGTCGGAACCGTCGACCGGAACGATCAGGTGCTGAACCATGAGACCTCCCTCGAGTGCACCCCTGCGTGCGTTGTTCGCTCAGCGGTCGGGTGCATCATGATCATGTGCGAATCGCGGCTCGCGCGGGAAGGGCCCAATGTCACCGTGGCCATCCGACTCTGGCGTCGTGTCGTTCGTCGGGCGATACTCCAGGCATGACTGAGCGATGGATCGTGGGCGTCGATGGATCGGACGGGGCGGTCACCGCCTTGCGGTGGGCCACCGCACACGCGCCGGCCAGGGGAGCGGAGCTGACGGCGCTGAGTGCCTTCCATGTCCCTGCGGTGATGTCGCTCTTCGTCGCGAAGCGCGGCTTCGGCGTCGACGAGATCGGCCTCGCCGCAACGGCGGGTCACGACATCGACGTGGCGATCGAGCAGGTCGCAACGCCACTGACGGTCACTCCGGAGGTGGTCGAGGGCCAACCCGGGCACGTGCTCGTCGACGCCAGCGAGCATGCCGATCTGCTCGTGGTGGGTCAACGGGGCAGCGGCGACCTGCGAGAACACCGGCTCGGGTCGGTCAGTCGCTACTGCGCCACGCACGGTCGCTCGTCGGTGGTCGTCGTGCCCGGTGACTGGCAGGCGGGCCCGGCGCAGCGCGTCGTGGTCGGCTTCGACGGCAGCGACAACTCGGCGGCCGCCTTGCGTTGGGCGATCGACTTCGCCCGCCCGGACGACGCCACGGTCACGGTGGTGGCGGCGATGGACGTCGCACCGTGGCTCGGCGAACGCGTCGCTCGCGAGCGCTTCGGCGACGAAGTCGCCGGGCAGGAGCAGGAGCTGACCGCGGCGATCGATGCGATCGACCCCGAGCAGCGCACCGAGCGCTCGTTCGTGCTCGACGCTCCACGACACGCGTTGGCGAACGCCGCTCGGACTGCCGATCTCGTGGTGGTCGGTGCACGCGGACGAGGGGTGATCGCCGCCGAGCTGCTCGGCTCGGTGAGCACGTGGCTGCTGCAGGACGCGATCGTGCCGGTCGCCGTGGTACCGGACGGGCACCGCTGAACCGTGGCCGACATCAGGATCTTCTCCACGAAGCCGTACGACCGTGAGGGTTTCGATGCTGCGAACCGACGGGTGTCGCCGCCCCATCACCTCGTGTTCCTCGATGCTCGACTCGAGTCGTCGACCGTGGAACTCGCGGCTGGCGCCGACGCCGTTTGTGCGTTCGTCAACGACGATCTCTCGTCCCCGGTGCTCGAGGCGCTCTCCGCCGGTGGCGTCCGGGCGGTCGCGCTGCGATGCGCCGGCTTCAACAATGTCGACCTCGAGGCTGCGGCCCGTCTCGGCCTGACGGTCGTCCACGTTCCCGCCTACTCACCCAATGCCGTCGCCGAGCACACGTTGGCGTTGATCCTGTCACTGAACCGTCGGATCCACCGCGCCTACAACCGCGTCCGCGACGGCAACTTCGCGCTCGATGGCCTCGTCGGGGTCGATCTCGCCGGCAAGACCGCCGGCGTCGTCGGCACGGGTCGCATCGGGGCGATCGTGGCACGGTTGCTGTGGCATCTGCGGTGCCGGGTCCTCGCGGTCGATCCGTTCCGCGACGAGCACCTGCTCGAACTCGGCGTGGAGTACGTCGACCTCGACCGGCTCCTCGCCGAGAGCGACATCGTCACCCTCAACTGCCCCCTCACGCCCGACACCCACCATCTGATCGATGACGGTGCGATCGGCGCGATGCGGCGCGGCGCGATGCTCGTCAACACGGGTCGGGGTGCCCTGATCGACACGCAGGCAGCGATCGCCGGGTTGAAGTCCGGTCAGATCGGCTCCCTTGCGCTCGACGTCTACGAGGAAGAGGCCGAACTCTTCTTCGAGGATCGCAGTGAACAGATCATCGACGACGACGTGTTCTCACGGTTGCTGACGTTCCCCAACGTGCTGATCACCGCTCACCAGGCGTTCCTCACCCGCGAGGCGCTCGCTGCGATCGCCGAGACCACGTTGTCGAACGTCGAGTCGATCGTCGGCGACGGTCCGGTGCGCAACGAGGTCCGGCGCTAGTCGGCGCGGAGCTTCGGCTCGCCGGGATGGAACGGGGCGCCGGGCACCGGTTCGGCGGCGAGTGACTCCTCGTGGCGTTCGGCGGCGCCGTCCCAGCCGATCGAGCTGTCGGGGACGGCCTCGTCGACGATGTGGTAGCGGCGGCCGGTGACGACGGTCGGCTCGATGCGGACGAAGTTCGGCTTGTCCCAGGCGAGCCACGGGTACAGCGGCAGGTCCTCGGCATCGAAGAGTTCCTGCATCTTCTCGATCGCTCGCGCCTGGCCCTTGACGACCACGCTCCACGCGATTCGGTCGTGCGGTTCGTACCCATCGATCTCGAACGCCACGAATCGGTTCAGGACCGCTCCGGCGAGCTTGGTGCCCGCCGCGCTGCGGAACACGATGCCGCCGTTGTCGACGATGAAGTTGATCGGGAAGATGTCGGGCTGGCCGGCGATGTCGACCGCGAGACGGCCGACATCCGCGGCATCGAGCAGTTCCCAGCAGTGGGACTCGCTCAGGATCTCGGTCGCTTGCTGTCTGTCGTCCATACAACCATGCAACACCGTCGGACCCCCGCGATGCAGAGTCGAACGTCATCGGCCGCTGGACGGCGACCGGTGTCAGGGAAGCTGGACGCGTTCGTACTGGTGAGGAACGACGGCGGTGATGCCCTGCTCGTCGAGACGCTCGGCCAACTGCTCGCTCGCATCGGGTTCGCCGTGGACCACGAAGACGGTGCGAGGTCGCTGCGGAAGCCGATCGATCCAGGCGACGAGCCCATCGGCATCGGCGTGGACCGACAACGATCGCAGCTGCATCACCTCGGCGCGCACGGGGACGTAGCGGCCGAGCATCTTCACCGTCCGAGCGCCGTCCGACAGCGACCGGCCGCGTGTTCCTGCGGCTTGGAACCCGCACAGCACGACAGAGTTGCGGTGGTCGGGCAGCAGCCGTGCGAGGTGATGGAGGACCCGGCCGCCCGAGGCCATCCCCGAGGCCGAGATGATGATCGACGGCGCCCTCAGCTCGTTGAGCGACTTCGAGTCCTCGACGGTCGGGCACTCGTGCAGCCCGCCGCCCGGATCGAAGTCGATGCCGGGAGAGGCGGCGCGGTAGACATCGAGCACGCGCAGCGCCATCGGGCTGTCGACGTAGACCGGGAGTTCGGGGATGCGCCCCTCGGACATCAACGATTGCAGCGTGACCAGCAGGACCTCGGTGCGGTCGACGGCGAAGGCGGGGATCAGGATCGTGCCGCCACGTCCGGCGGTCCGGGTGATCAGTTCGGCGAGCTGTCCGATCTCCTCGGACGACTCCGGATGCAGCGAATCGCCGTAGGTCGACTCGATCAGCACGGTGTCGGCTGCCGGCGGCGTGTCCGGTCCACTGAGGAGCGGGTGACTGCCGCGCCCCAGATCGCCGCTCACGAGCAGGGTCGCCCGCTCGACGTCATCGATGGTGAGATGCACACTGGCTGAACCGAGGATGTGCCCGGCTCGGGTGAAGCGGGCCGTGATCCCGGGTGCGACGGCGACCGGACGGTCGAAGTCGGCCGGCACGAACAGCGGAATGGTGGCGGCGGCGTCCTCCGACGTGTACAGCGGCAGGGCAGGCTTGTGCTTGGAGAAGCCTCGCTCGTTGGCGAAGCGGGCCTGTTCCTCCTGGAGGTGGGCCGCATCGGGCAGGAGGATCTCGCAGAGCCTGCAGGTGTCGGCGGTGGCGACGATCCGGCCGGTGAAGCCGTCGCGCACCAGTCCGGGCAGCCAGCCGCTGTGGTCGATGTGCGCGTGGGTGACGACGACGGCGTCGATCGTGGAGGGATCGACCGGGAACGGCTCCCAGTTGGCCAGGCGGTCGCGCTTCGCGCCCTGGAACAGGCCCGCGTCGACGAGCACGGTCGACCGATCGGCTCGAACCAGGAAGCGGCTCCCCGTGACCGTGCGAGCAGCGCCGAGGAACTCGAGGGTGGCCATGCTGATGACTCTAGGATCCTCGTGGAGCCGGGAGCGTCCCGGGATGCCGAGGGAGACCACGATGTCGACAGTGAGCAGCAACGACGAGACCGGCGGCGGAGCGAAGCTCGGGCACGGCCCCGTGATCGTCGGCGTCGACGGATCGCCGAATGCGCAGCGAGCGCTCGCTCTGGCGGCGGACATGTCGCGCTGCCTGGACGCCGATCTGGTCGTGTTCCACGCCTTGGGCCTGATGACCGTGATCGAAGGTCGACATGTTCCCTCGGAGGGCCACCGCGACGACATCGAACGTCTGCTCCGCAACGAGTGGTGTCGGTCGCTGCAGGCGGATCCGTCGCTGCGGTGGCGCGCGGAGATCGTGTACGGCAGTCCCGCGGACGTCCTGCTGAACATGGGCCGTGACCTCGACGCGTCGTTCGTCGTCGTCGGGTCGCGTGGTGTGGGCGACGAACAGGCGCTCGGCAGCACGAGCCATCACGTCGTGCACCACTGCGACCGCCCGGTCGTGGTGGTCCCACCCCTCGCCCGCTGAAATGAGACGTGGGGTCAGACCCCACGTCTCATTTCAGGCGGCGGACTTCTCCAGGATGTGGACGCCGCACGCCGAGCCGAGCCCGATCACGTGGGCGAGACCGACCTTGGCGCCCTCGATCTGACGGTCGCCGGCCTCACCGCGAAGGTGGTGGCAGACCTCCCAGATGTTGGCGATTCCCGTCGCCGAGATCGGGTGCCCCTTCGACTGCAGGCCGCCGGACACGTTGACCGGCATCGAGCCGTCGCGCCATGGGGCACCCGAGTTGAAGAAGTCGACGGCGCCGCCCTCCTCGCACAGTCCGAGGTTGTCGTAGTGGACGAGCTCGGCGGTGGCGAAGCAGTCGTGCAGCTCGACCAGGTCGAGATCCTCGGGGCCGATGCCGGCCTGCTCGTAGGCGGTCCTGGCCGCATTGCGCGTGAGGGTGTTGACGTCGGGGAGCACCTGGCAGGCCTCCTGCCACGGGTCGGACGTGAGCACCGACGCCGACACCTTCACGGCGCGCCGCTGCTGTTCGAGTGAGAGTGTCTTGAGCTTCTCGCCGCTGACGACGACGGCGGCCGCGGCGCCGTCGCAGTTCGCCGAACACATCGGGCGCGTGTTCGGGTAGGCGATCATCATGTCGCCCATGATCTCCTCGAGGGTGAAGCGCTTCGAGTAGGCCGCCAACGGGTTGAGCGTGGAGTGGGCGTGGTTCTTCTCGGAGATCTTGGCGAACAGCTCGAAGTCGGCGCCGCCGTACTTGTGGCCGTACTCCATGCCGACCTGGGCGAACACGCCCGGCATCGTGTCGGTGCCGATGCGGCCGTCGGTGGAGGTGACGGCGCCGAAGCGACCCTGTGGCTCCCACTCGTTGCCGTCCTTCTTGGCGCGGCCGCCACCGCCCAGCAGACCGACACCGGCGAGCTTCTCGACGCCGACGGCGAGGCCCATGTCGGACTCGCCCGCCTTGATCGACATGATCGCCGTGCGCAGTGCCGTGGCGCCCGTGGCGCAGGCGTTCGACACGTTGTAGACCGGGATGCCGGTCTGGCCGACCTGCTTCTGGATCTGTTGGCCGATGCCCCCGGACCCCATGAGGTTGCCCGCCGCCATCACGCCCATGTCGGCCATCGTGACCCCGCCGTCGGCGAGCGCGGCCATCACGGCCTCCGATGCGAGGTCGACGACGTCGCGGTCGGTGTGCTTGCCGAACTTGGTCATGTTGATCCCGAGGATCCAGATCTCGTCGCTGGCGCTCATGTCGGTACTCCGTTCAGGTGGTGCTCAGTCGTTTGCGTCGAACTCTCGGTGGACCGGGCCACCGAGAATGCAACGCAAACGTGGGGTTGGGGCGCGTGGGTTGGGGTCAGGCGGGTTCGAAGGCGAAGCCGATCGCTTCGGTGCCGTGGTCGTCGGTGCCGAGCGAGTAGGTGGTGAGGCGGACCTTCATGCCGGTGTGGACGTGATCGGCGTCGGGCTCGACGTTGCGCAGGTTGCCGCGAACGCTCGTGCCGTCGCAGTCGATCACGCCGGAGACGAAGGGCACCTCGACGCCCGGTGCCGCGAACGCGACGATCGTGAACGTGCGCAGCTCGCCCTCGGTGGCGATCGGGACCTGGCGGAAGTCGGTCCGGAAGCAGGCGGCGCACGCATTGCGCCGATCGAAGAATCGCGCACCGCAGTTGGTGCACTCGTTTGCCACCAGGTGGGGGTCGCCGTCGTCGAGCACGAGGTACTCGACGAGTGGAACACGGGTCGGCGTTGCGGTGTCGGCCATTCCCTCGAACGTACCGATCACGACGCTCGTCCGACGACCCGGGGAACCCGTCGCCCGGACGCGTGCGGGTCACGCCGGAACTCGTGGCCGGTGGTGGGTCAGCGAGCGGTGGCCATCTCGGTGAGCCAACCGGGGAGCCGGGTCGGGCGTCCGTCCGCAGTGACGCAACCGTGCACGGTCACCCCGGTGGCGCGCACCTGCGCCACGCCGTCGGGATCGTCGACGGTGATCAGATACGCCATCTGGAACGTGGCACGCGTGGCGCCGGCCAGCGCCACGTGGACGTCGATCTCCTCGTCGAACTCCAGCGGCTGGCGGTACTGCACGAACGACTCCAACACGGGCGATTCGAGCCCGGCGTCGCGCCACTCGGTGAACGGATGTCCGATGTGGCGCAAGTACGCCACACGTGTCTCCTCGAAGTAGGCGAGGTGGTTGCTGTGGTGCACGATCCCCATCGCATCGGTCTCGACGAACCGCACCCGGATGCGGTGGGCGAACTCGTAGTCGTCCGGTGAGGTCGACGGATCGATGGTCAAGCGCACGGCGGCGACCATACCGCCCGGTGGGATGTCGCGGCGGCCCGTCCGGGCTCGGTCCTACAGTGTCCGCGTGACCCCTGCTGTCGTGACGCTCACCGCCGCCGGCATCGAGCACACGATCCACGAGTACGAACGCGGCGACGACCTGCACGACTTCGGGCGGGAGGCGGCCGAGGCGCTGGGACTGCCGTACGACCAGGTGTTCAAGACGCTCGTCGTGGTCGCCGACGACGAACTCGTCGTCGCCGTGGTCCCGGTCAGCTGCAAGCTCTCGATGAAGCGCGTGGCGGCCGCGGTCGGGGCGAAGAAGGCGGTGATGTGCGAGCCGGCCCGAGCCGAGCGTTCGTCGGGCTACATCGTCGGGGGCATCAGTCCCATCGGCCAGCGCAAGCAGCTGCGAACCGTGCTCGACGAGACGGTGGAGTTGTTCGACACGGTCTACGTCAGCGGCGGCAAGCGGGGCATGGACATCGGGTTGGCGCCAGCTGACCTGGTGGCCGTGCTCGACGCCATCGTCGCCCCGATCACCGCATGACGCCGGCAGGTCGGCGAACGGCCGCCAGCGCTCAGAGCGCCGGGTGGCGCATCAGCGCCTCGATGCGGGCGACGCGGGTCCGAGCGGGTGGGTGTGACGCACCGAGGCGGGCCCGCCAGCCGCGGGTGCGGTTCCCGGTGCCCGCCGCCAGGATCTGACGCAGTGCGCTGGCGAGCTCGCGACCGAAGCCCATCCGCACGGCCCGACGGTCGGCCTCGAACTCCGACGCGTGCCCGACCAGGTTCGCCAGCGCGTCGCTTCCGCGCAACGCCGCCGTGAACACCCAGGACAACCCGCTGAAGATCACCGCGAGCACGGCACCGACGGTGGCGACCAGCGGTGAGTCACGCCCGAAGCTCTGCGCCGCGGCATGCGCCACGTTCTCGAGGAAGAAGCCGATGCGGGCGAGCAGTACCACCGGTGCCGACAGCCAGTGGCCGATCGTGATCGACACGGTGTGCAGCCCCAGGTGGTGGCTCAGTTCGTGGGCGAGGACACCGCGGAGTTGGCCGTCGGACAGCTCGTCGACCGCGTAGGTGGTGACGACGACGAGGTGGCCCCCGCAGGCGTAGGCATTCAGCTCGTCCGACGGGAGCACCCGCACGACGTACCGGCTGGCGGGCAGGTGGTTGGCCTGCGCGATCTGGCCCCAGAGCGGCTCGATGATCGCCGCCTCGGTCGCCGATGGAACGCGAGCGCCCAGGATGGGGGTGAGCACGACGACCTGGATCGGGCGCACGAACAGTGCGAACCCGGCGAGCAGGAATCCGAGCACGAACCACCAGAACGACAGCGGCGTCAACCAGCCGATCGGCAACCAGATCACGAAGAGCGCGAGCAGGCTGAACGGCACGATGGCGACGACGGGCGCGAAGGCCCAGATCGCTCCACGGTCGACGCGCCTGGCGCCCGGGTGTGCTCGCATAGCGGTGGTCAGAATACGCACCGCGGTTGCGCGGGCGGCGCGGTCTGGTGTTGTTCAAGATCATCTGAGGTCCTGTCCGAGGGCCAGCCCACCGGTTACTGTCGTACCCCGATCGGCGTGCGAAGTCCGATCTTGGCGGAGCGAGGAATCAGGGTGCAGAAAACGTCGACGGCAGCGATCACTGTCGAGCAGCAGCGTGTGCGTTCCCTGCTCGACGAGTCCGCGCGCTGCCGTGCCTCGGACGTCGACCGAGCTCGCCAGCTCGCCCTCGACGCACGCGTGGTGGCCCGGGCCCACGACCTTCGGAGCCCCGAAGCGGAGGCGCTGTACCAGCTCGCGTCGATCGCCCACCAGCGTGGGCGCAGCGAGTACGCCTTCGCGTTGGCGTCGGAGGCGGTCGAGCTCGCCGAGCCCAACGAGGCCAGCCTC
The DNA here is from genome assembly GCA_963698565.1 of Ilumatobacteraceae bacterium. Lineage (GTDB taxonomy): Bacteria > Actinomycetota > Acidimicrobiia > Acidimicrobiales > Ilumatobacteraceae > Sva-07. Next base: position 100,593 of record CAVORH010000040.1, read on the forward strand.
ACCCTCGCGTGGTCGCTCCACCTGATCGGGGTCGTCTACTACCAGGCCAGCAACTATCCCGGTGCGCTCGACAACTGTCTGCGAGCGCTCCAGGTGTACCGAGCCACCGAGCACGCCGTCGACGAGGGACGGATCCTGCACTCGATCGCGGCGATCTACCAGTCGATGGCCGACTACGACCGCGCGATCAGCACGTACGAGAACGCCCTCGCCGTCAACGAGGCGCTGGGCCGACCCGACGTCGATGCCATGGTGCTCGGCAACCTCGCTCGCATCCGGGGGCGACGTGGCGAACACCTCGAAGCGATCGGGCTCGGACGCCGGGCGGTCGATCTCGCTCGTGTGCATGCTCCTGCGCTGGTCGGCAGCCTGCTCGCCGACCTCGCCGAGGCGCATGCGGGAGTGGCCGATCGCGCCGGGGCCGACTCCTGCTTCTCGGAGGCCCGACAGGACTGGGGCCGGCGGGCGACCGCCGGCGAGCAGCTCAGCGCTGCCGAACAGCTCGGGGTCATGGTGTCCGAGGGTCGGGTCGCGTTGCGCAACGGCGACGCCGATGGTGCCATCGCGACGCTGCTCGCCGCCCTCGATCTCGCCGATCGCACCGACCACCGCGAGCTCGAACTCGAACTGCACGATCTCCTGGCGATCGCCTGCAAACAGGCCGGGCGGTTCGCCGAAGCGCTCGAACACCGCGAGCGGCACTTCGCGCTCCATCGCGAGATCTTCACCGACGCCGCCGATCTCCGGCTCCGCACGATCCAGGTGGCCCACGACAACGAGTCGGCCCGCCAGCTCGCCGAGATCACCAGGTTGAAGACCACCGGCCTCATTGCCGACTATGCGGCCGAGCACGCCGACGTCGATGCGTACCACCTCGAGGCGTACGAACGGGTTGCGGCGCTCGCCGAGTTCCGAGGCGGCAACACCACCAAGCACACCAATGCGGTCGGTGACCTCGCCGCGGAGATCGGCCACGCGATCGGTCAGGCGCCGGAGTGGTGCGAACGGTTGCGTCTCGCGGCCCGCCTCCACGACATCGGCAAGGTCGCGGTGTCCGACACGGTGCTGCTCAAGCCCGGTCCGCTCACGGTCGACGAGTACGACGAGGTCAAGCAGCACACGGTGCTCGGACGGCGACTGTTGTCCGGGGTGTCCACCGAACTCTTCACCCTCGCGGCCGAGGTCGCCTGGTCGCATCACGAGTGGTGGGACGGGTCGGGCTACCCCAACGGCCTCAGCGGCCTGGCGATCCCGTTGTCCGGTCGCATCGTCACGATCGCCGACGTGTTCGACTCGTTGTCGACCCGGCGCGTCTACAAGCGCGAGTGGAACCCCGCCGAGGCCGTCCGGTTCGTGATGTCCGGTTCCGGTACGCAGTTCCAGCCGGATCTCGTCGACGCGTTCGTCAAGGTGATGGTTGCCCGCCATCCCGATCTCGCTCCCCAGCTCGGCTGACCCGCCGGCTCGGCCCGTCAGATCGGCCCGTCAGATCGGATGGTCAGCGCAGCGCGTTGGCCACCCAGCGACGCACGAAGGCGGCCAGGTCGTCGACGGTGACGTCGTCGCCGAGGCGTCCGTTGCGGTACGAGTTGGAGAACGACGACACCGCGCCGAGCACTCCGACCGCGATCAGCCGCGATGGCGCGTCGGCGATGTCGCCGGCCCGTTGCCCCTCCTCGACGAGTCGCTGCACGTCGTCGAGATAGACGCCGGCTCCCTCGTCGAGGACCCCGGCGACGTCGGGATCGGTGCGTTCGACATCGAGCAGCGCGAAGTAGGCCGCGTGGTCGGCCATGAATCGGACGCTCGCCTCGGCCCCGTCGGCGAGACGTGTCACCGCCGAGGTGGACGGATCGAGCACGGCCCCCTGGGCGCGTCGCAACCGGAGGCGCATCGTGCGCACGAGTTCGGCGAAGAGGTCGCCCTTCGTCGGGAAGTACCAGTAGAAGAGTCCCTTGGCGACGCCGGCCGCAGCGCAGATGTCGGCGATCCGTGTGGCCGCGTAGCCGCGATCGGCGAACAGTTCCGCTGCGGCAGCGAGCAGCTGCTGTTTGCGTTCGAGGCCGTGCTCGGTGTGACGGCGCTCGTCAGCGGGCTCCCGGGACGCAGGGGAGTCGAGTCGGCCGGCGTTCGTCACGGCGGACAGTCCAACCGATCTTGACCCGTGGGTCAAGATCGGCTGCGGGCCCGTGGCTACCATGACCGCGATGTCCGGCACTCGAGACGAGCGCATCGAGGCGCGCAGGCGCAACGAGAAGTGGCGGAACGTGCCCTTGCGCATCGAGATGTCCGAGTGCATCAACTGCGACGCCTGCCTGCGGCACTGCCCGCCGCACTTCGGTGCGATCTTCAACCACGGCGCCGACGTGATCATCATCCCGGAGCTGTGCAGCGGATGCGACAAGTGCCTGCCCGCCTGCCCGGTCGACTGCATCTATCCCGACCCCGACTGGGAGGCGTCCACCGTCCCCGACGACTGGTGGGACGAGCCCCTCAGCGACAACGACCCCTACCGCTGACCCTGGCATCGGGGGTTCGACCGTGACGCCGGGGGTCTGACCCCCGGCGTCACCGTTGCGAACTTCGGGTGGGTGGGGTTCCGGAGTGGGGCTCGACCGAGTAGAAACGACACCCATGACGACGCCACCGATTCTCCCCGGAGCCGAACCGATGTCGCACGAGGGCACGACCGATGTCGGTGTCCTGGTGCTCCACGGGTTCACCGGCAACCCATCGTCGATGCGCGGCGTCGCCGAGGCGATGGCCGCCCTCGGCCATCACGTCGAGATGCCCCGGCTCCCCGGGCACGGCACGACGATCGTCGACATGCTCGACACGACCTGGGCCGACTGGACCGCGGAGGTCGCCGCAGCCCATGGTCGACTGGCCGAGCGAACCGACTCGATCGTCGTGGTCGGTCTGAGCATGGGTGGCGCACTGACGCTGTGGGCGGGGATGAACCTCCCGAACGTGGTGGGTCTCGTCTGCATCAACCCCGCGACGATCGCCCAGCCACCCGCCGTCCTCGAGATGATCGCCGAGATGGTCGCCGAAGGCACCGAGGTGGCGCCGGCGATCGGCGGTGACATCGCCGATCCCGATCAGACCGAGATCGCCTACGACGGGCTGCCGTTGCGGCCGATGCTGTCGTTCATGCACGACGGCATCACGCCCATGACCGATCGGTACGGCGAGCTCACCATGCCGCTGCTCCTGATCACGTCACGACAGGACCACGTCGTCGAGCCGGTCAACAGCGAGCACCTGGCGGTGAACTACGGCGGTGACGTCGAGCACGTGTGGCTCGAGCGCAGCTACCACGTGGCCACCCAGGACTACGACGCCGACGAGATCAACCGACGAGCCGGCGAGTTCGTCGCTCGCGTCACCGCGGGCTGACCGTGCTGGCCGAGATCCCGAGTCCGTCGTTCAACTCGATCGACATCGGGCCACTGAGCCTGAACCTGTACGGGCTGATGATCGCGCTGGGCGTGGTCGCAGCCGTCTGGCTGTTCGGCAAGCGCCTCGAAGAACGCGGGGTCGGGACCAAGGACGACGCGAGCGCCATCGCGATCTGGGCCGTGCTCGCCGGAGTGATCGGTGCCCGGCTCTACCACGTGGTCACCGACTACGACCGCTTCCGCAACAACTGGGGCGAGATCCCGGCGATCTGGAACGGGGGCCTGGGCATCCCGGGCGGGCTGCTGTTCGGAACCGCGGTCGGCATGTACATGGCGCAGCGGCGGAACATCCCGATCGCGGTCGGTGCAACGTGCGCGGCTCCGGCCATCGCCCTCGCCCAGGCGATCGGTCGATGGGGCAACTACTTCAACCAGGAGCTCTACGGCCGCCCCACCGATCTGCCGTGGGCGCTGCAGATCGACGCCAACCACCTCGAAGCCGGCTACGCCGTCGGCACCACGTTCCACCCGACGTTCCTCTACGAGTCGTTGTGGAGCCTCGGGCTCTGTCTGGTGTTGCTGTGGATCGACAGGAAGTGGCGGCCCGCTCCCGGCCAGCTCTTCGTGATGTACGTGATCGGCTACGGCACCGGCCGCTTCTGGGTCGAGGGACTTCGGATCGATCGCGCCGACGAGTTCTTCGGGCTCCGCCTCAACCAGATCGTGGCGCTCGCCGCCGTGGTCATCGGCGTGGTCGTGCTGCTGTGGATGCGCCGGCACCCGATCCCGGAGCCGATCGTCGGCGGTTCGGACGATCGGTCCGGGGAGTCGGAGGAGGACGACCTCTCGGCGGTCGTGCCCGACGACAGCACCGACGACAGCACCGATGACGGCACCGACGACGAGACGTCGCCGACCGAGCCGTAGCCGTCCGAGATCCAGCCGACCGGCGACGGGGCGCTCGCCGTGTCAGGCCGTGAGACGCAACCCGGTCGCGGTGTCGAACAGATAGACACCCGCAGGTCGCGGGACCAGGTCGACCCGATCGCCCGGGCGGAGGCTGCTGAGGCCGTCCGTGCGGGCGACCACCGCTTCGTTGCTGCCGTCGGCGACGCAGTAGAGGAACGCCTCGGAGCCGAGTTCCTCGACGAACTCCACCGAGGCGGCGAGGCCGTCATTGGTGAGGTCGGCGATGTCGAGATCGTTCGGCCGCACGCCGATCGTCACCGCAGGCGACGACAGTGCGGCGCGCTGTGCGGGCGTCAGTGGAACGGTCAGTGAACCGTGTGTGGCTCCCGCCTCGGTGGTGCGTGCCGCGAGGAGGTTCATCGCCGGTGAGCCGATGAACCCGGCGACGAAGGCGTTGACCGGATCGGTGAACAGCTCGCGGGGCGTGGCGCACTGCTGCAACACCCCCTGGTGCATCACCGCGACGCGGTCACCCATCGTCATCGCCTCGATCTGGTCGTGGGTGACGTAGACCGTGGTCACCCCGAGCGAGCGCTGCAGGGCGGCGATCTGGGTCCGCGTCTGAACACGGAGCTTCGCGTCGAGGTTCGACAGCGGCTCGTCCATCAGGAACACCTGTGGCTCGCGCACGATGGCGCGTCCCATCGCCACGCGCTGGCGCTGTCCGCCCGACAGGTTCGCGGGCTTGCGGTCGAGCAGGTCCTCGAGGTCGAGGATCCGAGCCGCCTCGCGAACGCGCGTCGCACGCTCGCGTTTCTTCATCTTCTTGATCTTCAGGTGGAACCCGATGTTCTCGGCCACGGTCATGTGCGGATACAGCGCATACGACTGGAAGACCATGGCGATGTCGCGGTCCTTCGGCGGCACGAAGGTGACGTCGCGGCCACCGATGTGGACGTAACCGTCGTCGATCGGTTCGAGACCGGCGAGCATGCGCAGCGTCGTCGACTTGCCGCAGCCCGACGGTCCGACCAGCACGAGGAATTCGCCGTCGCCGATCTCGAGATCGAGCGAGTCGACGGCCGGCGTCTCGCCGCCCGGGTAGGTCCGTGTTGCGCTGTCGAAGGTGACGGTGGCCAAGTGACGCTCCTGGTGGTCGGGGACCTCTCCCGGTGGTGCCTCCATTGTGGCCGCTCGACGGAGTGGGCGCGCGACCCGGACCGGGGTAGTGCCTGCACCACCTCGCATTCGTCCCTGGGCACTCTGTCGTCGAGCTGCGCAGTCGCGGACGATGGGGTCATGAACCAGACATCGCCACTCCCACCCACGCCGAACCAGCCGTCAGGGCACTACATCAGCCGAAACCAGCTCTACGCGATCATCGCCATCGGCGTGACGCTCGTGCTCGCCTTCGTGCTCGCCGCCGGTGCGGCGTTCAGCTCCACCTCCACTGCGTCGGGCAGCGAGGCGCTGCCCCCGGTGGTGGTACCTCCGTCGACGGAGCCGTCGGCCGATCCCGCGCCGTCGTCGACGGAACCGCCGCCCACCGAGTCGACCGAGCCGCCGGCCGATCCCGCGCCGTCGTCGACCGAGCCGCCGCCCACCCAGTCGACCGAGCCGCCGCCCCCGCCGCCGCCCTCCACGTCGGTCGCACCCTCGCCGCCTTCGACGTCGGTCGCACGCCCCCGCCGCCTCCTCCGCCCCCGCCGCCTCCTCCGCCCCCGCCGCCGGTCACCACGTTGCCGCTGCCCACGACGACGCTGCCGCCCGCGCCCGAGCTCTCGCAGATCGTCGTCGAGGTCACCCGTGTCGTCGGCGAAGCGTCGCTGCATCTCGACGGTCAGCGGATCGCCGGCACCGGTGCCGACCTCAAGTTCGGCGCCGAGTCGATCGACCGGATCAACCTCACCGAGTTGCTGGACGACCGCAACGGCACGCTGATGCTCGACTTCTGGAAGCTCCCGTGCTGGGGGGCCGAGTTCCAGATCGACTTCTACATCGACGGCGTCAAGGACTCCAGCAGCGACAGGATGCGCGACTGTGTGAGCGACCTGAACTGGAGCTGGGACGTCGATCCGATCGCCGGCACGGTCACCCGCTCGTGACGGAGTGGTCCGACGTTGCGGTGTTCCTGGTGGACGACCAGATCCCGTTCCTCCGAGCTGCAGCGGCGGTGATCGGCGCGACCGACGGCTTCCGGGTCGTCGGTTGCGCCACCTCCGGGGTCTACGCCGCCGAGCAGATCATCGAACGAGGCGGCGAACTCGGACTGGTGCTGCTCGACGTGAACCTCGACGATCTCGACGGTCCGGCGGTGCGGGCTCGAATCGCACAGGCGTGGCCCGATCTGCCGGTTGCGTACCTGTCGACGATCGACGAGGCCGACCTGCCCGACGACGCCGCAGCACCTCCGGTCATCGAGTTCCTCTCCAAGACCTCGTTCGGTCCGGAAGTGCTTCACGGATTGCTCCCGAAGCTCGGTCGTCGAGTCGTGCGCTGAAGTTTCCTACCATGACTCGATGCGACCGGGTGCCGATGATGCGGTCAGGCCACCCGGCCCGATGACCCGGTCGACCCGGGAGCAGTTCCGTGCGGCTGTCGTGTCGGAACAGCGGGCTTCGTGGATCGCCATCGCGTTCCCGCTCGTGCTCTGGGCGTTCGTTGATCGGGAGCCGTTGTTGCTGGCCCTCAGTGGTGTCTTCTTCGGCTTGAGCATGTTGCGTCGCCGAGCGATCCCGGCGATCGACCGCGGTGACATCGAACGAGCGATCGTGCTGTTCACCTCGAGCAAGTGGCTCGTGTCGCTCGTGTTCGTGGTCGTGCTGCCGATCACCCTGCCGATCGCCATGGTCAACATCATCATGCCGATCGCGCTGGTGTCGACGCAGCTGCCGGAGCGGCGGTTTCCGTTGATGGTCGCAGCGGCAATGGCGGTGACCTTGCTGGCCGGCATGGCGGGGTACCTGCAGAACGTCTTCGAACTCGAACTGAAGGTCGAGCCGTGGGTCTGGCAGTGGCTGTGCATCGTGGTCCTCGTGGCGCACATCGTGCCGTTGAGCCTGATCGTGTGGCGGGCGAACCGCCAGCAGACGATCGTCCTGAACGAGGCTCTCGACGCCAACGCTCGACTCCGGGAGTCCGACGCCGAGCTCCGCCGGTCCCGCAGCCGCCTGGTGAGCGCCGCCGACGCCGAACGGAGTCGCATCGAACGCGATCTCCACGATGGCGCTCAGCAGCGGCTCGTCGCCGTGCTGGTGCAATTGCGTCTCGCTGCTCGTTCGGCGCGCCGCAGCGGCGATGTCGACGTCGATGCCCTCGATGCCCTGGCCGACGACCTCGAAGCCGGGATCGAGGAAGTTCGTCGGCTCGCTCACGGCATCTACCCACCACTGCTCAAGATGCGTGGGCTGCCGTCGGCACTCACCGCTGTCGCCCGTCGCAACGGGCCGCGGACGGTGGTCGTCGATGACGGCATCGGCCGGTTCGACGCCGCGATCGAGGCTGCGCTGTACTTCTGCTGCCTGGAAGCCGTGCAGAACGCCACCAAGTACGGCGGCGACGGCCTCGAGGTGACGATCCGGTTGCGGTGTGCCACGGTCGATGACCGCGAGACGCTGATCGCGACCGTGTCGGACACGGGTCCGGGCTTCGACCCGACAGGAGCTGCCGGCGCTGGCCGCGGCCTCGAGAACATGCGTGACCGCATCGGCGCCGTGGGCGGCGAGGTGGCCATCGAGAGCGTGATCGGACGTGGCACCACCGTGGAACTGTCGGTCTGCGTTGCGGATCGCCCCGCCCGCTCGGGCGATGTCACCGCCGGCCAGGCCTTCGCTTCCGACGATGGCACCGCCGAGCACGACCTCGACCGAGGTGCATCGGTCGCCCGAGGCGGCCGATGACGACGCTGCGAGTGGTCGTCGCGGACGACAACGTGTTCATCCGCAACGGCATCGCGGCGATGATCGACGCGATCGACGACATCGAACTGGTCGCCGAGTGCTCCGACCTCCCCGAACTTCGCAGTGCCGTGGCGGACCACGAGCCGGATCTGGTCGTCACCGACATCCAGATGCCGCCGACGCTCACCGATGAGGGGATCGTCGCCGCCATCGAGATCCGAGCGGAACGCGACGGGGTCGGCGTGCTCGTGCTGAGCCAGTACGTCGAGCCCGAATACGTGATCGCGCTGTTCGACGAGGGCTCCGACGGGCTCGGATACCTCCTGAAGGAGCGGGTCGCCGATCTCGACGAGTTCGAACGGGCGATCCGGTCGGTTGCGTCGGGCCAGTCAGCGGTCGACCCGAAAGTGGTCGAGGTGCTCGTGTCGTCGCGGTCGCAGCGACCGTCCGAGATCGACCAGCTGACACCGCGCGAGACCGAGGTGCTCGGCCTGATCGCGGAAGGGCTCAACAACGCTGCGATCGCCGACCGGTTGGTGTTGGGGGACAAGGCGGTCGCCAAGCACATCAACGGGATCTTCTCGAAGCTCGGTCTCGGCGAGGAGGACGAGATCCACCGCAGGGTCAAGGCGGTCCTGCTCTGGCTCTCCATGTGAAACTGCGTTCGTGCCAGATCTCGTCCATCTCCGCGGCGCCTCGTTCGATCTCGTGGTCGACGTCGCGACGCCGACGCCCACCGTTGTGTACTGGGGCCAGGCTCTGGGTGCCGCCCCTGATCTCGATGCGCTCGACGCAGTGCTCGGCCGTCGCGCCGTCGCCGGGGCGCTGGGCGCGGTCGCGCCGGTCAGCATCGTGCCGCTCCACGCCGAGGGCTTCGTCGGCCGCCCTGGCCTCGCCGGGCGACGGGGTGGTGGGCGCGACTGGGCCCCCCGATTCGCCCCGACGGCGCACCGACTCGCCGGCGGTGTCCTCTCTGGCAACGTCCTGAGCGTCGACTCGCTCGATGACGTCGCCGGTCTCGCCCTGACGACGGAGATCTCGGTCGCCGATGTCGTGGGCGTGCGGGTGACGATCACCAACATCGCCGACCGGCGCTACTCGCTCGACTCGCTGACGGTCAGCCTGCCGCTGCCCGAGGCAGCCGACGAGCTGCTCCGGTTCGAGGGGCGTTGGGCACGTGAGTTCCATCCGCAGCGCACTGCGTGGGACCACGGCGCCGTCGTGTCCGAGCACCTCCGCGGTCGGACCTCGCACGAGCACCCGCCGCTGCTGTTCGCCGGGCCGGCCGGCTTCGGCGAGTGGGCCGGCGACGTCTACGGAGTTCACCTGGCATGGAGTGGCAACCACACGATGCTCGCCGAGCGCCTCGCCGACGGCCGGCGCTACCTGCAGGCGGGTGAGCTGCTGCACCCCGGCGAGGTGGTGCTCGAGCCCGGTGAGTCCTACACCACACCGGAGGTGGTCGGGGTGTTCTCGTCCGACGGGCTGACGCCGGCCACCTGGGGATTCCACCGGGCGGTGCGGTCGAGCCCGGCGCACCCCACCACGCCGAGACCGGTGCTGTTGAACACCTGGGAGGCGGTCTACTTCGATCACGACCTCGTCCGCCTTCGTGAGCTGGCCGACGTCGCGGCCGAGGTCGGCATCGAGCGGTTCGTGCTCGACGACGGCTGGTTCGGTTCGCGTCGCGACGACACGTCGGGTCTCGGCGACTGGTGGGTGTCGCCCGAGGTGTACCCCGACGGGTTGGCGCCGCTGATCGACCACGTGACGGGCCTCGGAATGGAGTTCGGGATCTGGGTCGAGCCGGAGATGGTCAACCCCGACAGCGAGCTGTACCGGGCACACCCCGAGTGGGCCCTGACGACCGACGGGTACGAGCCGGTACTCGGGCGCAACCAACTCGTCCTCGACCTCGCGAACCCCGACGCGTTCGCGCACGTCCTCGGCCAGCTCGACGCGCTGCTGCGCGATCACGACATCGCCTACGTGAAGTGGGACATGAACCGCGACCACGTCCAAGGGTCGGGCGCCACCGGTTCCGCAGGCACGCACGCCCAGACGCTGGCGGTGTACGCCATGCTCGATTCGCTGCGCTCGAGGCATCCGTCGGTCGAGTTCGAGTCGTGTGCGAGCGGAGGAGGTCGCATCGACCTGGCGATCCTCGAACGCACCGAGCGCGTCTGGACCAGCGACTGCAACGACGCCCTCGAACGCCAGACGATCCAGCGCGGCGCGTCGATGCTGCTCCCGCCCGAGGTGATGGGTGCCCACATCGGGCCGCGGCGCTCCCACACGACCGGGCGACGGCACACGCTCGCCTTCCGGGCGGCGACCGCGCTGTTCGGCCATCTCGGTGTCGAGTGGAACGTGGTTCGCCTCGACGCGGCCGACCGCGCCCAACTGGCCGAGGCGATCGCGCTGCACAAGCGGTTCCGGCCGTTGCTGCACTCCGGCGACGTCGTCCGGTTCGACACCGAGGCGCCGTATCTCGCCCACGGTGTGTACGCCGCCGATCGCAGCGAGGCGCTCGTGTCGTTCGTCCAGATGACGACCGGGCCGAGCCTCACACCGCCGCCGCTGCGTCTACCGGGGCTCGATCCCGATCGTCGTTACCGGATCGAACATGTCGCGCTGCCCGGTGAGCGATGGGGACTCGCGTTGACGCAACCCGCCTGGCTCGCCGACGGTGTCGAGCTCACCGGGCGCCAACTCGCAGCCCACGGTGTGCGGCCTCCCGTGCTGCACCCGGAGTCGGCGGTGCTGCTCCACCTCCGCGCGCTCGAGCCGTCCCGACCGCGATGAGTTTCGGCGCCTACGGGTCGCGCTGGAACTCATCGCAGCCGGGTTCCGCGCGACGTCAGAGGTGTTTCAATGCCTCGCGGCGGGTGAGGCCGGACAGCTCGTGGGTGCCGACGAAGGCGCGAACCGCATCGGGGTCGGTGCGGGCGTACTCGCGCAGCGCCCAGCCGATCGCCTTGCGGATGAAGAACTCGTTGTCGCCCGCCCGTCGCTCGGCGTAGTCGAACAACCGGTCGGCGTCGGTGGCGTCCTTCCAGCGCAACTGGTGCAGGATCGCCGAGCGGGCCACCCAGATGTCCTCGTCGTCGATCCATCGGTCCATGTCCGCAGCGAGTGAGGGATCGGCACGCACGATGCCGCCGACGGTCCATGCAGCGAGCGCGTCGACGGTGTCCCACCACGAGCGAGTCGTGACGAGGCCGCGGACGGCCGGGAGGTGGCGTGACGCCAGTCGGGCGACGTTGGCGCCCAACGCGTCCTGAGCGACGTACTGGAACTCCCGCTCGGGTTGTTCCCAGCACGCACGGGCGAACTCGATCAGCTCGTCGCCGCTCGCGAGCTTCGCTGACGTCATCGTGGGCCTGGTGGCGGCGCGCCGCTGGGGCGCCTTCACGCCGAGGAACTCGAACCGATGCTTCATGTACGCGGCCATCGCCGGCGCTGCGACCGCGTCAGCGACCGGCTCGAGTTCGTCGCGCAGGGTCTCGACCGACAGCATGCCGGACGAGTCTGGCCGATCGAACGATCCCCACCCACTCGTGACCGTCCGTCGATCGATGTACCGTTGGGAACGTGTGGCAGGTCGCCGGATGACCGAACGCAAGCCGCCGGGCGCCAGTTGGGCATCGTGGACGGAGCGGCAGATCGACGAGGGCCGACGGGCCGGGCTCTTCGACGGCCTCGATGGCGAGGGCAGGCCGATCGCCGGGCTCGACGGACCTCACGACGAGGAGTGGTGGGTCAAGGCCAAACTCCGTCGGGAGGAGATCGACTACCTCCCGCCGACCATCGCCATCCGGCGCGAACGCGATGTGGCGGTCGCGGCGGCGCTGAACGCCGCCGATGAGGGGGACGTCCGCCGGATCATCGGCGAGATCAACGACCGGATCCGGTACGTGAACAGCCACACCGTCACCGGTCCACCGTCCACCGTCTGGGTGGTCGACGTCGACTCGGTCCTCGGACGATGGAGCGCTGCGCAACCGGCGCCGTCGGAGTTCGACGACCCTGCGGGCGTGGAGGCACCGCCGTCGTCGGGTCGGACCATGCGATGGCTGCGCCGGGTCCGGCGGAGCGGAGGCGGGTGAGTCAGACCGTCGGGGCGGCGACGCCACGGAAGCGCAGCGGGCGTTCGTCGAGTTCCTCGGTGAAGTGGGCGGCCCACCCGGCGATCCGGGCAACGGCGAAGATCGGTACGTCGGGCTCGAGCCCGGCCGCCCGCGTGAGCGCTCCGAGCGCGAGGTCGACGTTCGGTTGATGCGGCGTGGTCCGTCCGGCTTCGGCGACGACGGCATCGAGGAGATCGGCCTCGGCGGGATCGAGGCGTCGGACGTGTTCCCAGAGCGGGGGGTAGCGGGGATCGACGCCCCGGTACACCTCGTGGCCGAATCCGGGCACCGGCTGCCGCTGGGCACGGTGCTGGGCGAGGACCGCTGACGGTTCCGTCTCGGCGCAGGCGGTGAGGAATCGACTGACCTCGATGGCGGCGCTTCCGTGCAGCCGGCCCTCGATCGTCGCCAGGCCGGCGGCGAAGGCGGCGTACGGCGACGCTCGGACCGACGCCGCGATCCGGACCGCCAACGTGCTCGTTGCCAATTCGTGGTCGGCGAGGAGCGCGAGTGCGGCATCCACTGCATCGACGAGGTCGGCCGAGGGACGTTGTCGCCAGGCGCTTGCCAACCGTGCGGCGAAGGGCCCGGTCCGTCGTGCGGCGCCGAGCACGACCGGTGCCGCCACGAGCAGCCGTCGGGCGGCACCGGCCGGCCGGCCGTCGGGATCGAGTGCCGCGAGCACGTGGGCGGCGGTTGCGATTCGGGCGATCGGCGAGATCGCCAGGTCGGCGATCGGCGACAGTGCGGCGCGCAACGTCGGTTCGGCCGACGGCCACCGTGCGGACGGTGCGTCGCCGTCGCCCGACCAGAGGAACTCGGCGACGTCCTCGAAGCGACGGTTGGCCGCCAACCCGATCGCGTCGACGCCCCGAAACGTCAGACCGAGCTCGTCGATGGTCGTGATGCCCGAGGCGATCTGGACGTCGATCGTCGCCCTCGGGCCGCTCGGTGCCCGTCGGCTCCGCTCGGCGAGCTGCTGTACCTCGTCGCGGGCGAACAGCGACGTACGTCCGTCGGGGGCGGTGGTTCGGGTCAGTCGACCTCGGCTCACGTAGGCGTAGAGGGTCGCCTTCGAGACACCGAGCATCGCGGCCGCCTCGGTCGATCGGATCAGCGTGCTCACGGCTCCAGCTTCGAGCACGGGGTTGATCGAAGTCAACGTTGATTCGATCAACGTTGATCTCACGAATCGATCGGCGGACACTCGGGGACATGACACAGCTGATCGACGTTCCCGCCGGACTCAACGGTGTGATCGCCGCCGACACCGCGATCGGCGCGGTCGACGGCGATCGCGGCTTCTTCCACTACGGCCCCCACGATGCCACGGCCCTCGCTCGCACGCGTTCGTTCGAGGAGGTCTGGTTCCTCGTGCGGGAGGGTCGCCTGCCTGACGCCGGCGAAACCATCGAGTTCCGACGGGCGGTGGCAGCGCTCCGAACGATTCCCGCCTCGTTGCTCCCCGTCATCGACGTCGTGGCCCGACAGGACGCCCCGATGTTGGCGAAGCTCCGCTCGGTGTTGTCGGTCGCCGACCTCGGCCTCTCGCCGATGATCGATGTTGCCGACGCCGAGCGTCGAGCCCAGACACTGCGCCTCGCGGCGGTCGTGCCGATGATCGTTGCGGCCCTGCATCGGCGGGGTGCCGGGCTCGACGTGATCGAGCCGGACGCATCCCTGGGGCATGCGGCCGCCTACCTCCAGGCGACGATCGGTGAAGCGCCGACACCGGTCGCAGCCCGGGCGGTGGAGCAGTACATGATCCTCACGATCGATCACGGCTTCAATGCATCGACGTTCACGGCGCGGGTGGTCGCATCGACCGGCGCCGACGCCGCTGATGCCGTGTGTGCCGCGCTCGGTGCGCTCGCAGGACCGCTGCACGGTGGGGCGCCGAGCCGGGCACTCGATGCGCTCGACGAGATCGGGTCGGTCGACCGGGCGGCCGGCTGGGTGCGGGGTGAGGTGGCCGCCGGCCGCCGGATCATGGGATTCGGCCATGCCGTCTACCGGGCACCCGATCCGCGTTCCGCGCTGCTGCGCGAGGTGGCCGAACGTCTCGGTGGCGATCTGGTCGAGCTGGCCATCCAGGTGGAGGCGGAGATCCTGGTGACGCTCGCCGAACTCAAGCCGGGACGCCCGTTGCCGAGCAACGTCGAGTTCTACGCCGGCGTCGTGATGGAGAGCGCTGGGCTTCCCCGCTCGATGTTCACCCCCACCTTCGCCGTCAGCCGCACCGTCGGGTGGTGCGCTCACCTCGTCGAACAGGCTGCCGCCGCCAAGCTGATCCGCCCGTCCTCCCGCTACGTCGGCCCGCCCGTCACCGCCTGACCCCCGCCACCCCGCCACCCCACCACCCGAAAATGCCTCGATCGGCGCGTGTGGCGCGCAGATCGAGGCATTTTTCGGATCAGGCGGGGCGGGCGGGGCGGGTAGCGTTGGGGGTCGTGTCCGACCGCATCACCCCCGAGGCAGTCGCGAAGGTGGCGAAGCTCGCGCGGCTGTCGCTGAGCGACGACGAACTCCAGCAGGCGACCCACCAGTTGAGCGACATGCTCGATCACTTCGCCGACATCGACGCGCTCGACCTCGACGGGGTCGAGCCGATGACGCATCCGACGCCGATCGCGAACGTGATGCGCGAAGACATCGAGCAGGACTGCCTCGACCGTGACGAGGTGCTCGCAGCGGCGCCCGCCGCCGAGAACGGCCGGTTCCGAGTGCCGCCGATCGTCGGGCTGGACGACTGATGGTCGACGTCAACGGAAACCCGTCCGCGCCGTCCACGGCGATCGACATCGCCTGGAACGTCCGCAACAACGTCGAATCGGCCGCGGCCGTCGTCGAGCGTCATCTCGCCGAGATCGATCGCCGGGAGGGTGACATCCACGCGTTCAACCTCGTCCTCGCCGACGAGGCCCGCGCCCGGGCGATCGAGATCGACGACGCGGTCTCCGTCGGGCGTGACCCCGGTCCGCTCGCCGGTGTCCCGATCGCCCTGAAGGACAACATGTGCACGCGCGGGATCCCCACCACGTGCTCGTCGAAGATCCTCGACGGCTGGAAGCCGCCCTACGACGCCACGATCGTCACCAAGCTCCACGACGCGGGGGCGATCGTGATCGGCAAGACGAACCTCGACGAGTTCGCCATGGGTTCGAGCACCGAGAACTCGGCGTTCGGCGCCACCCGCAACCCGCACGACATCACCCGGGTGCCCGGCGGATCGAGCGGTGGTTCGGCTGCTGCGGTCGCAGCGGGTTTTGCCCCCGTCAGCCTCGGCTCCGACACCGGAGGGTCGATCCGTCAGCCCGCCGCCCTGTGCGGCGTCGTCGGGGTGAAGCCGACCTACGGAGCGGTGAGCCGCTACGGCCTGGTCGCCTTCGCGTCGAGCCTCGACCAGATCGGACCGTTCGCCACGACGGTGGCTGACGCATCGCTGCTGCTCGAGTCGATCTCCGGCCACGATCCGATGGACTCGACGTCGATCCGTCAGCCTCCCCTGGAGATCAGCCGTCAACTCGACTTCGGCGTCGCCGGCCTCCGGGTCGGGCGCATCACCGACCTGCCCGAGGGAGCGAGCCCCGACGTCGTGGCACGGTTGGAGCAGGCCTTCGACGAGCTCCGTGCCGCCGGCGCCGAGATCGTCGACGTCGAGGTGCCGGCGTTCGGGTACGGCCTCACCGCCTACTACCTGATCGCCCCCGCCGAGGCGTCGAGCAACCTCGCACGATACGACGGTGTCCGCTTCGGCCACCGGGTCGAGGCACCCGACACCAACGCCATGTACATGGCCACCCGAACCGAGGGGTTCGGCGCCGAGGTGAAACGGCGGATCATGCTGGGCACGTACGCCCTGTCCGCCGGCTACTACGACGCCTACTACGGCCGGGCCCTCAAGGTGCGCCGTCGCATCGCGGCCGACTTCGCCGCCGCATACGAACGCGCCGATGTCCTGCTGACCCCGGCATCGCCCACGGTGGCGTTCCACCTCGGCGACAAGACATCCGATCCGATGTCGATGTACCTGTGCGACACGTACACGATCCCGTCGAACCTCACCGGTGATCCGGGCATGAGCGTGCCGTTCGGCACCGGCGACGACGGCTTGCCGGTCGGCATCCAGGTGCTCGCGCCGGCGCTGCAGGAGGCCACGATGTTCCGCACCGCTGCCGAACTCGAACGGAGGGCACCGCGATGAGCGAGACCGCAACGAGCACCGACGCGACGACCGAGGCGGTCTGGAGCTTCGACGGCTGGGAGATGGTCGTGGGCCTCGAGGTCCATGTCGAACTCGCCACCCGAACCAAGCTGTTCTCGGGCTCGCCCAACCGGTTCGGTGACGAACCCAACACTCACATCGACCCGGTCACCCTGGGGCTGCCGGGTGCCCTCCCCGTGCTCAACCGTCAGGCGGTCGAACTCGCGATGCGGCTCGGTCTGGCCCTCAACTGCACGGTGCAGCGCTCGACCTTCGCCCGCAAGAACTACTTCTACCCGGACATGCCCAAGGCGTACCAGATCAGCCAGTACGACGAACCGATCTGCATCGACGGCTGGCTCGACCTGCCCGACGGCGTCCGGATCGGCATCGAACGCGCGCATCTCGAGGAGGACACCGGCAAGTCGACGCACGTCGGCGGAACCGGTGGCCGTCTCCATGGCAGCGACCACTCGCTGATCGACTTCAACCGTGCCGGCGTGCCGCTCGTGGAGATCGTCAGCCGCCCCGACATCCGCAGCCCCGAGCAGGCCAAGGCGTACGTCAGCGAACTCCGGGCGATCCTCGTGGCCGTCGGTGCGTCCGACGCCAAGATGGAGGAGGGCTCGATGCGCGTCGACGCCAACGTCAGCGTCCGGCGCCCGGGCGCCGAGTTCGGCACGCGATGCGAGATCAAGAACGTCAACTCGGTCCGCTCCGTCGGCCGTGCGATCGACTACGAGGCGCAGCGCCAGATCCGGCATGTTGGAGGCAGGCGAGTCGATCCGTCAGGAGACCCGCCACTGGGACGAGACCGACGGCCGTACGCACACGCTCCGGTCGAAGGAGGACGCCGACGACTACCGCTACTTCCAGGAGCCCGACCTCGTCGTGGTCGATCCCGACCCCGAGTGGATCGAGCGCGTCCGATCGTCGTTGCCGGTGTTGCCGGCGGCGCGGCGCATCCGGCTCGCCGAGGCCACCGGTCAGGCGCCCGATGCCGAGGCGGTGCTCGTCGTCACCGATCGCGATCAGGATGCGTACGTGTTGGCCGTCGCCGAGACAGGTGGCGATGCGGGACGAGCCCTCGTCCACGTCAAGGAGGCGTTCGCCGACGAAGGTGAGCGACCCTCGGTGCCCGCCGCCGACCTGGCTGCCCTCACACGCATGGAGGTTGCCGGCGAACTCACCGCAACCCAGGCGAAGCAGGTGCTCGCCGAGATCGTCGAACGCGGCGGTGGCGATGCGAAGGCGATCGCTGCGGCGAAGGGCTTCGAGGCGATGGACAGTTCCGAACTGGAGTCGATGGTCGACGACGCCATCGCCGCGCAGCCCGACGCCTGGGCGAAGTACTGCTCGGGTGAGGGCAAGGCGATGGGAGCGCTCGTCGGCGCGGTGATGAAGGCCTCGAAGGGCCAGGCCGACGGCAAGGCCGTCACCACGCTGCTCGAACAACGCCGCGGCGAGGCGACCTGACTCGCAGCTCCCGGGCGGTCACGACGACGGCTTGGTGAGACGAAAAGTCAACCGAGGAAGCTGCTGGTTTCGACACGCCGGCGGCCAGAATTCTCCTCGTGGGCGGGGCATTCGACCTCAGCGGCCGGGTTGCCGTCGTGACCGGTGGCGGGCGCGGGATCGGTGAGGGCATCGCCCGAGCGCTCGCGGCGGCAGGCGCGGCAGTCGTCGTCGGAGCGCGGCATGTCGAGGAGGTCGAGTGTGTCGCGGCATCGATTCGTGCCGGAGGAGGCGCTGCGCTCGCTGTGAAGGCCGACGTGACCGACGTGTTCGCGCTCGGCAGGCTCGCCACCGTTGCGGTCGAGGAGTTCGGACACCTCGACATCTGGGTGAACAACGCCGGTGAGCTCGCCGTCTGCAAGCCGCTCGCGGAGCTCTCCCGGCGCGAGTGGGACGAGTGCGTCGCGGTCAACTTCACCGCGGTCTGGGACGGTGCGATGGCCGCGGTCGAGCAGATGCAGTGGGGAAGCATCATCAACGTGTCGTCGGTCGCATCGTTCACCCCGCTACCACTCAGTGGCCACTACGCAGCCTGCAAGGCGGCGGTCAACTCGCTCACGCAGACCATGGCCCACGAACTCGCGCCCGACATCCGGGTGAACGCCGTCGCCCCCGGCCCGATCCCGACCGAGCACCTCTTCCGAAACCTCGACGCAAAGGGCTACGAGCTGAGCCGGTTGACCGACCGGATCCCGCTCGGCCTCGGTGCACCCGAGGATGTCGGCGGCGCCGTGGTCTACCTCGCATCCGATGCTGCGCGTTGGGTCACCGGGCAGACACTCACGATCGCCGGTGGCTACACCGGCCCCTGACTCGTCCGCACTGCGGCCCCGTTGCGACACTCGGACGATGGACTTCGAGATTCCCGCCGACATCCAGGACACGCTCGATCAGCTCGACGCGTTCATCGACGCCGAGATCAAGCCGCTGGAGGCGCAGGACGACAACATCCGCTTCTTCGATCACCGCCGCGAGTGGGCGCGCACCGACTTCGACAACGACGGCGTCCCGCGCGCCGACTGGGAGGAGCTGCTGCGAGAGATGCGCCGGCGCGCTGACGCCGCTGGCTGGCTGCGTCTCGCACTTCCCGCGGAGTTCGGCGGGCAGGACGCCAGCAACCTGAAGATGGCGATCATCCGCGAGCACCTGGCCCACAAGGGCCTCGGGTTGCACAACGACCTGCAGAACGAGTCGTCGATCGTCGGCAACTTCCCGACGGTGCTGATGATGCGTGACTTCGGCACCGAGCAGCAGAAGGCCGACTGGATGCCCGGCTTCCTCGACGGCACCCGCCGTCTCGCATTCGGCCTCACCGAACCGAACCACGGCAGTGACGCCACCTACATGGAGACCACGGCCGTCCGAGACGGCGACGAATGGGTGATCAACGGCATGAAGAGATGGAACTCCGGTCTCCACCACGCCACCCACGACATCATCTTCGCCCGCACCTCCGGCGAGCCCGGGAGCCCCAAGGGAATCAGTGCCTTCCTCGTCCCGACCGACGTCCCGGGGTTCCAGGTCGACTTCTTCTGGTGGACGTTCAACATGCCGACCGATCACGCCGAGGTGAGCCTCACCGACGTGCGAGTCGGTGCCGACGCCCTGTTCGGCGAGGTCGACCGCGGGCTCGAACTCGCTCAGCACTTCGTGCACGAGAACCGGATCCGCCAGGCAGCGTCGTCGCTCGGCGCGGCGCAGTACTGCATCGACGAAGCAGTGGCGTACGCGAACAGCCGCACCACGTGGGGCAAGAAGCTCTCGGTCAACCAGGGCATCCAGTTCCCGCTCGTCGAGCTGCACACCGAAGCGGCGATGCTGCGCCAACTCGTTCGCTACACCGCAGCGATGCTCGACCAGAAACACCACATGGAGGTCACGCACCTGGTCGCCATGTGCAACTACCGCGCCAACCGCTTGGCGTGTGACGCAGCTGACCGGGCGATGCAGACCTGCGGTGGCGTCGGCTACTCACGTCACATGCCGTTCGAGCACATCTACCGCCACCACCGGCGCTACCGCATCACCGAGGGCTCCGAGGAGATCCAGATGCGCAAGGTCGGCCAGCACCTCTTCGGTTTCGGCCGCAAATGAGACGCGGGGTCTGACCCCACGTCTCATTCGCGGGGGACGCCGGTGGGGTTGGTGTCTTCGCGGGCGGCGAGGTCGTCGTCGAGCTGCTTGAGCAGTGACGGGGCGGCGAGTCCGATCACGTCACCTTCGGTCGGCAGCGGGTCGTTTCGGCAGAGGAACGCCATCCGTCCGTCGGCCACGCGCACCATCGGAATGAACAGCTCGTCGTCGACCGCTGACACGATCAGCGCGCCGCTGTGTGCGCCGCGCACCTTCCAACCCTGGCGGGAGCGGTCGTCGAGGGTCGAATAGCTGATGCCGTCGATGCCGATCAGCCGGCCGAGGTGCTCCTCGGGCACCGAGGCGTCCCCCGGCCTCCGCTTCGACGGCACCAGCTGGAACACCTCCCGGCGTCCGAACACCCGAGCGAACCGTGCGGTGGCGAGGGAGTTGACCTCGTCGTTCGACGTGAAGGCGAGCAGTCGACCGATGCCGCGCAGGTCGAGGTCGTGGCTCGCCTCCTCGGCGAGCACGCTCATCCGTCGTGCCGGCAGCCCGGCTGCGATCGCGCGCGTCACGTTGTACGGATCGGTGTCGATCAGCATCGCCTTGATGTCCCGGTCGTGCAGCTCCTTCCCGAGCCCGCGTCCGACCGCGTGGGCCCCGGCGATCAGCACGCCGTTGGCCTGGGCCTCGGCGAGCCCCAGCCATCGCGCCGTCGGGCCGGCCACGAAGCCGTACACCACGATCGTGCCGATGATCACCAGGAACACGATCGGCACGATCTTCGTGGCGTCGGGGACGTTCTCCTCCTCGAGTCGGATCGCGAAGATCGCCGACACCGCGGCCGCCACGATGCCCCGGGGCGCCATCGTCATCAGGAACACCCGCTCGCGCCACGTGAGCGACGTCCGCGCGGAGGACACGATCACCGACAGCGGTCGTGCCACCAGGACCAGCACCGCCAGGAACGCGATCGACGGGAGCAGCACGTCCTGCAGGGCATCTGCCTCGATCCGGGCAGCCAACAGGATGAACAGCACCGAGATCAGCAGCGTCCGGAGACTCTCGTTGAACTCGAGGACCTGACGGATCGTCGAACTCTCACGTCTGGCGAGGTACATGCCGAGCACGGTCACTGCGAGCAGCCCCGCCTCCTCCTGGACTTCGTTGGCGGCGACGAACGATGCGACGACGAACGCAAAGGTGACGGGGATCGCCAGCTGGTCCGGGATGAGGAAGCGCCGCAGCGCGGTGTCGAGCACGAACGCTGCGGCGAGTCCGAACCCGGCACCCGCGATGATCGTGAGCGCGAGCACACCGATCAGCTTCGACACCGCTTCGTCGGGTGCGTCGGTGACCACGATCTCGAAGGCCAGGAGCGCGCCGGTTGCGCCGATCGGGTCGATCAGGACACCTTCTGCGCGCAGGATCGGCCCGGTCGTGCCAGTCGGACGCACGAACCGGAGCAGTGGTCCGATCACCGTCGGGCCGGTGACCACGAGCACGGCACCGAGGACGAGGGAGGCCTGGTTCGAGATCCCGAAGATCTCGCGAGCGCTGAACCAGGCGACGAGGAACGTGGCGATGGCGCCGATGCTGATCAGCCGGCGCACCACGACGCCGGTCGAGCGCAACTCGCGCGGCGGAAGATCGAGCCCACCCTCGAAGAGGATGACGGCGACCGCCAGCGACACGAGGGGGAACAGCGTGCCGCCGAGCAGCTCGTCGGGGTCGACGACCCCGGTCACCGGACCGAGAACGAGCCCGGCGACCAGCAGGGCGATGATCGACGGGATCTGGGTCCGCCACGCCAACCACTGGGCGAGCATGCCGGCGCCGAGGATCAGCGCCAGGGTCGGTCCGATCGCGGACTCGCCTGCGGCCAGCAGGGTGGCGATCACGGTCGGCCGGTCGAGTGGTCGGCAGTGGCCATCCGGGGCGATGGTAGTGCGCCCGGCCCGGCGTGCCAGTCCTGGGACCGATACCGTCGTCGCTCATGGGCGCCCGAATCGAACGGATCACCTTTCCCGGCAGCACCGGCGCGGCGTTGGCGGCCAGGCTCGACCTGCCGGCCGGCCCTCCTCGTGCGTTCGCGCTCTTCGCTCACTGCTTCACGTGCGGCAAGGACATCCAT
Source organism: Ilumatobacteraceae bacterium (assembly GCA_963698565.1). Classification (GTDB taxonomy): domain Bacteria; phylum Actinomycetota; class Acidimicrobiia; order Acidimicrobiales; family Ilumatobacteraceae; genus Sva-07. Next base: position 122,861 of record CAVORH010000040.1, read on the forward strand.
GCGGCATCGCGCATCGCGAATGCACTCACCGATGTCGGCTTCGGGGTGTTGCGGTTCGACTTCACCGGCCTCGGCATGAGCGAGGGTGAGTTCGCCAACACGAACTTCACGTCGAACACCGAGGATCTCATCGCTGCGGCCGACTGGCTCCGCTCGGCCCACCGCGCGCCCCAGGTGCTGATCGGTCATTCCCTGGGCGGAGCGGCGGTGCTCGCCGTCGCCGGTTCGATCCCGGAGGTCCGTGCGGTCGCAACGATCGGTGCCCCGGCCAGTCCCGAGCACGTCACCGGCGTCTTCTCGTCGTCGCTGGAGGAGATCGAGGCCACCGGAGTCGCCGACGTCGAGCTGGCCGGTCGTCCCTTCACCATCCGCAAGCAGTTCCTCGACGATCTGCGCAACCACGTCGTCACCGACCGCGTCGCGACGATGAAGCGAGCGTTGCTCGTGCTGCACTCGCCGGTCGACAACACCGTCGGCATCGACAACGCCGCGGAGATCTTCCTCGCCGCTCGGCATCCGAAGAACTTCGTCTCCCTCGACGGTGCCGATCATCTCCTGTCGGAGTACTCCGACGCTGCGTTCGCCGCGTCGATGATCGGCGCCTTCGCCAACCGCTACATCGTCGACGAGAGCGGCGCCAGCGACGTTCCTCGTGCGACCGCCCCCGTCGTGGTCGCGGAGACGAGCCAGGGGGCGTTCCTCAACCACGTCGTCGCCGGCCGCCACCGGCTGCTCGCCGACGAACCCGAGTCGGTCGGTGGCTACGACGCCGGCCCGTCGCCGTACGATTTCCTGGCGATTGCGCTCGGCGCCTGCACGTCGATGACGTTGCGGATGTACGCCGATCGCAAGGGCCTCCCGCTCGACCAGGTGAGCGTCGAGGTCACCCACGGCAAGGTCCACGCCGACGACTGTGTCGAGTGCTCCGACAACGTGCGGCTGGCGGGGCGCTCCGGCATGATCGATCGCTTCGAGCGCGTGCTGCACATCGCCGGCGACGATCTCGCCGAGGCCGATCTCGCCAAGTTGCTCGCCATCGCCGACAAGTGCCCGGTCCACCGGACGCTCGAGTCGGCCAGCTCGATCGTGACGAGCCTCGCCGATCACGAGCACGGGTGACCGGTTCGATGAACGATTCCGTCGCCCCGTTGGACGCGTTGGTGGACGAACTCCGACGGGCGTGGGCCCACACCGACGCGCTGTGGCTCGATCTCGACGACGACCAGCTGCGGTGGCGACCCAGCGAACACTCGAGCGCGATCGGCTGGCACCTCGGTCATCAGGCTGCCGTCGCCCACTTCATGGTCCGCAACCTGCTCGCCGCCGAGCCGAGCCCCGACCCGGAACTCGACTCGCTGATGGACAGCGCCACGCCGGAGCCGGCCCGGGGTGGTCTTCCCGACGCGGAGCGGCTGCGTCGGTATCGCTCGGCGGTTGCCGATCGCGTGATCGCTCGTGTCGATGCGATCCGTGTCGGCGAGGTGGGCGCCCCGGCGCAGCTGTCGGTGGTCGCGGCGGGCCTGCTGCGAGCACTGGTCAACCACGAGTACCAGCACGATCAGTGGATCGCCGAGGTCCGCTCACGTGACCTCGGGGCGCCGACGCCGCACGCACCGGTCTCGCCGAAGCTGACCACGCTCGACGGCTACACCGTGTTGCGATGAGCAGTCGGGCGACCCGTGGGCTCGAGGGTCATCGGGAAACGGTCGTCGACTCGATCAGCTGATCCGGCGGCTGCACGGTGGCCAGCGAGCCGTCGCGGTGGCGGACGATCGCCGCGTTGAGCTCGGCACTCATGATCGAGGCGATCGCGAGCAGGCTCAGCCAGGTGATCAGGCCGAGCACAACGGCGAAATTGCCGTAGGTGTCGGAGGAGTTCTGGATGATCCGGCGGGTGATGTCGGTGCCGAAGTACTGGAGCAGGGTGTACAGCACGCCGGCGGTGATCGCGCCCGGCCACACGTCGCGCCAGGTCGGCGAGGCGGCCGTGAGGAAGCGGTACATCAGCCCGAGGACACCGATGTTCACGATCACGTTGGCCACGGTCAGCACGACGCGTCCTGCGTTCGGGAGCCCAGCGGCGTTCACCAGGGTGGCCAGCGCGATGCTCGCGATCTGGGCGCCCCCGATGATCAGGATGCCCAGGAGGGCCTTGGCACGCTGGACCGGCAGTGAGGCCCGGTGGTCGACCTCGACCTCCCAGACATCGTCGAGGGCCGCCTGCAGCGCCGCGAAGGCTTTCGTCGCGCCCCAGAGCGCACCCGCGAGACCGATCACGAGCGCCCACACGCTGCCGTTCAACGACGTCGGGTCGTTCTGCAGCTGCTGGCCGAGAACGGGGATGTCGGCAAGCGCGCCGTCGATGATCCGGTCCTGCAGGTCCTTGTTGTCCTGCAGGACGAAGCCGAGGATCGTCGTGGCGGCGAGGAGCAAGGGAAAGATCGACACGAAGCCGAAGAACGCCAGCACCGAGGCGTTGCGACCCGAGAGGTGTCGACGCCACCCGTCGAGCGTGTCGACACCGATCTCGATCGACGGGTGCTTGGATCGGAGGTCGATCATCCGGTCACTGGTGGTCCACGGCATGGACTACATCCTCCCCGATCCTGCGAGGTTCCAATCGATCGGCTCCCGGCCCGCTGCCACCAGCGCCTCGTTCGCCCGACTGAACGGCTTGCTCCCGAGGAATCCGTTGTGGGCCGACAACGGCGACGGATGGGCCGACTCGATGATCGTGTGCCGGCTCGTGTCGATCAGCTCACGCTTGCGGCGCGCCGAGTTGCCCCACAGGATGAACACGACCGGGTCGGCCTTGGCGTTCACCACGCGGATCACCTGGTCGGTGAAGGTCTCCCAGCCCCGCTTCTGGTGCGAGCCCGCCTCGCCGGCGCGAACGGTCAGGGTCGCGTTGAGCAGCAACACGCCCGACTGCGCCCACCGCTCGAGATTGCCGTGGTCGGGGATCGGCAGCCCGAGGTCGTCGTGGAGTTCGGTGTGGATGTTCCGCAGCGAGGGTGGCACGCGCACGCCGGGGCGGACCGAGAAGCAGAGCCCGTGCGCCTGCCCCGGCCCGTGGTACGGGTCCTGGCCGAGGATCATCACCCGGGTGTCGGCGCACGACGTGAGATGGAGCGCGGCGTAGACGTCGGCGGGTGGGGGATACACGACGTGAGCCGCGCGCTCGGCTGCGACGAACGTCTGCAGGTCGGTCCAGTAGGGCTGTTCGAACTGATCTCGCAGGAGCGGGTTCCAGTCGGTCTTCGGCATCGACACCAGTGCCTAGCATGGTGGACGTGTTCGATCACCTCGAACGAGCCCGTCTCGCCACCCTCCCGACGCCCTTGGAGGCCGGTCCGCGACTGCGCAGCAACTCCGGTGACGGCCCACGGTTGTGGGTGAAACGTGACGACCTCACCGGCCTCGGCGGAGGTGGCAACAAGGCCCGCAAGCTCGAGTTCCTCTGTGGGGACGCGGTTGCGTCCGGAGCGCGGGCGCTCGTGACCGTCGGTGCGGCGCAGTCCAACCACTGTCGAATGACGGCGGCCGCCGGTGCCCGCCTGGGTCTGGAGGTGCACCTGGTGCTGTCCGGCGACCGGCCCGACGAGGTGACCGGCAACCAGTTGTTGTCGATGCTGTTCGGCGCCCAGCTGCACTTCACCGGCACCGAGGAGAGCCACTGGGGCGAACTGGAGATGGCCCGAGAGGCGCTGACGGAGCAACTGGCCGACGACGGCCTGCGCCCGTATGCGATCCCGATCGGCGGCAGCACGGCGGTCGGGGCGCTCGGCTACGCCGCAGCGTTCGTCGAGCTGCTCGATCAGCTCGACGAGGCGGGGATCGTGCCCGAGCCACGTCGTGTTCACGTCGTCGAGCGGCGGCACACATGCCGGCCTGCTCGCGGGCCGGGCCGCCGCGGCGCACGGTGGACGTCGAGTTCCCGACGTCATCGCGATCGGAGTGGCCAAGGGCGTCAACCTCGGCCTGCCCGACGTCGCGGAACTCGCCAACCACACCTTGACGCTGATGGGGTCGACGGCGATCGTGGCCCACGAGGACGTCGAGGTCGACACCCGCTGGCTGGGCGACGACTATGCCGTGCCCACCGAGGCCGGTGACGCGGCGATCCGGTGGGCGGCCACCCATGGCGGATGGCTGCTCGACCGCACGTACTCCGGCAAGGGCTGTTCCGGCCTGCTCGGGCTCGCCGCCGAAGGGCGCTTCGGTGACGACGTGGTGTTCGTCCACACCGGTGGATGGCCCGCACTCTTCGCTCCCGGCGGCCGTCCCCCGCTGCCCGGATAGCGTGGCGCGCCATGAGTGACCAGATCCTCGACGTCGACCTCCTGGCGTTCGAACGCAGCACCGGTCCGCAGCGACGAGCGGTCGTCGACGGGGTCCGTCGAAGCTTGGCGACCGGGTTCGTGTACACGAGCCACGACCTGTCCGACGATCTGCTCGACACCACCTACGGCATGCTCCGGGAGTTCTTCGAGTTGCCGGCCGACGTGAAGCAGCAGTACGTCGCGGCCGGCGCCAACGGCCAGACCGGCTACACGGGTCTGCTGGTCGAAACCGCCGCATCGAGCGACAAGCCGGACTGGAAGGAGATGCTCAACTGGTCGGCCCCGATCGCCGCCGGGCATCCCCTGAAGCGCAAGTTCTCCACGGCCTACCCCGACCAGCTCGTTCCCGAGGCGGCGGTGCCGGGCATCACCGACGTGCTCTACCGGTTCCATGCCTCGATCGCCGATCTCCAGCGTCGATTCCTCCGTGTCATCGCCGAGGGGATCGGCTGCCACGAGACGTTCTTCGACGACATGGTGCAGGACGGGCCCACCCTCACCCGGGCGATCCGCTATCCCGCGATGGGCGAGTTGGGCGCCGAGGGGCACGTGTGGGCCGCGGAACACGGCGACATCAACCTGATCACGGCGCTGCCGCGGGCGACCGCTCCCGGCCTCCAAGTGAAGGTCGACGACGGCTGGATCGACGCGACCCCGCCGGACGACTCGGTGATCATCAACACCGGCATCATGTTGGAGCGCCTCACCAACGGTGTGATCCCGATCGGCTGGCATCGCGTGGTGGCCGCCCCTGGCTACGAGGGGGAGCGCTACAGCGTCGTGCAGTTCTGCCATCCGCGGCCGTGGACGGTGCTCGCACCCGTCCCGTCGTGCTGCACCGAGGACACTCCGCAGCGTTTCGCTGCGATCAGCGCCGAGGACGCGCTCGACGAGGTGCTGTACGAGATCAACCTCGTCGAGACCGCCCGCCGCGTCGAGTGAGCCGCTGACCCCGCTTCAACGCTGCGGCATCAGGGCCGCAGCACCGGGACGGTCAGCCGGTCGTCGTCGCGTTCGGCGAGCTCGATCCAGATCGTCGTCGGGAGATCGATCGGGGTCAGCCAGGTGGGTGGCACCGTGGAGACGCCCCCGGCGCCGGGTCCACGTGCGCCGGCCGGGGCGTAGCCGCAGCCCTCGCTCGGGTAGATCATCGCCGCCCAGCCCGCTGCAGTGACCTGCCCGGTCGAGGTGATCACCCATTCGGAGTCGATGTTGCGGTCGTTGTCGGTGGTCTCGATCACGACCGGTTCGTGCGTCTCGCCGGTGGGCACGCTCGCCCAGGGGCCGGTTCCGACGGAACAGACCTGACGGAACAGCGCATCGATCACCGGGCCATAGGCATCGACCGGTGTCGTGTCGAGGTCGTCGATCGTCAGCCGGATGTGTGGCGCGACCGCGTCGGTCGGGATGTCGACCGTGGCGTCGGTGGGCACGTCGGATCGGATCCCGAGCGGGAGCGGGCTCGAGTTGCCCATGAACCCGAGCACCTGGCCGGCGCGCACGCTGGTGCCCACGCGGGCCAGCGGTGTCAGACGCAGGTGCGGGGGTGCGGCGCCGTCGTCGGTGCCGGGGTTGTCGTCGTTGAAGCCGGCGAGACGGTAGCTGCGACCCGTCGGGTCGGTGACGGTGACCGAGATCGTGTCGCCCAGTTCGTCGTGCACGTCGGTGACCACGCCGTCGACCACCGAGAGCACGGGTTGCAGCTTCACCCCGAAGACGATGCCCGGCGCTTCCTCGGCGCAGAGCCCGGCCGCCTCGATCTCCTCGGGCGTCGCGCCCACACCGGCGCCGGCGTCCTCGGTGAGGTCCTGGGCATCACCGCAGTCGGGCGCAGCGAGACGCGTCGGGCCGAGCACCGGGAACGCGATCGTCGCCTTGCGCTCGATCGCGGGTGCGTCGGGATCGGCGGCCTGCGCGGCGGGGAGTTGCGGCGGCACACCCAGCCGAGCGACCGCCTGGTCGAGCGTCAGGAGCTGGGGGACGGGCTGGCCCGACAGGAAGGCCCACACCCCGAGCCAACGCTGTTGGTACTCGCGAATCGTGAGGACGTTCCCCGCCGAGGGAACCGGCACGACGTCCATCAACGCCGGTTCGCGTGCGGCGCGCGGGTAGTACCACATCACCGGGATCATCGACACGTCGTTGTTCCACTGGGCGAGGAACCGGTTGACGTCGGCGGCAGCCCGCTCGTCCTGCACCTGCGGTGGTGCGAGATAGGCGTGGGGGTAGCCGCCGTAGTTGTCCCACGTGGAGGCGATGAACTGGTACGCGCCCGACGCGTTGCCGCGGTTGGGTGGAGCGTCGTAGTCACCTCTCGACTCGAGGTACCGGATCGTGGCGAGGATGGTGGCGACCTGGCTCGGGTACACCGTGATGTTCTGTGCCGTGGGAGGAACGGTGGTCGACGGTGTGGGAGCGATCGTGGTGGTCGATGCGGAGGGGGCTGTCGTCGTCGGCCCCGGCTCGGTGTCGGGTGTGGTGGTGACCGGGGTCGTGGTGGCCGTCGTCGTCGGAGGGCTCGTGGTCGGCGAGGTCGTGGGAGGTGTCGCCGTCGTCGGTGGCACCGAGGTCGTCGCCTCGGATGGATCGGCCGCCGAGGTGTCGGCCGGTCGATCGATCGCCGCAGCGAGGGGTGCGCCGCCGACGGTCAACGCGACGGCCAGGGCCGTCGCCGTCGCCGCCATCACCGCTGCGTGGGTCAGCGACGGGCGTTCGGGGCGGCGGGAACGGGTGGGTGGCATGGTGTTTCGGGTTCGCTTGCGGCCGGCATCGATGAGTGGCGACAGACGGGTATCGGCACGAAGTGGCGCAGAGTTCACTGAATTCTCGCGATTGCGTCGCACGTTAGCCGTGCTCGCCTGGTCCGGGCATCGGCTCCGGATACCTTGTGCGTGCGATGGCCAGCGATCCCACCCGAGCAAGCGCCGACGCGTCGGTCCCCGATGTGTCCTCCGACTCGCTGACGGATGTCATCCTGGCGGTCGACATCGGCGCCCGCGGTTTCCAGGCTGGCCTCGTGACGGCACGCGGCGTGCTGATCGATCGACGCCGCGCCGACATCGAACCCGATGTCGGCCCGGAGTCGCAGTACACGGCGCTGGCGGGGGCGGTACTCGACCTCGCCGGGCAGATTCCGGAGCGTCACCGTGCGCGGGTCGTGGGATTGGGTGTCAGCAGCGGCGGCCTCGTCACCCGTGGGCTCGATCTCGTCACCCCGCTCTGTGTGCCGTCCTGGCGGGACTTCCCGCTGCGCAGCCGGCTCGAGGAACTCACCGGCCTGTCCGTCCACGGCGATCTCGACGCGAAGGCGCTCGCTCTCGCCGAGGGATGGCTCGGTGCCGCCCAGGGGCATCCGAACTTCCTGGCGATCACGGTGTCGACCAGCGTGTCGGGAGCGATCGTCATCGACGGCGACCTGCTCGACGGCGAGTCGGGTCACGCCGGCCAGATCGGCCACGTCGTGGTCGAACCGGGCGGTCGCCGGTGCCACTGCGGCACGCAGGGCTGTCTCGACGCCGAGACCTCCGGAGAGGCGATCGACGCGATCACGGGGCGACCCGCCACCGAACCGTCCTTCCAGATCATGCAACGCACGGGACGGCTCGTCGGCCGTGCTGCGGCCTCGATGTGCAACGCCTTCGATCTGGCGCTGGTGGTGGTCGGTGGCAGCGTCGCGCTCGGCTTCGGCTCGACGTTCTTCCACGCTGCTCAGGTGTCGCTCGACGAGCACGCACGCCTGACCTACAGCCGCGGCGCCCGCATCACGCCGTCACGCCTGGGGGAGCAGGGTCCGTTGATCGGTGCGGGTGCGGTCGGCTGGCGGGGGGTGCGTCGTACGGCTCGCCAGCGTCGATTGGTCGTCGATCAGCCGCCGACCGCTCGATAGATCCGCTCGAGCGGGCCGATCCCGAACCGTCGCTGCCAGGTGACCGCAGCGGCGATGCCGATCGCCCAGAAGGTGAGGGCGAAGGTGACGGCGACGTCGACGCCGGCGGGATCGATCCAGTCGATCCAGTCGACCAGCAACTTGAACACCAGCACGTGGGCGAAGTACAGCGTCAGGGTCATCTGGCCAGCGCGGCGCAATGGGTCGGTCGCGGCCGGGAACCGGCCGGCGATCCAGTCGACGACGCCGTAGGCGACCAACGCGGTGCCGAGCGCGCTGGCGGAATACAGCAACCCGCGGTCGTACGGCGCCGTCGACCACAGCACCATCTGGAAGGAGGTGGTGGCCTCCGATGACGCCACGCTGGCGACGAAGAAGAGGGCGAGGCCTGATCCGATCGCCGCAGGTCGCCACCAGGCGGTGCGCAGGCAGCGACCGAGGACCATCCCCGCACAGAGGAACGCGAGCCACGGCAGCAGCGGATGGGTACCGTTGACGGCGACGCCGAAGAGATGATCGGCGGGCGAACCGACGGCGGGGTCGGTGAGCCATCGGGTGCTCGCGCCCGCCTGGGTTCGTTCGTAGCGCCACGCTCGGAGCGCCCACCCGGCGATGGCGGCGACGGCGCCGATGCCCACCAGCCAGCGGGAGCGCAGGGTGAACAACGCTGCAGCCAGCACGAACATGGCCCCGTAGTAGGGCAGGATCGTGCCGGGCCAGATCTCGTCGAGCGCCAGCCCGGCCACGTACAGCAGCAGCCCGCGCCGAACGAGACGCCAGCGGAGCGCGTTCACGCGATCGGTGCCGATGCTGCTCGACGTCATCAGCGTCACCCCGACGCCGGCGACCAGCACGAACGTTGCGGCGAACCGGGTCGCCAGTGGGCCCGTCCACGGATCGAACATCTCGGCCGCCCAGCCGGTTCCCGTCGCCCCCGGTCCGCGGCCTGCTCGGAGGAGGAGGTACCCGTGGTAGTTCATCACCACGACGCCGATGAGCGCAACGGCTCGAACGACGTCGGGTCCCGCGAGGCGTGACGCCGTCGAGCGTTCGGGCAGCGTGACCGTGCGGGTGTTCACTGCCAGATGTACTCGTCGACGAGCGTCGTGGTGAGCGGTCGTTGGAGGTCGACCAGCGACCCGATCGAGGGGACCCCGCCGCCGAGCGGAACGAAGGCCATCGACGTGTGCATGTGTGGCGCCTCGTGCAACGCGAGCCGTCGACGTTCGAAGTGGAAGGGACTCCGGCCGTCGGCGAGGGTTGCGACGCCGTTCGCCGATCCTGCGCCGATCATCACGAGGTGGCCGTCCGACGGCACCGGCGTCTGGCGGTACCCGGCGAGCGACCCCCCAGCCACCGGCCGGACGTCGAGGACATCGGCCTGCAACCGGAAGAAGGACTTGTCGCCGTGCCACAGCGCAGTGCCGAGGCGCAGCCGATACGTGTGGATGGCGGGCAGCGACGCCGCCGCCTGCGGGTCGAGGTGGCTCAGCCACACGGTGGAGCCCGGTTCGATCCCAGCGAGGAGCGCGAGGACTTCGTCGCGATGGTCCTCGATCGTGCCTGCCAGCGGCGGGTGGATGCTGACGCCGACCACGTCGAGACCGCGGCGGCGCGACGACTCGACCAGTTCGGGGCCACGTCCGTAGCGCTGCATCGACGAGGCGAGCTTCACGAGCACCCTGCCACCCCATCCGGCGAGGGCGTCGATGTGGGTGTCGTTGCCCACGGTGAGGATCGGCGCGGTCGACGGTGGTGGCGTGAGCGTGGGTGTCAGGACCACCGGGTTGAGGCCGTCGGGGAGATCGTCCAGTTCGTGCACCGTACCGACGGCGACCGTGTCGGCGAACTCGGACGCGAGTTGCGCGAGCGCCACCCGTCCGAAGCCGTACCCGTTGCCCTTCACCACCGGGACGAGCCCGTCGACCTCGTTGGCGATCCGGGCCACGTGACTCCTCCACAGTGCCGAGCGGATCGTCAGCCGGATCGTCATTCCCCCGACGGTACCCCCCGGATCCCCTGCCTCGCTCCGGTAATCCCGACTGTTCCGATCGGAATTGTCATGGATAGGCTGGCGGGGTGCGCGAACTCCTCCGATTTCCCGACCCGGTGAACGAGACCTCGGCCCGTCTCGTCGCCGCATTCGTCGTCGTCGAAGCCGTCGTGTTCCTCGTGACGCGAGAAGCGTGGATGCTGGTCCCGCTGACGTACGGCTTCCTCGCTCGGGTCGCGACGGGGCCCACACTGTCACCGGTCGGCCAGTTCGTCACCCGAGTCGCCACGCCTCGTGTCGAAGGGTGGATCCGAACTCGCAACTCGGCCTTCAGATCTCGCCAGGTTCCTGGACGGCCGAAGCGGTTCGCGCAGGCGATCGGACTCACCTTCACGGCGGCAGCGTCGATCGCCTGGTTGCTCGACGCCCATGCCGCAGCGTTCGCGCTGATCGCGCTGCTGGCCGTGGCGGCAACCCTGGAGGCGGCGTTCGCGATCTGTCTCGGGTGCGTCGCCTACAGCGCGATCTGGGGGTGCGCAGACTGCGACGACATCAGCGAGCGCCTCCGCCAGGCGTTGGTCGAAGCTCGCCGGGAAACGGCGGCTCAGGAGACGCTCGCCGCGGCGCCGCCCACGATTGTGCAGGCCGGAGCGGTCACGTCGGCCGAGGCTTCCCCGGCCATGCGCTGAGACGCGGCACCACCGGCGCCCAGGTTCGATGGCGTCGCATGCCACGCCACACGCCCCAGCCGTACGCGAGGTCGGTCGGCGTCGCGCGGACGTCGGCCAACACCGACACCGCCGCGATCCAGCGCATCCGGCGCGACACGACTGCTCCGATCATCACCACCGGCCACCAGGCTCGACGCACCGCCGTGGCGAGTTGTCGTCCGGCTGCGAGGTGTCCGCGCACGGCGAGGCCGACGGCCGCTCGCGGCGGCACGTCGGGGAGCCGACGCGCCAGCGCGAGCGAGCTGCCGATCGCGGCGGTGACGGCGACCAGTGGGTGGCCGGCCACGGCCGCGGACCAGACGAACGCCGTCCAGCCGTTGAACTGGACCGGCGACAGCACCGACGGGTGGCGCAACGCGAGCGGAGCCGCCGACGAGCCGTACCCTGCGTGCTGGCGCAGACGGGCCGTGACCTCCGACCTGGGCTCGTGCCACACCCGGCTCGCCGGTTCGTACCGGCACCGCCACCCGGCCTCGTCGAGCCGCCACACGAAGTCGACGTCCTCGCCGAAGCGCAGGGTCGGGTCGAAGCCGCCCACCGCATCGAATGCGGCGGTCCGCACCACCATCGCCGCTCCGGGCACGTAGCTGACCCTCGTGCCCGCTCGGATCCGGGCCGGCTCGTGGCCGAGGTCGAGCGGCGATCCCGGTTCGCCGTCGACTCTCGGTGCCACGAGTGCGACCGCGGGATCGTCGAAGTGGCCCACGAGGCGGTCGAGCCAGCCGGGCGAGACGACCACGTCGGCGTCGACGAACGCGACGAGCGGGGTGTCGACGACGGGCCGGGCGGCGTTCCTCGCCGCCCCCGGCCCCTGGTTGACGTCGAGGCGAACCGTTGCGCCGTCGAGCGGCGGTCGGCTCCCGTCGTCGACCGTGATGCGGCCGTCGCCGATCGCCGCCGATGACCCGTCGACGCGCAGTTGCGGCGTCACCACCACGACATCGCTGATCCCGAACTCGCTCGACGTGGGGTCTGGCGCAACCGGATGGATCGCGCCGGCGTCGAGCCACCGGTCGATCAAGCGCGACGGTTCGACCTGTCCGCCGCGTTCGATCCGCTCGGCCACGATGACGCCGCCGGGGCCGAGACGGAACAGCCGCAGTGGCGAACCGGCCAGCACCACTCGGCCGAATCGTCTCCACGAACCATCGATGCGGTACTGCACGGCGTCACCCGGGCGTCGTGTCGATCGGACGCCACCGTTCGATCTGATGCACCAGGTCCTCGACGAACGCCGTGATGAACCGTTCGCCCTCGCGTCCCGATGCGCCGTCGGGATCGCCGAGCACGCCGGTGGGACTGATCGTGCGGACACCGCGAGCTCGCAGGTCGTCGATCGTGGCGTCCGGCCCGGCGACGGCGAGCTCGAGGCGGACCAGCCCTGGATCGATGGCGAGCATCAGCGACGTCTCGATGCGCCCGGCGTGGAGGTCGGCCGGCCCACCGTCGCGGCGCCGGGGCCACTTCGGCCACCACGCGAGCGTGTGGCGGCCCTCGGCGGTCAGTTCGTCGACGGCTGCGCTGACCGCGTCGTGGTTGCCGCCGTGACCGTTCACGAGCACGACGCCGGCCGCCCAATCGGCGCTGCGCACCAACTCGACCACCATCGCGGTCGTGGTGGCGGTGCCGATCGACAGCGTGCCGGGGAAGTCGGCGTGCTCGCCCGAGGCGCTGACAGCGATCGTCGGGCCGATCACGAGGCCGTCGGTGTGGTGGACGGCACGGCCCGCGATCTCCTCGGCGATCAGCGTGTCGGTGCGGATCGGGAGGTGCGGGCCGTGTTGTTCGGTGGAGCCGATCGGGATCAGGACGATCGGTGCCTGCGTGCCGTCGTCGGACGTCCGCCGTGCACGGTCGATCTCGACCCAGGTGGCGTCACCGAGGCGCATCGCAACTCATCGACCCTTCACCGCGACGAACCGTCGAGGTAGCCCCACTCGCCCAACTGGTCGAGCAGGCGTCGGGCCGCTGCAGCCGGTTCGAGGGCGACCGTCTCGGCATGCGAGTCGTCGCCGCCGACGTTGAGGATGTCGCGCACCCTCGACAGCGAGTCGCCGCTCGGAGCAGGCAGCGTTCTGGGGCGTGGCCGGTAGGGGTGGACCTCGGTGTCGGGGAGGCGGCCATGGGGACCGGGAACCGAGGGCACCGTCATCGACCGGGTCGCCAGCGACGCCGCCAGCGGCGCGCGTCGGAGATTCGCCACCGACCCCTCGACGGACAGCACGGCGGGCAACGGGACGTCGAGGATCTCGCGACGACCGCCGTCGAGGCGTCGCACGACGCGCAGCGGCACCGTTCCCGTCTCGACCTCCACGAGACCGAGCGCTTGCGCGATCCCGAGTTCGGCGGCGATGAACGCCGGAACCGAACCGGTCCCACGATCGAGCGAGTAGTCACCGCACACGACGAGGTCGAAGCCAAGGAGTTGCTCCGCGAGGGCGCCTGCGACGGTCCTGCTCTCGAGCTCGGTCGACGCGTCGATGCGCAGCGCCGACGTGGCGCCCGCGGCGAGCGCGCCGCGCAGGACGTCGTCGGCTTCGCGAGGCCCGAGGCAGATCACGGTGACGTCGTCGCCGAGCGTGAGGGCGAGCTCCAACGCTGCTTCGTCAGCGGCCGAGACGCCGGCCCACCGCTCGTCGAGGTCGTGCTCGCGGTCGAGCGACACCCATTTCCAGCAGACGGCGGTCGTCATGTGCGCTTGAAGACGACGCCGTGGCCGCCCTCGGGGTAGGTCCAGGTGATCGCGCCTTCTTCGTTGCAGACGAGGTAGCAGGTGCCGCACTCGAAGCACTGCTCGTAGTTGAACAGGATCCCGCCATCGCTCGTCGGGACGAACAGGTTGGCCGGACACGCCACGACGCACCCCCGTGTCGAGCAGTCGGCGCAGATCGCGTCGTCGACGGTGATGTGGGCTCGTTCGTGGACGTCGAAGCGGGTCGATCCGATCAGGTCCTCGAACGACACCTCGGGCCAGCGCTCGCTCATCCGAAGCTCCTCAACCCGTCGCGTGCGTCGCGGGCGAGATCCTTCAGTTTCACGCCGGCCCGCTTGCGCTCGTCGTTGAGGATCCTGCGCAGCCCGGGCTTGGGCGCAGGGTTGTCGACGCGGAACATGCGCTCCACCGTATTGGCGATCATGCCGGGGTAGAGGTGCTGGACACGATCGGAGAGCACGAGCGACGGCGCCCGCCGCAGCTTGCGGTGGTCGCGCAGCACGAACGTGTCGTCGAGGCGCCGCTCGTAGCCGGCGAGGCCGAGTGCACTCGTGTCGCCTGCGGTCAGCGCCTCCACCGCCGCCTCGCCCGCGTACATGCCGCTCGCCATCGCGAAGTTGACTCCTTCGAGCCAGATGCCCGCGGCGAGGCACATCGCCGCGGCGTCACCGGCGACGAGCATGCCGTCGCCCGTCATCTTCGGCATCATCGACAGCCCGGCCTCGGGGATCACGTGGGCCGAGTACTCCTTGACCTCGCCGCCGTCGACGAGCGGTGCGATGCCCGGGTGGGCCTTCAGTGCGGAGATGATCGCCTCTGGCCGGAGCTGCTGGGCGGCGAGTTTCGGGAGCTTGAGGACCACGCCGACGGCGAGCGTGTCGAGGTTCGTGTAGACGAAGCCGCCGCCGTTGACGCCCGACGTGCCACCGAGGATCTCGATGTCGACGCCCTCGCGGTCGCGCACGCCGAAGCGCTCGTCGATCACCTCCTTCGGCAGGGCGATCGTCTCCTTCACCCCGACGGTGTAGTTCGCGGCGTCGACCTCGCCGTAGAGGCCGGCCTCCTTGGCGAGGAAGCTGTTGACGCCGTCGCAGGCGATCACGACGCGCGCATGGAGATCGCCGTCGGGGCGATCGGTGGTCACGCCGATCACGTGGCCGCGGTCGTCTCGCAGCAGTCCGGTCGCTGTGGTCGCGCACACGAGCACGGCCCCGTCGGCTTCGGCCTTGCCGGCCAGCCAGTGGTCCCAGTCGGGCCGGTAGGCGGTGGCGCCGTTGTACGGCGGCGCTCCCCAGGCCGCCGACCGGAAGTCGACCGTGAGCGCCTGGGTGTCGGTGAGGATCATCGTGGAACGCCGGGTCACCCAGCGTTGGATCGGCGCCTCGAGCCACCACTGCGGGTGCAACTGGTCGAGGATGCGCGGGTACACGACACCGCCGTACATGTTCTTCGACCCGGGGAAGCTCCCGCGTTCGAGCAGGATCACCGACTTGCCGGCGCGGGCGAGGACGGTCGCTGCCGCGGCGCCCGCCGGGCCGGCGCCGACCACGATCGCGTCGACCGCCGTCGCCGGGCTGGGCTCACCCATGGGCCACCCGGTCGGCGGTGAGGAGCTGGAGCAGCTCGTCGAGCGTCTCGTTGGCATCGGCGACGATCGCCAGGTCGGACATCGCCATCATCGGGCAGTGCGGGTCGGTGTTGACACTGATGATGTGGTCGGGGGCGCCCAGCCCGCTGGTGTGCTGCACGGCGCCGCTGACGCCGAACGAGACGTACACCACCGGATCGACCACGACCCCGGTGGTGCCGATCTGGCGGTCGTGGTGCACCCAACCGCGGTCGGTGATCACGCGGGTGGCGCCCATGACGCCTCCGATCATCGCGGCGAACCGGTCGAGCTGTTCGAAGCGCTCGCCGGTCTGCAGGCCGGCGCCGCCGCCGACGATCCGTCTGGCCTCGGCGAGGTCCATCGTGCGCACGTCGGGCGGCAGCACCTCGACGACGTGTGCGTCGTGGTGCGGGGCATGTTGGTCGTCGACGGTGAGGTCGAGCTGCTCGACGGTCGGCGGCGTCGCGAACGCAACGGCGCCGCGGGCCCCGGGGAGCAGCGTGGCGACGAACGGGCCCGTCGGTCGTTGCTCGTGCAGTTCGCGTCCACCGCGTCGAGCGACGCGCACGCGGTGTTCGTTGACCTCGGTGGCGCCGGCCAGGAGCGCTCGATCGAGCTCGAGCGCGAGATGCGGGGCGAGGTCGCGGCCGTCGGGCGAGTGGGGGAGCACGACGATGTCGCCGTCGTCGAGATGCCGCAGCACCGGGGCGAGCGTCGCCGTCCAGCGTGCGGGTTCGACCGGGCCGAGCTCGACCAGGCGGATGTCGGTGGCGAGCCCGTCGAGCTCGATCTCGCCCGTGCCCGAGCCGGCGATGATCACCCGTCCGGCGCACTCGGCGATCGCCTCCGATGCGCCGGCGGGCAACACGCCGTCACGTACCGGTACCAGGGCGATCATGGGTCCAGCGTACGGTCGGGCTCGCTGGCGTGCGCAATCACAGCGCCCTCCCGTGTGTCACCGCGGTCGCGGAGCCAGCGGAGGATCTCGATCAACGCCGTGATCCCGAGTGCGGTGCCGAATGCAAGCCAGAACGCGATGGCGTGGTCGTCCTCGAACGCCTGGCCGAACAGGTAGCCGAGGCCAGCCGCGTACGTCGCCCAGACCACGCCGGCGATCGCCACCCACTTCGCGAACCAGCCGCGCGGCTGCTGGGTGATCCCGCACGACACGGTGAGCACCGTGCGCCCGCCGGGAATGAACCGTGCGGTGATCAGGAGCAGCCCGCCACGCTTGCGGATCTGATGTCCTGCCTGGTCGAGCCGGTCGGTCCGATTGGGCTTGCGGGCCGCCCAGGCGTTCACCCTCGGCTCGAACCGGTCGCCGATCGTGTAGGCGAGGTTGTCGCCGAGGAAGGCGCCGAACGCCCCGGCGAAGATGACGAGGGCGAGGGTCTGATTGCCGGCGCCGGCCGCCACGCCGCCCGCGATGACCGTGGTTTCGCCCGGCACGATCGGGAGCACGGAGTCGAGCAGGGCGACGCTGAAGATGATCAGCAGGAACCACCAGTTCGACGAGAACTCGCTCAGCCAGTCCGAGACGTCGGTGATGATGTTGGCGACGATCACGGCCATGTCGACGTGACGCTAGCGGCGGCGGCCACCGCAGAGCCCCCGACCAGTGCGATGCTCAGCTCGGCGACGAATCGACGATCACGGCCGGGCTGTCACGGTGACCCGCAGGCGGGCGTGCTCTGCGGTCGCCGACGGCGCGATCACGATGTCGTACTCGCCCGGCTCGACGATCCACGACGCGGTCGCCGTGTCCCAGTGGTGGAAGGCGTCGGGGCCGAACTCGAGGGTCAGCTCCGAGGCGGATCCTGCGGCGACGACGGCCTTCGACCAGGACTTGAGCTCCTTGGGCGGTCGCTTGGCGCTCGGTGCCACCGGTGCCACGTATCCCTGGACGACGACGGTGGCGTCGCGGTTGCCGGTGGCGGTGACGGGCACCGTGACCACGACGGTGCCGTCGGGTGCGATCGTGCTGGTGGAGGCCGACGGAGCACCCCACTCGGCGGTGCCGTAACTCAGACCGTGACCGAACGCGAACCTCGGTTCCAGGTCGCGGGCGTCGTAGCCGCGGTAGCCCATGAACAGACCCTCGCCGTAGCGCTGGGTGCCGGCGCCCGTGCTGTCGTGGTCGGGGCGATGGTGGAGGAGTGCGGGATGATCGGCGAGCCGTTTCGGGAACGTCGTCGGCAGCCGACCGCCCGGATCGGCAACGCCGAGGAGCACGTCGACGAGGCCCTCCGCCTGCTCCTGCCCGGCGAAGAACGAGGTGAGCACGGCTGGCGCAGCGTCGGGATCGTCGTCGGCGGCCCAGTCCATGGTGACGGGGGAGCCGGCGTTGACCACGACCGCGGTTCGGGGGTTGGCGGCCACGACACGGCGAACCAGTTCGTCCTGACGGCCCGGAAGGTCCATCGTGGTGCGGTCGTGGCCCTCGGTCTCCCACTCGTCGTTGGTGCCGACCACCACGACCGCGACGTCGGCGGCCGCGGCGGCCGCGACCGCGCGGTCCATCAGGTCCGGGGGCTCCGGTGAACGGATGCCGATGCGCACCGCGGCGAACCCGTTGCCGGATGTGGTCGACCACTTGACGGCGAGCGGGACCGCGACGCCGGCGGTGCAGTCGATCGTCGCGGTCGCCTCGACGCTGCCGTAGCCGAAGAACTCCTCGCTGCGCGGGAGTTCCATGTTCGGGTCGTCGATCAGCGTCGCCATGCCCGAGCCGGCGTCGGCGGCGAGCGTCACCGGTCCGGTGGTGACGACACCGATCGTGTGAGGGCCGTCGGTGTCGGGCACGAAGGATCCGTCGATCCGGACGGAGAAGCTGCGTGGATCGATCCCGGCCGGCGTCGATCCGAAGAAGCGGACGAGCGACGTCGTCGTGGTCTCGGCTGTGGCAACCTCGCCGTCCCAGTCGGCGCCGTCGACGTACGCGACCCGGAGCCCGGGTTCGCCGTCGGGTCGACGGAGTTGGCCCTTGCGCACCACGGGGGTGAGTCGGTCGATGCGGACGCCGGGCTCGAAGGTGATCGCGGCGTCGGTGGTCGTCCCGGGGCCGACCCGCTCGGTGAGCGCGGTGAGGAGCGTGCGGTGGCCGAACGGCGTGAGGCTCGCCGAGCCGCCACCCATGCAGCGGTCGATCGCGGCGTTCGGCCCGACGACGGCGATCGACCGGATCGTCGAGGGATCGAAGGGCAGCACCGGCGAGCCGATGTCGGCGACCGGGTCGTTGCGCAGGAGCACCGTGCCGGCGATGGCGGCGCGTCGGGTGAGCGCTCGCTCGGCTGGATCGTCGACCGACTGCTCGGGATCGTCGGCGGACCGCTCGTCGGCCCGGGTTCGGTTGGCGAGCACGAGCAGATCGCGCACCAGCAGGTCGACCTGCGCTTCGGTGACCTCGCCGCGCTCGACAGCGGCCGCGAGCTTGGCGCCGTAGACCCGCATCGGGCCGGGCATCTCGAGGCTGAGCCCGGCGTTGGCGGCGCCCGTCGCGTCGTGGACGCCGTACCAGTCGGACACGACGAAGCCGTCGAAGCCCCATTCGTCGCGCAGGATGTCGGTGAGGAGCCGCCGGTTGTGGGCGCAGAACTCGCCGTCGAGTCGGTTGTACGCGCTCATGATGCCCCAGGCGCCGGCTTCCTTGACCGTGCGTTCGAACGGGCGGAGGTAGAGCTCGCGGAGGGTGCGTTCGTCGATGTCGACGTCGACCGTCATCCGTTCGATCTCGGTGTCGTTGGCGACGAAGTGCTTGACCGTCACGGCGACCTCGTGCGACTGGACGCCGCGCACGTAGGCGGCGGCGAGTGTGCCGGTGAGTTCCGGATCCTCGCTGTAGCACTCGAACGTCCGGCCGCCGACCGGTGTGCGATGGAGGTTGACGGTGGGGCCGAGCACGATGTGGGCCCCTTTGCGCAGCGCCTCGGTGCCGATGAGCGATCCGATCTCAGCGACGAGATCGGGGTCCCACGTGGCGCCGAGCGTGATCCCGGCCGGCACGACGACGCCGGGAGTGCCCGATCCGCCGTGGCCCTCGCCGCGCACGCCGTTCGGGCCGTCGGACATCTTGAGTTGCGGTACCCCCGCCTCGGGGAAGGCGTGGCTCCTCCAGTTGCTCTGTCCCGCCACCAGGGTGCACTTCTCGTCCAGTGTCAGCGCGGCCAACGCCGCCTCGATGTCGATCACGCCTCCGAGTGTTGCAGGTGTTACGCCAGGGGTCAGACCCCCGGCGTAACACCACGACCGCCCCCACTCGATTGCCGGGTCGCTTGACCCCTGTGACGCCGGGGGTCTGACCCCTGGCGTCACAGTCAGAGGGCGGCGCCGGCGCGTTCGCCTTCGACGATGGCGGCGTGGGCCCGGCGGGGTGCGACGCAGTCGCCGACCCGCTCGACGCTGACGCCGGCGGTCTTCAGGTCGTGGTACAGCCACTCGACCGGGTGGGCGTGCACCGCGAGCACGACCCAGTCGGGGGTGCGGGTGAGGTTGGTGCCGGTCGGGTGATGCAGGAGGTTCAGCGTGCGGCCCTCCATGCCCATCGGCACGAGGTCGGTGGTCTGCACGATCCCCTTCTCGCCGGCGCGGATCCACCAGTTCTCCATGTCGAGCGTGATGCCGAGGTCCTGCCCGACGACCATGCCCGGCGTGATGATCTCGACGTTGCACCCGCGGTCGGCGAGCACCTCGGCCGTGGAGGTGGCGTGATGGAATCCGATCTCGTCGAACACCACGACGTCACCGAAGGGCTCGACCGAACCGTCGAGCACCTGGCGGACATCGGCGACGTTGTCGGCGTCGGCCGGCACCCAGTACGGCCGGGCGGGCTCGGCGCCGGTCGCGATGATCACGTGATCCGGTTGCTTCTCCTCGACCAGGCCGGGCCAGACACCGACGCCGTACTCGAACTCGACGCCGAGGCGCCGACACTCGGTGAGCTGGTTGCGGATCATGTCGCCGAACTCGGCGCGGTTGGGCACGGACGCTGCGAGCCGGACCTGTCCTCCGGCCATCGACTCCTTCTCGTAGACGGTGACCTGGTGCCCGTTGCGCCGGGCCGCGATCGCCGCCTGCAGCCCGGCAGGACCGGCGCCGACCACCATCACCGACTTCGGCTTCGACGTGAGCCGTACCGTGCCGACGCCCTCGGCTTCGCGGCCAGTGCGGGGGTTCTCGATGCAGCCGAGCCACCGGTTGAGACCCATCCGCCCGACGCACTCCTGGTTGCACGACAGGCACAGGCGCGTCTCGTCGGTGGCACCGGCACGAGCCTTGGCGACGAAGTCGGCATCGGCGATCTGGCCGCGCACGACACCGACCAGGTCGCAGTGTCCCTCGGCGAGCGCCCGCTCGGCCTGGAGCGGATCCTTGAACCTCCCGACGCCGACCACCGGGAGCTCGACGGCCTTGCGGATCGCCGAGGGGATGAACATCGCATAGCCGGGCGGGATGTGCATCGACGCCTCGATCATGAACAGGCTCGCCGTGGCGACGCCGATCGAGGTGTTGATGTAGTCGACCTGACCGGTCGCTTCGACGATCTCGGCGATGCGTACCGCGTCGTCGATCGTGGTGCCGTGCTCGATCAGTTCGTCGCCGCAGATCCGGACGCCGAGTGCCAGGCCGCGGCCGATCTCCTTGCGGACCGCCGCGACGATCTCGACCAGCAGCCGCGCCCGGTTCTCGAGCGAGCCGCCGTACTCGTCGGTGCGGTGGTTGGTGGCGGGGGAGAGGAACCCGCGCACGATCGAGGAGTGCGAGCACTGCAGCTCGATGCCGTCGAACCCACCCTCGGCGCAGTGTTCGGCGACCAAGGCGTAGCCGGCGACGATCTCGTCGATCTCGGCTCGGGTGACCGCTTTGGGGACCTCACGGAACAGCGGGTCGGCAACCGGTGAGGGTGCCCACACGGGCAGGCGCGAGAACATCGACGACGCCTGGCCGCCGTTGTGGTTGATCTGGGCGAAGATCGGCACGCGGTGGCGATGGACGGCGTCGGTGATCTTGCGGTAGCCGGGGATGACCTCACGGTGGAAGCCGTGGATCAGTTTCTCGTACGGCCAGTCGGTCGGGTGGGTCGAGTGCTCCTCGGTGATGATCAGCCCCGTGCCGCCGGCGGCGCGGGCGCCGTAGTAGGCGGCGTGTTGCTCGGTCGGCAGACCGTTGCGGGCGTAGTTGGTGAGATGCGCGGAGAACACGATGCGGTTGCGCACCTCGACCGGGCCGAGCTGGAGGGGAGACCAGAGATAGCGGTAGGCCATGCGTCGCCAACGGTACCCGTGCCCCGTCGCCCGTGCGGAGTCCGGCCCTCCTCCCCGTTTGCGTTGCATTTCGGGTGGGCCGGTCCACCGGAATCCGCACGCAAACGTCCCCGGCCGGGCGGCAACTGTTTGCGTTGCATTCCGGGTGGGCCGGTCCACCCGAATCCGTGCGCAAACGGCGTGGGGTGGGTGGTGGGTGGGTCGTGGGGGCGGGTCCATCCCGTCGGGGGTGGGGCACGGCGTCCTAGATTTGGGCGATGTCCGACTCGCAGTCCGCATCGTCGCGTCCCCCGGTCGTCGTTCCCGGCAACGTGGCCGTCATCACCGGTGGTGCGAGCGGCATCGGGCTCGCCGTCGCCGAAGCGCTGATCGCCGAGGGGATGAGCGTCGTGCTCGCCGACATCGACGCGCCCAAGTTGCGCGATGTCGAAGCGCGTCTCACCGAGGACGGCGCGAGTGTCGCGACGATGATCTGCAACACGACGGCCGAGCCGGAGGTCAATGCCCTGATCGAGTACGCGCTCGAACAGTTCGGCGGGGTGCACGTCATGTTCAACAACGCAGGTATCGGGGGCGTGGGCGATGCATGGGCCGATTCGATGGACCTCTGGCGCCGTATCGTCGACGTCAATCTCCTCGGGGTGGTGCACGGCATCCGAGCGGTGCTCCCGGTGATGCAACAGCAGGGTGCCGGCCACATCGTCAACACCGCATCGATGGCGGGTCTCGGTGCGGTCCCTGGGATCGCTCCCTACATCGCCACGAAGCACGCCGTCGTCGGTCTGAGTGAGAGCCTGTTCCTGGAGCAGCTCGCTTCGGGGTCGCCTGTCAGCACCAGCGTGCTGTGTCCCGGCTTCGTGAAGACCGATCTGATGGACAAGGAACCCGACGTGGTCGATGCCCCGATGGCGCAGTCGATGAACGAGCTCCTCCGCACCGGAATCGAGAACGGCATCCCCGCCTCTGACGTCGCCGATCAGGTCGTCGCGGCGATCGAGGCCGACCGGTTCTGGATCCTCACCCACGAGGACATGAGGCAGGGCCCGGTCGAGCGGATGCAACGCGCAGCGACAGGGACCAACCCGACGCTTCCCGAACTGGGGAGCTGAGCGGGCACCATGGGCACGTCCACCTCGTCGTTCGGCGTCGGCAAGCGTGAGTCACACGACTCGACCGACTTCTACGCGCGTTTCGCCGCGCCCCAGATCTCCGACGACGACGAACTCGGGGTGCCGGCCGAGTTGGACGTCATCCACGTCGGCGACGCCCGCGACATGTCGGCGGTACCCGATGCGTCGGTCGCGCTCGTGGTCACCTCGCCGCCGTACTTCGCCGGCAAGGAGTACGAGACGGCACTCGGCGAGGGCCACGTCCCCGGCGACTACCTCGACTACCTGACGATGCTGCGTGACGTGCTCGCCGAGTGCGTCCGCACGCTGGAGCCGGGTGGGCGGATCGCGGTCAACGTCGCCAACCTCGGTCGTCGGCCGTACCGCAGCCTCGCCGCCGATGTCACCACGATCCTGCAGGACGATCTGCGGATGCTGCTGCGCGGTGAGGTCATCTGGCAGAAGCAGCGTGGCGCCAGCGGATCGTGCGCCTGGGGCTCGTACCAGTCGCCGGCCAACCCGGTGCTTCGTGACACGACCGAGCGGGTGATCATCGCCAGCAAGGGTCGATTCGATCGGGTCGGCCGAGGGGCCGCCGGGCGGGACGAGCCGGGCGAGGCGACGATCCCGGGCGACGAGTTCATGGAGGCGACGCTCGACGTGTGGGAGATCCCCGCCGAGAGCGCGACCCGGGTCGGCCATCCGGCGCCGTTCCCGGTGGCGTTGGTCGAGCGCTGCATCCAGCTGTTCACCTATGACGGTGACGTCGTGCTCGACCCGTTCATGGGTTCGGGGACCACCGCTGTCGCCGCGGTGAACACCGGGCGCCACTACATCGGCTACGACACCGATGCCCGCTACGTCAGCCAGGCCCGCGAGCGCGTCGGGTCGATGGTGCCCGAAGCGCGCCGTGATCGTCGGACCCTGAAGGAGATGGCCCGAACACTGTTGGACGAAGCGGGCTTCGTCGAGGTCGAGGAGAACGTCCGGGTCGCACCAGGCGTGACCGTGAGCCTGCGGGCGGTCGGACCCGACGGCGTGGTGAGGCTGTTCGAGGTGGCCGGCTCGCACACATCCGCGCGACCGGGTTTGAGCCGGATCGACGTGGTCTGGCGCACGATCGCCAAGGCGGCCATCGTGCGCGAGGTGGATCCCGAAGCCGAGCTGGTGGTCCTGACGTCGGGCACCGTGCGCGGCGGCCCGCTCGCTTCGGTCGTCGGCGCCGGCCGGCCGATCGCCGCCGTCGTCGACGTGACGCGTCCGGACGCCGTCGAGCGTCTCACGTTCTAGACGTCGGCGTGCCGATCGACGGGTGATGGCCGATGAGCGAGGAGAAGAGCGAGCAGAGGAGTGCAGGGTCGAGGGACACCGACGAGGCTGCTGACAGCCGAGCGCTCAAGTCGGTTGCGGTGCAGTTCTTCGCCAACGGCGCGACCTATGCGACGATCATTCCGCGTCTGCCCGAGATCCGCGAGCAGGTCGGGATCTCGATCGGCGCGCTGGGGTTGGTCCTCACCGTCGCCAGCATCGCCAGCCTGATCGGGTCGGCGTTCGCCGGGCGCGTGACCGCTCGCATCGGCAGCCGGCGGGTGATGATCTACGGCGGGGTGATGTCGATCGGGTTCCTCCCGGTGATCGGCTTCGCCAGTTCGGCGGCGGTGCTGACGGCCGCGTTGTTCGGGCTGCTGATGTTCGACATCTTCATCGACGTGGCGATGAACGTGCAGGGGTCGGCGCTGAGCGCGCGCCGGCACACGCCGGTGATGAACCGGCTGCACGGCCTGTGGAGCCTCGGCACCGTGGCCGGCGGTGTGGTCACCGTCCTCGCGCTGCGCGCCGGCGTGAGTACGGCCACCCAGCTGACGGTGGTGGCACTGGTGCTGATCGGGTCGTTGCTGTTCGTCGCGCCGGGCCTGCTGCACCGTGACGAAGCGCCCGAACTCGAGGAGGAGGTGGCGGCGATCGAGGGTCGCACCCACCTCGGGCGGCTCAGCGTGGCGTCGTTGATGCTGGCCGTCGGTGGTGCGACGGCCATGGCGATCGAGGTCACGAACGGCGACTGGTCGTCGTTCCGCCTCGGTGAGGATCTCGACGCGACGCCCGGCGTGGCCGGGCTCGCGTTCTTGATGTTCACGGCGGGCATGACCATCGGACGGCTGAGCGGCGACTGGATCCAGGTGCGCGTCGGGCCGGTGCGTCTCATCCGGTTGTCGACCGCGGTGATGGCCGTCGGCGCGGTGCTCGCGATGCTCGTGCCGAGCGTGCCCGTCGCCATCGCCGGGTTCCTCATCGGCGGGCTCGGCACGTCGGTGCTCTTCCCCCAACTCTACGACCGCGCGGCTCGGGCCCCCGGCCCGGCTGGCTCGGGGTTCGCGTTCATGCTCGTCGGTCAACGCGGTGCGGGCGTGCTCACCCCGCTCGTGGTGGGGGCGCTCGCCGACTCGTCGGCGCTCGACGTCGGTCAGGCGATGGCGATCGTCGTCCTGCCGTCGATCCTGCTGATGTTCCTCACCACCCTCGTCCGCCGCTGAACCACACCTCGCGATGAGCGAACTCCCCGGATGGAGCGAGCTCGCTCATCGCTCGCTCAGAGTGGGCTGATCACCAGGTCGAACTGGGAGTGGTGCCAGGTGTCGAGCGCGGTGATGCCACCGGTGAGGATCGTCCGGGCGAGTTCGCCCTTCGCGGCCTTGGCGAAGTGGCCCCCGGGCTTGCCGCTCGGGTCGACCAGCGTCAGCGACATGCCCTCGAGGCCCGACAGGTCGAGCGCCGCCCGGTGTTCCTGGGGGAGGAGGTCGACGACAACGCGGCGCCGTGCCAGCCGTCGCAGCTCGGTGGTCAGGGCGTCGCGCCACCAGGTCGACAGCTTGCCGAGCGGTGGGAGGTTGGCGCCCATCTTCAGCCGGTAGTCGGGGACCGGATCGTCGGCGCGCACGAGTCCGAGCAGGCCCGACACCACGAGGATCTGCCGCCGGGCGGCCGCAGGGAGCGACGCGGGATCGAGGTGATCCCACACCACACCGGTGTAGCGCTGCCATGCCGGCAGTGTCGGGGCGCCGACGAGCGAGGAGTTCGCGGACTGCGCACGCAGGAGGTGATCCCCTTTCACGCCGAGGAGCTTCTCGTCGCCCCCGTGCGCCGCGGCGAGTGCTTCGACCACCTCGAGTCGCTGCTCGGCGAGCCGACCGCCCAGGCTGCCGCTGTCCGGCGACCACGTCGCTCTCCTCGCACTGCCGCCCACCGCCTTGCCCTCCGACGGGGGGAGGAGCAGCATTGGAACATTGTTCGAAAAAGTTGCCCGTTCGCTGGTCACGGCCCCACTCTGGCCTCTACAGTCGAAAACATGCGTGTACACCTCGATGCAGAGAAGTGCCAGGGCCACAACCGCTGCTATGCGTTGGCGCCGGAATTGTTCGACGTCGACGACTACGGCCAGGCCATGTTGCTCGTCGAGGGAGATGTCCCCGCGGAGCTGCAGGACAAGGCCCGTCTCGCCGCAGCAAACTGTCCCGAGTACGCCATCACGATCACGGAGAACGGCTGACCATGACCGACATCCTCGACGAGAACACGACCGGTCCGGACATCCGGATCGACCCGGAGACCGGCAACAAGATCATCACCTGGGATCGCAACGGTGAGACGATGGAGTTCATCGTGGGCAGCAGCCCCGAAGGCACCGATGTCTGGCAGCGGGTGCCGTACGACGCCGCTGACTACGGCCCGGTGGTCGACTTCGCGACCGACTTCGACCACGCCGACCCGTCCTACAACCCCAACGCACCCGAGGTGTGGAAGCGGGTGCGCGAGGGTGGGTGCCCGATCGCTCACTCCGATCGATACGGCGGCATGTGGGTGCCGTTGACGCACGACACCGTCCACGACATCGCCTACGACACCGAGCATTTCTCGAGCCGTGCGGTCGTGCCCGGCGTCGGCCGACCCGGTGACCGGGCGTTGCCCGCCCCGATCGGCCTCGCTCCGCCGATCACCAGCGATCCTCCTTTCCACGCCGTCGCCCGTCGACTGCTCCTGCCGGCGTTCGCGCCCAAGGTGATCGAGCCGTGGGAGGTCGAGGTCCGGCTGCTCTGCGAGAGGTTGCTGGACGAGATGGGAGAGATCACGCCCGGTGAGACCGTCATCGACGCTGCGGTCCAGTACGCGCAGCACATCCCGGTGAACGTGATCGGTCGGATGCTCGGCTTCCCGGAGAAGGACGAGCAGATGTTCCGCGAGATGGTCCACGAGGTCCTCGAGCGGATCAACGAGGAGCCGGGGACGCGTCAGACGTCGAACGACTTCGGCGCCTACGTCCAGGAGCAGATCGCCGACCATCGTGAGAACCCCCGCGACGACCTGACGAACTTCCTGATGAACGTCGAACTCGACGGCAACAAGCTCGCGGACGAAGTCGTCGAGGGCATGATCATCCTCCTGCTCGTCGCCGGCGTCGACACGACGTGGTCGGCGATCGGATCGTCGCTGTGGCATCTCGCCCAGCACCCGGAGGATCACCAGCGCCTGCTGGACGACCCCGAGGTGATGACCTTCGCGCTCGAGGAGTTCCTGCGGGCGTACGCGCCCGTCACGATGGGCCGACTGGTGACGGAGGACCTCGACTTCCACGGCTGTCCGATGAAGAAGGACGACTGGGTGCTGCTGCCCTTCCCGGCCGCCAACCGCGACCCGCTGAAGTTCGAGGATCCCGACACCTTCGTCATCGACCGCGCCGAGAACCGGCACGCGGCGTTCGGGCTCGGCATCCACCGCTGCATCGGCTCGAACCTCGCCCGCCTGGAGCTCAAGGTCGCCATCGAGGAGTTCATCAAGCGCTTCCCGCGTTTCGAACTCGCCGGCGACACGAGGTGGAGCGTCGGCATGGTCCGCGGCCCTCGCGAGATCCCGGTCCGCATCCTCGAGACCGCCAACTGAATGAGACGCGGGGTCAGACCCCGCGTCTCATTCACACGAACGTGCTGGCGAGTGATGCGGCTGCGCAGGTCGACATCACGGTGACGCCGGCGTACACGGTGCCCCATCGCCATCCGAGCGCGCGCGTCTCCAACGCGAACGACGAGAACGTCGTGAGCGCACCGCAGAACCCGACGCCGAGGATCGTGCGCGCATCGATCGACAGGTCGGACGCGGCGACCGCCCCGAGCAGTCCGGCCCCGATCGAGTTGACCCACAGCAACGACACCCAGGAGCACGCGTACTGGGCGACGAGGTGGCGCCCGACGGCACCCAGGCCGGCCGCGAGCACGAACAGCACCGGGGTCATTCGCCGACCTCCATCGGGCGGTGGGCCAGGAACGTCGCGCCGACGCCGGCGGCGAGGGTGACCGCGCCGTAGAGCACGGCGAGTGGAAGGCGTTCGGCGTCGGCGAGGTCGTTCAGCTCGACGGCGAGGGCGGAGAACGTCGTGAACCCGCCGAGCACGCCGGTGACCACGAACGCCCAGGCGATCGTGTCGCGGGCGAGGGTCCGGGCGGCGAGGCCGATCAGCAGACATCCGACGACGTTGACGGTCAGCGTCGCCCACGACCACGTTGCCGGCAGGTGCGGCGAGCCGATCGCGTCCGCCAGTTCGGCCACGCCCCACCGCCCTGCAGCGCCGATCGCTCCGCCGACCGCGATCGCTGCGAGCGTCACCGGGGCGAAGGGATGAGGGCGCTCGGCGATCTGCACCTCCCGTTCGTACCAAACGTCCACCCCTGCGTCCTGCCTTTCCGGACAGTCCCGACAGGCGGAGGGTCACACCCGATTCTCACCACGTGCGACCAGACTGTGCGGTGTGACGGACAACCAGGCCACCCGCATCCTCGTTGCCGAGGACGATCGGGCCGTACGCGAGTCGCTCGTGCGGGCACTGCAGCTCGAGGGCTACACGGTCGCGTCGGCCAACAACGGCGCCGAGGCCCTCGAAGCGGTTCGCCAGTCGGAACCCGACGTGCTCCTGCTGGACGTGTCGATGCCGATGGTCGACGGGCTCACGGTGTGCCGGGTGCTGCGGTCCGAGCAGAACCAGGTGCCCGTGCTGATGCTCACAGCGCGTACGGAACCGAGTGACCGTGTCGCGGGCCTCGACGCCGGCGCCGACGACTACCTCGCCAAGCCCTACGACCTCGACGAGCTGCTGGCGCGCGTGCGGGCGCTGCTGCGCCGCTCCGGCTACACCGCTGACGGCGTCGGGTCGTCCGACGGCGAACTCGTGCTCGGCGATCTCCGCCTCGACCTGTCCGGTCGGCGGGCGTTCCGCGGTGAGCGGGAGATCCAGTTGTCGAAGACCGAGTTCGATCTGCTCGCCCTGCTCGTGTCGAACCGGGGCATCGTGCTCGACCACTCCACGATCTACGACCGGATCTGGCACTACGACTTCGGACCGGACTCGAAGAACCTGGCGGTGTACATCGGCTACCTGCGTCGCAAGACCGAGGCCGAGGGCGAGTCCCGCGTGGTCCACACCGTCCGCGGCGTGGGGTACACCGCGCGGATCGACGATTGATGGGCCTGCGCTGGAAGATCGCGCTGTCGTTGGCGACGGTCGCGCTGATCGCCACGTCGGCCGTGGGGCTGATCAGCTACCGCACCACGAGCGCACGGCTGCTCGACGAGGTCGACCGCTCGATCGCCCAAGCGACCCAGCAGATGCTCGACCAATCCCGGAACGATCGCATTCGAGTGCCGAGTAGTGGTCTGCTCGAGGTCTACTGGGTCCGCGTCCTCGCCGCCGACGGCTCGGTGGCGGCGACGTCGTTTCCCGACGACGTCGCCGTCGAACCGTCGGCAGATGCGGTCATCGGTCAGGCGCGCGGATTCGATCGCGCCACGGTCAGCGTCGGCAGTGGCGAGGCGCGCATCCACACGATCGGGCTGCCCAACGGCGCGGTGCAGATCGGTCGTTCGCTCGACGAGGTCGACAGCGTGCTCGACGATCTGCGCCGGCGGACCCTGCTGCTCGTGATCGCCGTCTCGATGGCCGCGGCGCTCGTCGGCTGGCTGATCGCCGGCACCGTCGCCGCCCCGATGAGCCGCCTGACGAAGGCCGCCGAGGACGTCGGCGCATCCGGGCGTCTCGACGTGGAGGTGCCGGGCACCGGCACCGACGAGGTGGGCAGGTTGGGCGCGGCCTTCCGGTACATGCTCGGTGCGCTCGCAGTGTCGCGAGCCGAACAGCAGCGCCTCGTGCAGGATGCCGGCCACGAACTGCGAACGCCGTTGACCAGTCTGAAGACGAACCTGTCGGTGCTGCGCCGCCACCCGGAGATGACGCCCGAGATGCGCGACGGGGTGCTCGACGATCTCGATTCGGAAGTCAGCGAGTTGACCGACCTCGTCAACGAACTGGTTGCGGCCGCGTCCGGTGACCTGGAGGAACAGTCCAACGAGCGCATCGATCTCCCGTCGCTGGCGGCGGACGTGGCGGAGCGGGTCGGCCGCCGGCGATCGCGCGAGGTCGTCGTCGACGTCCGCTCGTCGGCCGTGGTCGACGCTCCCCGGTCGGCGCTCGACCGAGCGGTCACGAACCTCGTCGACAACGCCTGCAAGTTCGATCAGACCGGCGGACCGATCGAGGTCGTCGTCGACGGCGGCGCGCTCGAGGTGCTCGACCGTGGCCCAGGGGTGACCCCCGGCGAGGAGGAGCGGATCTTCGATCGGTTCCACCGCTCGGAGTCGGCCCGTTCGATGCCCGGATCGGGGCTGGGGCTGTCGATCGTCCGCGACGTGATCGTTCGCGCGGGCGGCACGGTCAGCGCACGGCAGCGCGACGGTGGCGGTGCTGCGATCGGCTTCAGCCTTCCGGTGTCGCCGAGGTGGCCGGTCACTGCTGAGCCACCCGCCGACGACTGACCTCGGCAGCGATACGGTGGCCGCATGAGCTCGGGAACCCAGCGCTTTCCGATTCGGTTCACCGGTGCCAGCAAGGCGATGGTGGTGCTCGGCCTGACGTCGGGGAACTCCTACGTCGACGTGTCGGCCACCGACGTGGTCGTCCGTCTCGGCTGGGCGTTCCGGGCGAACGTGCCGCGCGTGTCGGTGCAGTCGGTCGTTCCCGACCACGACCGGGTGTGGGGGTGGGGTGCCCACGGTTGGAACGGCCGCTGGCTGGTCAACGGCTCGTCGTCCGGCATCGTTCGCATCGAACTCCAGCCGGCCGGGCGCGCTCGCGTCGCCGGGTTTCCGGTCTCGCTGCGTGAGCTGCGGGTGTCGGTCGACGATCCCGACGGCCTCGAACGTGCACTCGCCCCGATCGGGATGTGACCCGGCCCGGGGCCGACCATCCCGATCGGGGCTCAGGCAGGGCTCGACTCGCGTCGGTGTGTGCTGCTCAGAACCTGGAGCTGGTCCAAACGCAACTGGTTCGACTTCACGACGGCCACCGTCACCTTCGTGAGCGCGCGGAGCGTCGACGTCCGTCTGCCGCCTTCCAGAGCGGCGCGTTCGCCGAGCACCGCTCCCGGGCCGAGCTCGGCGATCGTCTCCCCGTCGATCTCCACCTCCACGATCCCGTTGAGCAACAGGAAGATGTCGTCGCCCGACGACCCCTGCTCGGTCAGGAGCTCATCGCGTTTGTACCTGCGAATGGATGCCCGTTCGTCACCGCGCATGATGTGGGCGGCGAGTTCACGTTCCAGCGCGGTCTCGACCGCCGTCACGAGTGCCGGTGAGTCCTCGTCACCCCAGGGCGTGTGTTTGCCGAACGAGTGCCGCCACCAGTCCTTGAAATCCGCCATGCCTGCCTTCGCGGCGAGTTGGCCCTGCTGGTCGTAGATCCAGTGGCGCGGGAACGAGCTGGCTCCGACGAGTTCGAACTCGCTCGCGCCGTCGGCGTACACGGTCAACGCCACGGTGGTCCAGACGGTGGGCGCCTCGAACTTCAGGAATGGCGGCTTGTTGACCCGCCGCGGCGCGGGGAGGGCGGTGTGCCCGCCGACGGTCTGCACGAAGCGAGCCGAGGTCGAGGTCAGCTCGATCGGTCGACGGATGTCGTCGAGCGCGACGGCGGCGAACGTGGCCTGCTTCGGGCCGACTGCGACCGTCGTGGCGCCCATCAAGCAACCGCCGTCGTAGCCGGCGTCGACGATCTCGCCGTCGACGACCTCGATCCAGCCGACGAGGTGGTTGGCGAAGCGGAACCGGTCTGCGGCCCGGAGTTCCTCGAGGTCGCCGAGTTCGTCGGGCGGTGGATCGTCGTAGTGGGTGAACCCCGTCCCGAAGATCGCCTTGTTGAGCCCGGTCACCGCTTCCGACGGGATCCAGCTCAGGCTGGTGACGCTCGACTCGATCCTCATGACGTCACCGTGAACTCGCGCACCATGCCCTGCGTGAAGTGAGGCGGACCGTCGCCTTCCGAATCGCCGACGGATCCGAGCGAGATCGCACAGAAGACGGCGTAGCGACCCGGTTCGGTGAGGTTCCAGGACACGACATCGCTCGACCCCGGTGTGGCGTAGACGGCGTTGACCGGGGTGATCTTGCTGAACACCTCCTCCTCGGGGAGCTCGAAGATGTCGGTGACCGACTCGATCGATGCATCGTCGATCCGGAAGGCGAACATCTCGTGGTTCTCCGTGCCGCCGTTCGTGAAGTCGACGACGTGGTATCCCGTCGACAGTTCGTCCGGCACACCCTCGAATCGGAAATCGACGGCGGTCACGTCGAGTGTCTCGACGTCGCAGTTGTCGCCGACCCAGGTGATCGTCTTGCCGTAGAGGTCGAGGGTCTCGTCGGACCCCTCGGTCTCGGGGTCGGCGATCTGCTCCTGGGCCGACGCCTTGAGGTCGGTCATCGTCTGTTCGATCTCCGGATCGGCGGCTTCGATGGCCGTGTCCAATGCGGCGTTGACCGAGTCAGCGTCGCCCTGGCCGGTGAACAGGTAGTCGATCACGGCCGTGTCGGCCTCGAACCAGGCGTTGCACGCGGCGTCGTTGGCCGCGCTCGCGTTGTCGTCGGAGCCGCATGCGCTGAACAACAGCAGCGGAACAGCGCCTGCGGCGAGCAGGAGGTGGTTCTTGTGTGATTTCACGACACCGTGCCTTTCTCGTTGGAGCCCGAATGCCGTCGGACTCGATGAGTCGAACGTACGGACCGAGGCCGTGGGAGAGGAGGTGGCAGCCCCGTGTGTTCGGTGTGGTGCCAGCACCCCACGATCGGTGACGCCTGCGTCCTTGTCGTCGGCGTGGAGACGTGGTCTGATCTCGGGGTGCGAACTGCGCTCCGACTCGATCCTGCCCGTCGACCCGCTGACGTGCCGCGGAGCGCGTGATGGTCTCATCCGGTCGCAGTGCGGTCGTTGTCGGTGCCGGGCCGAACGGGCTCGTGGCTGCGATCGAGCTGGCGCGGGCCGGGTGGGACGTGACGGTGTTCGAGGCCGCGGCCCGGCCGGGCGGTGGCACTCGAACCGAGGAGCTCACGCTGCCGGGCGTGCTGCACGACGTGTGTTCGGCGATCCATCCGCTCGCCGTCGGTTCCCCCGCATTCCGGGCGATCGCCGAGAGCGATCTCCCGCTGCGTGATCACGGGCTCGAGTGGATCCAGTCGCCGGTGCCGCTCGCCCACCCGCTCGACGAGGGGCGAGCCGCCGTGCTGCATCGTTCAGTCGACGAGACCGCCGACGGGCTCGGCCCCGATGCGAAGGCGTACCGGCGCCTGTTCGGCCCGTTCGTCGACGCCGGATTCGACCTGACCGACGGGCTGCTGTCGCCGCTGACGATCCCGCCGAAGCACCCCGTGACGCTCGCTCGCTACGGCGCGGTCGGGGTGCTCCCCGCGCACACGTTGGCTCGCCGCGGCTTCGACACGGACGAGGCGCAGGCGATGTTCGCCGGGCTCGCCGGCCACTCGATCCTCAGCCTGAAGGCACCGGTCACCGCTGGCTACGGACTGATGCTCGGGGTCCTCGCGCACTTGGTCGGGTGGCCGCTGGCTCGTGGCGGTTCGCAGCAGATCGCCGACGCGCTCGTCGCGGTCCTCGAGAAACTCGGAGGGCGGGTGGAGTGCAACCGGCGCATCGAGTCGCTCGCCGAGTTGCCGCCGGCCGACGCCGTGCTGCTCGACCTCACGCCGCGCCAGGTCTTGGCGATCGCCGGCGATGCCGTTCCCGATCGCTACCGCAAGGCGCTCAACCGCTTCCGGTACGGGCCGGGCGTGTTCAAGCTCGACTGGGCGCTCGACGGCCCGATCCCGTGGGCGAACGCTGACTGTTCGCGTGCTGCGACCGTCCATCTGGGCGGCACGCTCTCCGAGATCACGGCGTCGGAATCCGATGTCCAGGCCGGGCGACATCCCGAGCACCCCTACGTGCTGCTCGCCCAACAGAGCCTCTTCGATCCGTCCCGCGCGCCCGCAGGGACGCAGGCGGTGTGGGCCTACTGCCACGTCCCGAACGGCTCGACCGTCGACATGACCGAGCGCATCGAGCGCCAGGTCGAGCGATTCGCGCCTGGGTTCCGCGATCGGATCATCGCCCGGCACGCGATGGACACAGCGGCGGTCGAGGCGCACGATGCCAACTACATCGGTGGCGACATCAACGGCGGCGTGGGCGACCTCCGACAGTTCGTCCGACGCCCCACGCTCGGGCTGCATCCGTGGAAGACGCCGATCGAGGGTGTGTACCTGTGTTCGAGTTCCACGCCGCCGGGTGGGGGAGTGCACGGCATGTGCGGCTGGCACGCCGCGCAGGAAGTGATCAGGGGATCGCGATGACCGCCGAGCCGAACGGCGACATTCCTGACCGTGTGACCGTGATGATCGTCGACGACCAGCCGCCGTTCCGCGCCGCTGCACGAGCGGTCGTCGACCGTGTCGCCGGCTTCGAACTGGTCGCCGAGGTGGCGTCCGGGGAGGAGGCGGTGGAGACGTGCGCCCGCATTGCACCGCAGCTCGTCCTGATGGACATCAACATGGGGGAACTCGACGGGATCGAGGCGACGCGGATCGTCACCGGATCCGACCCGAGCGTGAAGGTGATCCTCGTGTCGACCTACGCCCTCGACGACCTCCCGCCTGGCGCGCGCACCAGCGGCGCGATCGCCTACGTCAACAAGGACGAACTGTCGCCCCGCGTGATCCGTCGCCTCTGGGAGTCCGGCGGCGACCCCGACTGGCCCTGAGTGTTACGCCAGGGGTCAGACCCCCGGCGTAACACCCCCGGCGTAACACTCACTCGGTGCGCAGGAGCTGGGCGGGACGGAGACGCCGGGCGCGTCGGGCGGGGACCGCCGTGGCGGCGTTGGCCAGGGCCACGATTGCGACGACACCGACGGCAATCAGCGCGAAGGGGATCGCGGCATCGTCGACAGTTCCCATGTTCCGCGCAAACGCAAGGAACACCAGTCGACCGGTGATGAACCCGAGCGGGACGCCGACGGTGGCGCACACCAGCGTGAAGAGCGTTGCCTGCCAGTGGACCGCACGGGAGATCCACCCACCTCCGGCCCCGAGCGAACGCAGGATCGCCAACTCGCGCCGGGTGCCGCGGGTCGAGGTCACCATGACGTGGCCCACCGTGAGCAACGTCAGCGCAGCGAGCACCGCCGCGAGCGCGAACGGAATCGCGCGGATCCGTGAGACGTTCACGATGGCGGCCGGTACGTAGGTCGAATCCGGGGGAACGTCACCGAGCTCCGGTACCGAGGTGGCGAACTCGGCGACGCTGCTGCTCAGTTGGACTGCGAGGATGGTCGGTGGCGCCGCATCGTCGATGCGTGCCAATCCGCTCGTCGTGACCAGACCTCCGACACCCAGGCCATCGTTGGACCCGAACCCGGGCATCACGACGAGACCGCTCACGCGGAACACTGCGCTGTCGGTGTCGCCGACGATCGTGACCGCATCGCCGACGTCGACGCCGATCGCTCTCGCGCTGACGCGTCCAAGGGCGATCTCGTCGTTGCTGACCGGGATCCGTCCGCTCAGCACGGGCGGGGTCCCGTCGCCGCTGATGACGTCCATGCCCAGGATCGGAAGGTTCAGCTCACCCACTCGGGCGAAGTCGTCGGTGTAGCGGGTCAGCGACGTCACGTCGGGATTGGCGTCGATGCGTTCGGTGAATCCATCGGGGAGTTGTTCGGCGCCGTTGCCACCCAGCGCCACGTCGTAGTAGCTGCCGTAACGGAACGGTTGGCCGACGAGCCGGTCGAGGCTCGCCCCGAACGTGATCGCTGCGGTCACGCCGGCGACGGTGAGAATCACGCCGATCATCACTCCTCTCGCCGAGCCCCGACCGTCAGCGAAGTTGCCGAACGCAAGTCGCATCCCGGTCGCGGCCGTGGGACTGGCGGTACGGCTCGCCACGGCCTCGATGGTCGGTGAGGGAAGCGCGGACCGGACGGTCGATCCGGTGAGCGTGAGCGAGACCAGGGTCCAGAGAGCGAGCGCCACGATGAACACGACGGCGCCGCCCGCGAGGACTTCCCAATCCACGAGGAGACCCGGACTCGGCTCGATCACGCGCACGAAGCCCGTCGGAAAGACACCGGAGGGGGCGACGGCCACCGCGGCACCGAGCAGGGCGCCGAGCGTGATGGGGACCATCGCCTGGCCCATTGCGTCGGCGATGACCTGTGTGTTCGTGAAGCCCACTGCTGTGAGCCGCTCGCGTTCCGGCCCGAGTCGGGCGAACCTGACGGGTGATCAGCTGGCCGAGTGCGGCGACCGCGGCGATCGCCGCCGCCAGCGCGAGGAGCCACAACCCGCGGGCCTGTGTCTGCACGGCCCGGCGCACCTCGTCGCTGATCAACGCAGCGGCGCGGAGGCTGAGTCCTGCGCCGTCGGGCAGCGTGTCGAGCTGGGCCCGGAACTGTGACAGATCGACTCCCGGCCGGAGGTCGACGGCCATCATGGTCACCTTGATCCCGAGGTCAGGTTCGTCGAGCAGCGCCGGCGAGACCACGATGAGCGGTGTCGAATCATCGAGTTTCCCCGGTCCGTCGACCACGCCGACGAGGGTGGCGGCGAATCGGGGACCCTGTGGCTCGCCGGTGAATCCGTTCTTGTCGGCCTGGTCCTGCGACAGCGCCGCGAAGTCGAACGAGTCCCCGAGTGATGCGTGAGCCTCGTCGACGAAGCTCTGCGTGGCGACGAATTCGTGCTCGTTGTCGGGGGCTGCCAGTCGGCCGCTGACGAGTGCCGCACCGACAGCCCGAGGGGAACCGGTGAACAGGAGCACATTGCTGAGTTCGTCGGCCCGCGGGCCCGCGATACCGCCGAAGACGAACGTGACGCCATCGATCGCGGCGACTCCGGGGAGGGCAGCGACCTCGTTCGTCTGCGGTCGGCCGCCCTTCTCCTGGGTGACGATCCCGTCGGCGGTGAGCGTCGACGCCGAGGTGTACCGATCAGGTGCGGTCGCTGTTCGATGGGCGCCTGCAGCGATCGTGATGACGATCGAGCAGACGGCGGCGACGATCGAGGTGACTGCGAGCGTCCGGGCCCAGCGTCTGACGCAACACGCTGCGAAGCCGGTAGACGACGGCACCCATCGGTCAAGCCTCGGTCGGGAGCGGAATCGTCCCGGTGATCATCGTGCCCGCCCCCGGGGTCGAGATCACCTCGATCGCGCCGCCGAAGGCACCCAGCCGGTCGGCCATGTTCACGAAGCCGTGGCCGGCAGCGTTTCCGAGCATTTCGAATCCGGCGCCATCGTCGCGGATCTCGAAGCGCAGCACGCCGTCAACCTCGGCGACGTGCACGGTGGCACTCGCATCCTCGCCCGCGTGTTTGCCGGCGTTCTGGAGCGCCTCGAGCGTGCAGAAGTAGACGGCGGCCTCGATGTCGTTGCCGTAGCGCCCGACGCTGTCGAACTCGACCGTGGTGGGCAGCGCCGCCCGGCCCGCAGCGGCCGGGAGCGCTTCGCACAGCCCGCCAGAGACCAGCAGTGGCGGGAAGATGCCGTGTGCGAGCGCTCGGAGTTCGGCGATCGCTGTCTGCACATCATTCTTGATCTCGTCGATCATCACGATCGCGTCCGCGGCGTCGTTGTCCTCGACGGCATCTCGCGCCAGCCGGAGCTTCACCGCCAACGCGACGAGGTGCTGCTGGGCGCCGTCGTGCAGATTGCGCTCGAGCTTGCGGCGCTCGCTGTCGCCGGCGGCCACGATGCGCGCCCGGGAGTCCTGCAGTTCCTGGTTGCGGACCTGCAGCTCGTCGAGGCTCGCCTGCAGCGCGGTGTCGAGCTGCACGTTGTGCAAGGCCAGGGCGATCTGGCGGGCGATCTCGGTGAGCACCGTGTCCTCGGTCTCGCTGAACGGCTCGCCATCGGGCTTGCGGGTCACCACGATGAAGCCCAGGAGCATGCCGGCGTGCGCGAGCGGTGCGACGCGCATCGCGGAACTCCCGGTCGGTCCGACGAGCTGTGGCACCCAGATGTCGAGCCACGTGCCACCGCTCACACCGGCCCGGGCGACGACGGGCAGCTCCTTCGGGCCGATGGCGACCGGTGGCGGCTGCCGGTGTGGCACGCCGGCCGCCCGTTCGTACCGACCGCCTGACCGGTCCAGACCTCGGCCG
>CAVORH010000041.1:0-36072 GCA_963698565.1 Ilumatobacteraceae bacterium
TCCACATCGAGGTCATCTGACCCGGCGTCGCGCCGATGGTCGCCGACCCCACGTCGGAGTCGGCGACCATCGGAGCATGCGATGGAGGCTCAGCTGGCGTTGAACAGGCCGATTGCGCCGCGTCCGGGGAAGTTGAAGGCGTGGTTGACCATGGCGTAGGTGCCGTCCTCGGCGGTGCGCATCTCGATCACCGCTCCCTGAGCAGGGGCGAGGTCGACGGCCTGGGAGCCCCAGTTGCCTTCGTTGCCCGCCGAGAGGTGGACGCCTTCCTTGATCACCTCGTGGAAGATCGTGCCGACGACGTGATACGAGGTGTCGATCGACGGCCCGACGTTGAGGACGAACAACCGCACGTCCTCACCGGTGGCGATGTCGATGGGGTTGTCGGCGTACTGAGCGGCGACACCGTTGAACATCTGGAAGTCCGGCGCCGGTGCCGCCTGGTTGGCCTTGACGAAGGAGCCCGGTTCGCCCTGCGGGCCGAGGTACCACTCGTGTTGGACGAAGAAGAACTCGTCGTCGACCGGTGGCAGGCCACCCTCGGGCTCCACGATGACCATGCCGAACATGCCGTTGGCGATGTGGTGCAGCACCGGAGCGGTGCCGCAGTGGTACATCCAGACACCGGCGTAGTCGGTGGTGAACTCGTAGACGAGGTCCTCACCTGGGGCGATGGACGCCATCTCGTCCTCCATTGACACCTGGGAGGCGTGGAAGTCGATCGAGTGTGACACCGATGCTTCGGGCGGGTTGACGAGGTGGACGCGCACCGTGTCGCCGACCTGGGTACGCAGCACCGGTCCTGGGACATCACCACCGAAGGTCCACACGAGCTGTTCGTAGCCCTCGGCGACGGTCATCAGCTTCTCCTCGACGACGAGCTCCCACTCGATGAGGTCGCCACCGTCGGCCGCCCCGCCGGGGATCAACGTGACGCCCTCGCCCTCACCACGGGCCGGGGGGCGTGGATCGCGTAGCGTGTACGGAGCGGCATCGGGGTTGGCCTCCACGGACGCGGCCGCTGGGGGTCCGGCGTGGTCGTCGCCGTGCGCTGCTGCGGTGTCGGCTTCGGCCGGCTCGTTGCCGGTGCTGACGATGCCGACCATGCCGGCGTCTTCGTGTCCGGGTATCGAGCACCAGTAGCGGGTGCCTTCCTCCGGCACCGTGAACTCGAACTCGACGGATTCGCCGGCAGCAGCGACGACCGGGTCACCGCCTTCGAAGGTGATGTCGTGCTCGATGGAGCCATCGTTGACGAGCACGCCCGTGTAGGTGCCGGGCTCGGCAACGAAGTCGGCGGGAGCGAACATGAACTCGGTGGCGTTGAACTCGACGGTGTCACCGGGCGAGATCTCTCCGCTCGCACCAGCAGCGGCGGCGGCGCCATCGCTGGCGCCCGCGGCCGGGGCAGCGCCGGGACCGTCAGGGCCATCGGGTCCGCACGCCGCGGCGGCCGCGGAGAACGTGAGCAGTGCTGCGAGCCCTACTCGAGTGATGTTGCGGTTCATGGCTGGAGCCCTTTCCACCCGCTTCCGCGGGATCTCGTAGTCCCTTAATCATGAACTCAACAACACTGCCCTTGTCAGGGCCGAAGGTCCCCGCCGAGTCCGGGTCCGCCGAGCCCATCTCTCGGGTGATCGGACCCGGGGAACGAGGCGAGACTCAGGCCGTTCGTCGTCGAGCGACGAGCCTGACGATCGCTCCGACCGCCAAGGTGATGAGACCGGTCAGCACCGCCGAGGGCGGAAGTGCAGCGACGAGGGCGACACACCCGATCATCCCGATCACGGCGATTGCGGAGGGCCACCGACGCTGGTCGGGCCGCAGCGTGAGCGCCGCGGCGTTGGTGATCGCGTAGTAGGTCAGCACTGCGACGCCAGAGATGCCGATCGCGCTGCGCAGATCCAGGACGACGACGAGCGCGATCACCACCCAGCGACCGTCAACTCGGCACGAACGGGAAGCGAACGAGCACCATCGATGTGAGCGAGGAAGCCGGGGAGTTCACGCTCGCGTGCCATGGCAAGCGATGTCCGCGACTTGCCGGGAATCAGGTTGAGCAGCACACCGAGCGCCGCAATGCCGGCGCCGATGTCCACCACGAGTCCGAGCGCACTGAAGCGACCTGCGTCCATGACGAGTTGGAGCGGCGCCGACGTGGCGGCGAGCGCGGACGCCGGGACGGTCGCGAGCGCGGTCACCCCGACGACGAGGTACACGGCCAGCACCCCGCCGAGCGCGCGTGGGATCGCTCGGGGGATCGTGATGGCCGGGTCCTTGACCTCCTCGCCGAGGGTCGCGATGCGGGCGTAGCCGGCGAACGCGAAGAACAGGAATCCGGCAGACTGCAACACGCCGTACAGGTCGGTGTCCACGGGGGTCAGTCGATCGAGGTTCGCGTCGGAGCTGGACCAGCCCGCCACGACGACGACGACGAGCATCGACAGCGACACGACGAGCAGCACCTTGGTGACGGCGACCGTACGCGACAGTCCGCCGATGTTGACCGTGGTGATCAGCACGACCGCCGCAATCGCGATGACCCGGTCCCGTTCGGGCCACAGGTACGCGCCCACCGTCAGCGCCATCGCGGCACACGATGCGGTTTTGCCGACGACGAACCCCCACCCGGCGAGGTGGCCCCAGAAGGGACCGAGCTGGCGACGTCCGTAGATGTAGGTCACGCCGGACTGTGGATGGATCGCGGCCAGCTGGGCCGACGACGCGGCGTTGCAAAGCGCCACCACTCCGGCGATCACCAAGCCGATGATCAGCCCCGTTCCCGCGGCCTCCGCAGCCGGCGACCATGCGGCGAACACGCCCGCTCCGATCATCGAACCGGCCCCGATCACGACAGCATCGGCGACCCCGAGGCGACGTTGCAGCGTTCCGCCCGAGGTCACACCGCATCATCGGCGACCTGCAGAGCCACTGGCAAGCTCTGCCGGCATCGGAAGCTGGACACGGCGAGAGAAATTTCGTATGTTCGACTTGGGAAGCCGCGATCTTCGAGGAGGCGCCATGCAGAGTCTGGCCGATGACGGATCTGTGCCTCGGCCCGGCCATGGACTCGGCGACCGTTTGCTGGTGACGCTTGAGCGAGACGAGTGTTTCTCGTTGCTCCGCGAACGCCGCGTCGGGCGCATTGCCGTCGTCGATCGTGACGATCTGCCGTTCGTCGTCCCGGTCAACTACGTGCTGACGTGCGACACCGTCCTGTTCAGGACCCATCCCGGCACGAAGCTCGACGGGCTGCGTCGGCGAGCGGTCGCGTTCCAAGTCGACACGATCGACGAGGTCCGCCGAACCGGTTGGAGCGTGCTCATCCAGGGAGTCGCGCACGAGGCATCACCACACGACCTCGGCGCCGCCGACCCGGAGCCCTGGGCAGAAGCCGGACCCCACTGGATCCAGGTCGTGCCGAGATTCGTCAGCGGGCGCCGCTTCCTGCTCGACAACTCGATCGAGCGTTGACGAACAGTTCAGCACTTAAACCAACAACGAACGCGACTTCACGTTTGTGATGCATTCCGGGTGGACCGCCCCACCCGAACCCGACGCAAACGGAGTTCTGACCCGATCGGTCGCCTGGCGCCGGTACGGTCGTCGGCGGGACCTGTACCGAGAGGGAGTCCGATGGATGAGCCGATGCTCCCTGCGCAACTGATCGAGGCACGGCGGACGCCGCTGTTCGACGTTGCCACCCTGCCCGATGTGCTCGCCACCGCTCACCGCACGACCGTGTGGGCTGAGCTCCGAGTGGAGGCCGGCACTGTCCGCTACGTCGACGTCGAGGGTGACGCACAACGCGACGAGCGACTCGAGGCCGGCGACAGCGCGGTGATCGTCCCGGGGGTCGAGCATCATGTCGAGCCGTCAACCGATGCACGGTTCTACGTGCAGTTCTTCCGTGAACCGGACGCGCCGATCGTGCCCGGGGTCGAACACGTGGACAGCGTCGATCGTTCCGGTCCATGGATGCCTCGGGGTCGGGACCTCGACACCGAGGACGAGATCTTCGAGATGGTCACCCGCCAGTACGTCGACGTCGGCCAGGACGATCTCCTGCAGCCGTACTTCGACTTCGGTCCCGGCTTCATCGACTGGCAGGCGCACATCGGAAACGTCGCCGACTACTGGTGCCACGTGCTGCTGTACGCCCCCGGGTACGAGATCGACACCATCGAATCTCATCGACACCTCCACGATGCGGCGCCCTTCACGCCCGAGTTGTTCGACCGCTGGCTACAGGTGTTCGAAGACACCGTCGACGGCGGTTGGGCCGGGCCGAAGGCCGATGCGGCCAAGAAGCGGGCGACCGGGATGGCCTGGGCCATGGCGCAGCGGTTCCTGGGGCACGGCGTCTGGCGTCCCGAAGCTCGCCGCTGACGCTCGAACGATCAGCCACTCCTCTATTTTCTCCAGTGGGTGACAGAAGTAGTGGTAACCTCGCGTCGTGACCGCGACGACGATGTCCGCCTCTGGACACACCGAACGCGTCACCGGCAGGACCGGGGGATGAACACGTTCCTCCTCCCGGTGGAGCCGGTCGACTCACTCGACGGATACCTGGCGACCGAGACCGGTGGATCGGGTGTCCGGCACGCCCACGAGCTCGGCCCGGCGGCCACGATCGATCTCGTGTCGAGATCGGGGCTGCGCGGCCGGGGCGGCGGAGGGTTTCCCACCGGCCAGAAGTGGTCGGGCATCGCCACCCAGACCGGCGGTCGGCGATATCTGGTCTGCAACGGCGCCGAGGGCGAACCGGGCACCTTCAAGGATCGGGCGCTGCTGCGCGCCAATCCCTACCAACTCGTCGAGGGCGTGGCGATCGCCGCCTTCGCGATCGGCGCCGCCGAGTCGTTCATCTGCCTGAACGCGAGCTTCCGACGCGAGATCGACGCCGTCACCCGCGCCGTGCAGGAGTTCCAGACGGCCGGGATCTGCGGCGACTGCAAGATCACGATCGTGGCCGGCCCGGACGAGTACCTGTTCGGCGAGGAGAAGGCGATGCTCGAGGTGATCGAGGGCAACGAACCGCTCCCGCGCTGGCTCCCTCCGTACCTGCACGGCCTGTTCGCGACGGCACCGCAACTCGGCTGGCAGTCCACCGAGGCCGGCTCGGCGCCCGGTGGCAATGGCACCGAGTCGAACCCGACGCTCGTCAACAACGTCGAGACCCTCTCGAACATCCCACAAATCCTCGCCAAGGGTCCGGAATGGTTCCGGTCGATGGGCACCGCCGAGTCGCCGGGCACGATCGTCACGACGGTCGTCGGCGACGTCGTCGCTCCCGATGTCGGCGAGGTCGAGATGGGCACCCCATTGCGAGCGGTGATTGACGCGGTCGGCAGCGGTCTCGTCGAGGGGCGGTCGATCAAGGCGGTCTTCTCGGGGGTGGCCAACGCCGTGGTGACTGCCCGCGACCTCGACGCGCCGGTGAGCTACGAGGGCTTCCAGGCGATCGGCAGCGGCATGGGCTCGGCCGGGTTCATCGTCTACGACGACACGACCTGCTTGGTCGACGCCGCCTACCGCTTCTCACGGTTCCTGTCGATCGAGTCGTGCGGGCAGTGCCCGCCCTGCAAGCTGGGCTCGAGCGCGATCACCGAACACCTCGAACGCATCGAGACCGGCGTTGGCACCGACGGCGACCTCGATGCGATCACCGGCTGGCTGGGCCACGTCACCGACGGCAGCCGCTGCTTCCTCGCATCGGAGGAGCAGATCGTGGTGACGAGCATCCTGCGGGCGTTCCCCGAGGAGTTCACCGAACACATCGAACTCGGCCGGTGCCCGCGCCCGCGGCGTCTCCCGATCCCCAAGCTGATCGATCTCGCCGATGGTCGAGCGGTGTACGACGACTCGTTCTGGCGCAAGCGCCCCGACT
The DNA here is from genome assembly GCA_963698565.1 of Ilumatobacteraceae bacterium. Taxonomy (GTDB): domain Bacteria; phylum Actinomycetota; class Acidimicrobiia; order Acidimicrobiales; family Ilumatobacteraceae; genus Sva-07. The sequence goes on from CAVORH010000041.1 coordinate 5,891, forward strand.
GGACCTATGCCCCCGAGGGCCCGGGCGCCCGGAACGAAGGTGGCGGTGGGGAGCGTGGATCGTGACGCCCTCGCACCCCACGTGGAAGGCGAACCTGTTGATGGCGGGCATCGTGATCCTGCTCCTCCTGATCTCCGTGCTGAGCGTGGCAGGTGGCCGATGAACGCGCTGCAGCTGCAGGCGCGCGCGCTCGGTGATCCGACGCGACACGAGGTGTTCCGCTACATCGCCGACGCGGAGCGGCCGGTCGACGTCGCCGAACTGACAGAGCATCTCGGGCTCCATCACAACGCGATCCGCCAGCACCTCGCGAAGCTCGCCGAGGCAAGTCTCGTCTCGGAGGGCACCGCTCCGCGGGCCGGACGCGGGCGACCGCGGCTCTGCTACACGGTGCACCCGTCAGTGGAGAGCCGATGGGGTGTCACCGGCCCCTACGAGCGGTTGACGCTGATGCTGGCCGAGATCATCCGCAGCGGCGACTCGCCGGTCGACGTCGGCCGTCGCGCTGGCCGTCGGGCGCAGACGGGCACGTCTGAGGCTGCGGATCCGGTCGCGAGTCTTGTCGACGCGATGAACCGGCAGGGGTTCGATCCGACTGCGAAGCGACGAGGAAACCAGATCGACATCGTGCTGGGCGCTTGCCCCTTCGAGACCACGGCGCTGGCCGACCCCGACACCGTCTGCCGGTTGCACCTCGGCATCGCGCTCGGAGTGGCTGAATCGCTCGACGGTGTCGTCATCGACGAACTCGTTCCCCGCGACCCACGCCGAGGGGCATGCCGCCTTCGCTGCCACGTCGAACCATGACCGGGCCGATGGACACCCTCGCCGACCGGATGCGCGAGCTGCATGCTGCCGGCTGGACTGAACAGCTCTCGGTCGACGACGGCGGGCTGAGCTGCGACGGCTGTCGCTGCTGGAGCGCGCCCGAGGATGCCGAAGTCGACGCGGTGTACCGCTTCGAAGGCGTGAGCGATCCCGGTGACGAGTCGATCCTGTTTGCGATCTCGATGCCCTGCGGTCACCGCGGCACCCTCCCGGCGGCCTACGGGAAGGACACCGCACCCGAGGTCGCAGATGTGGTGAAGCGGCTTCGTCGAGCCCCCGACTGAGCCGAGCGGCGGACGGATCGGTTCACCGGTCCGCACCCCTATCAGAATATTTCTGTGTGATACTAGAAATATTCGATTCTCGGAGTACGGTACCCCGTACGAGGTACCGGTCGAGTCCGACTCGGTGCCTCCCACATCTCCCAGCACTCCCCGAACCGGAAGAAGGCGACCATGCAGACCACGCTGAGAATCGACGGGGCCAATTGCCCGACATGCTTCAACGAGACCCTCGACGACCTCACCAGACTCGACGGTGTGCGACGCGTGCATGGTTCGGTTGCGGGACCGTGCATCGAGATCGACCACGAGGTCGAGGTCGACGTGATCACCGCGACCATTCGCAATCGCCTGCACGGCATCGAGATGTTCGCGAACGAGATCCGCATGGTTCCTCTCGAACCAGTCCTGTTGTCCACGACCTGCACCCACCATCGACACGCAGAGTCCGGGTCGACTTCGGCGCGCGACGTCGACGAAAGCCGCATCGCTCCGTCGATGACGCTCGGTGACATCGTCACGATGCGACCGTCGCTGGCCGCCGACCTCGAACGGCGCGGCCTCGACTACTGCTGCCATGGCGGTCGGTCGCTCGCCGACGCCGCCCGCGATGCGGGGTTGGACGCACAGACCGTCGCCGAGGAGTTGTCGGCAGCGCATGTCGGCGAGCCGGCTGCGGCGTGGGCCACCTTCGGTCCCGCCGAGCTGGTCGATCACATCGAGACCGTCCACCATCAGTACCTGTGGGCCGAGATGCCGCGGATCACCGCGCTGGTCGACAAGATCGTCTCCGTGCACGGTGAACGGCACCCCGAGCTGGCCGAGGTCCAGCGCCTCTACAACGAGCTGCGCGCCGACCTCGAACCGCACCTCACCCGTGAGGAGCAGGAGCTCTTCCCGATGATCCGCCAGCTCGCCGCCACGACCGGTGGCCCCAAATCACACGATCCGGCCATCGTCGCCCAGATCGAGCTCCTCGCCGCCGAACACGAGACCGTCGGCGACCTCCTCGACGAACTGCACCGGATCACCTCCGGGTACACGACGCCCGCCGACGGGTGTGCCTCCTACGCCGCCTGCTACCGGGCACTGGCCGAGCTCGAGGCCGACACCCATCTGCACGTGCACAAGGAGAACAACGTGCTCTTCCCGGCAGCACGGTGAGAGACAACCCGCGGCCCGAGCCGACCCGGGATCTGGACACCCCCGATGAGATCACCGAGATGGTCCGTCGCTTCTATGCCGACGTCGCCCAGGACGACCTGCTCGGACCGATGTTCCACGACGTGGCCCAGGTCGACTGGTCCGAGCACCTCCCCAAACTCGCCGCCTTCTGGCGCCGGGCTCTGCTCGGAATGACGGGGTACGAGGGCAACCCGTTCCGTGCGCACCTGCTCGTGCACTCCCAGCGCGAGTTCACGCCGGCGCACTTCGAGCGCTGGTTGACCCTGTTCCACGAGACGCTCGAGCTCGGCTGGACCGGTCCCCTCATGCAACGTGCGCTGGATCTCGCCGACAACGTCGCCCGCGTCCACAGCCACCAACTACTCGGACACGCGGTCTCGATCGGCTCCGACGCATCCGCCTGACGAGCGCCGCGACGATGACCCGACCCATGCCACTGCAAGCGCAGACCTCGGGCATGGACCTCGCGCACCCGGACAAGTACGGTCAGATGCCATGACCTCGGTCGAACACGGTGCCGCACCGCTCGATCGCCGGGGCGTGGCGTGGGGTCTCGTCGGCGTGGCCGTGACGTTGGCGATCACGTTCGTCGGATCCGACGGTCTGCTGTGGTTCGACGCCGCGTTGATCGGCTATCTGTTCGGGATCATCTTCATGGTGTTCGGGGTCATCTACCGCTACAGCGTGTGGGTGCGACGTCCGTCGACGGCGATGCTGAACCGGCGGGGTTGGGATGCGTTCCGCCAACGCAAGGCCCGCAACGCCGCCGCGCTTCCGTCGCTGGTCGCCACCCAGCTGCTGACACAGGGCTTCATCCGGCGCCGCTCACGCGCCCGGTGGCTGGCCCATCAGCTGGTGTTCTGGGGGTGCATTCTCGCGGCCCTCATCACGTTCCCGCTGACGATGGGTCTGTTGCACTTCGAGAGCGTCGACCAGCAGGGCGACCGCTACCAGGTGTTCCTGTCGCGGGTCGGCACGATGTCCTTCGACGCCGACAGCTTCCTCGGGTGGACGATCTACCACGGGCTCGACATCGCCGCGGTGCTGGTGCTCGGCGGGGTGTTCATCTTCCTGCGCCGCCGGCTGCGCGACCCGGGTGCGCTGGCCGTCGAGCGCAGCGGCGACTTCCTCGCCCTCGCCGGTCTGTTCGCCGTGTCGGTCACCGGACTGTTCCTGACCGTGTCGAGCCTGTGGCTCGAGGGTCGCTTCTACGCGGCGCTGAACACGCTCCACGCGCTGACGGTGATCCTCGGTCTGATGTACATCCCGTTCGGCAAGTTGTTCCACATCTTCCAGCGGCCCGGCAACCTCGGCGTCGCCTACTACAAGCGCGCCAACGCCGAGGGGCCCCAGGCGGCGTGTCGGCGATGCGGTGACGAGTTCTCGAGCGCACAACAGATCGCCGACCTGCAGAAGATCCTGCCGCAGCTCGGATTCGACTACGACGCCGACGACGGCGTCGGGAGCTACCAGGACACGTGCCCGAAGTGCCGTCGAGCCCAAGTGGCGCTGGCGCAGTCGGCACGTGTGGGAGGTTTCGGCTGATGGCCCGTCCACCGATCTCGGATGCCGAGTTGATCGAGCGGTACGGCCCGCATCTCAACCGCACGCCTCCCGGCGGGTGGAACGCCGGCATCGAGGTCGACCGCGTCGTCGACACTCACTGCTGCTTCTGCGGGCAGCAGTGCGGCATCAAGCTCAAGGTGCACGACAACGAGGTCGTGGGGTTCGAGCCCTGGTACGACTTCCCGTTCAACGAGGGCAAGCTCTGCCCGAAGGGCGTCAAGCGCTATCTGCAGGGCAGCCACCCCGACCGGGTGCTGTATCCGATGGAGCGCGACGAGTCCGCCCCCGGCGGGTTCCGGCGGGTGTCATGGGACCATGCGCTCGACCGGGTGGTCGGCGAGATCCGCCGCATCCAGGACGCCCACGGCCCGGACTCGTTCGCCATGTTGTCCGGCGTGTCGCTGACCAACGAGAAGAGCTACCTGATCGGCAAGTTCGCCCGCCTCGCGCTCGGCACGGCGAACCTCGACTACAACGGTCGCTACTGCATGGTGTCCGCCGGCGCCGGGAACAAGAAGGCGCTCGGGATCGACCGGGCCTCGAACCCGTGGAGCGACATCCCCCTGGCCGACGTGGTGTGGATCGCCGGCACCAACATCGCCGAGACGTTCCCGATCACCACGAGCTACATCTGGAAGGCCCGCGACCGCGGCGCCCGCCTCATCGTGCAGGACCCGCGGGTGGTACCTCACGCCCGAACCGCCGACCTGTTCTTGCCGGTGCGACCGGGTACCGATTCGGCATTGTTCGGCGCCGTGCTGCACGAGCTGATCCGCAACGACTGGCTCGACCACGAGTTCATCGACGCGCACACCAACGACTTCGACCAGGCGGCCGCCGCCGTGGCCGACATGACCACGGCATGGGCGGCCGACATCACCGGCGTCCCCAAGGCACGGATCGAGCAGGCCGCGGAATGGTGGGGAACCAGCGTCACCGGCATGTTGCTGCACGCCCGCGGGATCGAGCAGCAGTCCAAGGGCGTCGACAACGTGCTGGGGGCGATCAACCTCGGGCTCGCCACCGGCAAGTTCGGCAAGCCGGGCTGCGGGGTCACCACGATCACCGGGCAGGGCAACGGCCAAGGCGGCCGCGAGCACGGCCACAAGTGCGACCAGCTCCCCGGCAACCGTGACATCACCAACCCGGAACACCGAGCGCACGTCGCGTCGGTGTGGGGCTGCGACGTCGACGAGATCCCGGGCAAGGGGATCCCGGCGCTCGAGATCATCGAGGCGATCCACGCGGGCGAGATCAAGGGCCTGCTGTCGATCTGCTTCAACCCGCTGGTGTCGTCACCGGATTCGAACTTCACACGCGAGGCGCTCGACAAGCTCGAGTTCTACGCGTGATCGACTTCTTCGTCTCCGAGTCCGCCCACCACGCCGACGTCGTCCTGCCCGGCTCGCTCCACGAGGAGGACGAGGGCACCTCCACCTCCGGTGAGGGACGGATCATCAAGATCAACGCCGCGGTCGAGCCCCCGGGCGAGGCGCGGCGCGACTGGGAGATCCTCGTCGACATCGCCGAGCGTCTCGGACGCGGCCAGTACTTCCCCTACACCGATACCCGGCAGATCTTCGAAGAGCTCCGTCTCGCCTCGGCCGGTGGCACCGCCGACTACCGCGGGGCCACGTGGGAGCGGATCGAAGCCGAGTACGGGCTGTTCTGGCCGATCCCCGAGGAGGGCCACCCCGGCACGCCGCGCCTGTACGAAGGCGGCCGGTTCTACCACCCCGACGGACGGGCCAAGTTCCACGCCGTGCCCTATCGACTCCCCGGCGAGGTCGTCGACGCCGACTACCCGGTGTGGCTCACCACCGGACGCGTCGTCAGCCAGTACCTGTCCGGCACCCAGACCCGACGCATCGCTGCGCTGGTCGACCAGTATCCGGAGCCGCTGTGCGAGATGCACCCGCAGCTCGCCGAACGGATCGGCGTCGCCGACGGCGACCTGGTCACGGTCACCTCGCGCCGCGGCACGATCACCCTTCCCGCCCACGTCGTGGCCACGATCCGCCCCGACACCGTCTTCATCCCGTACCACTGGCCGGGCGACAAGGCCGCCAACCAGCTCACCCAGCGCGTCGTCGATCCGATCTCGAAGATGCCCGAGTTCAAGGTGTCGGCGGTCCGGGTCGAGCCGGCCGGGGGCCGCGTCTCAACGACCGATGTCCGTGACTTCGACCTGCAGGGCGGGGCATCGTGAGCGTCGACGGCCTCTACGGCATCGACGACTCCCCGGTGTTCGTCATCGACCAGAGCCGCTGCATCGGCTGCGAAGCCTGTGTGCAGGCCTGCATGGAGTGCGGCACCCATCGCGGCCAGTCGTTGATCCACCTCGACCGCATCGACCGGGCTGCCTCCACCCAGACCGCGCCGATGGTGTGCATGCACTGCGAGGACCCGACGTGCGCGCAGGTGTGTCCCGCCGACGCCATCAAGCAGACCGAGGGTGGTGTCGTGCAGTCGGCGCTCAAGCCGCGCTGCATCGGGTGTTCCAACTGCGTGCTCGCCTGCCCGTTCGGCGTGCCGAAGTACATGGCCGAGATCGATCAGATGATGAAGTGCGACATGTGCATGGACCGCACGTCCGAAGGGCTCAAGCCGATGTGCGCGTCGGTGTGCCCGAGCGAGGCGCTGTGGTACGGCACCATCGACGAGTTCCGCGACCAGCGCACCGGCTCGCTGCTGCGCGACTACATGTTCGGCCGCCAAGAGGTTCGCACCAAGGTGTACACCGTGGTCGAGGATCTCGGCGCCGGCCCGGTCGACGTGATGCGCGGCCAGGGCGCGTCGTGGCTCGACGATCCGTTCGCACTCGAAGGGGGCGGCACATGACCGAACGCTCACCCGAACTCGGCGCACTGCGCGCCACGGAACCGCAGCCGGTGGCACCGCCGATCTGGAAGCGTGACTTCCCCCACGAGGCCGCCGCCGAGGAGGAGGTCACCCGCCGCGAGTTCGCCCGCTACCTCGTTGCCGGGACCGGGGCGCTCGCGCTCGGCAACGTCGGACTCGCGGCGTGGACGCAACTCCGCACGATCAACGACGGTGAACCACAGCCGATCGTCGAGAGCGAGAGTGTCGAGGTCGGTGGCACGCACCTGTTCCGCTACCCGACCGACGCCGACCCGGCCGTGCTGCTCCGCGTGAGCGACACCGAAGTCGTGGCGTTCAGCCAGAAGTGCACCCACCTCGGCTGCGTCGTCTTCTACGAGGCCGAGGAGCATCGCTGGCACTGCCCCTGCCACGAGGGCAACTTCGTCGCCGAGACCGGCGAGGTGATCTCGGGGCCGCCGTTGCGTCCACTCGGTCGCATCGATGTCGAGATCCGCGACGACGGCATGATCTGGGCGCTCGGCCGGAGCGAGCCGACATGAGGGTGTCCGAACGGGGTCGACGCTCGTCGTCGGCGGTGCTGATCTACGTGATCGTGCTGATGGCGATGCAGGTCTTCCTCGTCACCGTTGCCGCCGAAGCCTTCCTCGCCGACGAAGCCAGCCTGGCCTGGGCCACCGCCGCGGTGTCGGTGGTGCTCTTTGCGTTCGCCGCCGGTTTCCTGCGGTATCTCCGCCCCTAGGACCAGCCACGTGTCCGACTCAACGGCCCCGCTTCCGACCTCGCCGATCGCCACACTCTTTCCGGGCTACTTCGCGCTCGTGATGGCCACCGGCATCGTCGCGATCGCCGCCGCCCAACAGGACATCACCCTGCTCGCCGAGACGCTCTACGTGATCACGGCGGTGGCCTACGTGGTGCTCGCTGTGCTCCTGGCGCTGCGCATGATCCGGTTCTGGTCGAACTTCGCCGCCGACGTCACCAACCACGCCAAGGGCTTCGCGTTCTTGACCACAGTGGCCGCCAGCAACGTGCTCGCCTCCGCGTCGATCGTCATCCACGGCTGGTGGGACCTCGCCTGGGCGCTGTGGTGGATCAGCCTCGCCCTCTGGGCCGCGTTCATCTACACCACCCTCATCGCCGTGGTCGTCGACCGCGACAAGCCCGGACTGCAGGGCGGGATCAACGGCAGCTGGTTCCTCCTCACCGTGTCGACCCAGTCGATCGCGGTCGTCGCCGGGCTGTTCCTCACCCGTACCGACAGCGACGCGCTTGCCTTCACGGCGATCGCTGCGTTCACGCTCGGCATCGTGCTCTACCTCATCGTGATGACGATGGTGTTCCTGCGATGGACGTTCCAGCCACTCGACCCCACCGAAGCCGACCCACCCGCCTGGATCGCTGCCGGCGCCGTCGCTATCACGGTGCTCGCCGGATCGAACATTCTGCTTTCTGTCGACGAGGCACCTTCCCGCGTCGCCCGGCTGGAGCCGTTCCTCGAAGGGCTCGTCATCATGGCCTGGGCGACGGCGACGTTCTGGTTCCCGCTGATGATCGCGATCGGCATCTGGCGGCACATCGTCCGTCACGTGCCGCTGCGCTACCACCCCAGCTATTGGGCGATGGTGTTCCCCCTCGGCATGTACGGCGCGGCCACCTACCGCATGCGGGCGGCGATCGACCTCGACGCGCTCGCCTGGCTCCCTCAGGTGGAGCTCGCCGTGGCGTTCACGGCGTGGGCCGTCACGTTCGTGGGGCTCGGTGGCGTCCTCGTCGGCGGAGCCGCCCGGCTGCGTTCCTGACCGGGTGGGTCCGTGGGTCAGCCAGCGGTGTTCAGCCCGTCGCCGAGCCGATCGAACGCGTCTTGCACGAGGGTCGGCAGCGGCGTCGCCCGGTCGATGGTGAGCCAGTAACGCAATGACGCTCGCATGACCGCGAGCGCGGCGGCGGCGAGCAGACCGGGGTCGGGATCGTCCGGCGACACCTCGAGGCGGGCGGCGATGTGGGATCCGAGTGTCAGCTCCCAGCCCGCCTGGAGCTGCAGGCTGCGGGCGTGTACCGAGGGAGTGACGGCCATGATGGCGAAGCATCGGGCGATCCGGTCGGCTTCGGCCTCGTAGTCGGACGCCGCCTCGGCGAACGACGAGCGCAGCGCGGTCCAGATCGGTTCGTCGAGCGGGCGTCGATCGAGTTCGCCGACGATGCGGTCGAGACGGTCGGCGTAGTCGGCGAGGACGACGTCGTCCTTCGAGTCGAAGTACGAGAAGAACGTGCGGGGCGCGATGTCGGCGCCCGCAGCGATCTGGTCGATGGTCGTCGCGTCGAAGCCGTGGTGATCGAACAGCTCGATCGCGGTGTCCTCGATGCGCCGCCGCCGTTCGCGCTTCTTGCGTTCTCGCAATCCCAGGGTCTCGGACACGCAACGATCATATCCATGGTGATGCGGCCGTTGTAATATTGCAGTGACTGCAATATGCTGGAAACCAATCAGGAGGTAGATCATGTCGAACGGTCTCTATCGGTTGGGTCGCTGGGTTGCGGCTCATCGACGTCTCGTGGTGGTGGTGTGGTTGGCCGTGGTGGTCGGGTTCGTGGCCGCCGATCGTGTGGCCGGTGGCGGCACCGTCGACGACTTCGAGGTGCCCGGCGTCGAGTCGCAGCAGACGATCGATCTCCTGCAGGAGCAATTCCCCGAGCGCTCGGGAGCGACGGCGACCGTCGTGTTCCACGTGCCCGATGGTGAGATCACCGCGTCGGCAGACGCGATCGCGGCGACGGTCGAGGAGGTCCGAGCACTCGAGCACGTCGTCGGTGTCACCGAGCCCCTCGCCAGCGAACGGTCGATCTCCCCCGACGGCACCACGGCATTCGCCGCGGTGCAGTTCGACGCACCGACCGCCGAACTCGGCCGGTCGACGCTCGACGCCCTGCTCGAGACGGCGACCCCGGCCGAGACCGCCGGCGTGCAGGTGGAGTACGGCGGCGAGCTGCCGACCGTGCTGAAGGAGCGCACCACCGGGCCCGCCGAGATGATCGGCATCATCGCCGCGCTGATCATCCTGTTCGTGACGTTCCGAGCGGTGCTCGCCGCGGTGATGCCACTCGGTGTAGCGATCGCCGGGCTCGTGACCGGGCTCTCGATCGTCGGGCTCCTCGGAGCGTGGATCGCCATCCCGTCGGTCGCGCCGCGGCTCGGCACCATGATCGGACTCGGCGTCGGCATCGACTACGCCCTGTTCGTCCTCAGCCGGCATCGTGACCAACTCACCGAGGGGATGGACGTCGAGGAGTCGATCGCTCGCACGAATGCCACGGCCGGCCAAGCCGTGGTCGTCGCCGGCGGCACGGTCGTCGTCGCCATCCTCGGCCTCCAGCTCGCCGGCATCCCGTTCGTCGCAGCGCTCGGCTACTCGGCCTCGATCGTCGTCGCGGTCGCCGTGCTCGTTGCCATCACCCTGCTGCCGGCGCTGCTCGGCTTCGCCGGTCACCGTGTCCTGCCCCGGGCCAGCCGCAATGCGGCGCCCGTGGAGCGTGCCGGGCACAGCGGGTGGGTCCGATGGGCACACTGGGTTGCCTACCACCCGTGGCGCAGCGCCATCGCGGCGACCGTGGTGTTGTTGGCCCTGTCGGTGCCGATGCTCGACATGCGGCTCGGTCAGGCGGACGCGGGCACCGATCCCACCTCCACTACCCACCGTCGTGCCTACGACCTGCTGGCCACCGGGTTCGGCGAGGGGTTCAACGGGCCGCTGCTGATCGCCGTCGACCTCGGCGACAGCCCTAATCCGGCGGCACTCGATCCGATCGTCGCCGCACTCACGGCCGATCCCGGCGTGCGCGCCGTGTCGCCTCCCGAGCTCAATGCCGCCGGAGACACCGGACTGATCACCGCCATCCCCACCAGCAAGCCCCAGGACGAGGCCACCAGCGATCTCGTCCACCGGCTCCGCGACACGACGCTTCCCGCAGCAACGGCCGACTCCGGTGCGACCGCGCTGGTGGGCGGGCCGACCGCGGGGTTCATCGACCAGTCCGACAAGATCGCCGACCGCCTCCCGTGGTTCATCGCCGCCGTGGTGTCGCTGTCGTTCCTGTTGCTGATGATCGTGTTCCGCTCGATCCTCGTGCCGCTCAAGGCGGCACTGCTGAACCTGCTGTCGATCGGCGCGGCCTACGGCGTCGTGGTCGCGGTGTTCCAGTGGGGCTGGGGACGGTCGCTCATCGGGCTCGACGAGGCCGTGCCGATCGCGTCGTTCGTTCCGATGATGATGTTCGCCATCCTGTTCGGGCTGTCGATGGACTACGAAGTGTTCATCCTCTCTCGCATCCGCGAGGAGCACCACGGCGGCCACAGCAACATCGACAGCGTCGTCGAAGGCCTCGGCGCCACCGCCAAGGTCATCACCGCCGCCGCGCTGATCATGATCAGCGTCTTCCTCGGCTTCGTCGCCAGCGACGATCCCGTCGTCAAGATGATGGGCATCGGACTCGCCGTTGCCGTCGCCGTCGACGCGACCATCGTGCGCATGGTCCTGCTGCCGTCGACGATGACCCTCGTCGGTGACGCCAACTGGTGGCTCCCACGCTGGCTCGACCGGATCCTGCCCCACCTCCGAACCGACGGCAACTCCTGTCCCGACCAAGATCGACGCGACCGTCGCATGACGGGTCCGACGACATGGCGAGGAAGTTGTCGCTGGCTCGTCTCGATGACCGAAGCTGTGGGAAGCGAGACGTCCCGGTGATCGTCGTTCCCGAGTTATTCTCACAGCGTGCGACTCGAGATCACGCAACGAGCGGACCTCGCAGTACGGGCGCTGGTCGTTCTGCACCGCTCGCCGGTGCGGTGGAAGAGTGCCGACCTTGCTGATGCACTGGGAACGACGACGGGTTTCGTGCCCCAGGTCATGGGGCCACTGGTGCGGAAGCGGTGGGTTCACTCCCTGCCGGGGCCGACCGGAGGCTATGAGCCGCTGGTCGGGATCGAGACGCTCAACGTGCTCGAGGTGATCGAAGCCGTCGATGGGCCGACCGACTCGGGTCGCTGTGTCGTCGCCGATCGGCCTTGCGAGGCAACGGAGCCGTGCGTACTCCACGTTGCGTGGGGCCAGGCGCGCCAGGAGTTGATGGCATTGCTCGCCGGCCTGTCGGTCGGAACGTTGGCCATGACGGCGTGACCAGTGCGGGGGGCCGGTGACACGTCCGGTCGCCGCTGTCAGTCGGGTCGAACAGCAGGTGCGGTCGGCACCCGCCGGATGATGTACCAGGCGCCCGTCGCGCCCGCTGCCGCCACGACCGTTCGAGCCATCGAGTTGTCGAGAACGGCGACGGTGCTCACGATGACGGCCGTCGCCATCATCGCAATGGCGATGATCTTCGCCCGCTTGGGCATCCCTCTGCCCGCTCGATAGTCGCCGACTGCGGGGCCGACCCGAGGCAGGCTCAACACCCACTGCTCGAATCTTGGGGACGACTTGGCGAAGCAGGATGCGGCGATGATCATGAACCCGGTGGTCGGCAGGCCCGGCACGATCACACCGATCCCACCGACTGCGACGGCGAGCCATCCGAGCACGAACCACAACGATCGGATCCACCGCGACGAGTGGACCATCGGATCGAAGGTGTCCGAGCTCACTGATTCCACCACTCCCATGAAGGTTCCCTGTTCGGCTGTTCGAGGCAGGCCACATCGGGAAGCAGGATGTTGTGGGTCTTGTGGGCGTGCAGTCGGAGTTCTGTCCGCACATGGCCGAGAATCGGGGTTGACCGCGTCGCTCTGGCCAGGGGCTGGTCGAGCATCTTCAGCGCCTCGGCGTAGCCAGCCGCAATGTGCTGAAGGGCCTTGGTGAGGGGGGTCCCCGGTGACGTGACGGGGCCGGGTCGATGCTCGAGCGCTGCGATCATGGGGTAGGCGATGTTCTCGGCACGGCGCAGGTGATACCGCAGCACGGAGTGCAGCTGCTCGACCGGGTCGTCGGTTCGAGGAGGGTCGAGGAAGGCTGGGGGTCGCGACGCTACGTGGCCGGTGAGTTCGTCGAGGAGCCGGTGGAGCGTCGCGTGGTGCTCAGCGAGCAGGTGGTCCGCCAGCGCACTGAACCTCAGATCTGCCCACGAGGGTGGTGGATCGTCGACGGGTTCGTTGAGGGCAGCGAGGACCTGTTCGTAGTCGAGTCCGTTGGCGACACAGGCGGTCGCGAGGTCGAAGGTTCCCGTCCAGTACTCCAGACCCAACTCATCGAGCTGGCCGAGTCGTTGCGGCCATCGTCGCGCGATTGCGCAGACGGCGTCGGTCCGGCGAATCGCCACGGGCCGTCACCCGACCTCGCATCGAGGGAGACAGACACCGTCCGACGAGGGCTTCATGACGGCCAGCGAGCGAACGGCATCAACGCTCTTCTGCGCATTCGCCAATCTCATAGTGGAATGGTACACAACTACGGCGACGCTGACACCGCGAGCAGGCAGCGTTGTCAAGGCTGCGTGACCTGGTGGGTGAAGTCCGCCACGAAGATGGCGACAGCAGCTGCGACGAAGGCACCGGAGATGAGCCAGAAGCGGATGATCACCGTGGTCTCGGGCCAGCCGGCCAGCTCGAAGTGGTGATGGATCGGCGTGATGCGGAACAGACGCCGCCGACGTCCGGACGCGCGGAACACCACCATCTGCAGCCCGACCGATCCCGCCTCGAGCACGTTGATACCGCAGATGAGCAGCAGCAGGAGGTGCGTGTTCGTGGTCAGGGCCAGCAGCGCGAGCGCGGTGCCCAGCGCGAGCGCACCGACGTCGCCCATGAAGATCCGCGCCGGTGCGGCGTTCCACCACAGGAATCCACCACACGCTCCGGCGAAGGCGGCAGCGAGGACCGCCAGGTCGTAGGGATTGACGACGTCGCCGTAGATCTCGGGATTGCGCAGCGCCCAGAACGCGACGCCGGTGAACGCAACGAACCCGAGCATCGCCGAACCGGCGGCGAGGCCGTCGAGGCCGTCGGTGACGTTCACGGCGTTCGTGGTGGCAAAGATGATCGTGCCGGCCCAGAACACCCACAGCACCGGTCCGAGTTCCCAGCCCGGCAGGTCTGCACGAGTCAGCGACAGCCGGGTGTCGATGTCGGTCGTCGCCACGAGGACCGCTGCGATCCCGAGGGACATCAGATATGAGGCGACGCCCTTCACCTTCCAGTACACGCCGCGGTTCTGCCGTGCCCTGATCTTGAGCGAGTCGTCGACGAGGCCGAACCCCGCCATGACGAGGATCCCGGCAATCGCCACGAGTGTCTGGTCGGAGAACACCACGCCGGCTCGCACGTGGCTGATCAGGTACCCGGAAAGGGCGGCGCCGAGTATCGCCAGCCCGCCCATGGTGGGGGTGCCCGCCTTGTGCTGGTGCGGTGGCACCACGGCATTCGCTGCGTTCTGCTGGAGGATCGGTTGACGCACGCCACGATGGCCCAGCACACCGATCAGCACGCGCGTCGACAGCAGTGCGACGAGCGCCGCGATCGCTCCGGCGATCGCGAGCGCGATCACGATGAGCGGTGAGACGCCGCGGCCAGCTCGGACTCGACGCGCACGACGCCGGGGAAGAGCAGGTTGTTCTCCTTGTGGATGTGCAGGTGGGTGTCGGCCTCGAGCTCGGCTAGTCCGGCGTAACAGGCCACGTACGACCCACACCCGTCCGCGGGCGCCTCGTAACCGTTCGTCAGCTGACGGAGCCGCGCGAGCAGATCACCGACGGCGTCGTGCTCGCCGAGCATCACCGAGATCGGGTTGCGCAAGGTCCCGCAGTGGAACGACACCGACTCGGTGGCGGCGTCGAGTTCGCGGATCATGGGGAACAGCACCCGCTCCTCCTTCACGAGATGGGGTTCGAGGTCGTGGCGGATCTCCTCGAAGCATGCCTCGACCTGCGCGAGTTCGGGGTGGCGATCGCCGTGGACCGACACGATCTTGGCGACGAGCGCCGACAGCCGCGGCAGTTCGTCCCACAGGTACCGGTGGTGGGTCGACTCGAGGTGGTCGACGAGATCCGCGAGGCCCATCGCCGACCAGTCGGGTGCCGGTTCGTCGATGACGGCGTCGGCGAGTTCGTCTGCAGTGGTCTGGGCGTCGAGGCCGCGCGCGGCGCACGCATCGGCCAGCGTCCGTTGACCCCCGCAGCAGTAGTCCAGCTCGAGCAGTTCCAGCTCGCGGGCGAGTTGCGGGTGTGTAGTGACGAGTTCGCCCAAGGTGGTCGTCGGATCGATCGTGGTCATCGAGTGCTCTCTTCCTGTCTCTTCGTTCATTCGGTCATTGCGCGAGTACGCCGATCGCGGTCACCCCGACGAGGCCGAGGCCCAGCGCCATCTGGCGCATGCCCAGCACCTTTGCCGCGACGGGTGGACGACTCACCCACACGAACTGCAGGCAGGCAAGTGCAACGAGACCGGCCAATCCAGCCAGCACTCTGTCGTCGGCGAGCAACGCGACCACACCGATCAGGACTGCCACCACCTGGGCGAGGTCGCTCGACCGTCGGCTCGCCTCCCCTCGCCGCAGCCGCATGATCTGCGTGCGCACGAACGGGATGGCGCCGACGGCCCTGCCGGCCAGCACCAACCAGACGCCCGCAGCGAGGCTGCCCACCTCACCGGACGCCACCACGATCACCGCGGCCACGGACGCGATCCCGATCGAGCCGCACAGCTCGGGTACGAGCCGCCGGCCGTGGCTGCGCACGTCGAACCACAACTCGACCGCGACGAACGGGATGGCGACCGCCGCCGGTACGAGCCACGTCCATCCCGCCATCGACACGGCGACGACGACCATCGCAGCGATGAGCACCAGCTCGACGAGCGCTATCCGCAGCGCCAGCCGGGAGCGTTCGAGCCAACGATCGTGGCGACGGTCGACGGCCACCAACTTCAACGGTGTCCTCACGAGAAACGCGAGAAACGCGGCGATGCCCAGCGCTGCTCCCCCGATCGATGGAGCGACCACCAGGCCGAGCAGCACCGGCTCGAGAGTCAATCCCCATCCACCGTGCTCGCTCGGCACGGCGACGGTCCGCCATGCCGGTCGCTCGCGCGCTGCAAGGAGTTCGTCAACGGCCATGGCATGCCCATCTCGCGTCGTTCGCCACGTCGGACAGGGTCGTCGCCCCGAGCACACCGACCAGTTCGTTACGGGCTCTCGACCACGCCGCATGCAGCGAACACGGTGCCGATCCGTTGCAGATCCGATCGGCGACGACGCACCTGCCATCGTCGGTGACGCCGTCGACCGCTTCGATCACGGCGAGCACACTCACGTCGGACAGGTCGACGGAACTCGCGTATCCCCCGGTCGGACCGGGTTCCGAGCGGACCCACCCCGCCTTGACGAGCGGACCGATCACCTGTGGGATGAAGCCTGGCGTTGCATCGAGTTCCTCGGCGAGCACGCTGGCCTTGACCAGCCTCTCTGCCTCGCCGAGCACGACCATCGCCCGCACGGCGAGGTCCGCCCGGCGTGTGATCTCGAGTCGCATAGCGACACACTCATCGATTCCGGTCCGCCCGACTAGGGCAAGAAGTCACTGTCGATGCTGTCCTCGCACCCCATGATCGCCTCCTCGTCGGCGGCGGCGCCGGCGTCCGCCGGCAATGCCGCAGGATCGTGCAGCGGAATGACGTTACGAATTGCAGCCTCCCGGCGGACGAGCTCGGCAGCGACGGCGGCGAACGGGAACCACGGTGCGAGCTCGTCGATCGCTCCGACACGGGCTGCCCAGGCATCGATCCATGCGCCGATGTGATCCCGTACGAACGTCCGCGTCGCCCGGGCCGCGACGTCGGCGACGTCGTCGTCACCGCGTTCGAGCGCTTCGGCTTCGGTGAGCAGGGTGAGCGCGAGGAACTCCAGCTGCGCGACGACGTGGTCGGGACGGTCGTGAGGGACGGAGGCGTTGAACGCACGATAGAACCCGGCGATGTCGGCGAGCCGCGGGGTGACGCCACCGGCGGTGGACGCGACGTTCGAGCCCTCGTACGGGGCGACGCGGCCGAGGTCGAACCACCGCACCCACCGACCTGCGAGCCTGCTCGGGTCGCGCAATGGAGTCCCGTCCGACAGCTCCAACCGGCGCAGTGCCGCACGGTCGCCGCACGTCTCGAGCGCCGTCCGCAGCGCCGATACGGTGTCGGGGTCGGTGAGCCATGTGGTGTCCGGCCCGAGGATCCGAGCGACGAGTGCGAACGAGACCGAACGCGCCCGGAGTTGCGCGTTGTCGACGGCACTGCTCGTGGCGGTCTGCATCTCACTCGTCCAGTCGGAGTTGGTGGACGGTGGTGGACGGTTGCTTGCGGCTGCCGGCGTCGTTGTCACTCCCCGACCAGACGGCGAAGGCACACGAGCAGGTACTGCCGGCTGGTGTCGCGATCTCACCGTCGTCGGCGGCCGACATCGGCTTGGTGAGAATCACGCGCCAGCCACGCTCCGTACGTTCGCCGTAGCCCAGTGCATCCTGTATCGCGGCGGTCGTCGTGGTGCTGAACCCGTTCGCAATCGCCTTCTCCACCGGTGTCGTGCGAGTGGCCGCCGACATCGGGTTGCCGACGTCCACGCCGGGCAACCACACCGTCGCGCCGGCCTCCTCGTACGAGCCGATGTCGACGTCGGCTGCCGGAACCTGGTGGACGATCGGGTAGACGTCCACACTGCGATTCGGGAAGACGGCATCGAGCCCTTGTCGCCCGTGATCGATGTCGCGCTGCCAGTCGGCCTTCCAGTGCAGCAAGGTTGCTGCGGTGTTCGCGGAACCCATCGGGCGAAGGCCCTCGTCGGGGGCGCCCGGGACGAGCATGACCGCACACGCGTCGCGGAAGTCGTCGACGCGTACGGTGAGGTCGTTCACGTTCGGGTCGTCCCACTCGAGCCGGAATGCCAACGTCTTGCCGTCGTGGAGTGTGCTCACCCGGAGTTCGGTCACCGACGTCGTGAGTTTCATCGGAAGCACCAGGTCCTGGGGACCCATCGGGATCCTGCTCGGCCGGGCGTTGACCCACTCGACCGCGTCCGGGTCGTCGGCGGGGACGCGCTCGACCCGGACGGCGCGCACGCCGGGGCCGTCGTAGTAGTCGGGCGCACAGGACGCCAGCGCCATCGCACCGGTGCCCGCGGCGGCGCTTTTCAAGAGGTTCCGGCGAGAGAGGCGTTCAGCCGTGGTGGTCATCGTGACTCCTCAGGTGATGTTGTAGCGGAAGACCTGGAGGTCCGGGTCGAAGGGGACCCGCTCGAGGGTCGGCACCTTCACGGGCATGTCGACGACCAGATCGTCGTTCTCGTCCCACGCCCGAACCGTGTCGCCCTCCAGCGCGAACCGATGAATGATCCGATCGGTCGACACGGCCAGGAGCAGTGCGGCGAGCAACTCGGGGTCCTCACCGTTCATGGCCCGCTGGTAGGCGTTGATCGCCTCACGGGCACCCGGCCCGAACAGCATCGTGAGGAAGTCGTCGCTCGCGACGTGGATCGGCGGGATGTAGTAGACGTTCGGCTCGAGTCCGAACTGCGGGTAGAGCGGGAGCCCGACCTTGCGGATGTGGACGAGGAAGTCGATCGGGTTGTCCTCGCGCACTGCGTCAGGTGTGCTGAGGAAGCCGAACGAGCGGATCTTGCCGATGCAGTTGCGCATGCAGCGCGGCTGGTATCCCTCCTCGACGGCCGGGAAGCAGAAGACGCACTTCTCCGAGACACGGGTGGTGTGGTTGTAGAAGATCTTCTTGTACGGGCACGCTTCGAAGCACACCCGGTAACCGCGGCACCGCTCTTCGTCGACGAGCACGATGCCGTCCTCGGGCCGCTTGTAGATCGACTGGCGCGGACACGCCTGCAGGCACGCCGGATACGTGCAGTGGTTGCACACCCGGGGCAGGTAGAAGAACCACATGTCGTGCGGCAGCTTGAGGTGGTACCGCTTGACGGTGAGCGACACGTTGACCTCGTCCTCACCTCGGTTCGGGTAGGCGTAGTCCATGCCGGTCGGGGTCCAGCCGATGTTCTTCTCGCCAGCGGCCGCCGCTTCGAAGATCGTCTTGCCGGCGTAGGTGTCACCGTCCCAGTTCTGCGGGCCGAGCAGTTCGAGTTCCCGGACGTCCCACGCCAGCGGATACGACCCCCACGGCTTGGTCTCGACGTTGTTCCAGAGCATGTACTCCTGGCCGCTGCCGGAGGTCCAGCACGTCTTGCAGGCCATCGTGCACGTCTGGCAGCCGATGCACTTGTTGGTGTCGAACACCGCTGCGGCCTGACGCTGTGGCCGGGACTCCGCGTACGGATACTGCATCGTCCGGTTCAGTTGCCAGTTCATGACCTCGGGCATCGCTGCCTCCTTCTGATCAGATGTATCCGCCGTCCAGGTACGTCTTCATTGCGTCGTTCTCGCTGCCTGGCCGGAATCCCTGCTGCGCGGGGTGCCAGACGCCGGTGCCGTCCTCGCCGCCGTCCTCCGCCTTGGTGAACTTGACGAACGACTCCTTGGGCGCTCCGTCGGCGCAGTACACGTCGAGTTCGAAGCCCTTGCCGATCAGCTGACCGGCGCCGTCCTTGCGGGTCATGGTGTCGGTCATCAGGGTGGGCCGCAGCCATGCCCGGGTCACCGACTGGTGGCTGCCGTAGCGGTAGCCGGCCTGGTAGTTCGTGCGCGGGTTGCGTGCGAGACCGTCCTCCCGGTTCTCGTGGCCTTCGACGCTGCCGTGGGTGGCGACGTGGAAGTGGAACCAGGCACGAGCGATGCCGGTGACGACGGACGGGTTGACGCGGGCTCGCACCATCCAGCGGAAGACGTGGTAGTCGTCGTCGTTGTCCTGCCATCCCTTGAAGGGCCGGTCCGATGGGTCGGCGTCGACCCAGACGTAGTCGCCGTCGGCGATGCCGAGTTCCGCCGCGTCAGCGGGATTGAGGTCGACGTAACCTTCGGAGATCCACGGCTTGCGCTTGTCGTGGCGGTAGAAATCGCCGAACGGGCCGAAGATCAGCACGTCGGTATCGGTCGATGCCCCCATCGAGTGGCACGCATGGCGGAACTTGGGGGTGACCAGCACGTGGCTGTAGCCGTCACCCCAGAGCGGATGGTGCGACCCGGCGATCTCGTCGGGGGTGCGCACGACGTGGCGGACCTGGCGGACCTCGACGCTCATATCGTCGATGTCGAGGCCGTACTGCTCGGGCTGGGCGGGCTCGATCAGGGGGTGGGGGGTGGCCATCAGGACACCCGGCTCGTACTTCGTGCCGTCGACGGGTTCGCGGTGCAGCGGCATGTTCTCGCCGTATTCGATGAACTCGTCCTCGTCGCGGTAGAACTCGAGCCGGCCGGACTTCGTGTACCACGGCACGCTCTCGTTGGTCTGCTCCCAACCGACGATCTTCGGCAACGTGCGGTACATCATGTAGAAGGGCGTGCCCTGCTTGCACGACTCGTGGAGATCGTCGAACTGGTAGCCGCGCGTTGCGTTGCCTCCGTTGAACACGCGCTGGATGTAGACGCCGGGATTCTGTTCGGTGACGAAACGCCAGTAGTCGGCGAACCGACGATCGCCGAGCTGCTCCCCCAGCGCACCGGCGACCAGCGCATTGACCTCCATGTCGTCGAGCGTGTCGAAGATACGTTCCATCGGCGTCGAGCACCACGCTTGGAGGAACGGGTTACTGACCGAGCCGTAGACGTCGGGAAGTTGCCGTTCCGGCCACGAGTCGACGCCGAACACGACGTCGGCGTATTCGCACGACGCGGTCCAATACCACTCGTGATGGACGATCATCTCGATCTTCGGCAGCGTGTTGACGAACACGTCGTGGGCGCCCTTGGCGTTGCCGAGCAGCGAGTTCGAGTTGGCGAAGTGCATCGTCTTCGTGGGCGTCGGCATGTGGGAGTTGCCGGTGAACATCTTGTTGCCGACCTTGAGGGGCCGGTCGCCGTAGTTGTAGTAGTGCGCCGATTCGGACTTCAGCCGCTTGTTGGTCGTGGCTTGGACGTCGGGATCGAGTGTGGGGTTGAAGGGGTCCTCGTAGATCCACTGGGAGATTCCCGAGAACGTCGGTAGGCGGTAGTTACCGGCGTAGCTCCCGACGGTCCCGCCGTAGTGGCCGACGTTGTTCGTCAGGGCGGCGACCAGGATGATCGTGCGGTCCTTGTTGTCGTTGTTGAAGAAGTGGTTCGGTCCCATCCCCTCGACGAACAGGGTCTGCGCGGGATGGGCGGCGATGTCCTTCGCGAGTTCCTCGATTGCGTCGACGGGCACCCACGTGACCTTGGAGATCTGTTCGGGACTGCAGCTCTCGTCGAGGTGTTGCTTGACGGCGTCGAAGATCGGCCGGACCTCGACGCTGCTGCCGTCGGCGAGCGTGACGGTGAAGGTTCCCTCGAGCGCGGGGTCGACTGCGCTCGGGAAGTTGTCGCCGGTGTCGTCGTGGGTGACCACGGCGGGGCTGGCGGTGTTGGTGTCCCAGACCATCTGGTCGCCCCACGACTCGCGCAGGTCGGCGGGGACGTACTGGATCGGTTGCTCGGCGGCGGGCGGCAGCTTGGCGTCGGGCGCCACGATCTCGACTGTGGTGAGCGTCGCGTTCTGGTAACCCGGGATGACGTCGCTGGCGAGGAGCAGCTTCTTGGTGTCGCTGCGGACCAGGAGCGGCAGGTCGGTCTGGGTCTTCACGTAGCGCTCGTCGTAGAGCCCGTCACGAACGATCACGTGGGCCAGGCCGAGCGCCAGCGCGCCGTCGGAGCCGGCGCGGATGGTGATCGCTCGGTCGGCCTTGCAGCTCGACGACTGGTACTCGGGTGCGATCGTGACGACCTTGGCGCCGTGGAGTCGTGCCTCGGTGAGCCAGTGGCCGTCGGGCATCTTGGTGGCGATCCAGTTCATGCCCCACAGGGTGATCAGCTTGGCGTTCTCGGCGGTGGCGAGGTCGAAGTCGAGGGTCTGCTGACCGGTCACCATCGGGTGTCCGGGAGGCAGGTCGGTGTGCCACGAGTAGCTGTCCCAGTGGCGCCCGCCGTAGGACTCGTCGGGGTCCACCCCGCGAACCGCTACGTCGAGCAGGGCCAGCATGTTGGTGATGCGGTAGAAGCCGCCGACCCGGAACGGCGCGTTGTAGGGCATCCCGCCGCGGAACTTGAGCACCTGGGTGCCGGCTTCGTGCATCGCCTCGATCATCTCGGGCTCGTAGTACCCCTGGGCCTCGAGCAGGGCAGCGCCCTCCTCGCCGCTGTAGGTGGTGGCGACGTCGATGTAGGTCTTCGCCACCAGCGCTGCGGCCTCCTCGTGGGTGACCTTGACGAAGTCCTCCTTGCCACGACCGGTGCGGTACTCGAGCGGTGGCTGACCATCGGCTTCGCGGGGCATGCCATCGTCGATCCAGCGCTTGAACCCCTCGCGCACGTAGCAGCCCTTGACCCGGCGGTCGCTGTAAGCACGCCTGATGTACGCGAGCCCGGACACGCACGCCCGGGGGTCCCAGCGACTCGACGCTTTATTGCCGTAGATGTCGGTCGCGTCCTTGTAGCCGAACGACGGGTCGGCGTACACCGCCACACCGTTCTTGACGCTTGCTCGCAGCAGGCACCCGTGAGTGTCGTTCGGCGCGCACAGGTAGTGGTAGGTACTGTCCGGTGTGTAGAGGTCGCGGTAGACACGCTCCCAGTCGCGGTTCGGGTAGGCAGCCAGTGGATTGGGGATCGGCTCGATCACCGACAGCATCGAGAACTGTCCGGCGAGTTCCGCGGATCCGGCTCGTCCAGCCATGACGGCGAGCAGCGCGCCGGGGCTCGCGGCGAGGAGCTGCCGCCGCGACAGGACTCCCCGGTGCTCATCATGCTGTGCCGGCGAGGGTGCTTGCTCATGCATCATGGACCTCTGTCCTGTCGATTCTCTGAGTCTCAGAGTCGAAGATTCAGAGACGAGCCACTAGGGCCGTTGGTCCCGAACGCGTCACTCCGGCGCTGCTCGCGCACCAACCTCCTCGACGATCCGCGCCGCCACGGCATCGAGCTCGTCGAATCCGTACTCGTCGACACCAGCTGGCGCATCGGTGATGGCGAGCCACGTGGAGCGCGGCCCAGCAGGCTCCTTCGGCCCGAACCCGTCGCGAGCGACGGTCACGAGCAGTTCGTGAACAGGGGCGAACCCCTCGACCAGGACCACGTCGGTCCCGACGAGGTGTGTTTCGACGAGTTGGCCGAGGCGTTCGACCATCGCGTCGTCACTCGCGGTGTGGTGGGGTGACGTGTTCGGGGCCGACTCCGAGGGTTGAGCGAGGAAGACGACCGCGCCACTGGCGCCGGCGAGCAGCACTACCTCGGCGCCTGCCTGCCGATGACGCCACGAGTCCGATCCGATCCGGTCGACCTCGTGGCCGTGCGAAGCGTGCTTCACCGTGCCCACGCGGAGCCCCGCCGCGGCAATCCGAGGGATGAGTTGCTCGATCACCGTCGTCTTGCCGACTCCGGACACACCGACGAACGAGACGACGAGAGGGCTCGATGACACGGGCCACAACGCTAACGGCGGCGCGGCGTCCGATCTCCGATGCCGCGGGAGCCTCCGTCGTCCGGACTAGGCCGTGTGCTGCTGGACGAACCGGAGGATCGCGATGTGCTTCTCGGTGTCGCGCTGCATGATGTCGACGAGCAACCCCCACAGGGTCGTGTCCTTCACGTCGCGAAGTTCCTTACGGAGACGATCGAGTTCCTTCGCATCGGCCTTCTCGTGTTCGAGGAGACGATCCGTCGTGGCTCGCAACTCGGCGCGTTCGACTCGATCGAGATCGAGTCGGGGCACCACCGGGTCATCAGCGGACAGCTCTGCCTCGGACTTCAATGACGCCGCCAACTCGTTGAAGTAGCGGTGGTGACGGCGTTCGTCCTCGAGGAGCAGATTGATCACGTACTGCAGCGCCTTCGACTCGGTCGTTTCGGCGATCGCCGCGTACTCGCTGAGCATCGCTCCTTCGCGGCGAGTGTGTTCGGTGAGATGCTCGAACATCTGACGTTCCCAGACACTTGCACCGCGGGGAGGGACTACCGATAGGTCCATCTTCGGCACGATGGTCTCGACCAGCCACGAGACGCCAGGGTCCTTCGGCCCAAACGATCGCCGACGCATCCCGGTCGATGTTCGCGGACTCGCTACGACCACGTGGTGCGGGCACCCCTTTGGGGTGCATGTGTGCCAACTGAAGAATTCGGGTCGGATCGCGTCACAGAATCGCCTTTCCAGAGGCATGTGTATGTGTGGAGGCAGTCTGGAAGCTCCGGGTAGGTGCCGAGGCGTACTACTTGTCGCAGGTCGCGAGCGGGCTGGACGAGTACTACACGGGTGCGGGTGAGGCGCCGGGTGTGTGGGTCGGCAACGGGGTCGAGTCACTCGGGCTGGTCGGCGAGGTGGAGCCGACCGATCTTCGTGCGGTACTCGCCGGGCTCGCACCGGGTACCGGACTCACGCCGAACGGGACGACACTGCGCGCTCATCCTCGACGCGTGCCGGGGTTCGATCTGACGTTCTCTGTGCCGAAGTCGGTGTCGGTCGCCTATGCGCTCGCGGACCGTCGGGTGCAGCATCTGATCGTCACGGCCTGTGAGGCGGCGCTCGCCGAGACGGTGGGCTGGTTGGAGCGCGAGGCGTGCTTCGTGCGGCGCGGCACGAACAAGGCCGAGAACCGCGACACGTGGGGCGAGGCGTGGGGGACACGTCGGATGGTGGCGCGCGGGTTCGTCGGTGCCGCCTATCGGCATCGGACGTCGCGTGCCGGGGATCCGCATCTGCATTGGCATGTGCTCGTCGCCAACCTGGCCCAGGGGATCGACGGGCGCTGGTCGGCGCTGGACGGCCGGGCGATCTACGACACCGCCCGTACCGGGGGTGCGGTGTTCCAGGCGGCGATGCGCCGCGAGCTCACCGCTGCGCTGGGCGTCGAATGGGGACCCGTGCACGAGGACGCCGCCGAGATCGCCGGGATCCCACACACCGTGTTGCGAGAGTTCTCACAGCGACATGAACAGATCGTCGAGTGGCTCGACGACGCTGGAGAGGCGGGCCCTGCGGCTGCGGCAGTCGCCCAACGTGCGACCCGAAGCGCCAAGCAGATACCGGCGGACGTTGCGGCGGTCGAGTCCGACTGGCACGCACGAGCCGAGAACGCCGGCTGGGGGCCCGCCGACCTCGAGCAGCTTCTGGCCTCGGCCACCCCTGCCACGGTTCACGATGGATTCGCGGTCGAGGACGAGTCGTGGCGCAACGGTGTCCGGTCGACGACGACACGGGTCGTCGGGTTCGATGAGTGGCTCGACTGGCTGCTCGAACACCGCATCACGGCCCACGACGGAACGTTCACGCAGTTCGATTTGACCCGCGCCTTCGCTTCGGCGCTGCCGGCATCGACGTCAGTGGATGTCGTCGAGGCCACTGCGCAGCGGGCGCTGGGGTCACCGGCGGTGGTGCCACTCGACGACCGCTCACCCGACCTCTTGGTCAGCGGGACCGATTGTCGGATGATCTCCGACGATCGCAAGCGGACCTACACCTCGCGGTCACTACTCGCACTCGAGGAGCGACTCGTCGAGCAGATCGTCCGTGGCGTCGACGCGCGCGTCGGCGTGCTGGACCGTGGCCGTATCGATGACGCTGTCAGCAGGTCGACGCTCGGGGATGATCAAGCGTCGGCAGTGACGTCGCTGGCTGCGTCGGGTGATCGGATCGCGGTCCTGGTCGGTCGAGCGGGTACGGGAAAGACCCACACGCTCGGCACCATCCGAGTGCTCTACGAGGACGCGGGGTTCACCGTCGTCGGCCTCGCGCCCTCGGCACGTGCCGCCCGCGAGCTCGAGGCGGGCGCCGGGATCGACTCGACCACGCTGGCTCGTCATCTCGTCGAGCAGCGGGACATCGACGCGAGCACGGTGCTCGTGGTCGACGAGGCCGGCATGGCGGCGGTCCGCGATCTCGCGCGTGTCGTGGATCAGGTGACACGGGTCGGCGCCAAGCTCATCCTCGTCGGCGACCACCACCAGCTTCCTGAAGTCGCCGCCGGTGGAGGCTTCCGCGCTGCACTCGACGTGCTCGGCGACCGCGTCGCCGAGCTCACCGTCAACCGGCGCCAACAGGCGACCTGGGAACAGGCGGCGCTCGATCAGCTCCGCCACGGCGACATCGCCGCAGCCTTCGCCGCGTACCGGGCGCATGGACGGGTCGTACTCGACGACGACCGTGTTGAGCTCCGGGCGCGAGCGGTCGCCGACTGGAACCTGCTGCGCAGCGACGGTGTCACGCTGATGCTCGCCGGCACCCGCGCCGAAGCTCACCAGATCAACCTCCTCGCCCGGCAGGTCCTCGCGGACGCTGGCGAGCTCGACCTCGAACGAGCCGTCGCGGTCGGTGGACGATCGTACGCACCAGGCGAGCACGTCATCCTGCGCCGCAACCACCGGAGCCAACACCTCGTCGACGGGACCGAGTTCGCGGTCGACAACGGGATGCGCGGGCACCTCACCCACATCGACGACGCCGGCGCGCACGTCACGTTGACCTCCGGAGAGGAGATCGTGCTGGACCGCGGCTACCTCGCTGCGGGGTGGCTCGACTACGGCTACGCATCCACGGTCCACACCGCCCAGGGCGTCACTTGCGATCACGTCCTCGTTGTCGGCCCGAACGGGCTGTATCGGGAGGCGATCTACGTGGCTATGTCACGGGCGCGGCTGTCGGCCTGGATCTACGGCACTACTGCAGAGGCACTCGACGTGGCCGACCGGCACGCCACCGGCATTCCGTTACCCGGCGAACGCACCGAGAACCCCGAGCACGAACTGATCGAACGCACCCACACCTCGGGCGCAAAGCAGCTCGTCTCGACGCGGGACGCCGAGGCGGCACACATCAGCGATCTCGCCGCCGAGGTTCCCGTCGCCACGCTGCTCGACCTGGCACGACGGGCGCGACACGCCGAGCACGTCGCCGCACGCGAGGGCTACACCAACCCCGCTGAGCTGCTTGCCGGCCTCGACCAGGCCGTGACATTCCGGACGCGCGCCGAGGTCGGCCGACGAGTGCGGGCACTGGACCGCGACAACGTCGGCCACGTCATCGCCCTGCACGACACCGACGGCACCTGTGACGTCCTGTTCGTGAACGACCAAGACCGCTCGGCAAGCCGGACGATGGCATGGAGCGAACTCGTGGCCATCGATCAACCCGAGCCCACCGCACTCACTGAGGACGCCAGGGCGACACTCCAACGGATCACCGACCAGGTCGATCGGGCGGTACGTGAATGGGCAGACGCGCTCGCTCACCACGGCATCGAGCCAGGTGACGCCGACCGCTTCCAGCGCGCCGCGAACGTTGCGGCTGAGCGTGCGGCTCACCACCTGCGTGCGGATCCCCCGGTATGGCTCACAACATGGCTCGGCCACCGGCCGACCGACGGTCCGGGAGCTGCTGTGTGGGACGACTCCGTGGCCCGGATCGCCCGTCACCGAACCGCCCAAGAGATCGACGACGCCACACCGGGACTCGGGCCACAGCCACCCGACCCGGAAGCGACGAAGCCTTGGCAGGAGGCGATGCTGCGGACGCTCCGCGATCGCATCTGGCTGACCGAACACCAACCCGAACCACAGCCCATCGGCCTGACGATGTCACCGACGGCGATGCACGAACGACGCGCCGAACTCCAGGCACTGATGCACACCGCACCAGCCGACCACCGCGAACTCATCGCACGTCTCACCACCAGCAACGCCGGCACCACGGAAGTCCACGATCACCTCATCGCCGCCGTCGGTGTCCAACAGGAACGGCGCGACTGGATCGTCGCCAACTGGCCCCACGTCGTCGAACTCGAGCAACTCAACAAACTGATCGCCACCGAACCCGCTCCCGCCCACTGGCCGACCGCCGTACCGCCCGCAGTCCAGGCCGCACTCGACACCCTTGCCGGCACCGCTTCTCCCCCACCATCGCGCGAGCAACGCACACTGGCCACGCTCGACCAGGAGGCGGCCGCCACCGACCCCGTTCGACGGGCCCGAGCGAAGGTCCACGACCTCGACCAACTCGCAGCACGTGTCGCGACGAGCGTCGAACGGGCCGCGGTCGACGACGCACTGCGAGCGGCACGACTCGAACTCCGAAAGGCTCGTCGAGAGCAACACATCGACGACGTCTTCGCCCGATACGGCGCCAGCGCCCACGCCGACGCCATCGAACGGCGCAAGCTCACCGTCGCCTACGACGTCCTCACCGACACGCCCGACTGGGTCGTCGAACACCTCCGACGACTACACGACGACGGCCGCCTCGGGGCTACCCGCGTCGACGATCTGGCTACCCGGATCGTCGGCGCAGCGGTGCACCTCGACCGACACAGGCACCTGCCCGACGGCTGGTCGGACATCGAGGTTCGCCCAGCCACCCGACCGCTGCCCGTCGTCGAGATCAGCGTGCCCGAGCCGTGATCCGGGTAACTACAGCGAGGACTTCCTCCACAATTTCGCGCACTCGGACCGACTTCCGGTGACATTTCTTGCACTCTGTGCTGGTTCGAGCGGACTTTCTCACATGGAACTCGCATCGACGTGGCCACAGTTGCGTTCGGCGCAGCCACCCAGGCAGTGCGGCACTGGGTCGCTCGCCAAGGCTGGGAATGCCGGCGACGATGCCCGCCATCGAGATCCAAGCACCCGGGGTGATCCGGGTAGCAGGTCGGGTGGTGATCCGTGACGTCGGTGTCGGACGATCGCCGACATGAACGAACCCACGGACAACACCCCACATCCCCACACACCACAGCCACCGCTCCTCGTCACCATCCCGCAAGCGGCCGAGCTCCTCGCCGTCAGCAGATCGACCGTCTACCAACTGATATGGGACGACGAGCTCGCACCCATCCGTATCGGCCGCAGCGTCCGCCTCACCATCGATGACCTCGAGGACTACGTTCAACGCAAGCGGGCAGCCTGAGCGAGTCGGGCCTGGATCAGTCGCCGTCCGCGTCCTGAGGGGGGCTCGGATCGAGCAGCAGGAACGCCTTCTCGCTCACCTGGCGCGGTCGCTCGCCTTGGTGCTGCACGTAGCCCCGAGTCGTCGAGACGTCCGTGTGGCCGACGAACTGGGCGACGTCGGCGATGTCGAGCGAGCCGGAGGCGTAGAGGCTGGTGACGACCGACCGCCGCCCGGCGTGGGTGCCGAGCCCGGACGGATCGAGCCCGGCTCCTGACGCGGCGGCGCGGACCGCGCGGTCGACGTGTTGGCGGAGCACCGGACGACCGGTCGGCGTGGTGAACACGAGGTCGAGGTGCTCGCCGTCGTATACGACCTCGGGCCACGCCGTCGGCAGCTTCTCGATGTCGGCCTGTTGATCCTCACGGCGGCGACGGAGGTGCTGGACGACCGTCGGCGCGAGCAGCTGGCGGCCGGCGGTCCGCTGCGTCTTGGTCGGGCCGAGCATCATGCCGACGCCGTCCGCGTAGGTGGCTCCTCGACGGAGCGCGACAACGCCGGCGTCGAGGTCCAGGTCCTGCCACGCGAGGCCGAGCGCCTCACTCACCCGCCAGCCCTGCACGTAGCAGAGCGCGACTGCGGCGGCGAAGCGCTCGTCGCATGCCGCCAGCAGTCTCGACACCTCGGCCGGGGTCAGCGTGCGGCGCTGGACCCGCGGGACCCGCGGCGGACGTACTTTGCGAGCGACGTTGTCGGTGGCGAGTCCGAGCGTGACCGCTTGGTCGAGCACTTGGACGAGGAGCGTCCGGACGTTCCTCGCACGCGCTGCAGAACCGCGGTCGACGAGTTCGGAGACGAACGTGGTCACCTGTTCGGGTCGGAGCTGGCGTACCGGGATCTCGCCGAGTCGATCCTCGACGAGCCTCAGCTGCTTCGAGTACGTCGCCCAGGTGGTGATTCGCACCCGGTGGCGGGCAATGTGATCGAGCCACCATCGGATGAGTTCGGCAAGGGTCGATTGCGCATGGAAGCCCTCGGTGAGTCGGGCCAGGCGAGCGTCGTCCTTCGCCGCGTCGATGTGGCGGTCACGCGATGCCTCGGCCAGCGCTCGCGTCCTGCCTGTCGGCTTGCCGACCTTGCCGTCCGGCCGGCGCCACGGGGCGACCCAGACGCCGCGGGTCCGATCGAAGTACGGCTGGGCCTGTCCGTTCGGCGCCTTGCCCGCGACCGTGAATCGACCCGTCGAGTCGTCCACCACTCGCTTTCCACGCGGTGTCTTCGGCATGCCGCACCCCCTGTTGCGTTGCTCTCAGACTACCGGTTTTGAGAGTAACCCTGAGAGTAACGCTCCACGGACATCCACGAACGTCCACCGACGGCCCTGCACAAAAGCCCTGGTCAGAGCGATTTCTACAGTGCGCGGTGGACGCCCGTGGACCCGTTGGCGGAGGTGGACGGGAATCGAACCCGCCGGATGGGGATCGCCCACCCCGACCGCTGTGAAGGCGGCAGAGCCCACCAGG
>CAVORH010000042.1:0-9784 GCA_963698565.1 Ilumatobacteraceae bacterium
ACCTCACCGCCGAGCTGCGGCGCGAGCGGCTGCCGGTCCAGCGGGTGTGGAAGTCGCCGCAGCTGGAGGCCGTGGTCGCCGAGTTGAGCTACGTCGACCTCGATGCGCTGCTCGCTGCGATCGGCGAACACCACGTGTCGGCGAAGTCGGTCGCCCAGCGTCTGACGCGCGGGTTCCGCACGGGCGACGACGCCGAACAGGTGCCGGCCACGGTGGTGCGGCCGAGGCGGGAACGCCGTGATGGCGACCGCTCAAGCGTGGGCATCCACGTCGAGGGTCTCGACGACGTGATGGTGCGACTGGCCAACTGCTGTACTCCGATGCCGGGCGACGGCATCATCGGGTTCGTCACCCGCGGCCGCGGCGTCAGCGTCCATCGGTCCGACTGTGCGAACGCCGTGTCGCTGATGGCCGAGCAGGCCACGCGGATGATCGAGGTCGAGTGGGACGGCGAGGGGCACCGTGGCGCCACGTTCGTCGCCGGCGTCGAGGTGGTCGCGCTCGACCGCTCCCGGCTGCTGCGCGACGTCACCAACGCCCTCGCCGACCACCAGGTCAACATCCTCTCGTGCCAGACGGTCACGGGCACCGACCGGGTGGCGAAGATGCGCTTCGAGTTCGAGTTCGCCAACCCTGGCTATCTCGATGCGGTGATCCGCACGATCAAGGGCGTCGACTCGGTGTACGACGCATATCGCCTGATTCCGGGCGCAGCCACGCCGGTAGCCTGACCGGCCGTGCCAGCGTTCCAGACCAGTCCCGGCATGCGGGACATCCTGCCGCCCGAGAGCGGGCGTTGGCGCGCCTTCGACCGCGTGTTCGCCGAGGTCGTCGAAGCGGCGGGCTACGGCCAGCTGATCACGCCGCTGCTCGAAGATCTCGGCGTCTTCACCCGCATCGGCGATGCCACCGACGTCGTCACCAAGGAGATGTACGACTTCGTCGACAAGGGCGATCGGCACATCGCGCTGCGCCCGGAGATGACGGCGAGCGTCTGCCGGGCGTTCGCCGAACACCGCCCGACGTTGCCGTGGAAGGTGTACTACTCGGGCTCCAACTTCCGTTACGAGAAGCCCCAGCGCGGTCGGTACCGTCAGTTCGATCAGGTCGGGGTCGAAGTGCTGGGCGCCGACGATCCGCACCTCGACGTCGAGGTGATCGCGCTCGCCTGGGAGTTCTATGCGCGCCTCGGGCTGAGCCAGGTGAACCTGATCGTCAACAGCCTCGGTGAACCGGACGACCGCGGCCGCTACGTCGAGGCGCTCCGTGCGCACTTCTCCGCTGCCGGCGACGGCCTCAGCGAACAGTCCCGGGCCACGCTCGACCGCAATCCGCTCCGCGTGCTCGACTCGAAGCGCGAGGTCGACCAGGAGCACATCGCCGCCGCGCCGCAGATCGCCGAGTTCCACAGCGACGATGCAGCGGCGCACTTCGAGGCGGTGTTGACGGGGTTGCGTGCGCTCGGCATCCCCTTCACGATCGAACCGAAGCTCGTCCGCGGCCTCGACTACTACCGGCGCACGATCTTCGAGTTCCAGGGTGGCACCCTCGACTCGGCCCAGAACGCGCTCGGCGGAGGCGGCCGGTACGACGGCCTCGTCGAGGCGCTCGGCGGTCCACCGACACCCGGTGTCGGCTTCGCCCTCGGCCTCGATCGTACGTTGCTCGCGTGCGACGACGAAGGCGTCTTCCCGGCCGCGCCGACGATGCTCGACGCGTTCGTCGTCGACGTCACCGGTGGGCTCCAGGCCGTTGCGCTCACTGCGGAGCTGCGCCGGAGCGGTCTCGCCGCCGACCGGGGCTACGACAACCGCTCGATGAAGGCCCAGATGAAGCTCGCCAACCGCAGTGGTGCCCGCTTCGCCCTGATCGTCGGCGATGACGAACTCGCCGCCGGGACCGTCGTCGTCAAGCCGATGCTCGGCGATGGCGACCAGATCGCCGTCGCCCGTTCCGACGTCTCCTCGTACCTCGCTTCCCAACCACGAACAGAATTGATGCACACATGACCGACCTCACCACACCCTCTTCGTCCTCGCAGGCGACGTCGATGCGCACACATCTGTGCGGCGAGCTACGCGCTGACAACGTCGGCCAGACCGTCAGCGTCTGCGGATGGGTCGGTCGCCGTCGCGAACACGGTGAGCACCTCGCCTTCGTCGACCTGCGCGACCACTCGGGCATCGTGCAGTGCGTGATCAACGACGACGTCGATGTCCGCAGCGAATACGTGTTGCGCGTCACCGGCGTGGTGCGCGATCGGCCGGAAGGCACCGTCAACGAGAACCTGCCGACCGGCCGGATCGAGCTGGGTGAGTGTCAGGTCGAGGTGCTCCGCAAGGCCGATCCGCCGCCGTTCCCGATCGATGCTCGTGCCGACGATGTCGACGAGAACATCCGGCTCCAGCATCGCTACCTCGACCTTCGTCGTGAACGCATGCAGAAGAACCTCCGCGTGCGAGCAGCGATCAACGCCGCAGTGCGCCGAGGCATGGAGCGGCAGGGCTTCGTCGAGGTCGAGACGCCGATGCTGGTGCCGTCGACCCCGGAGGGCGCCCGCGAGTTCCTGGTGCCGTCGCGCAAGGAGCCTGGTTCGTTCTACGCGCTGCCGCAGTCGCCGCAGCTCTTCAAGCAGCTGCTGATGGTCGGTGGCGTCGACCGCTACTACCAGATGGCGCGGTGCCTGCGCGACGAGGACCTGCGCGCCGACCGCCAGTACGAGTTCATGCAGCTCGACATGGAGATGAGCTTCGTCACCCAGGACGACGTGCTCGACGCCGTCAGCGAAGCGGTGCTCGACGCGGCCGAGGCGGCCACCGGGGAGCGCCCGCAGCCGATCGAGCGTATGACGTGGCACGAGGCGATGGACCGGTACGGCATCGACAAGCCCGACCTGCGGTTCGGGCTCGAGTTGGTCGAGTTGACGCCGCTGTTCGCTTCGACCGAGTTCAAGGCGTTCGCCGGGCGCCGGGTCGATCAAGGGCATCCGGGTGCCGGGAGCAGCAGCTGACTACGGCCGCAACCAGCTCGACAAGCTGACCGATCGGGCCAAGTCGCTCGGCGCGAAGGGCCTGGTGTGGCTGAAGGTGACCGATGCCTCCGAGGGTGTCGGCTTCGACTCGCCGGTCGCCAAGTTCCTGTCGGACGACGAGGCGGCCGCGATCCGTTCGACGATGGCCGCCGAGGACGGTGACCTGATCCTGATCGTCGCCGACGAGTGGATGACGACGTGCGAGGTGCTCGGCACGCTGCGCAACGACATCGGCCGTCCGCCGGTGCACGAGGGCCCGTACCGGTACGTGTGGGTCGTCGAGTTCCCGCTGTTCGTCGGCGTCGACAAGGAGACCGGGCGCCCGAAGCCCGGCCACCACCCGTTCACCACCCCGCACCCCGACGACCTCGACAAGATCGAGACCGACCCGCTGTCGGTGCGGTCGATCGCGTACGACCTCGTGCTCAACGGCTGGGAGCTCGGCTCGGGTTCGATCAGAATCCACGAGCCGGAGCTCCAGCGGCGGGTGTTCAAGGCGCTCGGGATCTCCGACGAGGAGGCCGAGCGCAAGTTCGGGTTCTTCCTCAACCCGTTCGACTACGGCGCACCCCCACACGGCGGGTTCGCGTTCGGCCTCGACCGCCTCGTGGCGATCCTGGCGGGGGAGGAGAACATCCGCGAGGTGATCGCCTTCCCGAAGACCCAGTCCGGCCAGGACCCGATGACCAACTCGCCGATCCCCGGCGATCCGAAGGCGCTCGCCGAGCTGGGCCTCAAGGTCCTCCCACCCGCCACCTGACGCGCCCCGGCACCGCCATGCGATGAGCGAGGTCCCTGTATTCGGGGGTTTCGCTCATCGCGACGGGTGGGCTCGGGCACGGGAGGGTCTGGCAGGATCGGGTGATGAGCTTCGACACCGAGATCACCCGCGACGGCGAGACGCTGATCGGGCCCTGGCGCGAGCCGGCGCAGATGCTCGCCGAGCAGGAGTACGCCGGGCACACGAGCGTCCACGACGACGAGACCGCGGCCAAGCTCGGTCTGGCCGGCGCCCCGATCGAGGGGCCGACGCACTTCAGCCAGATCGACCCGCTCGCCGTCGAGCGCTGGGGGCAGGCCTGGTTCGAACGCGGCTGCGTGAGTTCACACTTCCTCAACATGGTGGTCGAGGGCGAACAGGTCCGTGCCACACTCGAGCCGGTGACCGCCACGCTCGGGCGGATCGGGGCCGAGAAGTCCGACGGCACACCGGTCCTGACCGGCACGGCGTCGATCGGCAGCTCCGACGCCTCCGAACTCGACGAGCGCCGTCAGCGGGGCCTCGGCGATCCCGGAGCGTTGTACATCGTCGACCAGTTGGAGATCGGCATGCGCGTCCCGGTCGCCGAACCGGTGACGATGGGATTCGACGACCACAACGGCAGCCTCTATCCCTTCACGCTCGCCCAGAAGCTCGAGCGGATCACCGAACCCTCGTCGTGGTACCTCGACGGCGGCGACAGCCCCTGGGGACGCCCGATCGTGCCCACCGAGCTGATCAGCGTCATCGCCCACCGCTCGAATGCCCACTTCCCGGTCCGCGGTCCAGCGATCGGCTTGTTCATCGACCTCGAGGTGCGTTTCGTCGACGGCCCGGTGTTCGTCGGCCAGCCCTACGTGGTGGAGCACACCCTGGTCGGGTTGGGGCAGAGCAAGCGGGTCGAGTCGTACTGGACCGAGTCGACCCTGACCGACGCGGAAACCGGTGTGCAGGCCGCCACGGTGCTGCTGCACCAGGGAGTGTTCAAGGCGTCGTTCGCCGACTATCCCGCCGACGCCTGATCAACGCTCGTCGGGGTAGACCACGCCGATCTGGGCGCGGATGTCGTCGAGGAGTTCCATCGTCGACACCGTGGTCGCCAGCGGGATCACGTCGCTCTCGCGGTGCCCTGCTCGAATGCGATCGATCGCGTGCTGTGCCTCGTGGGCGAGACCCTGGTTGGGGATCTCGACGTGGACGGGCTCCTCTCCGGCGATGCGCACGGTGAAGCCGGCCGTGAACCAGAACGGCGGGTCGACGTCGATGCGTCCGAGCGTGCCGAACACCGACGCCTGCAGGCTCGTGAGCATGTCGAGCGAGGTGTGGAACGTTCCGATCACACCGTTCTCGAACGACACCACACCGCCGACGGTGGCGTCGACACCGGTGTCGCCGAGCGTGCCGATCGCCTTCACGGCAACCGGGTCACCGGCGAGGTAGCGCGCGAACGAGATCGGGTAGATGCCGAGGTCGAGCAGTGCGCCGCCTGCCAGGTCGAGGCGGCGGTGGCGGCCGTCGGGATCGAACACGGGGATGCCGAAGTTGGCCTCGACCACCTTCAGCTCACCGATCTCGCCGTCGAGGACGCGTTGGCGGAGGTCGACGACCGCGGGGATGAACCAGGTCCACATCGCTTCCATCAGGAACCGGTCGTTGCGCTGTGCCGCCTCGACCATCTCGCGCGCCTGCATGGCGTTGACGGCGAACGCCTTCTCGCACAACACGTGCTTTCCGGCGTCGAGTGCGGCGATCGTCATCGCGTGGTGGTGGCTGTGCGGCGACGCGACGTACACGATGTCGACGGCGGGATCGTCGAACAGCGCCTCGTAGCTGCCGTGGGCGTTCGGGATGTCGAAGCGGTCGGCGAAGGCGTCCGCCGAGGCCTGCGATCTCGATCCGACCGCCGTGACCCGGGCGTCGGGCAGCGTGCGGAGTGCCTCGCACATGCTCGCTGCGATCCCCCCGGTGGAGGCGATGCCCCAGCGAAGCGGCTCGTGTTCGTCCATCGAACGACCGTAGCAATGCGTCGACGGGCTGGACCAACGTTGTCACAGCCCCTGCGTACGGTGGTGCTCGACCGACTCCTCCCGCTGGAACCACGAGCAGAGGGAGATGACGATGAACGACGGAGATGTGAGCGAGCTGACCAACCTCGCGGTGTTGCGCGGCAGCGTCCGGGGCGACGCCACGCATCGGGCACTGCCCTCGGGTTCGGTCAGTGTGCAGTTCGACCTGGCGACGACGGTCCGATCCGCCGGCCGGTCGAGCAAGGTGTCGGTCCCGGTGTCCTGGATCGATCCGCCGAGTTCGGCGGTGGCGTTCGCGGTCGAGGGGGCCGACCTGTTGGTGATCGGTTCGGTGCATCGCCGGTTCTTCCGGGTCGCCGGAGCGACCCAGAGCCGTACCGAGGTCGTCGCCCACACGGTGATCCCGACCCGCCGACGCAAGCAGGTGGCCGCGGCGCTCGACGATCTCGCCGAGCGTCTGTGCGTGCCGTGATCGATCAGTGCCTCGGCTCGTCAGACGACGCTGCGGATCACCAGGCCGGTTCGGAGCTTCGGCGTGAAGAACGTCGACTTCGGCGGCATCAGTACGCCCTCTCGGGCCGTGCGCTCGATCTCGGCCACGCTGACGGGGCGGATCAGCACCGCCGCGGTCACCGC
The DNA here is from genome assembly GCA_963698565.1 of Ilumatobacteraceae bacterium. Taxonomy (GTDB): domain Bacteria; phylum Actinomycetota; class Acidimicrobiia; order Acidimicrobiales; family Ilumatobacteraceae; genus Sva-07. The sequence goes on from CAVORH010000042.1 coordinate 6,455, forward strand.
GCCGCTGGTCACGGCCTCGACCACGTGGTCCACCCCGTGCTGGTAGGTCACGGTGTGGTCCACCTGGGCCAACGCATGCTCCAGCCAGGCGCCGTCGAGCGAACGTACCGAGTCGAACGCCCCCGGCCGTGGTGTCAGCCACTGTGCCGTTCCGTCGGGGGCGACGAGGCAGAGCACCCCGTCGCGCTCCATCGTCGCCAGCGTTTCGCTGTCGGGAGGGCCGGCTTCCGAGCGCTCGAACACGGTGTCGAGCGCAGCAACGAGCTCGTCGAAGCTCACAGCCTGGTACAGACGATGGATCGCCTCCACCGACAGTTGGTCGGCCACGAGTTCGTTCACGAACGCGAGCGTCTCGTCGGCCGGTGACGGGTGGCCGCCGTTGGCGGCGCGGACCTCGTCACGGTAGGTGCGACTGATGCCGTAGCGGTGGTGCCCGTCGGCGATCAGCACGTCGTCGGAGCCGACGAGCGCAGCGATCGCCTCGATGCGCTCGGGGTCGGAAACGCGTTCGACGATGTGCTCGACGCCGTCGACGGTGACCGAACTGATCGGTTCGCCCGGTTGGGCGAGCAGCTCGGTCAGCCCGGACGCGAGCGAGAGTCCCCACACGGGCGACAGGTTCGCCTGCGTCGCCCGGGTGAGGTCGAGGCGATCGGTCGACGCCTTGGGCGTGACGCGCTCATGGGGGAGCACCCCACCAGCTCCTTCGTCGACGACCTCGATCCCGCCGAGCACGCCGGCGATGTCTCGTGCCGCGCCGGTGGCATCGGTGAACCGCATGCGATAGATCGTGAACGACGGGGTGGGGTCGTACTCCATCACCCCGGCGTCGATCCAGTCACGCAGCGTGGCGGCGGCGCGCACGTAGCGGTCGGGACCGTCCGACTCACGGGGCACGTCGACGTGGGTGATGTTGAACCGGCTCTTGGCGCCCAGCGCGTCGAGGTCGGCATCCGACAGCACGTCGTACGGTGGTGCGATCAGGTCGTCGATGTGGCGATCGCTGTAGCGCAGGGCGGGGAACGGCGTGAATTTCGGCACCCGGACAGGATGCCATCGTTCGGGCCCGGTCCTGCAACGATCGGGCGGTGGACACATCGGATCGCATCGAGACGGTGCTCTGTGACCTCGACGGGGTGGTGTGGCTCGCGCACGAGCCGATCGCCGGATCGGTCGAGGCGATCGAGCGCTTGCGCGCCGCGGGCGCACGCGTGCTCTTCGTCACCAACAACTCCGCTGCCGTCGAGGCCGAACACGAACGGGCGCTCGAATCGATCGGGGTACCTGCCCACGGAGACGTCGTGAGCTCGGCGATGGCGGCCGCACGACTCGTCGAACCGTCGGCGCGCGTGCTGGTGGCGGCCGGCCCGGGCGTGGTCGAGGCGGTCGAGCGACGTGGCGCCGAGGCGGTCGTCAACGACGGGGCGATCAGCCCCGAGGGCTTCGACGCCGTGATCGTCGGTCTGCACCGCGACTTCGACTTCGCTCGCCTGACGGTTGCCTCGGCAGCGGTGCGGGCCGGTGCCCGGTTGATCGGGACCAACACCGACTCCACGTATCCGACCCCGACCGGTCTGCAACCGGGCGGCGGCTCGATCCTCGCAGCCATCGCGACCGCGTCGGACGCGACGCCGCTCATCGGCGGCAAGCCCCATCAGCCGATGGCCGATCTGATCGCAACCACCGTCGGCACGCCGCGATCGACCGTTCGACCCGTCCCGCGTGGTGATGGTCGGTGACCGGCCGGAGACCGACGGCCTGTTCGCCCGACGACTCGGGTGCCGGTTCGCGCTCGTGCGATCAGGGGTGTCGGGCACCGACACGGCGATCGCTGCCGACATCGCGGTCGACATCGACGCCGCCGACCTCGCGGACGTGGCAGCGCGCATCCTGTCCGCCTCCGAGCAGCGGCACTAGCCTGAGACCATGGCAAAAAACACATTGCAGCGACTCGTCGATGCGGGCGTCGAGTTCACCGACATCTCGCGCAAGCAAGCCGAATCGATCGTCCAGTCGATGGTGAAGGCCGGCGAGGTTCGCCGCAGCGACGCCGAGAAGGCCGTGCAGACACTCCTCGACCGCGGGCGCGAGACCTCCGACCGGTTGTCGAAGGACCTCCAGAGCGAGTTCTCCAAGCAGGTCAACTGGCTGTCGGAGCGCTTCGACGAACTCGAGGATCGGTTCGAGGAACTCGCCGAGAAGATCGCCGATCGCGTCAAGGCCGAGATGAGCTCCGACGCGCCGGCGGCGAAGAAGGCCCCGGCCAAGAAGAAGGCTGCGGCCAAGAAGGCTCCCGCGAAGAAGAAGGCCCCGGCCAAGAAGAAGGCTGCGGCCAAGAAGGCTCCCGCGAAGAAGAAGGCCCCTGCCACGAGGAAGGCCGCGGCCAAGAAGGCTCCTGCGAAGCCGCAGGCCGTCGCGGAGCAGGCGCCGGCCACACCGGCCGACGTACCCACTCCGTCCGCGGACTGACATCGCTCCGTGGCTCGTCGACGGCTCGACGCCGAACTGGTTCGACGGGAGCTGACGACGAGTCGCACTGAGGCACAGCACCTGATCGCAGCGAATCGCGTGTTCGTCAACGGTTCGGTCGCCGACAAGGCCGCACGCCAGGTCGCGCCGTCGGACGCCGTCGTGATCGACGGGCCGCCGGCACGGTTCGTCGGTCGCGGCGCCGAGAAGCTCGAGCATGCCCTGGTCGAGTTCGATGTGGATGTGGCCGGTCGGCGTGCACTCGACGTCGGCGCCTCGACGGGTGGCTTCACCGACTGCTTGCTGCAGCGGGGTGCCGCTCATGTCGTCGCCCTGGATGTCGGCCACGGCCAACTGCACGAACGGTTGCGAGCCGACGATCGCGTCACCAACCTCGAACGCTGCAACGTCCGCCATGCCGACCTCGACACGATCGGCGGCCCGGTCGATCTCGTCGTCGGTGACCTGTCGTTCATCTCTCTCACGCTCGTGATCCCCACGCTGGTCCGGCTGTGCCAACCTGGGTCGCCGATGGTCCTGCTCGTCAAGCCCCAGTTCGAAGCGGGTCGTCGCGAGGTCGATCGCGGCCGCGGGATCATCACCGACGAGGCGGTCCACCAGCGGGTGTGCGACGAAGTCGCCGCGGCGCTGCGATCGGCGGGGTGCGACGTTCTCGGATGGACCCGGTCGCCGATCACCGGCGCCGACGGCAACGTCGAGTTCCTGGTGCACGCCGTCACCGCCGGGGGCCGATGATGCGCGGTGTCGCACTGGTCGCTCACCACGAACGCTCGACCGCCCGTGAACACGCACTGCGCGCGCTGGAGTGGTGCACCGAACACGACGTGCCGTTCTGGATGA
>CAVORH010000043.1:0-48888 GCA_963698565.1 Ilumatobacteraceae bacterium
CCAGCGGGATCACCCTCGTGGAAGATCACCTCGTTTCGCGAATAGCGGTGGCGGCGACACGAAGCGCGGAGTTCGCGGTCGTCGAGCCCGGCGATCGAGCGAGCTCTGTCCTCCAGTCCGGCGCCGAAGATGGTGACGACTACAGGTCCCCCATCGGCACGACCGTAGCGGGATCGGTGAAGGGCTCGTCCCGGTTGTGTCGCCGAGCGCACAGTCCATGTGTGCGCTGGGGGTTTGTCACACCCCGCAGATCAGCAGACCCTGGCGATGTGCATCCGCCCGAGGACCTCCGTCGCCGACTGGCAGGCTGGATCTCCGTCGTGGCGATCGCCCTGCTGATGATCGGACTGCTGTACGCCACCGGCGGTCCATCCGCCGGCCGTGGCGCCACAGGACCCGCCACCGAGATCCCGCCGTCGCCACGCCGACCAATCGACCGCGACGGCCACCCCGACCACGCCGACGCCGCCGTCGTCGTCGTCGCCGTCGTCGACGAACGCCAGAGCGCAGGCCGCGGCGATGCGGCAGGCGCCGGCCGAGACCGCGAGCGAGAACACCGCCGTGGTCGCACCGCCGGCACCGGACACCGTTTCGGTCGCCGAACCGCCCGTCCCGGCGGTCGTCGACACGATCGGACCGCTCACCCGACCCGTCGTCGTACTGTACGGCGACTCGCTCGCCTGGGAGTCCCGCGAGTCCTTCGTCGAGTCGTTCGCCGACCGGCCCGACGTGGCCGTGCACACCCGGACCTTCGGCGGTACGGCGATCTGCGACTGGCTCGACGAGATGGCCGCCGATGCCGCATCGATGGCGCCCGGCATCGTCGTGGTCGAGTTCAGCGGAAACAGCTTCACCCCCTGCATGCAGGACGCGAGTGGCGTACCGGTGATCGGGCCGGCGATCACCGAGCGCTACGCCATCGACGCCGCCACCGTGATCTCGACGTTTGCGCCGATCGGGACCCACGTCGTCTTCGCCGGAGCCCCGGTGTCGGGGCCCACATCGGCGGCGGTGGGACGGATGAACGATCTCTACCGCGAGGTGGCCGCGGGCCACGACGGCGTGTGGTACGCCGATGCCGGCGCCGCGGTGCTCGCCGACGACAGCTACACGATCACCCTGCCCTGCCTGTCGTCGGAACCGTGCGAAGGCGGCTACAACTCCGACGGACTCCCGGTCAACGTCGTCCGAGCGCCCGACGGGGTCCACTTCTGCCCGGTCAGCGGCGACGCCGTCCAGGGCGTCACCGACAACTGCCCGGTGTGGTCGAGCGGGGCGTATCGATACGGCCGGGCGTTGGCCCAGCCGGTGATCGAAGCGCTCGGCGGCTCCACTATCGGGTGAGGGCCGGGTCGGGTCACGACGGGGTCCGACCCGCGCTCTCGATCGAAGCTAGGTTCGGCCGACATGATCGATCCCTCGCCGACACCACCGATCGATCGGCCGGGCTCGATCCTCGGCACTCGCGTGCTGCGAACCGAGGACCCAGGTCTGCTCACCGGCAGCCGCACGTACCTCGCCGATCTCGATCTCCCCGATCGGTTGCACGCCGTCTTCGTGCGCTCCGACGTGGCTCACGGCTCGATCGGCACGATCCACGTCGAGGACGCTGCGGGGATGCCGGGCGTCGTGGAGATCCTCACGGCCGACACACTCGGTGTCGCGCCGCATCACGGGTTCGCCGTCGTCCATGAGGACTTCCGTCGCCCGCCACTGGCCGACGGCAAGGTGCGATTCGTCGGCGAACCGATCGCCGTGGTGCTCGCCGAGACGTTCGAGCAGGGCGAGGATGCCGCAGGGATGGTGTGGGCCGACATCACCGAACTCCCCGCGGACGTCGACGCCGAGGACGCGCTCGCCATCGGCGCCGAGCCGATCTTCGTCGAACACGGGTCGAACGAGGCGATGATGATCGTCGACAAGCCGCGAACCGATCTGTCGGTCGCCGACATCGTGGTGCGCGGGCGCTACGTCAACCAGCGCATGGCGGTCGTACCGATGGAGCCCGACTGCTGCGCTGCCGAGGTCGGGGCCGACGGACGACTCACGTTCTGGGCCTCGACCCAGATGCCACACGGGCTGCACGGTCAACGCCGCCGCCGTCCGAGATGGATCCGGCCGACATCCGCGTCGTCACGCCGCAGGTCGGCGGCGGATTCGGAGGCAAGGCCGGCATCCACGCCGAGTACTCGGTCGTTGCCGCGGCGGCGAAACGCACCGGGCGATCCGTCGTGCGGGTGCCGCCGCGCAGCGACGCATGAAGCGCTCCCCCACAGCCGCGGTCAGATCCAGTACGCGGAGCTCGGCTGCACCGCCGACGGCGACTTCACCGGGTTGAAGGTGCGCCTGGTCGGTGACGCCGGCGCCTACCCGTCGGTCGGCGCGTTCCTGCCGGGCGGTACCCGACGGATGGCCCAGGGCACCTACGCGTTCCCGACGATCGAATTCGACGTCGCCGTCGCCGTCACCAACACCACACCGATGGGCGCCTACCGCGGCGCGGGCCGGCCTGAGGCGACCTCGCTGCTCGAACGGCTGGTCGATCAGGCTGCGCTCGAATTGGGCATCGACCCGATCGAGATCCGCCGACGCAACTTCCTGGGCGACGACGTCTTCCCGTTCCGCACGCTCACCGGCAACACCTACGACTCGGGCCGATACCTGTTCCCGCTCGAACGGGCTGCCGAAGCAGCCGGCTACGACCGCCTCCCGGGCCGAACAGGCCGAGCGCCGAGCGAACGGCGACCATCGGCTGCTCGGCATCGGTGTGGCGGCCTACGTCGAGATCACCGCCGGTGGCGGTGCCGACGAGTTCGGCTCGATCGAGGTCCACGACGACGGCTCGGCCACGATCTACGCCGGCACCCAGTCGCACGGGCAGGGACACCAGACGGCCTATGCGATGCTCGTCGCCGACCAGACCGGCATTCCGGTGGAGCGGATCACGCTCGTCGACGGCGACACCGACCGGGTACGAACCGGCGGCGGCACCGGTGGGTCACGATCACTGCAGCTCGGCGGCTCGGCCGTGCGCGGCGCAACCGAGGCGATGGTGACCAAGGCCAAACAGCTGGCCGCGCTGGCTGCTCGAGGCCGACGCGGCCGACATCGTGGTCGACACCGCAGCGGGGACGATCGGTGTCGCGGGCGTACCCGCCCAGGCGCTCACGTGGGGCGAACTCGCCGCGCGTGCAGCCGACGTCGGCGAGCAGCTCGACGGCGAGTTCGACTTCCACCAGGACGGCGCCACCTTCCCGTTCGGTGCGCACATCGCCATCGTCGAGGTCGATGCCGACACCGGCAAGGTCCGGCTCCTGCGCCACGTGGCCGTCGACGACTGCGGCACGGTACTCGCACCGCTGCTCGTCGAGGGCCAACAGCACGGTGGCATCGCGGCCGGCGTGGGCCAGGCGCTGTTCGAAGAGGTGAGCTTCGACAGCGACGGCAACCCGGTGACCTCGAACCTCGCCGACTACGGCATCGTGACAGCAGCCGAACTGCCGTCGTTCGAGACGCTCTCGACCGAGACGCCGACGCCGCTCAACCCGCTCGGCGCAAAGGGCATCGGCGAGGCGGCAACGATCGGGGCGACCCCCGCAGTGCAGAACGCCGTGATCGACGCCGTCGCGCACCTCGGGGTGCGCCACATCGACCTGCCGTGCACACCCGAACGCGTGTGGTCGACGATCCGTGACGCCCGCTCCGGCACGCTCGCCGATCCATGGCGCGAACCGCCCGACGTGTTCGCGCGGCATGCGGGCTGCAGCGAGCGCTCCCACCGACGAGGACGCTGCCGGTGCCGCCGCGGCCGACGGGATCTGACGGCACCTCCGACCTCCGCAGACGATTACATCCGGGGCCAGACCCGCGAGGTGATCAGGCGGGTCATCGGCAGTCGACGCACTGGACATCGGCGGGCACCTCACCGGCGACCAGTGCGGCGAGGAAGTCGACGAGGCGCACGCCGTCGACCTCCATGTCGTAGAACCCGTCGCTGCCCAGGATCGTGTGTGAGGTCCCGGGAGCGATGTACGAAGCGATCGGCACACCATCGGCCTCGATGTCGGACTCGGTCTGCTCGATGAAACCGAGCAGGTCGTCGGCGGCGATGCCGGCCAGCCCGGCGAAGGTCGCCTGCACGCTGTCATAGGCGTAGTCGAAGCGGGCGAAGGTGATGTCGGGATGCTGTGCGCCGGACTGGACGTACAGCCCCGGGAAGCTCCACTCCTCCGCCGTCAGGCCCTCGTTGACCGGCCAGTCCGGCACGTTCTCCAGCACGCCCCAGAGGCCACCGATCGCCGCGTTCAACGCCGGGACGTCGGGATAGGCGGCGGAGCTGTCGCCGAAGGTGATGATCTCCGTGTCGGGGAGCGCGTCGGCGGCCAGACCGGCGAACAGCGGCGTCGGGATCGATCCGGCGCTCGAGCCCGCCACCAGCAACTGCTCGACATCGGGATAGTTGGCGAGCACGGTCTGGAGGCCCTTGTCGGCATTGGGGAATCCGTTGTGATCGATCGTCACGGTGTCGGAGTACTCGGTGACGCTGTCGCCGAGGTGGACGTCGCCGCTGCAGTAGGGGACGTACACGATCGAGTAGGCGGCGATCGGATTCTCCGGGTTGGTCTCGTCGAACACGCCACCTCGGTCGGGGGCCACTCCGAGTTCGAGGTTGCGGGTGTACGTCGGGTTGTCGGGACCGCACGTCTCGGCGCTGAAGCAGGCGCCACCACCTTCGAAGAAGAGCATCACCTTCGTCGGGTCCGCCGGTCGTTCCCAGATCTCGAACGGGGTACCGTCGGCGCACTGACAGTCGTCACCGCCCGGGATCGACGTCCACTCGCCCACGGTGCCGGCCTCGGGCTCGGCGGTCGACGCCTCGCTCGTCGGCGGCGCCTCGGTGACCGGCGGCACCTCGGAAGTCGGGATCGACTCGGTGCTGGAAGTCGACTCGGTGGTGGGAGCGGGCTCGATCGTCGGCGCCTCGGTGACCGATGCGCCGTCGTCCTCCGACCCACTGCACGCAGCGAGGACCGTGAGTGAGGCGAGCAGGAGTGCAGCGGTACGTCGATTCACCCCTCGATGATCCCCCGGCCGGCACACGCGCTGCGAATCGCGGGGTGTGACGCCGGGGGTCTGACCCCTGGCGTAACGGTCAGCGCGGGTGGTAGCTGGTGTCGAGGCGGGGGCGGGACGCGCCGTCGACGACGACCGTGCCGTCGTCGACGAGCTTCACGAGATGTGCGAGCACGCTGCGGCGCGCCGGCTTGTGGAGTTCCTTGCGGACGGCGGCGTAGAGCACCTCGACCATCTCGGGGATCGTCGTGAGGCCGCTGCGAACGGCCTCGAGCACCTGGCGCTCACGCTCGAGCCGGTGGGCGATCAGTTCGTCGACGAACGCCGACGGGTTCGGGATCGGCGGGCCGTGCGTCGGGATCGCGACGTCGTCGTGCCGGCCGGCCACGACCCGCAACGAATCGAGGTACGCGGCCATGTCGCCGTCGGGCGGCGACACCACCGTGGTGCTCCACCCCATCACGTGGTCGCCGGTGAACAGCGTGCGACGCTCACCGTCGTCGAGCGCGAAACAGAGGTGGTTCGACGTGTGCCCCGGTGTGTGCAGTCCGGTGATCACCCATCCGTCGGCCGATGCCACCACGTCGCCGGTGACCGCCACCACGTCGGGCACGAAGTCGCGGTCGGTCGACTCCTCGACGACGGGCTCGGCCGCCTCGGCCGTCGGATCGTCGGCCGACGCCGACTCCTCCTCGGGCTCGTCGGCCACGGGATCCTCGCCGATGTCCCACTCGTCGTCGCCGTGCGGACCGAAGGCCACCGTCGACGCCCCCGACTCGGCCGCCAACCAGGCCGCCAGCGGCGAGTGATCCGCGTGGCAGTGCGTGACCAGGATCGCCCGCACGGTGGAGCCCTCCAGCGCCGCCGCCAGCGCGTCGCGATGGCTGTCGAGCTTCGGCCCCGGATCGATCACCACGACGTCGCCACGGCCGTGCTCGTCGCCGCCGACGATGTAGGTGCCCGTGCCGTGGTAGGTGAACTTCGACGGGTTGTCGGCGATCACGCGGCGCACGTGCGGCACCACCGGCTGCGACGAGCCGTAGGTGAACGAGTCGCGATCGAGCGTCAGGAACTGCACGACGTCCACCGCAGTGCATCGATCCGACCGACCGGCTCGCCGTGTCCGAGCATCGGCACCGCCACCCGGTCACGGGTGAGCGCGCCGGCGCCGTCGACGTCGACGCCCAGGTTCCGCAAGGCCTCGGGTGTCACGGCTCGGCGGGCGGGGTCGGACCCGTCGGCGATCTTGAACGCCACCGCTCGGCCGTCGCCCAGCCCTGCCGCCATCACCCCGGCCGCGCCCTCCTTGGCCATCAGGCCGGGCACGGCGCCCATCCACAGCGAGACATCGCGCTCCGCGCCTCCGACCATCTCCGGGTGGGCCCGCATCGCCCGGGCCACTGCAGCATCGCCCGATGCGAGGGCGCCGAACACCCGGGCCAGGTCGTCGAGGGCCAACGCGTGCGTCGGCGCGCCGCAGCCGTCGACTCCGACATGGTGGACCGCGCAACCGAGGTCCTCCAGGTGCGCGGTGATCGCCACCTGGAGCGGGTGTGTGCGATCGAGGTACGACGACGTCGGCCAACCTCGCACGACACACGTCGCCAGCATCGCCGCATGCTTGCCGGAGCAGTTCTGACGCAACGACGACGGCGGATCGACCGAGCACGGATCGCAGAGCGGCTGGGCGGGCGTGTTCTGCAGGTCGGCCTCGCTGAGGCCGAAGGTCGACAGGATCGCCGCGACGGCTGCGAGGTGCATCGGGGCGCCGTCGTGGCTGGCACATGCCACCGCGAGGAGTTCGTCGGGCACGTCGAGGCCGAGGGCCACCATCGCATCGGCCTGCATCGGCTTGAGGCACGACCGGGGGTACACGACGAGCGAAGGATCGCCCACCGCAGCCAGGATCGTCCCGTCGGCCCCGACGGCAACGCCGGCACCGTGATGGAGCGACTCGTCGAACCCGCTGCGCGTCGCCACGGCGAGCGGCGCGAACGCATCGTCGAATCGGGTCATGCCGGTTCGGGCTCTGGGGGTGGGTCGCCGTTCTTCGCCCGCTGGTTCTTCGGCGGTGGAATCGCCGTCAGGTGGCTGTCGACCACGTCGTACCGGCTCCCCCACTCGCTCACGAACGCCTGGACCATCGCGGCAGCCGGGAGCGCCAGCAATGCACCGACGAACCCGAGCAGCGCGGCACCGCCGAGCGCGGCACCGAACGCGACCGCCGGGTGGAGTTCCATCGTGCGCGCCGTGATCCGCGGGGCGAAGAAGTAGTTCTCGATCTGCTGGTACACGACGATGAACACGATGATGATCGAGCGCGTTGAGCGGTGAGTCGACCAGCGTCAGCAGCACCGGGAGGATCCCGGCGAGGTACGTGCCGACCACCGGCAGGAACTGGCTGACCAGGCCCACCCACAACGCGAGGGCGATCGGGGCCGGCGTACCGATCGACTGGAACACGATCCAGTGGAAGAACGTCGACAGCAGGGCGAGCAGCGCCCGGGAGTACAGGTAGCCACCGGTCTTCGTGATCGCCAGCTCCCACGCCTGCAACACCCGGGCCTGACGAGCGGGTGTGAGGCGCGAGCAGATCCCTCGGCGCAATCGCGGGCCGTCGGCCACGAGGTAGTAGGTGAACAGCAGCACCGACAGGCCCTGGAAGATCACCCCGACGACCGCGAGCGAGAGCCGGATCGCTTCATCGCTCTGCGACCGGATGAACTCCTGCACGCGTCCATTGGGATCGTTGAACTCGGAGATGACGTCCTCGGGGTCGATGTTGGTCCCGAAGTTGTCGTTGAGGAACCCGACCGTGTCGGTGATGTACCGATCGGAGTCCTGGAGGAGATCGGCCACCTGCGTGCCGACGAGCGTGCCGACCGCTCCGACGAAGATCAGGAAGGCGAAGAGCACGCCGAGCAGGATCATGATCGTGGCCCGCCCGCGCCGCCAGCCCCGCGCCGCCAGTCGGTTGACGCCCGGGCTCGACCGCCAGCGACAGGAACACCGACACGAGCAGGAGCAGCAGCAGGCTCGACAAGCGGTGGAACACGTGCAGCGCGGTGAAGGTCAGCAGATAGCCGAGCCAGAAGATCAGGATCGCCGGGATCGCCCATCGCGGCAGCGTGCGGTCGGTGGCGCGCCGGTCGAAGCGTCGCCCGTCGGCGTCGGCTGCGCCACCTGCGGCAGAGTCGGTCGACGTTTCCTCGGTCACGTCCGGATGGTACTCACGAGGGCGTGGCACGATGAGACCATGGACCTGCGAACCTGGCTGGGCGATCAGATCCGCTCGCGCGTGATCGGGCCCGACGGGCCGACGCGCCACGCCGAACTGTTCGAGACCGACGAACCCGGATGGTTCGACGAGGATGCACCGATCCGCCGGGTCCACGCCGACGCGTCGATGTTCGTCGGCGGCATGCGGGCGTTGCTGTTCCAATCGCTGCATCCGCTGGCGATGGCCGGCGTCGCCCAGCACTCCGACTACCGGTCCGACCCGTGGGGGCGGCTCCAACGCACCGCCGACTTCCTCGCCGCCACCACGTTCGGTCCGGCCAGCCAGGCGCAGCGGGCCGTCGACACCGTCCACCGGGTCCACGAACGGGTCGTCGGCACGGCTTCGGACGGCCGGCCGTACGCAGCGAACGATCCGCACCTGCTCGAGTGGGTCCACATCGCCGAACTCGACAGCTTCCTCGCCGCCCACGACCGCTACGGCGAACGACCCCTCGTCGGCATCGAACGCGATCGCTACGTCGCCGATGCCGCGGTCGTCGCGCGAGCGCTGGGTGTGGTCGATCCCCCGGAGTCGGAGGCCTCGCTGCGCGCCCGGCTCGCCCGGTTCCGACCGGAACTCGCCGGCACTCGCGAGGCACGCGACGCGGCCCGCTACCTCCTGATCCAACCGCCGCTGCCACTCGCCGCGCGGCCCGCCTACGGGATGATCGCCGCGTCGGCGATCGCGCTGATGCCCGCCTGGACCCGGTTCCCCCTGCGCCTGCCCTGGCTGCCCGTGTCGGAGGCCGTGGCGCTCCGGCCCGCCGGCGCCGCGATCACCCGCACGATCCGATGGGCGACACCGGCTCCCACCTGACCGTCGCGTCGGGCGCAATCAGGACCAAGTGCCTTGATGCGACCGTGCAACCGTCGATACCGTCGGGGGCATCATGAGATCGACGACCCGCTCATCGTCCACCCCCGCTCGCTTCGTCCGGCGCGGTGCCGCCGTGGTGGCCGTGGCGCTCGCGCTTGCGGCGTGTGGCAGCGACGACGCCACCCCCGATGTCCCCGAGGGAGGCACCGGCAGCGCCTACAACGACGCCATCATCGCGTCGGAGTCCCACGACGAGATCCTCTTCAACGGCGGTGACGGTGAGATCGTGGTCGCCGTCGACTGCGACCCCGAGGGCGGTGGCACGCTCGTGACCGTGGTGGCCGAGGGCCTCGAACCGGGCGTGTACGAGGGCGTGTTCGACCCGAGCACCGGCGTCGATCTGACGCTCGATGCGACCGCGGGCGGCCAGGTGGTCGTCGAGGCGGAGATGACGCTCGACGCCGAGGAGTACACGGTGACGTTCGCCGACATCGAAGGCGGCGAGTTCAACGTGAGCGGCTGTCCGAGCTGACGGCGCGGTCGAGCGCGTCGGCGAGATCTCCCCGTCGCACCACCTCGACCCGTTCGAGCCCGAGCCACTCCGCCATCGTGGCGAGTTCGTCCGCGAGTTCCTGCCGCGACCCGAACCTCGTCGATCCCCGGCTCGCCGAATGCGCTCTGCACGAGGAGCCGCCCGGTGCCACGATCGGCCTTCAGGTCGACCCGGGCGACCAGTTCGTCACCGAGCAGGAACGGCAACACGTAGTAGCCGTACTGTCGCTTCGCGGCCGGCACGTAGATCTCGATGCGGTAGCGGAAGCCGAAGAGTCGCTCGGTGCGATCGCGGTTCCACACCACCGGGTCGAACGGGCTGAGCAGCGCCCTGGCATTCACGCGCCGGGGCATCACGGCGTCCGGGTGCAGGTAGGCGGGCTTGGACCATCCCTCCACCGTGGTCTCGACGAGACGACCCTCCTCCACCAACTCGCGAATCAGCGGTCGACACGGTGGGTTGCGCTGGCGGTGGTAGTCGGTGAGGTCCTCGAACGTGGCGACGCCGTGATGTCGAGCGGCGCGCACGAGCAGCTCCTTGCGGGCGTCGATCTCCGACGGTGTCGGCAGCGCGAGGATGTCGGCGGGGATCACCCGGTGCGCGAGGTCGTACTCGCGGGCGAAGTCGTTCGGACGCCGGATCGCCGCGACCTCCCCGGCGTAGAAGAGGTGCTCGAGCGCGATCTTGCCGTCGTCCCAGTCCCACCACGTGCCCTTCGGACCGACGCGTTGGTTCAGGTCACCGGCGACCAGTGGTCCGTGGTCGCGGATACGGAGCCGGACCTCGTCGATGAACTCCGGCCGTCGGTGCCGCAGCGCGGCGACCGCCTTCCATCGGTGTTCGGAGTTCATCTGCCATCGCAGATACGGGTGGAGGCCGACCGGCACGTGGCAGGCCTCGTGGACCCAGTACTCGAAGAGCTCACCAGCGCGACTGGCATCGTCGATCAGCGTGCGCGGGTGCGCGCCGAGCCGCGCGAACAGCGGCAGCTCCTGGCTGCGCACCAGCACGTTGACCGAGTCGATCTGGATGAGACCCATCCGGTCGACGACACGCCGCAGGTGGCGGCGGTCGACGCGTCCGGAAGGGCGCGGGTCGGTGAATCCCTGGGCACCGAGCGCGAGCCGCCGCGCCTGCGCGTTGGAGAGCTCGGCCGACTTCGCCAACGCGGGCGCCGAGCGTCAGTCGTCGGAGACGGAGATCTCGACCGAGTTGATGACCACGTCGGTCTTCGGCTTGTCGCCACCACCGGTCGGGACGCGCTGCATCTCGTCGACGATCTCGAGGCCCTTCACGACCTGGCCGAACAGGCTGTACTGCGGCGGCAGGCCGACACCGGACGGGCCGGACACGATGAAGAACTGGCTGCCGTTGGTGTTCGGGCCGGCGTTGGCCATCGCGACCGAGCCGATCTGGTACTCGCGCGGCTTGGGCAGTTCGTCCTCGAACCGGTAGCCGGGACCGCCGCGGCCGGTGCCGGTGGGGTCGCCGCCCTGGCACATGAAGCCGTTGATGATCCGGTGGAAGATCACGCCGTCGTAGTAGTGGTGCAGTGCCAGGAACACGAAGTTGTTGACCGTCTTCGGTGCCTTGATCGCGTCGAGGGCGATCACCAGGTCACCCATCGAGGTCGACAGGGTGGCGGTGTAGCGCTTGGACGGGTCGATGCCCATCTCGGGGGCGTCGTTGAAGTCCTGCGTCTTGGGCGCGGAACCATCGAAGGGGGGAAATGCCGTAGCCATGCCAGCGACCCTACCGGCCGAATGAGACGTGGGGTCTGACCCCACGTCTCATTCAGTTGCGGTCGTTGTAGCTGGTGATGAGGAGGTTGCTCGCCGTTGCGGCTTCGCTGAGCGCGGTCTGCGGATCGGCACCACCGAAGATCGCTGCCATCGCTGCCGACGTCGCGGCACGGACCTCACGCTGGGGGCCGAGCACCGGCGCGTTGGCGGTGTCGTCGTTGACCCCGGACAGCAGCTGCTCGTAGGGCACGGCGAAGCGCGGGTCGTTCGCGTACGTCGACGCGATCGGCTCGAGATCGAGTGCGTCGGTGCGCACCGGCACGTAGCCGGTGGCCGCCGCCCAGTCCGACTGCGACTGCGCGCTGAGCAGGAACGTGATGTAGTCCCATGCCGCTGCGGTCTCCTCCGGCGACTTGTCGGCCATGATCCACAACGACGCACCGCCGACCTGGACCTGCGGCGTGTCGCCCGGACCTGGCATCGGGCCCACGCCGATGTCCTCCGGTCCGAGGTCCGGCACCAACCCGCCGCCGAGCGCGGCGATCACGCTGCCGAGCGCTGCCGAGGTGGCCATCGTCATCGCGCCCGGCGCCGTCGGATCAGCGAGCTTGAAGAACGCATCCTGACCGCCGGGGTTGTCGCCGACGGTCATCGCCAGGCCGTCGTCGATCATCGTCTGCAGGAACGTGGTCAACTCGACGCCGAGTTCGTTGTCGAAGAACACCTCGGTGGCCGGCGCGATGCGTCCGTTGCCGTTGTCGGCGAACGGCTCGCCCGCACGACCGAACCACTGCTCGAGGAACCAGCCGCCACCGGAGTCAGGGCCGGAGTCGAGCACGAGCGCCACCGGCGCGGCCCCCGACGACACGATCTGCTCCGAGGCCGCTCGGAGTTCGTCGAGGCTCACGGGCGAATCGTCGGGATCGAGGCCGGCCGCCTCGAACATCTTGCGGTTGTAGTAGAGGACCGGGTTCGACACGTTGAAGGGCATGCCCCGCTGGATGCCCTCGTACTCGTAGGCGGTCAGCGTGCGCGGCACGAACGTCGACGTGTCGAGGCCACTCGACTCGAGACATGCCGCAGCCGGCACCGTGGTGCCCGAGTCGGCGATCGAACGCAACGTGTACTCCGGGAACTGCGCCAGCGTCGGGCGGCTGCCCTGGCTGGCGTTGATGTACTTGTCGATCAGCGAGTCGTACCCGGTCTGGTTCTGCAGTTCGACACGCACCTTGTCCTGGCTCGCGTTGTACGCGTCGGTGAGCGCGATCAACGGCGGTTCGAGGTCGTTGGCCATGCCGTGCCAGAACACGATGTCGATCGGGCCCTCCGCCGCATCGAGCGCCTCGGTCGGACAGGGGGCCAAGTCGGCCAGCGGTGCCACGGTCGTGGTGGGCATCGCCGTCGTGTCGGCACCGGCATCGCTCCCCGAGGTGGTGCCGTCAGCGGAGGTGGTGCCGTCGGCCGTGGTGTCGTCGGCCGTGTCGGTCGTGGGGTCGTCGACGCCGGACTGGAGTGCCGACTCGCCCGAGGAGCAGGCGGCGACACCGACACCGACGACCACGAGCAGCGGAAGCAAACGGCGGGAGGGGAACATGGGATTCAGCCTTTCACGGCGCCGGCGGTCAGGCCGCGCACGAGTTGACGTTGGAAGACGAGCAGAACGATGACGACGGGGATGGCGGCGACGAGCGTGCCGGCCATCACGAGGTTGGGCTGGTCGAGATTCGACTTGGAGAGCACGCGCAGGCCGGACTGCACCGTGTTCATGTCGGTCTCGTTGATGATCAGATTCGGCCACAGGTACTGGTTCCAGGCACCGAGGAATCCGAACAGGGCGAGCGCGCCCAGCGTCGGGCGCACCAGCGGCACCGCCACGTACCACAGGAAGCCGAAGTGGCCCACCCCGTCGATCGACGCCGCATCGCGAAGATCGCGCGGCAGCGTCATGAACACCTGCCGCATCAGGAACACGCCGAATGCCGTGGCGAGGAACGGTGCTGCGAGACCGAGGTAGGAGTTCGACCAGCCGAGGCCGTCGACGGTGTCGAAGTTGACGACGAGCGTCGCCTCGAGCGGCACGAGCAGCGTGGCGATGAACAGCACGAAGAACACGTTGCGACCGGGGAAGCGAAGGAAGGCGAACGCGTACGCAGCCAGCACGGCCGAGACCACCTGGAACACCGTGACGATCGTGGCGACGACGAGCGAGTTGAACAGGTACCGGCCGAGGTTGCCGGCAGTCCAGGCGTCGACGATCACGTCGAACGTGAACGGTCCGGGGAGCAACGGATGGTCGAAGAACGCATCGCTGGGCTTGAAGGCCGCAA
The DNA here is from genome assembly GCA_963698565.1 of Ilumatobacteraceae bacterium. Classification (GTDB taxonomy): domain Bacteria; phylum Actinomycetota; class Acidimicrobiia; order Acidimicrobiales; family Ilumatobacteraceae; genus Sva-07. The sequence goes on from CAVORH010000043.1 coordinate 13,792, forward strand.
TCACCGTCGTGTAGATCGGGAACAGGACGACGAACGAGACGAGCGCCAACAGCAGGTACCGGGCGACGCGCCGCCAGCCGACGGGTGCGTCGAAGTCCCGGCCCCGGCCCCGGCCACGATCGGTCGACTCGGGCAGTTCGTCGACACTCGCGAGCGCGGTGTCGACCATGCCCTGCACGCCAGCCGGGAGCTCAGTCGCCATAGTGCACCCGCCGTCCGATGCCGCGGAGTTGGATCGCCGACAACCCGAGCAGCACGAGGAACAACAGCACCGCAGCGCCCGCCTGCAGGCCGGCGTCGTTGCGGATCGGCGAGTTCTGCCCGTAGACGAAGTAGGTGATCGTGGTGGTCGAGTCCTGCGGCTGCGGTCCACCGTCGGTGAGCAGGTCGACCTCGCCGTACATCTGGAACGCACGGGTGGTGAGCACGATCAACACGAACAGCAGGGTCGGACCGAGCATCGGCACGGTGATCGACCAGAACCGGCGGATCCCGCCCGCGCCGTCGACGGCGGCCGCTTCGTAGAAGTCGCGCGGGATGCCCTGCAACCCGGCGGTGACGAGGATGAACGTGAAGCCGAGACCTGCCCACACGCTCGACAGCGACACGGCGGTGAGCGCGGTGCCGGGGTCCTGCAACCACCCCGGGTCCTTCACCGACGGGAACATCGAGTTGAACCACGAGACGTTTGCGAGCGCACCCACCGACGGCTGGAGCAGGAACAACCACATCAAGCTGGCGACGGCGACCGAGGTGGCCACGGTCGACGAGAACACGGCACGGAAGACGCCGATGCCCCGGAGGTACTTGTCGGCGAGCACCGCCAGGCCGACACCGAGGATCAATCCGAGCGGCACGATGATCAGCGCGGCTTTCACCGTCACCACCAGAGCGTTCTGGAACTCGGTGGAGCGGAAGATGTCGAGGTACTGCCCGAACCCCTGCGACTGGCAGTTGCCCCCGAAGTTGTCGCAGCGTTGCTGGCCGAGCCACACCGCACGACCGAGCGGATACAGCACGAACACTCCGAGGATCACGGCCGAGGGCGCCAACATGACCACTGCGAGCGGGAAGTCCTTCCAACGCGATCGCTTCGTGCGGTCACTGCGTTCCACGATCCGACCCTATTGCGACCGCCCGGCGGAACGCGAACAAGGAGGACAGCGTTCGCCGAGCGTTCACCCGATGCGGCCACCGGGGGCGCCGCTCCCGCCGACTAGCGTTTGCAGCGTGAGCGACTCGCAGCACCAACCCTCCGCTGTCAACGATGTGTCCGACACATCTCGTACATCGACGAGCGAGGAGGTCGACCTCGACACGATCGAGCGCGACCTGCGCGACGTCGAGACGTCGCTGAACCGGCTCGCCGACGGGACCTACTGGACCGACGAGGTCACGGGCGAGGCGATCTCCGAACAGGTCCTGGTGCGCAACCCGATGGCACGGCGGGCCTGATGCGCGGCAAGGCGGTCGCCGGCCTCGCCTCCGTGGTCGCCCTGGCGGCCGGGCTCGCTGCCGCCGCTCAGAAGGCGAAGGAGTCGCCGCTGACCAGCCGCTTCAACCGCTCGGCGCGGGTGTGGAAGCTGTCGGCGCGGAACTCGGCGCGCTTCGCCGTCTCGCGGGTGCGCGGGATCGGCTCGGCCGAGGAGCGGCGGGCGCAGCTCGACGAGCAGTTCGCGATCCGCACCGCCGAGGACGTCGCCAAGGAGCTCGGCGAGATGAAGGGTGTGTTGATGAAGGCGGGTCAGCTGATCAGCTTCATCTTCGAAGCACTGCCGGACGAGGCGCAGGAAGCGCTCGCGACCCTGCAGGCCGACGCCGCACCGATGGCCCCGACCCTCGCGGCCAACGTCGTGCGGGGTGATTTCGGCAAACCCCCGGAGAAGCTCTTCCTCGACTGGTCCGACATGCCGGTCGCCGCCGCGTCGATCGGACAGGTCCATCGAGCGATCACCCACGACGGCCGCGATGTCGCGGTCAAGGTGCAGTACCCGGGTGTGCACGAGGCGATCGAGAGCGACCTCGACGCCGCAGAGGTGATGTACGCGATGTTCTCGTCGATGATGCTCAAGGGCCTCGACGCGAAGGGGCTCGTCGACGAACTGCGCGAGCGGATGCGCGAGGAGCTCGACTACTCGATCGAGGCGGGCAACCTCGCCGAGTTCGAGTCGCGGTTCCAGGGCCACCCGTGGGTCCGGATCCCGAAGCTCGTGCCGGAGCTGAGCAGCGGCCGGGTGCTCACCACCGAGTGGATCGACGGCATGACGTTCGACCAGTTCCGCACGACCGAGTCGTACGAGACGAAGCAGCGCGCCGCCGAGGTCATCTGGCGATTCGCGCAGGGCGCGATCATGCGCCACGGCATCTTCAACGGCGACCCGCACCCCGGCAACTACAAGTTCCATCACGACGGCAGCGTCACCTTCCTCGACTACGGCCTCGTCAAGCGCTGGTCGCCCGGTGAATGGGAGTCGCTGCGTCCCACGGTCGACGCGATCATCATCGAGCGCGATCCCGAGCAGCTCGTCGCCGCGATGGTCGAGTCGGGCTTCCTCCCGGCCACCCACGGCCTCGATCCGGCGCTCGTGTACGACTACGTGTCGAGCCCGTACATCCCGTACCTCACCGACGAGTTCACGTTCACCCGCGACTGGATGCGCGACACGATCGGCAAGATCTTCGACGTGCAGGGCCCGCACGCACCGGTGATCGAGCAGCTGAACATGCCGCCGAGTTTCGTGATCCTCGACCGGGTCGTGTGGGGGGTCAGCGCGATCCTCGGCAAGCTCGAAGCGACCGGACCGTGGCGCGGCATGCTGCTCGAGTACATCGCCGGTGGAGAACCCGCCACCGACCTCGGCGCCGCCGAAGCCGCCTGGGCCGCCGGCCGCCCCATCCCCTGACCCGCACCCATCCCCCAGCGATGAGCGAACCCCCCGGATGTGGGGGTTTCCCTCATCGGCAGTGCCCGAGCGTTGGAGTCGGACGAGAGCGATGAGCGAACGCCCCGGATGTGGGGATGTCGCTCATCGGCCGTCCGGGTCGGCTGGATCGATCGGGGTTCACTAGCTTGCCGGAGATGGGGAACACGGCGACGGGGGCACAGGAATCGACCGCACGGGCGCCGTTCGCGCCGTGGGACCGACGCGACATCCCGGGATCGTTCAGCGTCGAGGAGACCGCCCGACGGGTCGGCAACTACAAGTGGACCGAGATGAAGCTGTTCGAGGCGCTCGGCGGCTGGGTCGCCACCGTGCCCGAGCTCGACGTGAAGATGCGCCTCGGCACCCACTGCTACCACCACGCCTGGCACGCCGACCTGTGGAACAAGCGCCTTCCCGAGCTGCGCGAGATGAAGCCAGAACGCCTCACCGTGCCCGCCAACGAGGCGATGGAGCGGTTCATCGAGGCGATGACCGAACCGGAAGCACCCGAGCTGACGATCGAGAAGCTGGTCGGCGTCTACCGGGTGCTGATCCCGCGGTTCATCGCGGCGTACACCTACCACCGCAACAACACGAGCGAGATCACCGACGCGCCGACGATCCGTTCGATCAACTTCATCCTGCAGGACGAGTTCGACGACTGGCGCGACGGCGAGATGCTGCTGCAGTCGTTGATCACGACGCCTGCGCACGTCGAGCGAGCCGCAGCGCACCAGGCCCGGCTCGAAGCGCTGATGGTCGAAGCCGGTGGCATCACCGGTCCCGACAGCATCGGCATGACGAATATGATGTCCGCCAGCACCACGACTGAAGGGGGCGCCTGATGCGTCAGTTCTTTCCGGTAGAAGACCTCGCTCGCGACGAGCGGTTCGTCCAGACCAACATGGCCGAACGGATGAAGGACGGTCGCACGGCGATCGAACTCAAGGAGTCCTCGGCCAAGAGCCGCGGCGCCACCAAGCGTCTCACGCCCGAGCGCCACGACGCGTCCGACGCCGCCCGAGGCCTGATGCACGGGATCATGGTCGGCGAGATCCAGGCGCTCGAAGGTGCCGGACGCACGGCACACGACTTCGCCGCCGGCGACGGCACCAACGACACGATCCCGTTCGAGTTGAAGCTCGACATGGCCCGCCAGGCGTGGGACGAAGCCCGTCACGTCGAGATCAGCGCCAAGCTCTCCGACTGGATGGGCACCGAACTCGGCGAGTTCGCCGAGAACACGGTGCTGTTCGAAGCGGCCTGTTCCAACGATCCGATCCTGCGCCTCGCCGGTGTCAACCGGGCCCTCGAGGGCCTGGCGATCGACGTGTTCACGCAGATGAAGGAGTTCGGCGACGTCGCCGGCGACCCGTACCTCGAGTTCTGCGAGGACTGGATGCTCGCCGACGAGGTGACCCACGTGAAGATGGGTTCCGACTGGCTGCGCAGGGTCACCGCCAACGACCCCGACCGTCGCACCAAGGCGCTCGAGTTCCAGCAGGTGGTCGACAAGCTGTTCAGCTTCGGCGGCGCCCGCGGTGAGAGCCCGGAGAGCTCGTTCAGCCTCGCGAAGCGCTTCCGTGAGCTCGCCGGTTTCACCGACGACGAGGTCCAGACGATCTCCGAGATGGACGCCCAGGCGCTCGCCGAACGTCGGGCCGCCGTGCTCGCCTACCGCGAGAAGGTCGGCGCCGACGCGCCGGCCTGACGGCACCGTCGATGACCGACGTCTCGACCGCTCCGTCCACCGGACGCGTGACGGTCTCACCCACCACGTTCGTCTTCGTCAAGTTCGACGCGGACGAGATCGCCGAGATCGTCGCCGAACTCGCTGCGATGTTCGAGATCCCCAATCCGATTCACGTCGTCATCGACGAGACGACGCCATTGGCGAAGCTGTCGGAGGAACTCGACGGAACGGGCCCGACCGCCACGATCACGCTGCACGCCGAGAGCGGAGCGACTCGAGGACCGCCAGCACCCGATGTCGTTCAGCGCCGACAACGCCCGCGAGTCGTTCGGCCGCATCCTGCTGCGGGCCCACGACCGCCTCCGCCCCGACTTCGCCGACGTGCCCGCCGACGTCGATCTCACGCTCGAGGAGAACGCCGCCTGGGACACCTACTGCGTCGGCCGACTCGCCCGCTTCGGCATCCGCACCAACCAGCAGCGTTGGCGGTACAACCACCGCAACCGCTTCGGCTTCGACGACGGCGTCGACGCTGCGTTCGACGCGCTCTGGGCGGCCGATGATCTCGGCTGGTCCGACGTCCTCGCCACCGCCCGCGGCTGACGCCCACCGGCATCACGAGCGCGCGAGGATGCGCGGAGATGGATGACAGCAGCACACCGGGAGGACGACGTCGGCGTCGCCGACTGACCGCCACGACCATCGGCGTCGTTGCGGTCGGTGCTTCGGTGTTCGCCGGCTGCCAGAACGACGAGAACATCGCGGTCCGACCTGAACCGATGGCGACGATCGCAGCACCCTCGACTGCAGCACCCTCGACGGCAGCACCCTCGACGTCAGCAGCGGATGGAACGTCGACGACTGCGACCACCGATGCGCCGACGCTGGCGGCTCCGTGCGGGGCCGCGGCGGAACCGCCGGCGAACTACGAGCACGTCGTGATGCTGGTCAACGAGAACCGGACCTGGACCGGCGGCCGCAGCCAGGCGGTCGGCATGGGGTTCTCCGGTGGTGACATGCCGTTTCTCGAGGGCCTGGCCGCCGACTGCAGTTACTTCGTCGACTGGGCGGAGATGGACGCCGAGGAGAACAGCCTGAACCAGTACATCGGCCTGACCTCAGGGGTGAAGAGCACGACGATCTCCGACGACTGCCCGCCGTCCGATGCCTGCCGGTCGACCGACGACAACATCTTCCGCCAGGTGCGCGAGTCGGGCGGGACCGCCCGGACGTACGTCGACGGAGCAACCGAGCCGTGTTCGGCCGGGGACAACCGTGTCAAGCACATCCCTGCCCTCTACTACCAGGGCGGCGACGATCCGAGCCACTGCGCCGACGAGGTCCGCCCGATGTCGGAGTTCGATCCGAACGCGCTCCCCACGTTCGCGTTCATCGTGCCCGACCTGTGTCACGACGGACACGACTGCGGCGACGACGTGGTCGACGAGTGGGCCCGTTCGACGCTCCAACCCGTGCTCGACAGCGCGTCGTACCGACGCGGTGAGACCCTCGTCGTGGTGATCTACGACGAGGACCAGCCCGTGCCGAACCTGCTCGTCGCACCGACGGCTCGTCGAGGCCCGATCGATCAACTCGTCGGCTCCCACGCGAGCCTGCTGAAGACGGTGGAACTCGCGCTGGGGTTACCCGTGCTCGATCAGGGCCAGTTGCCCAACGCCCCCAGCCTCCGTTCCGCGGCCAACATCTGACCGCGAGGCGATCCGCGTGCGCCCGCTCGCGTCTCGCTCCCTAGTGTCGACGACATGAGCCCGTCACGACGGCACGTCACAACGAACGGCATCGAGCTCGAGATCACCGATGCCGGCACTCCCGGCGATCCGGTCGTCGTCCTCGTGCACGGATTCCCAGAGAGCTCGCACTCATGGCGACACCAGATCGAACCGCTGGTGTCGGCCGGGTACCGAGTGCTCGCGCCCGATCAGCGCGGCTACGGATCATCGAGCAAGCCACGCGACGTCGACGCCTACCGGTCCGACCATCTGTGCGCGGACCTGGTGGGCCTCCTCGACGATGTCGGCGCCGACGACGCACTGTTCGTCGGCCACGACTGGGGCTCGTTGGTGGTGTGGGATCTCGCCCGACTGCATCCCGAGCGTGTGCGCGGTGTCGTCAACGTGAGCGTTCCGTACACGCCGTGGCCGGCTCCGCCGACCGAGCTGTTCCGGGCCGTCTCCGGCGACCGGTTCTTCTACATGCTGTACTTCCAGGAGGTCGGCCCGGCCGAGGCCGAACTCGAAGCCGACATCGCCGAGACGATGCGGCTCACCCTGTGGGGCGGGTCCGGCGAGATGTACGGACCACCACCAGATCCGTTGCCACCGATGGAGGGAACGGGCTTCCTCGACTCGATCACCCGCGGCGCTCCGGTGCCGGAGGGTCTGCCGTCGTGGATCACCGCCGCCGACTTCGCGGTCTACGTCGAGCAGTTCACCACCAGCGGGTTCTTCGGTCCGCTCAGCTGGTACCGCAACCTCGACGCCGACCACGAGATCACGAAGGAGCTACCGCCCCCTGCCATGCCGACGGCATTCATCGGTGGCAGCAAGGACGGCGTGATCGCGGGTCGACCCGAGATGGTCGAGGCGATGGCGACGATCCTCCCGGACTTCCGCGGCACGATCATGATCGACGGTGCCGGCCACTGGACCCAGCAGGAACGCCCCGCCGAGTTCACTGCAGCGCTCCTGGAACTCCTCACCCGCGTCGCGTGATCCCCTCCCCCACCCACGTTTGCGTGCGGATTTCGGTGGGACGGTCCACCCGAATCTCGACGCAAACGAATCCGGGGGCGGCCGGGGGTTCAGGCGAGGCGGCGAAGGGGGCGCACCAGCGGCTTGCGCCAGCCGAGGCCGCGCACCTTGCCGGAGGGCGGCCAGTGGTCGTCGCGGCTGTAGGCCCACCACTCGAACGGGTTGAGGTAGTACGCACACGACTCGACCACCCTGACGAACGGATCGGAGCGCCGCTTGGCCGCCCACACCACGATCCCCACGGCGCCGCCGGCGAGCATCCACCCCCCGTACAGCAACGGATAGAACGGCCCGAACCAGCGGGCCTGCCACACGTGCACGTCCTCGTGATCGGTGACGAGCTTGCGACGACGGGGCAGCGACGTGTCGCCGGCGCCACTCACGACGTTGCCGACCGTGATCGCGAATCCCGACCGCGGCACGAACCCGCGGCGGAACACCATGCGGTTGGCCCGCCGGCTCAGCGAGGCGTCGTAGCCCGGCGCGCCACGGAGGACACCGAGCGCCTGCGACGCCAGCCCGGCCGCAGTCATCGGCAGCGACCACGTCGAGTCGAGCACGAACCCGACCAGGCCCGTCGAACAGCGCCAGTCGTAGATCCGCCGCCAACCGGTGATCGCCCCGTTCGCCGCACCGACGGCGCCGAGCGGCAGCGCGATCCCGAGCGGTGCACCGACGGCAGCGCCGAGCGCTCCGCCGACAACGCCGACGGCGGCAGCCTCGAGGAGACTGCCGCCGTCGGACGTTTCGGTTCGGTTCATGTCAGCACGCCGACCGCTCGATCAGCGTGGCGCAGCCATCAGTTGCGCAGGTAGGAGAGCAGACGGAGGATCTCGAGGTACAGCCACACGAGCGTGACCACGAGTCCGAGGCCTGCGACCCACTCGTAGTTCTGCGGCAGGCCCGACTTGATGCCCCGTTCGATGAAGTCGAAGTCGAGTGCGAGGTTGGCGGCGGCAAGGCCGCACACGAACAGCGAGAAGACGATGCTCATCGCCATGTTGCTGCCGTCGAGGAACGGCAGCGTGGTTCCGAACAGGCTGATCACGAACGAGAACAGGTAGAGGACCATCACGCCGAGGGTGGCGATGATGACCGTGCGCCGGAACTTGTCGGTCACCTTGATGATGCGGGTGCGGTAGAGCACGAGCATCACGGTGAACACCGACGCCGTGGCGAGCACCGCCTGGACGACGATGCCGTCGTAGAACGTCTCGTAGCCCTTGGAGATCGCGCCGACGGCGAAGCCGTAGCCGATCGCGTAGACCGGGCCGAGGATCTTCGCCAGGTTCGGCTTGCGCATGGCGACGAGCACGGCGATGAACCCGACGATGATGCCCACCATCGCGATCGGCGGGAACGAGTAGGTCTCGACGCCGTTCTCGAGGGTCGGCCCGCTGGCTGCGTTCCAACCGAACGCTCCGGCGACGAGCAGCATGATCAGCAACACGGCGGACGCGGTGATCACGCCGTTGAGCGTCATCGCCTTCTGCCACGTGCTGACCGGACCGTCGGTGATCGGCTGGGTCTGTGTGTGGGTGCCGGCCTCGGGGGCCGCCCATCCGGGCTGGGTCGCCCGGAAGTCCTGTGAGGCCTTGTCGAAGGCTTCTTCTTTGAACACTGGATTCGGCATGGTCCTGCGATTCTACCTTCGCGTCGCCGTCAGGTGCCCTCGGTGCGGCCGCGCCTTCACGGAGTTCTTACCGGAGGTCATGAGCGCTCGTCGCCTCCCACAGGTCGATCTCGGGCGCCGAAGCGAGCAGGCCAACGCACGACCGGGCCATGTCGATCATCACCTCGGAGTCGAAGTGTCGGCGCTGGTCTGCCGGTGTCTCCCACTTCTGCACCAGCAGATGTCGGCCCGGCACCGTGACGCTGGAGCAGAGGTCGACATTGCGGCACCCGTCCTGCATCCGGGTGAGCACGACGTACTTCGACAACACGGCGAGCAGGGCGGCGTCGTCGGAAGCGTCGAAGCGCAACGTGACGATCGTGAGATCGACCTCGTGCGATCCCCCACTGTCGGTCACATCACTCATGACGATTCATCGTGTCCCCTCATCTCTTGCTCCGATATCTCATTGCGGTTGTGCGCATGTGGTTGACGGATCGGACGACGTCGGTATCGTGACCTGCGTCTCATGTCAGCTGTCGTGCACATCTTCTGCAGACACCGTCATCCGACACCCTCGCACGCCGAATCCTCCACGGGGGCACCGACCACGGTCAGCGCCTCCGTTGAAACGACACAGTAGGAGCACCAGGTGGCCAAAGACCGCGTCGACCGAGACGACGAAGACCTCGTTCGTCTCTACCTCACCGATATCGGGCAGTACACGCTGCTGACGAAAGACGACGAGGTTCGGCTCGCGAAAGCCATCGAAGCCGGCAACGAGGCGATCGCGCAGCTCGATGCCGGCGAGGAACTCACCGCCGCCAAGAAGCGAGAGTTGCGCCGCACCGCCCGCCAGGGTGAAGAGGCCGAGCGTCAGTTCGTCCAGTCGAACCTCCGGTTGGTGGTCTCGATCGCCAAGAAGTACCAGGCGTCCGGCCTCCCGCTGCTCGACCTGATCCAGGAGGGCAACCTCGGCCTGATGCACGCCGTCGAGAAGTTCGACTGGCGCAAGGGCTTCAAGTTCTCCACCTACGCCACCTGGTGGATCCGCCAGGCGATCACCCGCGGCATCGCCAACACCGGTCGCACGATCCGCCTCCCGGTCCACGCCGGCGACACGCTGGCCAGGCTGCAGAAGGCGCGCTCGCGCCTCGAACTCAAGCACGGCCGTCCGGCGACGCTCTCCGAGCTGGCCAAGGAAGTCGAGATGCCCGAGGACAAGGTGACCGAGGCACTGCGCTTCGCCGCCGAGCCGCTCTCGCTCTCGGAGCCGCTGCGCGAGGACGGCGACGCCGAACTCGGCGACGTCGTCGAGGATCGCTCGGCCGAATCGCCCTTCGAGGTCGCGGCCACCGCGCTGCTGCCCGAGGAGATCTCGCGGCTGCTCGCCCCGCTCGACGAGCGCGAGCGCGAGATCCTCAAGCTCCGCTTCGGCCTCGACCGCGGCGAGCCGCGCACGCTCGAAGAGGTCGGTGAGCACTTCAACCTCACCCGCGAGCGCATCCGCCAGATCGAGGCCCGTGCGATGAGCAAGCTGCGTCACCCGTCGAGCGACACCGGCGCCCGCGACCTCCTCGCCGTCTGACCCGCTAGACCAGAGCGATGAGCGGGATCCCCGCATGTGGGGGATTCGCTCATCGCCGTGGCCGAGTCCAGCCCCGATCACCAGAGCGATGAGCGGGATCCCCGCATGTGGGGGATTCGCTCATCGCTGGTGGAAACCGGGGGCTGGCATCGAGCGCGGCTGTGACATCGTGGGCGAATGGCTGACTTCGACATCCGACCGGTTGCGGTCGACGAGCGCAGGGCAGCGACGGACACGCTGCGAGCTGCTCTGCTCAGTGGCCCGGTCAACGACGAACGCTTCGCCGAGAGCCAGGCGTCGTGGGACGACAGCGATGCGTTGGCCGCATGGGACGGCGACGTGTGTGCCGGCAACGTCGCGGCGTTCCGTTTCGACTCGACCGTGCCCGGTGGTGCCAGGGTGGCAACCGCCGGCGTGACCCGGGTGGGGGTGCTCCCGACCCATACCCGCCAAGGTGTCCTGACCCGGCTGATGCACCGCCTGCTGGTCGAGTCGCGCGAGCGCGGCAACGTCCTCGCCACGCTGCACGCCAGCGAGACATCGATCTATCGACGGTTCGGCTTCGGGCTCGCCACCGACTCGATCGGCGCCCACATCACGACGCGTTCGGCGAAGCCGTGGCGGACGTCGCCGATGCCCGGAGCGATGCGACTCCTCCCCTACACCGAGGTGATGAACGTCGTCCCCGACCTCTACGACCACGTGGCTCGATGGCGAGTCGGATCGATCAGTCGGCCGGAGTGGTGGTGGGCGCGGACCCTGAAGGAGGCCAGCGAGCCCGTCGATGCCCCGTTCGGCAAGGGCTCGTTCGTGGCGGTCCACTCCGGCGCCGACGGCAGCGACGACGGTTTCGCGTACTACGAGGTCGACTGGGACGAGAGCTTCGCGACCAACCCGGTCGGCGCCGGCAAGGTCCACGATCTGTGGGGAACCTCACCCGAGGTCGAGATCGAGCTGTGGCGATACCTGCTCGACATCGACCTCGTCGTCAGGTGGGAGGCCCCGATCCGCCCGACGGACGAACCGGTCCGCAGGGCGATGTACGACTCCCGTGCCTACGAGGCCCGCCAACGCCTCGATGATCAGTGGGTCCGCATCCTCGATGTCGACGCTGCACTCTCGACCCGCACCTACGGTCCCGTCGACTCGACCATCGTCGTCGCAGTCGACGATCCGATGTTCGCGGACAACTGCGGCAACTGGTCGCTGTCGTCATCCGGCGCGGTGCGCACGACGGCTCCGGCCGATGTCGCCGTCGGCATCGAGACGCTGTCCGCCGCTTACCTCGGCGCCGTGTCGTGGACCGATCTCGCAGCGATCGGTGGGGTGACCGCGAGCGACGACCTCCTCGGTCGCCTCGACGCCCTCTTCGCAGTGCACCCCGCGCCGTTCTGCGGCACCGGCTACTGACGACACCAGCGATGAGCGACATCCCCGGATACGGGGCGTTCGCTCATCGCATCGGAGTGGCTGACACCGGCGATGAGCGAGACCCCCACATTCGGGGCGTTCGCTCATCGCATCGAGGTGGGCGGCGATCAGGGGCCGGAGAAGATGCCGTCCTTGATGTCGTCCTGGCGCGACATGTACTCGGCCTTCGGGTCGTAGGTGTTGCCACCCTCTTGCTCGCCCTTGGCCAACTCGGCGCGCCCGACGACGAACCAGTGCACCTCGTCGGGGCCGTCGGCGAGCCGCAGCGTGCGCTGGCCGGCATACATGTCGGCGAGCGGCGTCCACTGCGACACGCCGGTGGCGCCGTGCATCTGGATCGCGTTGTCGATGATCTCGCACGTGCGGATCGGCACCATCGCCTTGACGGCGCTGACCCACACCCGGGCCTCGGCGTTGCCGAGTTCGTCCATCGCCTTGGCGGCGGTGAGCACCATCCGACGCATCGACTCGATCTCGATGCGCGACTGGGCGATCATCTGGACGTTGCCACCGAGATTGCCGAGGCGCTTGCCGAACGCCTCACGGGTGAGACCACGCTTGACCATCAGATCGAGCGCCCGCTCGGCCTGGCCGACCGAACGCATGCAGTGATGGATGCGACCCGGGCCGAGACGGACCTGGGAGATCTCGAAGCCCCGACCCTCACCGAGCAACACGTTCTCGTACGGCACCCGCACGTCGTTGAACCGCAGGTGCATGTGCCCGTGCGGGGCATCGTCCTTGCCGAACACGTGCATCGGGCCGACGATCTCCACGCCGGGAGTGTCCATCGGCACGAGGATCTGCGACTGGCGCTGATGCGGTGCTGCGTCGGGGTTGGTCTGCACCATCGTGATCATGATCTTGCAGCGCGGATCGCCGGCTCCCGAGATGTAGTACTTCTCGCCGGTGATCACCCACTCGTCGCCGTCACGAACCGCCTTGCACGCCACGTTCTTCGCATCCGACGACGCGACATCCGGCTCGGTCATCGCGTAGGCCGAGCGGATCTCACCGGCGAGGAGCGGCTTGAGCCACTTCTCCTTCTGCTCGGGGGTACCGACGCGCTCGAGCACCTCCATGTTGCCGGTGTCGGGCGCCGCGCAGTTCATCGACTCCGACGCCAACGGGTTCTTGCCGAGCTCGATCGCGATGTACGCGTAGTCGAGGTTCGAGAGACCTTCGCCGGTCTCGGCGTTGGGGAGGAAGAAGTTCCACAGGCCCTGCTCCTTGGCCTTGTCCTTCACCGACTCGAGCAGTTCGAGCTGACCGGGTGCGTACGACCAGCGGTCGGCACGGCCCTCGCCGAGACGGAAGAACTCTGCCGTGATCGGGTCGACCTCGGTGTAGATGAACTTCTTCACCGCGTCGTACAACGGGCGGACGCCCTCGGACATCCGCAGGTCGTACATGTCGGGGGTGGATTCCAGAGCGGTCATGGTGCTTCTCCCAGGTTCGGCGTACGGCTGCCAACCTAGTGACGGCCATGGCCGGCCGACGTATCGATCGACCACGCGCAAATGAGACGCGGGGTCTGACCCCACGTCTCATTTGGAGCGTTCTCGGTCAGGAGTTCGGGGTGAACGTGCCTTCGAGGTGCCACACGCCGGTGAAGCCGTCGAAGGATCCACCGGAGATCAAGCTCGTCCAGTCGAGCACGTAGGCGCCGGTCTCCGGGTCGATGGTCCCCATGGGGGCCTCGCCGGAGCCGTCGGGCTTCGGCGCTCCCTGGTTGAAGTTCCCGCCGCCGTAGTAGGCGGTGAACGCAGCCAGGTCACCGGTGAGCTCGCCGCCGGTGGCGGTCAGCATCGGCATCGCTTCAGCGCTGTCGGTCGCGCCGGCGAACGCCACGGCAAAGAACGGCACCGGTGCGAAGATCGCGTCGGCGAGCCCGTTGCCGCCATCGTCGAAGGCCGGATCCGGCGCCTCCTGATACGTGCCGGTCACCAGCCCGCCGTCGGTTCCTGCCGTGAGGCCGGAGTACGTGGGGTCGACGCAGACCGAGTCGGCGTTGGGGATGTAGTTGCCATCCGGCTGCAGCATCCGGAAGTACGAACCCGACACGTCGGCCGCGTCGCACACCGCGTCGTCGATCGAGAACGTGCCGACGAGGTCGCCCTCGAACATCGCCGCCGGCTCGGTGGTCGGGGCCTCGGTGGCGGGCGGAGTGGTCTCCTCCGTCATCGCCTCGGTGGTGGCGGTTGCTTCGGTGGTGGCGGTCGCCTCGGTGGTGGCGGTCGCCTCGGACGCCGTGGTGTCGCTGCTCGAATCGTCGTCGCTCCCGCACGCGGCCAGCACGAGTGTGACGGCCGCAAGCGCGCCGAGCAGGCGCCGATTGGTGAGGTGTGTGTTCATGGTGACTCCTTGCCGGACAGCGCCGGGTTGTTGGGGGAGGAAACGGTGTCGTGGTCGGTGTCGTCGGAGGCCGGTGTCCCCGACCGCATGGCCACCACGGCCAGGATCGCGACGAGCACACCGGGGATGACGAAGAACCAGGGGAAGAGGTCGAACGACGGCAGCGCGTCGACCGCTTCGTAGTTGTCGACGTTGTCGCTCATCGTGGCGACCATCGGGTTGAAGTCGGTGAGGATCGTCGGCCAGTCGGTCGACCACTGGCTGATCGCCGGGTAGTCGGTTGCACTGCCGCCGGCTTCGACGAGGAGTGGCAGCGCGTTGGCTCGCAACTGCCCCTCGGCGGCACCCAGCGTGACGAAGTAGCCCTGCACCGACTGGACCCGCTCGCGGGTCATCATCGGGCGGAAGTCCTCGATCATGTCGGCGCCCTTCGGTGCACGGTCGAACATCTGGAACGCGACCGGCGCTGCCGCGACGGCGATCCCCAGGCCGAACAGCACCCACAGCGCGGGCCGTGCCCGGCGTCCCGGTGTGCGACGCTGGTAGAGGGCGACACCCGCCGCGACCACGATCATCACCCCGGGGATCACGAAGAACCAGGGGAACATCGGGAACGGTGGCAGGGCGGCGACGGCCGCGTAGTTGTCGAGGTTGGCCTCCATGCGATCGATCAGATCGGTCATGTCGGCGTCGACGGTGGGCCACTGCTCGTTCAGGTTGACGACCGAGGCGAGCACGACGTCGTACTGCGACGCCTCGACCGCACCCGACGTCACGAGGGCATCGCGGAGCGAGTCGATCGACTCGGTGTTGGCGGCGTCGATCTCCTCCAGGTACCCGCGGAAACGCTCGACCTGTTCGATCGTCATGTACGGCTCGAAGTCGTCGATCATGTCGCCACCGAGGGGCGCCCGGCCGAACATCTGGAACACGAACGGCGCCACGATCATCCCGATCCCGACGATCAGCGCTCCGATGACCGCCAGGTTCCGATGTCGCGATTGCATGACACTCCCGTCCTCGACCGATGCGGCCAGGTCCCATTGTCTGCCCGCGCCGTCGACGCCCACAGGGGCGAAGGTCACCGGTGCGTCAGTGGTCGAGGAGGACGAGCCGAGCGGCCACCAGCGAACCGTCGTCGAGACGCTCGGCCAGCCGCACTGCCTTCTTCACCGGGAGCACGAACGATGCCGCTTTCGTGTCGGGGAAGATCGAGGTCCGCCAGGTCGTGGAGCCGACGGTCACCTCGACGCGTACCGATCCGAACCCTCGGCGCGTGTCACCGGTGATCTCGTCGATGTCGTCGGCGACATCGTGCGGCAGGGTCACGAAGTACCAGGCGGCCTCACCGGTGTACCGCCAGAGGTCGGCGGTGAACTCGAACGTGTTCACCGCCGACCTCCGCTCCTCCGGGTGATCGTGATCAGCTCGGCGGGCACCAGATGCCGAACACGGCTCCGTCGGGGTTGGCGACGTAGCCGAATGTCGGTCCGCCCGGAGGGGTCTGTGCGTCGGAGATCACCGAGCCGCCGGCAGTGCGGGCCGCGTCGATCGCAGCGGCGACATCGGGAACCTGGATCATGAAGATCGCGTCGCTCGGATAGTTGCCGCCGGTGTCGACGATGCCGCCGCCGATCGGTGCGCCGTCTCCGAGTCCGATCTCGGTGTACTCGGGCATCGACTCGTCGAACGTCCAACCGAAGACCGAACGGTAGAACTCCTTCGCCCGGGTCGGGTCGGAGGTGTGGACCTCGAACCAGGTCACGGGGTTCGTCGTCACGGTCGCTGTGGTTGCGCTGTTGGTGTTGGTGTTGGTCATGGAGACCACGATCCATGGGCCCGGCGACACCCCTGTGTCGGGGTTTCCGAGAAATCCTGCGAGGGGTCATGATCCCAGGATCCCGCGTCCGATCAGGTCGGGGATCGCCATCTGGCCGAGATCCATCGAACGGTCGGGTGCGATCTCGTCGAACATCACCGCGCCGGCGATGCGGTCGAGCCGGAACGCACGCGGCGCTTCTCGGAGACGGCACCATGCCCACAGGTACCAGTTGGGGTGCATGCCGAGCACGGCGACCGGCTCGACGATGCGGGCGGTGGACCTGCCGTCCTTGTCGACGTAGTCGAGTTCGAGCACCCGTCGCTGCACGATCGCATGCTCGACGACGGCGGGTGGGCGGGGCCGCCCCGGCACACCGTCGAACAGCCTGATCCGCGACGCCAACTCGCGTGCGCCGGCTGCGTCGACCTCGTGCAGCACGGCGAGGATCTTCTGGAGGGCACTCCGACCCGCCTGGGTGAACGGCGTCGCCGACGGCTGCGCGAGCGCAGTGGCGATCGCTGCGACCTCGCCGGCCGACAGGTTGAGCGGCGGCAGCGTGTGCTGCACGTCGATCGCGTAGCCGCCGCGCCGGCCCGTGGTCGCATAGATCGGGACACCGGACTGCTGGAGTGCGGACAGATCGCGTTCGATCGTTCGCGTGCTGACCTCGAACCGCTCGGCGAGCCACGTCGTCGACCGGTGGGCGGGCGCAACCGCCCGCAGTTCTTCGACGAGTGCGTACAGGCGGTCGGTGCGGTTCACCAGCTCAGCCGCCCCTCGCCCAGCGGGGTGGTCGGCCGCGTCCAGCCGACATCGAGCCCGTCGACCTCGACGCACGGACCGAGATGGTCGACCACACCGAATCCCGTCTCGGAACGAAGCATCTCCGGGGCGAACCCGGTCGGCGTCCCGACGTCGTCGCGACGGCCCACGCGCAACATCCACGCGGCGGTCTGACAGAGCGAGCCGTCCACCCGCTTCGCACGTCCGTCGTCGAGCGATGCGGCGAGGGCATCCATGATTCCCGCTGCCATCACGAAGCCGGTCGTGTAGTCGGTGAAGGCGCAGGGCAGCATCGCCGGCTTCTCGTCACCGAGCGGGTCGAGGCACAGCCCGCTCGTCGACTGCGCCAACTGCTCCCACCCGGCGCGGTCCGCCCACGGGCCGGCGTGCCCGAATGCCGACACCGATCCGTAGACGCCGCCGAACCCATCGGCGCGCAACGAGTCCTCGTCGAGCCCGTACCTCGTCACGACACCCGGGCGATAGCCCTGGACGACGACGTCGGCGTCGAGCGCGACCCGGCGAAGTGCGGCGAGTGAGTCCGGATCGGCGAAGTCCGCGTGCGCCTGGCGTTTGCCGTGACCCGTGTCGACCACGAAGGCCGGGACGACGGGCACGTTCGGTCCGCGGACGTGGAGGACGTCGGCACCGAACGCCGCGAGGGTCCGCCCGCACGTCGGTCCGGCGAGCACCCGGGTGAGATCGAGCACGCGGAGGCCGTCGAGCGGGCGAGTCGGTGACGGGGACCACCTCGTCGACGCGGGCACGCCGACATCACGACCAACGACCGTCGGCCACGCATGGACGAGTTCGCCCTGGGGGTGCCGCCGCCACTCGTCCTCGCTGCGAATGATCGCCGAGCAACCGCGCCGGCCGGCGACGGCGTCTTCGAGCGGACCCGACTCCCACCCGCTCACCGCTGCGGCGATCGTCGACTCGTCGGCGTCGTTCGGCAGCTCCAGCAGCGACGCCAACCGTTCGACGAGCGGGGGGAACCCGCCGTGCAGGTGGATCCACCGACCGTCGGCGCAGCGATAGCGACCGACCCACGGGTTCTCGGCGTTGGTCCTCGCCATCGATTCACCGTCGACGCGCATGAGGGCGAATCCGATCGTCGCGGCCGCAGCATCGCCGACGTCGGTCCGGACCCGCCCCGGGTCACCGCCGGCCCGGCGAGCAAGCCGAGCGGCCGCCGTACCCGCCGCGGCCAGCGCAACCGCCGCCACCTCACCGACCGGCCAGGGCGTGGCCAACGCCGGATCCGCGCCGATCACATCGGCCGCGCCGTCGAGGTTCCATCCTCCGAGGTCCGCGATCCGTGCGACCCGCTCAGGCTCCATCCTCGACATCTTTGCCGAGTGCGATCCCCGATCGACGACGTGTCAGAGCGAGTCGTCCGGGAACAGACAGAACGGGTGTCCATCGGGGTCGATCATCACGCGTACGTCGTCCTGTGGCTGATCGTCGGCGAGCCGGGCTCCCTGCTCGATCGCCCAGCGCACCGCTGCGTCGATGTCGGCGACGCCGATGTCCAGGTGCATCATCATCGTCGGCTCACCCGCCCGGCCGGGCCAGGTCGGCGCCCGGTGGTGCGGTTCCCACTGGATCTCGATCTTCATGTTGCCGTCCGGTGATCGCAGCATCGCCCATCCGTCGGTTGCCGGCATGCCGGGACGCGGACCCTCCTGTCGCACGATCGGCCAGCCGAGGAAGCGTTCGTAGAACTCGGCGAGCGCGATCGGGTCGCTCGAATCGAGCGTCGGCCCCGAGATCCGCATGGTCGGTCGGTCCATCGATCCCATCGTCGCGCCCGCTGGCGCCTCGGGCCAGAGCTCGAAGGCGACGAAGTCAGCGGTGGGACCGCAGGCCCGCCCGCCTCAGCGAGTGCCGGTGAGTGTCGGGAGCAGGGCTGCGGCCACCTCGGCCGGTCGTTCCTCGTGGGAGAACAGGCCGGCGCCTTCGATCACCTCGAGCTGCGCGTCGGGGAAACCGCCGACCATCGCCTTGGCTCGCTCGACGGGGAAGAACGGGTCCTTGTCGCCCCACACGAGCTGGACCGGCACGTCGAGACGGCGGTGGATGTCGGCGAGATCGGTGACGTGTCGCATGTCGAACGAGCGCAGGAGCTTCACCGCAGCGTCACGGTGGAGCTTGCTCTCGTGCAGCGGCGCGAGGAAGAACTCGGCGAACTCGCCGCCGAGCAACGACCGGTCGGCGAACGCGTCGCCGAACACGGCACGCGACCGGACGATCCTCGGCTTCCCCGCCACCCAGCCGAGCCCGGCGCTGAGGCCCGGGAGGTGCCGAGACGCAATGAAGGACTTGAAGCGCCAACTCGGATCCGGTGGTTCGGTGTTGATCAGGCCCATGGCGCGCAGGCGCGGGTCGCCGACCATCGCATGGCGCGCGATCATGCCGCCACTGTCGTGTCCGACGACGGCGACCTGATCGAGTTCGAGGAGAGCGACCACCCGTCGCACCGTTTCGATGTGCTGTGCGATCGACATCGGGGTGTCGGCATCGAATCGGCTCGAACCCGCCGAGGGGAGATCGACGAGGTGGCAGGTCACGTGGTCGACGAGATGGGGAAGGAGTGTGCGAAAGGTCGCCGAGCTGACCGGCCAGCCGTGGACGAACAGGACGTCGGGTCCCGTGCCGACGACGCGGTAGGCGGCCTCGCCCGCGCCCACGTCGAGGAATCGATCGGGCTCGCGACGGAACAGGTCGGACGCTTCGGTTTCGGTCATCGTTGACATCAGGGTTCTCCAGTGGGTTCGACGGTCGATCAGACCGCGGACGGGTCGTGGATCTTGGCGGCGGTCGCCAGGTCGAAGTAGTCACGCCACACCGTGATCAAGCCACCATCGACCTCGAAGACGCTGTTGACCGGGAGCTCGCGCCAGCCGTGATCGAGGCGGTGTCGGTCGAGACGCTCCATGAACACGACCGGGCCATCGGCAGCCTTGCGCAGGATCAGGAACTCGTTCTCGTGGATCGGCGCGAAGAACGGCTCGAGCACCTCGCGGACCCCTGCGTGGCCGCGCACCGTGCCCATCGGGATGTTCGTGTACTCGCAGTCGTCGGCGAGAGACGCCAGCGCCGTGTCGAAGTCCATCGCGATGAACGCATCGAGAAAGGTCTCGACGATCTCCAGTGGGTCGAGTGCGGAATCGGTCATCTGAGCTCCTCGTGACGCTGCCACCAACACGGACCGGCGGTGGTTTGGCATGATCTGTAGTGACAACTGCAGACCATATTCGTAGCGATCACTACAGTCAAGGCCGGGATGGGTTACCGACACACCAAAGAGGAGATCCTCGACGGGGCGCTCGCCACCGCGATGGACGACGGGCTCAGCCAGCTCACGTTCGGACGTGTGGCCAAGCGGCTCGGCATCAACGACCGCACCGTCGTGTACTACTTCCCGACCAAGGATGCGCTGATCACCGAGGTGGTGATGTCGATGGGGCTCCAGTTGCAGCAGACGCTCGGCGAGGCGTTCTCGACCCCGGCCGCCGACCATCTCGAACTCGCCCGCATGGCCTGGCCCGTCCTCGCTCGCGAGGAGACCGACCGGATCTTCGCACTGTTCTTCGAGGCCAACGGCCTCGCAGCGACCGGGCGCACGCCGTTCGACACGCTGGTTCCCGTGCTCGTGGACGCCTGGATCGACTGGGTGACGAACTTCCTCACCGGCACCGCGAGCGAGCGGCGCGCCGAGGCCGCAGCCGCGATCGCCGTCATCGACGGGCTCCTGCTGCTCCGCCTGCTCGCAGGCCCCACGGCCGCCGCTGACGCAGCCGCCCGCCTCGGCGTGGCGTAGAACGACGATCAATCGGCGGGCCATCGCCGCGCACCGATCGGTCACGGGTGGCTGGTGCCGCCGATCGAGGTCCAGATGAGCGCGGCGGTCCGCTCGGGCCAGTTCCCGGCGATGCGGGCGCCGGCGAGCTGGAGGCTGTAGTAGAGCCCGGTGCTCGCGGCGACCGCGTAGTCGATGTCGGCATCCTCGCCGGCCAGACCCGCATCGACCGCCCGCTCGAGGATCCCTCGAAGTCGAGCACGTCTCGGGGCGACGATGCGCTGCCGGTACAGCGCCACCAACTCCGGATCGGTTGCGTCCTGGAGCATCGCGCCGACCATGCCGACGCCGTTCGGTCGGGCGACGCCGTCGCGGAACGCACGGAGCTCGGCAACGAGATCGGCGTACGGGTCGTCGGTGTCGGCCCGCCCCTCGGCGGTCGACAGGCTGGCGATCGCGGCGGTCGCGAGGTCGGCCTTGCTCGGCCACCGACGATAGAGCGCCTGGCGGGTCGTGCCGGCGGCTTCGGCCACTGCCACGACGGACATCGCGTCATACCCGCTCGCGGCCAGCTGCTCGCGGGCGGCCCGAAGCACGGCCTCGTCGATCGACGAGTCGCGGGGGCGGCCGACCGTTCCGGACTTCTCCACGACATCGCATGGTATCCGATTCATTACGGTACAGTACTGGTACGTAACTCAGGAGCAGATCGGAGAAGACATGCAGCAACACATCGCAATCATCGGGGCCGGATCGGTGGGAGCGGCCCTGGCGTCGGGCCTCAGCGGCGCCGGCCATCACGTGGTCATCGGCGTGCGCGAGCCGGACCAGGCGAAGTACCGAGACCTTCCCGTCGACGTGGCGGCGCTCACGACAGCCGTCGCCGATGCCTCGGTGGTCGTCCTCGCCGTCCCCGCCGACTCGTTGGCCGCGGTCGTCCCGACGCTCGGACTGCGAGCCGGGCAGGTGGTCGTCGACGCCACGAACGCCGTGTTCACGACGATCCCGGACGGGTTCGACACCCTCGGCGACTTCGTCGGCTCGCTCCTCCCACCCGACGTGGCGCTGGTGAAGGCGTTCAACACCGTCGGCGCCGAGCACCTCGCCGGCGGCACCTTCGACCGCCCGACATTCCTGCCGATCGCAGGCGACGAAGCCGGAACCGAGATCGTCGCCGGCCTCGGCCGGGACCTCGGCTTCGAGGTCGCCGACCTCGGCGGGCGCGACGCCATCGCATTGGTCGAGCATCACGCCCGGCTGTGGATCCACCTCGCGATCCGGCGCGGCTGGGGCCGCAACTTCGCCTGGTCGACCGTCCGGCGTTGACCGTCCGGCGCATTCACGATCGATCACCCGTCGACCCGACCACACCCACCCACCCACACCCACACACACCCAGCCACACCACCCACACCGCCCACGCAAGGAGACCTCTGACATGGCACAGACCATCGACATCCACGGCACCCCGAAGCGCGTCCTGATCGTCGCGTCCAACCCATCGACCTCCGAGCAGACCGGTTGGCCGATCGGCTTCTGGTGGGGCGAACTCACCCATCCCTACTGGGAGTTCGCCGAAGCCGGCTACGAGATCACCATCGCCAGCCCCGATGGCGGCGCCCTCCAGGGCGACGGCTTCTCCGACCCGGAGGACGAGTCCGGCTACTCCGCCCACGACCTGATCTCGCTCGGCTTCAAGAAGAGCCCCGCCCACGCCGCACTGATCGAGCAGACACCGGCGATCGCCGATCTCGACGTCGACGACTTCGACGCAGTGCTGTTCGTCGGGGGTCAGGGCCCGATGTACACGTTCATGGGCAACACCGCCGTGTACGACCTCGCCCGCGACTTCTACGAGGCCGGCAAGGTCACCGCCGTGATCTGCCATGCCACGTGCATCCTGCTCGAAGCGACGAAGTCCGACGGGACACTGTTGGTCGACGGCAAGACCTGGACCGGGTTCGCGAACAGTGAGGAGGACTTCGCCGACGCCTTCGTCGGTTCGCCGATCCAGCCGTTCCGGATCGAGGATCGAGCCCGCGAGCTGTCCGGCACCAACTTCATCGTCGATTCGATGTTCAAGCCGTTCGCTGTCCGCGACGGCAACCTGGTCACCGGCCAGCAGCAGTACGCCGGGGCAGCCGCCGCGAAGCTGGTGATCGAGGCGCTCGGCGTCTGATTCCGGGGTTTGCGCACCCTCAGGACTCAGGCGCCCACCAGTTCGGGCTCCGGCTCCTCGACCGGTGTGTCGTGAACGACGACCTCCATCTCGGGGGCGGGCAGGTTGGTCTCGCCGTCGATGTCGACGGTCGGCAGCAGGCGATCGAGCCAGCCGGGCAGCCACCAGTTGGCGTCGCCCATCAGCTTCATCGTCGCCGGCACGAGCACGATCCGCACGATGGTGGCGTCGACGAGGATCGCCGTGGCGAGCCCGAGCCCCATCATCTTGATGACCGGGTCGTCGCCGAGCACGAAGCCGGCGAACACCGAGATCATGATCAGCGCCGCCGACGTGATCACGCGGGCGGTGCTGGCGATGCCGTTGATCACCGAGGCGTCGTTGTCGCCGGTGGCGACGTACTCCTCGCGGACCCGTGACAGCAGGAAGACCTCGTAGTCCATCGACAACCCGAACAGCACGGCGAACATGAACATCGGGATGAACGACACGATCGGCACCGGCCCCTCGAGCCCGATCAGGTCCTTGCCCCAGCCCCACTGGAACACCATGACGAGCACGCCGTAGGCGGCGCCGATCGACAGCAGGTTGAGGAGCGCCGCCTTGAGCGGCACGAGGATCGACCGGAAGACCACCATCAGCAGCAGGAACGACAGCAGTACGACCGCTGCGATGAACCACGGGAGCCGTTCGGTCACCCGGTTGGCGACATCGCCGAAGCTCGCCGTCTGGCCGCCGACGTGTGCGGTGGCGGGGCTGTCGGCGAGCACCGCTGGGAACACGTCACTGCGGAGTCGCTGCACGGTGTCGAACGTGGCCGCGTCCTGCGGGGACGAGTTCGGCACCACGACGATCGTGGCGACGCCGGAGGCCTCGTCGACCTCGGCTGGGGCGATCGCGGCGACACCCGGATCGGCGGCGATCGCTGTGGCCAATGGCTCGACGATCGTCGCGTCGTCGGAGATGTCGACTGCGACGACCAACGGGCCGTTGACGCCGGGTCCGAATCCATCGGCGGTGAGGTCGTAGGCCTGCCGCTCGGTGCGGCTCGTCGGCAACGTCCCCTCGTCCGGGAACCCGAGCTGCAGATCGAGCACCGGCGCGGTGAGCGCCAGCAGGAACACCGTCGTGCCGAGCGCGTACGCCACGGCGTGGTGCGACACGTGCCGACCCCATCGCGCCCAACCGGCGCCGGCGGTACCGGAGGTGTGATGGCGGCGATGGATGCCGAGCCGGTTGATCGCATGGCCGCTCAACCCGAGCAGCGCCGGCAGCAGCGTGACCGATGCGATCACCATCAGCGCCACGATGATCGACGTCGCCACGCCGGCCGCCGTCATGAACGGGACTCCGGCGACGGCGAGGCCGAGGATGGCGATCACCACGGTGCCACCGGCGAAGATCACCGCTTGGCCCGCGGTGGCGACCGCTCGGCCCGCCGACTCCGCGACGGTCATCCCGCGGGCGAGGAACTCACGGTGGCGGGTGACGATGAACAGGGCGTAGTCGATCCCGACGCCGAGCCCGATCATGCTCGCCATCTGGGGCGCCCAGCTCGGGATGTCGATCACGTAGTTGATCAGCGGCATCGCGGCGACACCGAGAGCGAGGCCGAACACGGCGAGACCGATCGGCAGTCCCATGGCAATCACGGAGCCGAACGCGAGGAGCAGGATGACCATCGCCACGACGAGCCCGATCAGCTCCGCCGCGTTGTTCCCGGCCTCCTCGAAGTTGAGGAACAGGTCGCCGCCCATCTCGAGCTGCAGCGTCGAGTCGGCACGCACCTCGCTCACCGCCTCCTTGAGGTTGTCGAGGTCACCGACGTCGAGCGCCTCCATCACCGGATACTGGACGGTCACCAGCGCGACCCGACCGTCAGCCGAGATCTCACCGCTCGCCAACGCGTCGGTCTCACCGAGTGCGAGCGTCGACGCCGGATCCGACACGGCGAGCACGTTCGGGAGATCGACGAGTCCGGCGCGGAGGTCGACGAGCCCGGCGCGGGCATCGGCCGAGTCGAAGAACGTGACGTCGGGGTCGGCCGGGGTCGCCACGACGCGGGCGGTGAGGCCGGCTCGGTCCGACTGCGCCGACGACAGCAGCTCGACGGCCTGCTGTGAGTCGAGGCCCGGTACGGCGAAGGAGTCCTCGAGTTCGCGTCCGAACGACGACGACGCGACGATCACCGCGAGCGCGAGCACGAACCACGCGGCGATCACGCGCCAGGGGCGACGGGCAGCGAATCGGCCGAGGCGATAGAGGGCAGTGGACATCGAATGACTCCTTCAATGGATTCGGGGGTGCCGGCCATCGTGACGGCGCGGGGACGCGGCCGCATCGGCGCAACGGCCGGTTCTCCGACGTCGATCGGCCGACGGACAGTCGTCCTTTCGGCCGATCCGCACCGGTGGTCCCGTTCCCTACGCTGTCGATCGTGGTCCCGTCCGTCGTCCGCAGCCTGCTCGCCGAGCCCCGAGTGCCGGGCGCTCCCACGCGTGTGTGGCGCGACTGGGTGCTGGCCGCCGCGATCGTCGTCGGATCGACGATCGAGATGCTGACGCGTGACGGCATCCCCTGGCCCGTGCCGACCCTGCTCGTCTCGTTCGTCATCGCCGCGACGATGTTCCCCCGCCGCCAGCACCCACTGGCGATGACGATCGTCGCCTTCTCCGTGGTGAGCGCACTGAGCCTCGTCGTCTGGATCGACGGCGGGCCGGCGGCGGGCTACGACTCGCTGGCGTTCCTGCTCGTGATGCCGTACTGCCTGTTCCGCTGGGGATCGGGGCGCGATGCCGGCATCGGCGTCGGCATCCTGCTGGCCGCCTGGCTCGTCGGGATCACGACCGATCCGGGCACGATCGGCGAGGCGATCGGCGGGATGTTCGTACTGGCATTCAGTGCTGCGGTGGGCATCGCCGTGCGTACCCGCGGCGCACTCCACCAGCGCGAGTTGGAGGAGGTCAAGCTGCGCGAACGCGAGCAGCTCGCCCGTGAGCTGCACGACACCGTGGCGCACCACGTGTCGGCGATCGCCGTCCAGGCGCAGGCGGGGCAGGCGGTCGCCGCACAGCGTCCCGAGGTGGCCGTCGAGACCCTCGCCGTGATCGAGGAGACCGCCAAGCGCACCCTGGCCGAGATGCGAGCGATGGTCGGCGCGCTGCGTGGGAGCGACGACGCCTCGCGAACACCACAGGAGGGCGTCGGCGACCTGGGTCGTCTCGCCGCCCGGGCTCCCGGGACGATGCAGATCGACGTCGACCTGTCGGGAGACCTCGACGACCTCGGCCCGCTCGTCGATGCGGCCGTGTATCGGATCGCGCAGGAGTCGATCACCAACGCGCTCCGCCATGCCCGCAACGCCACTCGCGTGTCGGTGTGCGTCGTCGGTCACGACGATCGGGTGGAGTTGACCGTGTCGGACGACGGATCCGGCACGACAGCGACCTCCTCCGACACGACGGGTTACGGCCTCCTCGGGATGACCGAACGGGCGAAGCTGCTGGGCGGCTCGTTGACCTCCGGTCCGAGCATCGGCGGGGGCTGGACCGTGGTGGCCACCCTGCCGAAGGCCGGTGTCCACGCATGATCCGGGTTCTCGTCGCCGACGACCAGGATCTCGTTCGCACGGGATTGTCGATGATCCTCGACGCCCAGCCCGGGATCGAGGTCGTCGCCCAGGCAGCGAACGGGCGCGAGGCCGTGGAGCGGGCCCGTCACCTGCGCCCCGACGTCTGCCTGTTCGACATCCGGATGCCGGAACTCGACGGCATCGAGGCGACGCGGCTCCTCGCCGGACCCGACGTCGAGGAGCCACTCGCCGTGGTCGTCATCACCACGTTCGACCTCGACGAATACGTCCACGGCGCGCTGAAGGCAGGGGCTCGCGGCTTCCTGCTCAAGGACGCCGGTCCGGAACTCCTCGTCCAGGCGATCGACGCCGCGGCGAACGGTGATGCGCTGATCGCGCCGAGCGTGACCGTGCGGCTGTTGGAGACGTTCTCGGCAACAGGTGCCGGCGGGCGACCCCCCGAACCGATCGATGCGCTCACCGACCGCGAGGAGGAAGTGCTCGTCACGCTGGCGCGTGGCAGGACCAACGCGGAGATCGCGACCGACCTGCACATCAGCCTCAGCACCGTCAAGACACACATCGCCAGCCTGATGTCGAAGCTCGGCGCGCGGAACCGAGTCGAGATCGCCATCTGGGCCCACGAGACCGGCCGCGTCACCCGCTGACCCGGCGTCGCGGTGAGTCGCAGCGCGTGGCGTGCGCGCTGAGACTCGTCGCACAGCGCGGTCAGGCGCGGCCGGGCGTCACAACACGGCTTCGATGAGGCGGGGGCCGGACTGCGACATCGCCGACGCGAACGCATCTCGGAATGCGTCGATCGAGTCGACCCGCACGGCCTCGACGCCCATGCCCGTGGCCAACGACACCCAGTCGAGGTCGGGGTTGCCGATGTCGAGCATCGACAGCGCCTGCGGGCCGCTGTCGGCACCGACGCGCTGCAGCTCGATGTTGAGAATCCCGTAGGAGCGGTTGGCGAAGATCACCGTCGTCACGTCGAGCTGCTCTCGCGCCATCGTCCACAGCGCCTGCACCGTGTACATCGCCCCACCGTCGCCGTGCAGACACACCACCTTGCGATCCGGACACGCCACGGCGGCGCCCGCGGCCAGCGGCAGCCCCTGGCCGATCGCGCCGCCGGTCAACGACAGCACGTCATGGGGCGCGGCCGTGCCGAGCGCGATGGCAGGGCCGAGACTCGAGGTCGCCCCCTCGTCGGACACGATCGCCCCTTCGGGCAGCAGCCGAGCGATCACCTGGCCGATCGTGAACTGATCGAACGATCCGGTCGGGTGATCGGACACCTGGAGGGGCGCGACTGCGCCGGCAGTCGCCGCGCCGAGAGCTTCCGCGACCTCGGTCAGTGCGCCGACGCCGTCCTCGTGCGGCTGCGCGAGGTACAGGATCTCCGCGTCCTCGGGTGAGCACCAGCTCGGCTTGCCGGGGTAGGCGAAGAAGGCAACCGGCGGCTTCGATCCGACGAGGATCAGCTGCTCGATCGGCGCCAGCGTCTCGACCAACTGCTCGGCGAAGTAGGGCAATCGTTCGACGACGACTCGACCCGCGCCGCGCTCGAGGCGCGGGGCGAACGTGTCGCAGAACAGCCGGACACCGGTCGCGGCGGCGATGCGACCGGCGGCAGCGAGACCATCGCCGCGCAGCGAGGCGCCCCGCAGCAACAGCGCGGTGCGCTTCCCGTTGCGCAACGCCTCGACCGCCGCACCGACCGCCGCGGACGACACCGGTGCCGGATCGGCAACCGGGAGCGGATCCGCCGGCGGGCCGGCGTCGAGCCACGCGACGTCGGCGGGAACGATCAGCGTCGCGATCTGGCCGGGGGCCGAGCGCGCTGCCCGAACGGCCCGGGCACCGTCGGCGGCGACCGAGCCGGCGCTCGTCGACGAGTGGACCCAACCCGACACCGGTCGAGCGAAGCCGACGATGTCGGAAGCGAGCGGTGCGTCGTACTGGGCGTGGTACGTGGCGTGGTCGCCGACGAGGTTCACGATCGGCGTCGCCGCCCTCCGGGCATTGTGGAGGTTGGCCAGCCCGTTCGCGAGTCCGGGGCCCAGGTGCAGCAGGGTCGCCGCCGGCCGCTCGGCCATGCGGCCGTAGCCGTCGGCCATGCCGGTCACCGCCCCCTCGAACAACCCGAGCACCGGTCGCATCCCCTCGACGCGGTCGACCGCGGAGACGAAGTGCATCTCCGAGGTCCCCGGGTTCGCGAAACACACCTCGACGCCGGCGTTCACCAGCGTGCGCAACAGACTCTCGGCACCGTTCATGTCTCCTCCTCGGTGCGTCAGTCTTGCCGCCGCACGACCCGATGACGCGACCGGGGACTCGCCTGCGGTCGCGAGCTCGTCGTCAACAGCGAGGATGCTGTCTCGCCGCGACCGTCAGACCCGCGTCCCAACCGGGCGCCCGGCCGCCTTGCGGTGGCCCGCCTGCACCATCCACCAGTCCGCTCACGGCGAGGATCCAGGACACGACCGAGTTCGAGTTCCACATCTCGCCGGCGCGCAGTTCGTCACGCCCCCACACCGGGGTCGGCACGGCGGGCACGGCGTCGAGGGCCGCGGCCACGTCCCGCTCCTCGTTCGAGACCCGAACCGGATCCCCCACTGCAGCGGCGAGATCAGGGATCGTGCCGTTGCGCCAGCGGCGGATCTCGTAGCGGAAGACGCGCAGCCGCCGAGCCCACGCAGTTCCCACCGCCCCGACGGCCACGACCCCACGATCGGTCGGCGGTCGGGACCCGCCCGGCACCGGTGTCATCTCGATGAAGTACTCGTCGGCGCCGAGCGACGCGACCAGCGCGGAGTGGTACAGATCGCACGGCGACCGTCGATCCCACTTCGCGGCGATCGCCTCGAACGTCCGGCCACTGAACTGGACCACCCGGTTCCCCGCGCCGAGCGGAATCCAGTAGAGGTCGAGGGATGCGCCTGGCGACACGTTCGCTCGAGGGGTGGCTTCCATCCTCGGCACCGCTATCCGGCGTCGAGCCGTCTGACCGCCAGCGCCGTCGGTCCGACTCGTTCGACGACCCCATGCGGCCTGCCGGAACCGACCACCGGCGGCGGGAGTGGAGCTCCTGGTGTGGCTGCGCCGATCGGATGCGCCCCGTCGGGAGCGGCTCCGTCCTCCGGTGGCTCACGGCGGGCGCCCGAGGCGCCGACGACGATGAGGACCACCGCCGCGGCCGCGAGCACGAGGCCCAGACCCACGAGAACGAACGCCAGCGGCAACACGATGTCGGACCGTGCACCGATCGTCAGCGTCGCGGCCACGCCGGGCGAGCCGTCGGCATTCATCACCACCGCCGCCCAACGGCCACCGGTCGCCTCCCAGATCAGCTCCTGCTGTCCGGTCCCCGTCGCGCTCTCCACCCAGAGCAGCTCATCGACCGGCGGGACGACGTCGTCGACACCAGGGGACCTTCGGTACGCCGGAACCGCGCCGTCGAGCCGGATGACGCGGTCGTGGGCGACACCATCGAGGTAGGCGTCGAGATTGGCCTGACGTGCGATCCCGATGAAGATCGGCCGATCCGGGTCGAGCGATGTTGCTTGCAGCCGAATGTCGAGATCGATCGCATCGAGCACGAAGTCGGGCGAGCCGGGTTCGGCGGCGAACCTCACGTCCTCCCCTGTGACCGCAACGGTCGGTGAATACAACCGATCGACGGTGATGTCGAAGTACCCGCCGTCGTCGCGCTGCGTGGCGTACGCGACGGCGAGCGCACCGCCGCCGAGGAGCATCCCGAGCGCCGGAATGATCAGCACGCAGCCGACCACGAGCGCCACGACGCGTTTCGTACTCATGCCGCACCTCCCGTTGTCGGATCAGGGCCGATCGAATCGGATCGCTTCCACGATGCCCTGACGGGCCCAGCGTGAACAGGGCACAAGGTCGTCGCGCCGGGTTCAGCGGTGCTGCACACCCGTCGGTCGGTCCGGTCCGATCACCGACACGCGCTCGCCGTAGCGGCTGTGGGGGTGGTAGTCCCACACGGCGTGATGCTGGGTGCAGCGGTTGTCCCACAGGGTCAGCGTGTTCGGTTCCCACCTCACGCGGCAGTGCAGGCGCGGCGTCGTGGCGATGTGTTCGAACAGCATGTCGAGCAACGCCCGGCTCTCCCACCGACGCAAACCCGTGATGTGCGACGTGAAGCCGCTGTTGACGTAGAGCACCTTGCGGCCGGTGACCGGGTGCACGGCGACGACCGGATGCTCGTTGCGCGGGTAACCACCCTCGGGCGGGGTCGATCCGTAGCTGCCGACATACGGCATGCCACCGTCGTGAACCGCCGTGAGCCCGTCGAGGAACGACTGCATCGCCGGCGACAGCAGTTCGTAGGCCAGATACATGTCCGCATAGAGGGTGTCGCCGCCGCCGACTTCGGGAGTTTCGGTGATGTAGAGCGCCGACGCGAGCGGGGGGATGGCATCACAGGTGACGTCGGTGTGCCATGCGTCGCCGGCCGTGTACGGCGAGTCCTTGGTGGTCTTGACGATCAGCACCTCCGGATCGGTCTCGCGTGCGTGGTTCATCGGGTGAACGTGGAGTTCGCCGAAGTACCGACCGAAGGCCTTGTGCGCTTCCCGGTCGAGGTGTTGATCCCGGAACACGAGCACGCTCCAGTCGGCGAACGCCTGGTGCAGGTCCCGGAGCTGTCGGTCGTCGAGCGGCTGGGCGAGGTCGAGCCCGACGACCTCGGCACCCAGATGAGGCGTCAACGTCGACACCTCGAAGCTGTCGTAGCTGGTTGTTCCCGCACGATGTTCGGTCTCGGCAACGGTCATGATCACTCCTCGTTCGCCCATGGATCGATGGTGGGCCGGATGGTCGGCGCCCCGTGCGATCATGTCACGACACCCGAATCGAACTCCCCTCGGGGCCCTGCCCCTCGACCGATCGCGTGTCAGCGATGACCCAACGCGGCCAGCGCCGCGATCGCCGAGCCGCGGGCGCCGGCCATGTCGAGGTGGGTCACGAGCGCGAACGACGCCACCTCGCGTTGCTCGTCACGCAGCAACGTGTGCGCTTCGACCCGGCCGAGGAACCAATCACGGAACGAGGGCTCGGCCTCGATGACGCCGCCGCCGAGCAGGTACAGGTCGGGGTCGGTGAAGTTGGCCGCGATCGTGAACAGACGGCCGAGGGCCATCGCCTGCTGTTCGAAGATGTGTCGAGCCATCTCGTCGCCCCGCTCACCGAAGCCGCGAACCTGCTTGGCGGCATCGAGCGGGTCCACGCCTGCGAGCTCGTGATCGGGGTAGCGGGTCAACCAGTACGGCAGCAGGTTGTTGCGGATGCCGGTCAGTGACGCAACGCTCTCGGCGTCGCCGACGAAACCGCAGTTGCACGTCGGCGTCGGTTGCCCCGCTTCGAGCAGACCGTCCATCGGGACGTGGACGTGTCCGAGTTCACCGGCCATGCCGGCTGCGCCCTTCACGATCCGCCCGCTCTCGACCACACCACCGCCGAGGCCGGTCCCGACGATCGCCGAGATCGACGACCGCTCCGAACCGATCGCCCCGAAGTGCTCGTGGTGCGCGTACAGCGCAGCGGCGTTCGCGTCGTTGATGTACACGACCGGCAGGCCGAGCTCGACCTCGAGCGCGGTGCGGAAGTCGTAGCCCTTCCACCCGTCGTGCGCGAAGTTGGTGCCACCACGCGACGAGATCACTCCGTCGGCCGTCGCCGGACCCGGAGTGTCGAAACCGACACCGAACACGTCGCGTCGATCGATGCCGGCCACCTCGAGCGCCGCCTCGAACGCTTCCCGCAGCGCGCCGATCGCAGCCGACGGCCCTTCGGTGACGCGACTCGGCAGCTCGACCAACCGGTCGATCAGGAAGTGCCCGTCTCGATCCATGACGGTGAACTTGTTCGCCGTGCCGCCGTTGTCGAGACCGACGAGGTACGAGCCTGCGCCGTTCATGCGAGCACCCGTGCGGTGGGGCGGATCGACCGGGGAGCTGATGGAGAGGTCGCTGTGATCACAGGACCGCGATCCTACGACGACGGCCCGTGGTCGGGCCGAGACCGGACCAGCTGGCGGATCTCACCGACGAGGAGAGGGGGTCCCCGGCCGAGTGGAGCGTCACCGGACTCGCTCGACAACGCTGCCGCTTCGTCCGGTCGGTCGCCCGCTCATTTCGACGGTGCACGCCAGACCGTACGGTGGGTGGTGATGACACCCCGTGGCCGAGCTCTCCTGGCGGATCGATACGTGAACAAGGGCACCGCGTTCTCGGCGGAGGAACGCCGGCATCTCGGTCTCGACGGGTTGCTCCCGCCCGTGGTCGAGGACCTCGACACGCAGTTGCAGCGCGTCCAGGTCGAATACGCGTCCAAGGTCACCGATCTGGGTCGGCACGTGTTCCTGCGGGCGCTGCAGGACCGCAACTCGGTGCTGTTCTACGCGTTTCTCGAACGGCACCTCGCGGAGCTGCTGCCGATCGTGTACACGCCGACCGTCGGCTTGGCGTGCCAGCAGTGGTCGCGGATCTATCGCCGCGAGCGCGGCCTGTTCCTGTCGTGGCCACAGCGCGATCGGGTGGAAGAGCTGCTCGACAACGCGGTCGGCGATCTCGAGGTCGACGTCGTCGTGGTGACCGACGGTGAGCGGGTGCTCGGCCTCGGTGACCTCGGCATCGGTGGGATGGGGATCCCGGTCGGCAAGCTCGCCTTGTACACCGCCGGCGGCGGTCTCGATCCATCACGGACGTTGCCAGTGATGCTCGACGTGGGGACCGACAACGATGCGCTGCTGTCGGATCCGCTCTACCTCGGCTGGCGCCACCAGCGTGTTCGCGGCGCCGAGTACGACGAGCTGGTCGACGCGTTCGTCGATGCACTCCGGGCGCGATTCCCCGGCGTGATGCTCCAGTGGGAGGACTTCGCACAGCTGCACGCCAACCGGCTCCTCGCGCGCCATCGCGAGCGCATCTGCTCGTTCAACGACGACATCCAGGGCACCGCGGCCGTGAGCGTCGCGGCGATCGTCGCCGGTCTCGGCACCGCCGGAACACCGGTCGGCGACCTCCGCCTCGTCGTGGTCGGCGCGGGCTCCGCCGGCACGGGGATCGCCAGCCAGGCGGTGCGAGCGATGGTGGCCGCCGGCGTCTCGGAGCACGATGCGGTGCGCCGATGCTGGCTGGTCGACCGTGACGGTCTGCTGCACGATCGGATGGACGGCCTCGCCTCGTTCCAGCAGCCGTTTGCCCGGCCGTGGGACGAGATCGCCGACTGGGACGACGACGGTGACGGTGTCGTCGAACTGCTCGACGTGGTCAGCCGGGTCGGACCGCACGCGCTCGTCGGGGTGACCGGGCAACCCGGGATCTTCACCGAGGCGGTCATCAGGGCACAGGCCGCGCACGTCGAGCGGCCGATCGTGCTCCCGCTGTCGAACCCGACACCGCGCGCGGAGGCGATCCCCGCCGACGTCCTCGCCTGGACCGACGGCACCGCACTGATCGGTACCGGGAGCCCGTTCGCCCCGGTCGACGTCGGCGGCCGCTCGGTGCCGATCGCCCAGGTCAACAACGTCCACGTCTTCCCCGGGGTCGGCCTCGGTGTGGTCGCCGTCAAGGCGCGAGCGGTGTCCGACGAGATGCTGACCGCGGCCGCAACCGCGATCGGGGGCCTCGCTGCCGAGAACCGCGACGGGGGCATCCTCCCACCGATCACCGAGAGCCGTCGTGTGGCCCGCCATGTGGCGTTTGCCGTGGCACGAACCGCCGTCGACCAGGGCCTCGCGCACTCGATGACCGCTGACACCACCGATGACGAGATCTCGGCACGAATCGACGAGATCAGCTGGTCACCGGTGTACCGGGACCTCGACGGGCAGCAGTAGCCGTCGACGGTGTGCCTCGGCACGAGACACACCGTCGTGCATGACTTCAGCGAAGGACTCGACCAGAGATCATCGTGGGCTCGATCCGGACCCAGATCGGCCGCCACTCCGCCCGGGCCCACGGGATCAGCCCGAGATCGTCGAGCCGGGCCTCTTCGGCCCAGTGCGTGACTTCGTGAGCCAGACCTTGCACCACCACGCTCCAGCCTGTTCGCTTGTCGGCATCCCAGCGGTCGACTTCGAAGCAGACGTGTTGCTGCTCGGCGGCAGCGGCGAGCTTGTGGCCCTCGAGGGTCCGGAACACGACACTGTGCTCGTACCAGCTGAAGTTGACGGGGAGCACGAGCAACTCGCCATCGGTCGAGAACCCGATGCGGCCGATCGGTGTCGATTCCAACAGCTCGACACACGTCGCCTCGTCGAGGACGCCCATCTTCGACGTCAGGTCGATGGCCACGTACTCGGGATCGTTCGAACTGGTCATGGGCACCTCCTTGGTGCAGGCAGTGGCGGTCGAGCCGAAACGCAGGCTGCACGCATGGGGCCAACGTACTTCCCACCGAGGGTCCTCGCCAGCGGCACCGCGCTGCTGCGCGCGTTGGCCTTGCGATGGTGGATCTCGGCATGTCGGGCGACCCGAGAACCGCCGGATGCCACGCGTCCAGGTGTGCCTCCCAGATCACCTCCACGACG
>CAVORH010000044.1:0-38806 GCA_963698565.1 Ilumatobacteraceae bacterium
ACGTCCGAGCATGATCGAACCCTCCGGTCGAGGTCGCGCTGACGATCGTCGGCACCTCGTCGGTCGGCGCCTCACGACCCCGCGGGCGGCTGCGTTCGCGGGAATCCTGTTCTCGGTACTGTTGACGGTCACTTACGTGCTGTTGCGGTCGACGGTCCCCGAGGATCCCTCCGACGCGGGGACCTGGCTGTCGACCGGGAGCGGCCGAGTCGACTTCGCGCTCTGGCTCGTGCCGTTCTCCGGCATCGCCTTCCTCTGGTTCATCGGGGTGATCCGCGACCGGCTCGGCGAGCACGAGGACCAGTTCTTCTCGAGCGTTCTCTTCGGCAGCGGTCTGCTGTTCATCGCGATGACGTTCGTTGCGACCGCGCTCGCGGGGGCCCTCATCGCGTCCTATCAGCTCGACCCCGTGGCCACGATCGACAACGGCATCTACACCGTGGAACGCGAGGCGATCTTCAGGATCACCAACGTGTTCGGGGTGCGGATGGCGGGCGTGTTCATGTTCTCGGCCGGCACGATCTGGCTTCGTTCGGGCACGATGCCTCGCTGGATGGTGGTGATCACCTACACCGTGGCGGTCGTCCAGCTCTTCTCCCTGGGCTTCACGCTGTGGTTCACGCTCCTCTTCCCCGCATGGGTGGTGATCGTGAGCGTGCACTTCCTCGTCTATCCGCCGACGAACGGCGACAGCGCCGACCACCCCTCGGCCGAACCGCTCCCGGCCTGAACGCGCCCGGGACTACTTCTTGGCGGCAGCCTTGGCGAGGCGCTTGGCGGCCTTGCCGATCGGCTCGATCTGGCGCTTGTCGAGGTCGCCGACCTCCGCACCGTTCTCGAACAGCACCCGGTAGCGCTGCCAGTTGAAGCCGTTGGCGAGGATCACCTTGCCCTCGGTGCCCGCCGGTACGCCGTGCATGTCGACGATCGTGCGAACCTTGTCGTTCATCCGCAGGTCGAGCTGGTCGGGGTGCGGCGTGGCGAGGGCGTGCGGCTTCCAGTACTCCATCGTCCCCCATTCTGCCCGCTCGACGGCCGAACGCGCGACTCCGCTCGCACGGTCGGTTGTTCCGGCGCTCCGAGGGGGAGGTCGCCGCCGGTGTGGCCGGACCGCTGAGGGAGCGTCGCCGGTACACTCGCTCGCCTGTGAAGAGTTCGGTGGAGACCCTCGAGGGCAACAAAGTCAAGCTGTACGTCGAAGTCGACGAAACGGAGTTCGAACACGACATCGATCGGGCGTTCAAGCTCATCGCGAAGGAGGTCAACCTTCCCGGCTTCCGAGCCGGCAAGGCGCCACGGAAGGTCCTCGAGGCCCGTGTCGGCATCGGCCCCGCTCGCGAGCAGGCGCTGCGTGACGCGGTTCCCCAGTACCTGGCCAAAGCGGTGCGCGAGCACGAGATCGACCTGATCGCCACGCCCGAGGTGGAGATCACCGATGGCGCCGAGTCCGGGCCGGTCGAGTTCGACGCCACGTGCGAGGTGCGACCCACCATCACACTGCCCGGCTACGACGCACTGCGCGTCGAGCTGCCCGGCCTGTCGGTCACCGAGGACGACCTCGCCGAGGCCCGCCAGGCCGAGTTGAAGCGCGGCGGTTCGCTCGTCGATGCCGACCGCCCCGTGCAGAACGGCGACTTCCTCACGCTCGATCTCGCTGTCACCCGCGACGACGAGGAACTGACGGGGCTCAACACCGAGGGCTGGTCGTACGAGGTCGGTCAGGGCTGGGTGACCGAGGACTTCGACGATCACCTCGTCGGCGCCTCGACCGGCGACGTCCTCGAGTTCGTCTCGACGCCGAAGGGGCTCGAGGAGCCTGCCGACTTCGTCGTCACGATTGTCGCGGTCCAGGAGATGACCGAGCCCGAACTCACCGACGAGTGGGTGTCCGACAACCTCGGCGAGTTCGACACGGTCGAGGAGTGGAACGAGAGCCTGCGGACGTCGCTCGTCGACGTCAAGCTGAACCAGGCCCGTCAGAGACTCGTCGCGTCGCTGAACGCCGCGCTCGCCGAACTCGTCGAGGCCGACGTGCCCGAGGCCATGGTCGACGCCGATCTCAACCAGCGCGTCCAGGCGACGGTGCAGCAGTTCCAGTCCCAGGGCGTCGACCTCGGCCAGTGGCTCGCCGCCACCGGCCAGGAGCCGGAACAGTTCATCGAGTCGATGCGTGGCGCCTCGGTCGAAGCCGTCAAGGTCGACCTCGCACTGCGCGCCGTCGCCGACGCCGAGTCGATCGAGGTCGAGCCGTACGACTTCGACGCCGAGTACGCACGGATGGCGATGCAGTACGGCCAGAAGGCCAAGGACATCCGCAAGGCGTACGAGCAGAACGACGCCGTTCCCGAACTCCGTGCGCAGATCCGCAAGTCGAAGGCGTTCGACTGGCTGCTGCACAACGTCGAGTTCGTCGACCCGAGCGGCGACCCGATCGACCGCGACACGCTGCTCGGCCACACGCACGACGACGACGGTGGCCACGGCGAACCCGATGTCGACGTCGACGCCGCCGCCTCTGCGGTCATCGCTGCCACCGATGCCGCCACCGCCGAGGCTGCAGCCGACGAATCCACCGATCAGCCAGAAGACACCGACGACGAGGAGACCACCCGATGAATCTCGATGCCGTGAACTATCTCGTTCCGAACGTCGTCGAACAGACGAGCCGGGGCGAGCGTGCGTACGACCTGTACAGCCGCCTGCTCAAGGACAACATCATCTTCCTGCAGACGCCGGTCGACGACCAGATCGCCAGCCTGCTGTGCGCGCAGTTGATCCACCTCGAGTCGGAGAACCCGGACAAGGACATCAACATCTACATCAACAGCCCTGGTGGCGACATCACGGCGCTGTTCGCCATCTACGACACGATGCAGTTCATCAAGAACGACATCGCCACGATCTGCCTCGGCCAGGCGGCCTCAGCTGCTGCCGTGCTGCTCGCTGCGGGCACCAAGGGCAAGCGTCTCGCCCTCCCGCACAGCCGGATCCTGCTGCACCAGCCGAGCGGCCAGGTCGGCTACGGCCAGGTCACCGACCTCGAGCTCGCCGCCGCCGAGATCATGCGGATGCGTGAGCTGATCGACCAGATCCTGGCCGAGCACACCGGCCAGCCGATCGAGCGGATCCACGCCGACACCGACCGTGACTTCGTCATGGAAGCGGACGACGCGATGGAATATGGCATCATCGACAGAGTGATCTCGTCTCGCGAGGCGGTGGACCGCACCGGTCCCATCCGCTGATCGGGGCGTGATCGGCCCGATCCGTCGGGCGGGTCCACGCCTCGACGTGCTGGATGCGCCAAACTGACGGGCTCCAACCGGCACGACGCAGCGCAGGAACGACACGAAGGGGTACCGACAGTGGCGAAATTCGGGGACACCGGCGAACTGCTGAAGTGCTCGTTCTGCGGCAAGTCGCAGAAGCAGGTCAAGAAGCTGATCGCCGGTCCGGGCGTGTACATCTGCGACGAGTGCATCGACCTCTGCAACGAGATCATCGAGGAGGAGCTCACCGAGACGGCCGAGCTGAGCTTCGACAACCTTCCCAACCCTCGTGAGGTGCGCGCCTTCCTCGACGACTACGTCGTCGGCCAGGACTCGGCCAAGAAGATCCTCTCGGTCGCGGTGTACAACCACTACCGCCGCATCCAGCACCAGAACCAGGCCACCACGGTCGGCCGTCGCGACGAGGTCGAGCTCGCCAAGTCGAACATCCTGCTGCTCGGCCCCACCGGGTGCGGCAAGACCCACCTCGCCCAGACCCTCGCCCGCCAGCTCAACGTGCCCTTCGCCGTCGCCGATGCGACTGCGCTGACCGAGGCAGGGTACGTCGGCGAGGACGTCGAGAACATCCTGTTGAAGCTGATCCAGGCGGCCGACTTCGACGTCAAGCGGGCCGAGACCGGCATCGTCTACATCGACGAGATCGACAAGGTGGCGCGCAAGAGCGAGAACCCGTCGATCACGCGCGACGTGTCGGGCGAGGGCGTGCAGCAGGCGCTGCTCAAGATTCTCGAGGGAACGCAGGCGTCGGTGCCGCCGCAGGGCGGTCGCAAGCACCCCCACCAGGAGTTCATCCAGATCGACACCACCAACGTGTTGTTCATCCTCGGCGGAGCGTTCGCCGGGCTCGAGCAGATCATCGAGTCCCGCATCGGCCACAAGGGCGTCGGCTTCCACGGCACGGTCCGATCGCAGACCGATCGCGACCCGGGTGAGCTGTTCGCGCAGGTTCTCCCGGAGGATCTCGTCAAGTTCGGCATGATCCCCGAGTTCATCGGGCGCCTGCCGATGATCGGCGCGGTCGGCAGCCTCGACCGCGACGCGCTGGTCCAGATCCTCGTCGAGCCGAAGAACAGCCTCGTCAAGCAGTACGAGAAGGTGTTCAGCTTCGAAGACGTCGAACTGGAGTTCACTCCGGACGGTCTGCAGGCGATCGCCGATCAGGCGATCCTGCGCGGTACGGGCGCTCGTGGCCTGCGGGCGATCCTCGAAGAGGTGCTGCTCAACACGATGTACGACCTGCCCGGCCGGACCGACATCGGCAAGGTCGTGATCGACGAGACCACCGTGACCGAGAAGGTCAACCCCACGCTGGTTCCGCGCTCGACGGGTCGCCAGCGCAAAGCCGCCTCCTGAAATGAGACGTGGGGTCAGACCCCGCGTCTCATTTCGTCCCTAGCCTGAGCGCTCCATGAACTACGCCGACGCGCTGCGATATCTCGACGAGCACGCCACCTACGAGAAGACCGGTCGGATCGAGTCGCCGTCACTCGACAACATCACGGCGTTGTGTTCGGCGATGGGCGATCCGCAGCACGCGGCGCCGGTGATCCACATCACCGGCACCAACGGCAAGGGGTCGACCGCCCAGATGATCTCGCGGCTGCTGGTCGCGAGCGGTCTCACCGTCGGCACCTACACGAGCCCGCACCTCGAGCGTGTCAACGAGCGCATCAGCCGCAACCTCGAACCGATCGCCGACGAGGAG
This sequence comes from Ilumatobacteraceae bacterium, assembly GCA_963698565.1. Lineage (GTDB taxonomy): Bacteria > Actinomycetota > Acidimicrobiia > Acidimicrobiales > Ilumatobacteraceae > Sva-07. The sequence continues at coordinate 4,996 of CAVORH010000044.1, forward strand.
TTCGCCGAGCAGGTGGCGGCGATCGCGGAACTCGAATCGATCGTCGGGGTGCGTCCCGGCTACTTCGAGATCATGACCGCGGCTGCGTTCCGATGGTTCGCCGACGTCGCCGTCGACGTGATGGTGATCGAAGTCGGGCTGCTCGGTCGGTGGGACGCCACCAACGTCGCCGATGCGACCGTGGCGGTGATCACCAACATCGGGATGGACCACACGGAGTTCGCCGGGCCGACGCTCGAACACATCGCCACCGAGAAGGCCGGCATCATCAAGCCCCGCTCGGCGACCGTGGTGGGGGAGACGCGTCCGCAGCTCGTGGAGATCTTCAACGCTGCAGGCGGGGCGACGACGCTCGTCGTCGACGACGATTTCGAGCTCGTGGGCAACCGCCTCGCGATCGGTGGACGATTGCTCGACATCCGCACACCGACCACGATCTACACCGATGTCTATCTGCCGCTCAACGGCGCTCACCAGGGCAGCAACGCTGCAGTGGCGCTCGTGGCCGTCGAGACGTTCTTCGCAGCGCCGCTGGCCGAGGAGGTGGTCATGGAGGGCTTCGGGGAGGTCTCGATGCCCGGTCGGTTCGAGGTGCTCGGACGCCAGCCGCTCGTGATCGTCGACGGCGCCCACAACCCTCCGGGTGCCGACACCTGCGCCGGGGTGTTCTTCGAGGACTTCAACCCCGACGGACGTCGGTTGCTCGTCGTCGGCACGCTGCGCGACCCCGAGGAGATGCTTGCGGCCTTGCGCGCCGACGAGTTCGACGTCGTGTTCGCCTGTACGGCCCCGTCCCCGCGTGGCGTGCCGGGCGTCGACGTGGCCGATGCCGCTCGACGCCTCGGCTGCGACGACGTCTACGTCTTCGAGACCGTGGAGGCCGCCTGCCAGCGGGCGATGGAGTACGCGGACGGCGACGACGCGCTGCTCGTCACCGGCAGCCTCTACACCGCCGGCGCCGCCCGCCCCGTCCTGCAACGCTCGTCCAACTGACCCGCCCCGCCCCCGAAAACCCCGAAAAGTGCCTCGATTGTCGCGGCCAGCGGGCAGATCCGGGCATTTTTCGGGTTGGGATCGGTAGGTTCGCCGGCATGTCTGATCGCACGCTGGTCCTGTTGAAGCCCGATGCCGTCGAGCGCAAGCTCGTCGGCGAGATCGTGTCACGGTTCGAGGCGAAGAACCTCGACATCGTCGCCATGGAGCTCCGCCAGCTCGACACCGACACGCTGGCTCGACACTACGAGGAGCACGTGGGGAAGGGCTTCTACGGCGAACTCGTCGAGTTCATGAGCCGCGGACCGGTGGTCGCCATGGTGATCGAGGGCCCCGAGGACACCTGGGAGGTGGTCCGTGCGATGATGGGTGCAACCAATCCGCGCACGGCAGCTCCGGGCACCATTCGTGGCGACCTCGGCATCCTGTTCACCGAGAACCTGGTGCACGGCAGCGATTCGCTGGCGTCCGCCGAGCGCGAGATCGGGATCTTCTTCCCCAATCTGTAACATTCAGGGATTCCGGTTGATGGCACGGTTGGAGTGCCGGATCGGTTCTCTCGACAGCTCGCGAAAGGTGGCCAGTTCATGGCCCGCAACAATCCGCTCAGTCTCGGTCGTGACCTCGCCATCGACCTGGGCACGGCCAACACCCTGATCTACGTCAGGGGCCACGGCGTGGTCCTCGACGAACCGTCGGTCGTCGCGATCAACGCGAACGACGGCCGCCCTGTCGCGGTCGGCATGGAGGCCAAGCGGATGATGGGGCGCACGCCGAACCACATCAAGGCGATCCGGCCGCTCAAGGACGGCGTCATCGCCGACTTCGAGGTGTGCGAGAAGATGCTGCGCTACTTCATCCAGAAGGTGCACGGCTCGAAGTGGAGCAAGCCCCGCATGGTGATCTGCGTGCCGTCGGGCATCACGGGCGTCGAGCAGCGCGCGGTGCAGGACGCCGCCGAGTACGCGGGTGCCCGCAAGCCGGTGCACATCATCGAAGAGCCGATGGCCGCGGCGATCGGCGCCGACATGCCCGTGCACGAGCCGTCGGGCAACATGATCGTCGACATCGGCGGCGGTACCACCGAGGTCGCGGTGATCTCGCTCGGCGGCATCGTCACCGCCCAGTCGATCCGCGTCGCCGGCGACGAACTCGACGACGCCGTCCTGCAGTACGTCAAGAAGGAGTTCTCGTTGGCGATCGGTGACCGCACCGCCGAGGAGATCAAGATCCAGATGGGTTCGGCGTGGCCGCTCGAACTCGAGCTCACCGCCGACATCCGCGGTCGGGACCTGATCTCCGGGCTGCCCCGCACGATCCAGGTCACGACCGAACAGGTGCGTGAAGCCCTCGCCGAGCCGATCTCTGCCATCGTGGACGCCGTGAAGACCACCCTCGACAAGACGCCGCCCGAGCTCGCGGCCGACATCATGGAAGACGGCATCACGATCACCGGTGGTGGCGCGTTGCTCGGCGGACTCGATCAGCGACTGATGCACGAGACCGGCATGCCGATCCGGATCGCCGACGAGCCGCTCTACAGCGTCGTCATCGGTTCCGGTCGGGCGCTGGAGAACATCGATGCCATGCGTGGGCTGATGTCTCTCGGCGGCGAGGACTGACGGCCGCATCCGGCATCGGACACCGCCATGGCCATCTACTCCGTCGGGCGCAAGCGCATCATCCTCGCGCTGCTGCTGACCTCCGTGCTCCTGCTCACACTCGATCTGCGCGGCAACCCGGTGATCAACGCCGTACGCGACGGCTTCGGTGTCGTCCTCGACCCGGTCGAGTCGGCCACCGGCGTGGTCACCAACCCGATCGAGCGGGCATGGCACGGCATCACGAACTACGACGACCTCGAGCAGGAGAACCTGGCGCTCCAGGAGCAGGTCGACCGCCTGATCGGCACACAGGCCGCTGCCGAGGCCGCAGTGATCGAGGGCAAGGAACTGCAGGCGCTCTACAGCCTCCCGTCGCTGTCCGGAATCGACACCGAAGTCGCCCGCGTCGTGGGGTATGCCGCGAACAACCTCGACCAGGTCATCGAGATCAACAAGGGGAGTCGGAGCGGTATCGCAGTCGGGATGCCGGTGGTCAACCAGGCCGGCCTCGTCGGCAAGGTGACGCAGGTGACCGCCAACTCGGCTCGCGTGATGCTGGTGACCGACGCGCGGTACGCGGTCGCGGTCAAGGTGACCTCCTCCGACCAGGTGGACGACCTGGTGCCGACCAACACCACACCCTCGGGTCTCGACCCCGACGAGGTCGAGGCGGCCGGCACGACGGCTCCGAGCACCACGGTGCCGGTGGCACTCGTGCCGGGGGCGACGCTGCCGGGTGGCGCACCGGTTCCCGCCACCACGCTCCCGAGCGGCTCCGACTTCGACCTGTCGCAACTCGTCGACGAGAACGGCCGTCGGCTGACCGAAGCCGAGATCCGTGAGCTCGCCGCTGCCGCCGAGGCGGCGGCGACGTCGACGACGCTCCCGCAGGCGACCGAGGGCAGCATCGCGAGCACCTCGACGACGTCGACGACGCTGCCCCCGGTGATCGAGAAGGAGTACGGAGCGCTCGAGGGTCGCGGCCGCCTGCGTCTGCCACAGATCAAGTTCCTCCAGGACTCACCGTCGCTGGCGGAGCTGCAGGCGGGCGATCTCGTGGAGACCGCAGGCGGTTCCGAGAGCCTCGCCCCGACCGGGATCCCGGTCGGCCGCGTGCTCAACCGTGCCGACCGTCCGGGATCGGGCGGCCCGCTGCTCGACGTCGAACTGAACGCAGACCTCGCCCGGCTCAACTTCGTGCGCGTGGTGCTGTACCGGCCGCTGTCCGAAGTCGAGCAGTGAAGCAACACGGTCCGACCGGCTGATGCTCGCCGCGTTCGTCCAGGGTCCGCTCGTGCGGGTGATCCCGCTCGGGCTGCTCCTGCTGGCGCTCCAGCGCACGATCTTCGTCGAGGTCCAGGTGGCCGGCGTGATCATCCAGATCATGATCGCCACGGCTGCGGCCGCCGGCGTGGCCGGTGGGAGCGAACGCGGTGCGCTCGTCGGGTTCGTGTTCGGGGTGATGTTCGACCTCGCCGAGGGCACGCCGCTCGGCTCGACGGCGGCCGCGATGACGATCGCCGGCGTCGTCGGCGGGCTGCTCGCCCTGATCGCCGCCGACCCGCACTGGTGGCTCGCCGCGATCTTCACCGGACTCGGAGCCGCTGTCGGCGCGCTGATGATCCCCGTGGTGCGCGTGTTCATCGGCGAACCCGAACCGTTCCAGGAGGAGCTGTACGTCGTGGTGCCGATCGTCGCGGTGTCGGCGGCGATCATGAGCCCGTTGCTCGTGCCGCTGGCCCGCTGGAGCCTGCGACTGCGCCGGCCCGAGTGGACCCAACCGGTCAAGGAGCCGACCGCCTGATCGCCCGATCGCGGTGCGACCCAGCGGTCGCCGGGTCGCGGCTCATGTAAGAGTTCGTCGTGATCGCAGCCCCGGCCACCCGCGCCCCGCAACGCGTTTGTAACATGCAGACTGGTATCTCCATGGTGACCCGACGACGAGTACTCCGCCACGCCCCGACGGTGCGTCATGGCCGCTGACAAACGCGCAGCGCGCCTGGGCGTCCTCGCGCTCGTCGGGCTCCTGCTCTTCGGGCTCGTCGGCGCCCGCCTCTGGTTCCTGCAGACCGTGGAACAGGAGGCACTCCAGGCGAAGGTCGACACGACCAAACTGCGCACCGTGCCGCTGCTGCCCGAGCGCGGACGCATCTTCGACGCCGACGGCCGAATCCTGGCCGACAACGATCGTGTGCTCACCGTCGGCGTCGACTGGGAGCTGATCCGACGATCCGACGACCGCGCCGAGATCTTCCGGCGTCTGTCGGGGTGGGTCAACGTCCCGATCGAGGAGATGGAAGCCCGCTACGACAGCGGCGTCTACAGCCCGTTCCTGCCGATGCCGGTCGCCGAGGACATCGACGAACGCACCGCCATCGCGATCGAGGAGCGCATCGAGGACCTGCCGGGCGTCACGATCCTCGAGCAGTCACGCCGCGTGTACCCGTACGCCCCGCTCGCAAGTCACGTGGTCGGCTACATGGGCCGGATCACCGCCGAGACGAAGGACTTCTACCAGGAGCAGGGCTACTTCCTGAACGAGCGCGTCGGCCAGTTCGGCATCGAGCTGAGCATGGAGGAGGACCTCCACGGCGTCTGGGGATCGGTCACCTACGAGGTCGACAACGCCAGCCGGATCGTGCGCGAGGTCGAGCGGATCCCGCCGATCAACGGCAACGACGTGCAGTTGACGATCGATCTCGACCAGCAGCAGTTCGCCGAGCAGGCCCTCGAGACCCAGATCAAGCGACGACAGGCCGAGGTCGCCGTCAACCCGAAGGACCCCGAGACCAACTTCACGACGCTGGTCTTCCCCGACTACCCGCGCGAGGTCCCGTACAAGGCGCCGGCGGGATCGATGGTCGTGCAGAACTACCAGAACGGTCAGATCATCGCACTGGCCAGCTACCCCACGTTCGACAACCGCTGGTTCGAGTCGGACCTCGGCGGCGGCAAGTTCGAGGAGATCTTCCCGTCGGTCGACGAGAACGGAGATCCGATCGACCCCGACGAGTCGATCCTCGTCAACCGAGCGATCCAGGGCCGCTACAACCTGGGGTCGACCTTCAAGCCGTTCACGGCGTTCGCCGCACTCGACACCGGGCTGCTCGCCGTGAACGACTACTACGTCGACGAGGGCTCCTACCGGATGGAGTCGGTCGAGGCAGACCGCTGCAATTCGGGTCTCGTCCGCTGCGTCTATCGCAACGCCACCTGCAGCGGCACCGGACGTCCGTGCGTGTACGGCTCGGTCGACGTGGAGACGGCCCTCGCGGTGTCGTCGGATGCGTTCTTCTACCGCATCGGCGAGTTGATCATGACGACGAACAACTACGAGCCGGTGCTGCAGGACGAGGTCCGCAAGTTCGGCTTCGGCGCCGACCCCGGCATCGAGTTGCCGTTCGCCTTCGACGGCACGGTTCCCGACGCGGATCTCAAGGCGGAGTATGCCGAGCGTGGCGTGATCAGCGAGTCCGAGGGCTCCGGCTACTTCACCGGCGACAACGTGCAGCTCGCGATCGGGCAGGGGTTGCTGTCGGCGTCACCGCTGCAGCTCGCGATGGGCTACTCGACGATCGCCAACAAGGGCAACGTGTTGCGACCCGAGATCATCAAGGCGGTGTACCAGCCGGGAGTGCCCGATGCCGATGTCCAGGGCTACGCCGATCTGACCGAGGCCAGGCTCGCTCGCGAGCCGAACGTCAACGGAGAACTCATCCGGCAGCTCCCGCTCGCCGAGGAGTCGTGGCAGGAGATCGACCGCGGCCTGACGAGGGTGATCAACGGTCCGGGCACGACCAGCGACTACTACCACTCGACGACCGGTGAGAACCTCTTCTACTACTACCCGGACAGCGCGATCCCGATCGCCGGTAAGACCGGCACGGCGCAGGGCGCCGGGAACTATCCCTGGAACGATTCCTCCGCCTTCGCCGCCTACAGCCGCGACCCGTCGCGCCCGTACACGGTCACCGCCTACCTGGAGAAGGCCGGCTACGGGTCGCAGGCGGCAGCGCCGGTCGTGAAGTGCATGTTCCTGCAGATGAGCGGCCTCGCTCCGGCCGACCCGGTGGAACTGTCCGACGCGCTCGACACGTCGTCGACGCTGCCGGCGCAGCCGAAGACACTTGCTGACACGAAGTGCTACGACGGCCGGTTCAGCGCAGTTCGAACGACGGAATAGGCCGCGTGGCCACCTCCTTCCTCTCCCGCAAGCCCGACTCGGGCCTGGGCAACATCGGTGCGAGTCCTGCGGCGCCGAGCCGCAACATCGACTGGGTGCTGATGACGGTCCAGTTCGCGTTGACCGTCATCGGCTGTTTCGTGGTGTTCTCGGCTTCTCGAACCCGCATCAGCGACGACCCCTACGCGTTCGTGACCCGGCAGGTGGTCTTCGCGATCATCGCCACCGTCGTGATGTTCGTGGTGATGTCGGTCGACTACGAGTGGTGGAAGGACCGTGCACGGTTCCTCTACGGCCTGACCCTGGTGATCCTCACGTTGCTGTTCCTCGTCGGGATCGCCGCGGGGGAGGACCGGATCTCGTTCGACCTCGGTCCCTTCAACTTCCAGCCAGCCGAGATGGCGAAGTTCACCACGCTGCTCATGCTGGCGACGTACCTCGCCGAGGAGCGCAGCGACGAGGTGTCGTACGCGAGGTTCCTCGGCGGTCTCATGATCGTCGGCGCTCCTGCCGTCCTCGTGATCATCCAGCCCGACCTCGGTTCGGCATCGGTGCTCGTGTCGATGGCGATGGGCGTCCTGCTCGTTGCCGGGGCCAAGGCCCGCTACATCGTGTTGATCACCGTGCTGTCGGTGATGACGGTCCTCGCCGCGTTCGTCGGGCGTCTCGTCAACAGCTATCAGGCGGCCCGCATTCGTGCGTTGGTGAACCCCGCCGCCGCCGACCGCGACGACCTCTACCAGGCGGAGAACGCCATGCGCGCCATCGGCACGGGAGGCATATGGGGGAAGGGATGGCTGCGGGGCCCGCTCACCAACGGGCGCGACATCCCGGTGATGTGGGCCGATTTCCCGTTCGCGGCGATCGGCGAACAGTTCGGGCTGGTCGGCTCGTCGCTGGTGCTCGGGCTGGTCGCGATCGCCCTCGTGCGGATCTGGCGCATCGCCCACCTGTCCCGAGACCTGCTCGGCACGTACCTGTGCGCCGGCGTGTTCACGATGGTCCTGTGGCAGACGTTCCAGAACGTGGGCATGACCCTGCAGATCATGCCGGTGACCGGTCTACCGCTGCCGTTCATCTCCTACGGTGGATCCGGGTTGATCGTGTACTTCGCGCTGTTCGGGTTGGTGCAATCGGTCCACATGCGGCGCATGCGCTGACCCCGACACACACGAGTGTGGCCGGCGGCGGCTGCACCCGTGGCCCGCGGAATTGCCATCGGCATCCCTCGACATCCGCGCGCAGGGCGTAGAATCGTCTCCTCAGTGGCCAACTTCGACCGACTCAGCCCCCATGACCCCCGTGAAGCCGGTGTCCGGTCGTGCGAGTCGCGCTGTCGAGTCGGCCATGAGCACTGTCGATGCGCCGATCAGCGCACGCCCGGGTTCGCCGACCGGCGTTCCCGTTCGCCACGAACGTCCCGAACCCTCCTTCACTCGCTGATGGTTCGGGCATCAGGGAGCGCCGACACGGCAGCTCCCCGGAGAAGGGATTGCCTCCACCATGGACCACGCCGAGACCGACACCCCCGCCGAGGTGGCGGACAACACACCATCTGACACACCGTCGCCGTCGCCGTCGGCATCGGCCGGAGACACTGCGAGCGCGCCGAGTGACGGCGCCCGGACATCGTCCTCGGCTGGCGAGGGGTCCTCGGCTGACACCAGCGGTCCATCGGGCTCGAAGCGCCGTCGGGGTTCACGCGGCGGACAGCGCCGTCGGGGCAGTGGATCCGGCGCTGCGGGATCGTCCGACGACCCGTCGGAGGACTCGTCGAACGGCTCGCCCGATGATTCGGCCGGGGATCGGAACGACGTGGAGCTTCCCGAGCCGATGCGCGAGGGGCGGCCGTCTGCCGAGGCCGCGGAGAAGGCCTTGGTCCGCAAACCGCGCATCGGTGACACGATGCCGATGCCGTCCAGCCCGCCGCCGGGTCCGGCGCGTGCCAACACATCGGCAGAGCCGGGCGCGAAGGCCGGCGGGGAGAAGCGACGTCGCCGTCGCGGTGGCTCCGGAGGAGCGTCGGGGCGTTCGTCGGAGGCCGACAGCGGCCCGGTCCAGGGTGGCGGCGGCCAGCGGTCGTCGAACGCCGGGGGAGGCGGCGGCGACGGCAAGAAGGGTCGTCGCGCTCGTGGCCGCGGGAAGGGCCGGAGCGCCGATGCTCAGCTCGACGATGCGATGCTCGAGCAGCGCCGGGGCCGCGAACGCAACGGCAAGCCGATCGGCCGCTACTTCATGGCCGTGCAGGTGCGTCCCGGGATGGCGCAGGTCGGTGTGCTCGAAGGTCGGAACCTGATCGAGCACTACGTCAGTCGGCCCGCCGACGATGTCAGCCAGATCCACGGCAACATCTACGTCGGCCGCATCCAGAACGTGCTGCCCGGCATGGAGGCGGCGTTCGTCGACATCGCCACCCCGAAGAACGCCGTGCTCTATCGCGGCGACGTGCAGTACGACGCCGAGGACATCGACGAGCGGGGCAAGAACCCGCGGATCGAGGACATCCTCAAGAACAAGCAGCTGATCGTCTGTCAGGTGACGAAGAACCCGATCGCGCACAAGGGCGCCCGCCTCACGCAGGAGGTGTCGTTGCCCGGCAGGTTCGTGGTGCTGATCCCCAACTCGAAGACCTACGGGATCTCCAAGCGGCTCCCCGACGACGTACGCAAGCGTCTGCGCGGCATCCTCGACCGGGTCAAGCCCGACGAGCACGGCCTGATCGTGCGCACGGCCGCCGAGACCGCCACGGAGCAGGAGCTGGTGGCCGACATGACGATCCTGCTCGAGCAGTGGGAGGAGATCGCCGCCAAGGCCGCCAAGGCCCAGCGGCCGACGCTGCTGTACCGCGAGCCGGAGCTGGCCGTGCGGGTGATCCGCGAGGAGTTCAACGCCGACTACCGCGGCGTCGTGATCGACGACGAGCGCCTGTACAACGAGGTCAAACGCTACGTCGCGGCGTTCAACCCCGAACTCGCCGACCGCATCGAGTACTACGACGCCGAGGCGGAGGGGCTCTCGCTGTTCGAGCGTCACCACATCCACGAACAGGTCCACAAGGCGCTCGATCGCAAGGTGTGGCTGCCGTCGGGTGGATCGTTGATCATCGAGCACACCGAGGCGCTGACGGTCATCGACGTCAACACCGGCAAGAACGTCGGCAAGTCGAACCTCGAGGACACCGTGTTCCTCAACAACATGGAGGCTGCGGAGGAGATCGCGAAGCAGCTGCGGCTGCGCGACATCGGCGGCATCATCGTCATCGACTTCATCGACATGGAGATCAAGGGCAACCGGGCCAAGGTCGTCGAGGCCTTCCGCAACGCGCTGGCGCGCGACAAGACGCGCTCGCAGGTGTTCGACATCACCGAACTGGGCCTCGTGGAGATGACGCGCAAACGCATCGGCGAGGGGCTGCTCACCGAGTACTCGGAGATCTGCCCCGACTGCGAAGGTCGCGGCGTCGTCGTCGACTACTCCCTCCTCGAATGAGACGAGGGGTCAGACCCCGCGTCTCATTAGTCTGAGGTGATGCAGATCGAGATCACCGACGAGGCGCGGGCGCTGTTGGAACGCAAGGGCGGGACGATGTCGATCGACTTCATCCGCCCCACCGGTTGAGGCAAGATCGCCGAGGTGTCGGTCGACACCAACGTCAAGGGCAAGAACCTCGCCCCGTACCGCAAGCTGCGTCATGAACGGTTCCAGATCCTGATCTCACCGCCGTTGATCGGCATGGCCGAGTCGATGCGGGTGGTCACCAAGGGACGGCTCACGAAGTCGCTCGCCGTCGAGTTCCGCGGCGGGAGCACCGCCGGCGACGACGCCAGCTGCACGATCTGATCCGCACCGAACCTAAGGTCGCGAGATGGCCGACCTGCTTGCACTGTCTTCACGGGTGATCGATTCCGGCGTTGCCGACGAACCGGTCAACCGGATCACGAACGAGCTGTCCGAGCTCGCCGACGGATTGGCGATCGTCGAGAGCTTCAGCCACAGCATCGTGCTCGACGCCGGCGACGGACTCGTGGCGTTCGATGCCTCGCACGCACGGACCGGTGCGGAGGTGGTCGCCGCCATCAGGGGATGGACGTCGACGCCCGTCCGACACCTCGTCTACACCCATGGCCACGCCGATCACGTCGGGGGCAGCCCCGATTTCGCTGCAGCGTTCGACGACATGAGCGTCGTCGGGCACCGCAACGTCGACGAGCGCTTCGACCGGTACGCGTACACCAACGACTGGAACGTGCGCATCAACGCCCGCCAGTTCGGCGGGGTGCGCGGCGATTTCGGGATGGGGGAGACGCCGGAGTTCATCCCGTCGACCACGTTGCGTCCGGACCATGTGGTCGACGACCACGACGCCCTCACGGTCGGTGATCACACGATCGAGCTCCACCATGCCCGGGGCGAGACCGACGACCACCTGTGGGGTTGGATCCCGGAGCGGAAGTGGCTGTTCACCGGCGACTTCGTGATCTGGAACTTCCCGAACGCCGGCAATCCGCAGAAGGTCCAGCGGTATCCGATCGAATGGGCTGCGGCGCTGCGGGCGATGGCCGAGCGCGGCCCCGAGCTCCTCCTCCCGGCGCACGGCCTGCCGATCGAGGGCCGTGAGCGCATCTCGCTGGTGCTGACCGACATCGCCGCAGCGCTCGAGCGTCTCGTCGCGGAGGTGGTCGACATGATGAATGCCGGTGAGGTGCTCGACACGATCGTGCACAGCGTTCACGTGCCCGACGATGTGCTCGCCAAGCCCTATCTGCGACCGCTCTACGACGAGCCGGAGTTCGTGGTGCGCAACATCTGGCGACAGTTCGGCGGATGGTGGGACGGCGCCCCGAGCCGGCTCAAGCCGGCGCCCGACGCGGCGTTGGCCGCGGAGCTCGCAGCGCTCGCGGGTGGAGCGACGGTCCTGATCGACCGCGCGATGGCGCTGTCGGAAGCAGGGGAGTTCCGGCTGGCCTGCCACCTGGCCGACCTCGCCGGGTGGGCGGAGCCGGCCGATGCCGGTGTCCACGCACTGCGCGCAGTGATCTACCGAGCGCGCCGAGCGTCGGAGTCGTCGTTGATGGCGAAGGGGATCTTCGCCGGTGCCGCCAGGGATTCAGAGGCCGTCTCGGGTTGAGGCGGGGAGTTTGGCCGCTAGCATCGGACAACGCTATGTACGCAGTCATCGCCTCAGGCGGCAAGCAGGAAAAGGTGGCCGAAGGCCAGCAGGTACGAGTTGAACTGCTCGACGCCGACGAGGGCAGCGACGTGTCGCTGACCCCGGTCATGGTGGTCGATGGGGCAACCGTTCTCGCGACGCCGGATGAGCTCAAGGGCGCATCGGTCACCGGCAAGATCATCGGCCAGGTCAAGGGTCCGAAGATCAACGGCTACACCTACAAGCGCCGCACCAACCAACATCGTCGCTACGGCCATCGTCAGAAGTACCACGTCGTCGAGATCACCTCGATCACGGTCTGACCGGCCGATTGCACTCGATTCGAACGGAGTAGAGCACTCATGTCCAAGACAAAAGGTGGCGGTTCAACCCGCAACGGCCGCGATTCCAACGCCCAGCGCCTCGGCGTGAAGGCCTTCGGCGGCAGCTCGATCACCGCCGGCACGATTCTCGTGCGTCAGCGTGGCACCAAGTTCCATCCCGGCAAGAACGTCGGCAAGGGCAAGGACGACACGTTGTTCAGCCTCGTCGACGGCACCGTCGAGTTCGGCCAGGCCAAGGGCCGCAAGACGGTCAGCGTGCTGCCCGTCGACGCCTGATCTCCAACCGATCCAGATCGTAGGAACGGCCGGGGCCCGGTGCCCCGGCCGTTGCGCGTCCGGAGGTCGGATCGGGCATCGCCGGCGGTGAACCGGTTCGGCTCAAACGGTCGAGTGGTGTTGCGCCTGGCGCCGGCGGCGAAGGATGAGCGTCTCGCCGACGAGGGCGCAGCTGAGCAGGGCGACCAGCACGACCAGTGCTCGGCGGTCGCCACGCACGTTGTGGGCGGTCAGGACGACGAACGACGAGACACAGCCCAGGAATCCCGCCAGTGAGATCGGCCGTCGTACCCCGGTCGTGTGATCGGCGCGGTACGCCGCCAGGTTCACCACCGCGAACACGATCAGGAAGATCGAACTCGACAGGCTCGAGATGCTCTCGAGCGGCAGACCGACGGCGATCGCGAGCCCGAGCACCGCGGTGATGTGCAGACCGATCGGTTGATTCCATTCCCGCCGCTCGAACTCCGGCGGCAGTTCGCCCTCCGTCGCCAGCGTGAAGCTCAGTCGCGCGGTGCCGTAGAGGGTGGCGTTGATCGCGGAGAACGTTGCGAGGACCGCCGACAGCGCGACCATGGTGAATCCGGCGCCCCCGAGCGATGCTGCGGCCGCCTCTGCCAGAGCGAAGTCGGCGGACGCTCGGATCTCTGCGGGTGTGAGCGAGGCGACGACGACGGCTGAGATCGAGACGTACAGGACCACGACGATCGCGATCGTCCACGCGTACGCCCTCGGCAACGTGTGTGACGGATCCCGGACCTCGGCCGAGGAGTTGGCGATCAGCTCGAACCCCTCGTAGGCGACGAAGATCAGCATGCCGGCGGCGACGATCGACGCGGGGGACGACCACGACGAAGGATCGAGCCGGTCCGCGGTTGCCGCAGGGATCCCCGCAGCAACCACCACCAGCAGGATCACCAGTTTCAGCGCAACCACAGCACGCTCGGTTCGGGCGATCAGACCGGCGTTGGCGAGGTTGATGATCCACGGAACCAGGATCCCGAGCACCGCGAGCGACTTGAATGCCAGCGCCGACGTCTCGGCGTTGCCGGGCAGCAGCGTCGCCGCATAGTGCCCGAACGCCGCCGCGTAGAGGCCCGTCGTTGCGATGTAGCCGGCCCACAGCACGATGTTGACACCGCCGGTCAGCGGCTCGACGCCGAAGATCCGATCGATGAACGTGACGGTCCCACCCGCCGAGGGGTACCGGACCGAGAGCTTCGAGTAGGAGTAGGCGGTCAGCGCCGCAATGGCGCCGGCGACGGCGAACGCGATCGGTGTCGCGCCGCCGGCCTGCTCCGCGGCAACACCCAGGACGGCGAAGATTCCGCCGCCGACCATGCCACCGATGCCGATGGCGATCGCGCCGGTGAGCGTGACCTCAGATCTTCGAGGCACGCGATCCGCTCACCGAAACGGCTCAGGCGTCGGCGAGTTTGGCCTCGAGGGTGTCGACCTCGATGTTCAGGGCGGCGGGGAGGCGATCGCCGAACTGGGCGTAGTACTCGCGGATCTGGGGGATCGCCGACTTCCAGCCGTCGATGTCGACCGACAGGATCGCGTCGAGATCAGCTTGGTCGATCTCGAGCCCATCGGTGTCGAGCGACTCCTGGGTCGGAAGTTTGCCGATCGGCGTGTCGATCGCCTCCACGGTGCCGTTCACCCGTTCGAACACCCACTTGAGCACGCGGCTGTTCTCGCCGAAGCCCGGCCAGAGGAAGCGGCCGTCGTCGTCGCGGCGGAACCAGTTGACGAAGAAGATCTTCGGAAGCTTGGCCGGATCGGTGGCCTTCTCCATCCCCAACCAGTGGGCGAAGTAGTCCGCGTAGTTGTAGCCGCAGAACGGCAGCATCGCCATCGGATCGAACCGCAGCTCACCCTGCGTGCCTTCGGCGGCGGCGGTCTTCTCCGAGGCCATGATCGAACCGAGGAACACCCCGTGTTCCCAGTCGTTGGCCTCGGTCACCAACGGCACCGTCGTGCGTCGGCGTCCACCGAACAGGATCGCCGAGATCGGTACGCCGGCGGGATCCTCCCACTCGGGGGCGATCGACGGGCACTGCGACGCGGGGGCGGTGAACCGTGCGTTCGGGTGGGCGGCCGGGGTGTTCATCTCGGGATTCCAGGCGTTGCCCTTCCAGTCGGTGGCGCGTGCCGGGGCCGTGTCGGACATGCCCTCCCACCACACGTCACCGTCGTCGGTGAGCGCCGTGTTGGTGTAGACGCAGTTGCCCCACAGCGTCTCCATCGCGTTGGCGTTGGTGTCCCAACCGGTGCCGGGTGCGACGCCGAAGAACCCCGCTTCGGGGTTGATCGCGTAGAGGCGGCCGTCCTCGCCGAACTTCATCCAGCAGATGTCGTCGCCGATCGTCTCGGCCTTCCAGCCCGGAATGGTCGGCACGAGCATCGCCAGGTTGGTCTTGCCGCACGCCGACGGGAACGCCCCGGCGATGTACTTCGACTCGCCCTCGGGGTTGGTGAGCTTGAGGATCAGCATGTGCTCGGCGAGCCAGCCGTCGTCGCGGGCCATCACCGAGGCGATACGCAGCGCGAAGCACTTCTTGCCGAGCAGGGCGTTGCCGCCGTAGCCGGACCCGTAGGACCAGATCTCACGGGTCTCGGGGAAGTGGACGATGTACTTGTTCTCGGCGTCGCACGGCCACGGCACGTCCTTGGCCCCATCGGCGAGCGGCGCGCCCACCGAATGGAGGCACGGGACCCAGTCGCCGTTGCCGAGGGCGTCGAGCGCGCCCTGGCCCATGCGGGTCATGATCCGCATGTTGGCGGCGACGTAGGCCGAGTCGGTCAGCTGCACGCCGATGTGAGCGATGGGGGAGCCGAGCGGACCCATCGAGAACGGAACCACGTACATCGTGCGGCCCTTCATCGAACCGGTGTAGAGACGGGTCATCTCGGCACGCATCTCGGCGGGGTCGCGCCAGTTGTTGTTCGGGCCGGCGTCGTCCTCCTTGGCAGCGCAGATGTAGGTGCGATCCTCGACGCGTGCCACGTCACCCGGGTCGGAGTGCGCCCAGTAGCTGTTGGGGCGCTTGGCCTCGTCGAGCTTGGTGAAGGTGCCGGAGTCGACCAGCTGCTGGCAGAGGTGCTCGTACTCGTCGGCGGAGCCGTCGCACCAGTAGATGTCGGCCGGCTGCATCACTGCGGCCCAGTCGGCCACCCAGTCCTTCAGTCGCTGGTTGGTGGTGGTTCCGCTCATCTCGTGACTCCTCGTCGAGTTCCAGGGTTGAGTTCGTGTTGGGGGGTGTTGTCAGGCGCACCGGCCCGAGCTCGTGTGCCGGTGCTCGTACGTCATCCAGCGTAGGGCGCGCCACTGCCGCAGGCGAAACACAACAGGAGGGACGAAAGTCAGGATTTCGTGGGTGCGACGGCGGCGGTCAGGCGCCGGGGGTCTTCATGTCGGCCTCGGAGCCGAGGCGCAGGCGTGTGGCCTGGCCGGCATCGTCGAGTTCGAAGACCACGCGCTGGCCCTGACGGAGCATGCGGAAGATCGAGCCGTCGAGTGCATCGGCGGCGAGTTCGTAGTCGTTGAGATCGGTGTCGGACATCACGAGTCCGTCACCGCTTGCGGGGTCGTAGGCCTTGATGACGCCCTGCATGTCGCTGGTGGCTCAGCCGGCCTTGACGATCTTGCCGGACTTGATGCAGCCGGTGCAGACGTTGACGCGCTTGGCGGCGCCGTTGACGTTGGCGCGCACGCGCTGGATGTTCGGGTTCCAGCGACGCTTGGTGCGGCGGTGGGAGTGCGACACCGACATGCCCCACGACGGGCCCTTGCCACACACTTCACATTTCGATGCCATTGGAGTCTCCTGCGGGCCGCCGGGAACCCCGGCTCGATCACGTTCCCCGGGTCGTTGTTCGACCCGCGGTCGCCCGACGAGGATTCCGCCTGTCGGGACAGCCATGAAATGCTACCAAGTCGATGGGTCGGCGCCACGCGACGTCGTCGGTGATCGTCGGCCGCTCCGGCGGACGTCGGCGCTCGGGAACCGTCGGATGCGGCGCAGAGGCGTCCGACTGCTCCGGCGGCTCGTAAGCTCGTCGACCGTGCCGACACTGGAACGGTTGAACACCGCTGCGCTCCGCGAGTCCGTCCGAACTTTCCGCGACGCCGTCCGCGACCACGCGCCCGGGCTCAACCGGCTGAACGTGTACCCGGTTCCCGACGGCGACACCGGGACGAACATGGCCCGGACGCTCGATGCCGTGGTCGCCGAGATGGAGACCGCCGCCGAGAACGACCACGACGCGACCTGCGAGGCGATCAGCTACGGCTCGCTGATGGGAGCGAGAGGCAACAGCGGTGTGATCCTCAGCCAGATCATGCGGGGGTTCGCCGGCACGCTCAAGGAGCACGCCGACGTGCAGGGGGCGAAGTTCGCGGAGGCGCTCCAGGCCGCCGCGACCGGCGCCTACGAGGCCGTCCTGAAGCCGATCGAGGGCACGATCCTCACGGTGTGCCGCGAGAGCGCCGAGGCGGCGAAGGTCTCCGCCGATGCCGGTGGAACCCTGGTCGACGTGGTCCGCGCCGCCCGCGCCGCCGGCAAGACGGCGCTCGACAACACCCCCGAACAACTCCAGGTGCTGAAGGATGCCGGCGTCGTCGACGCCGGTGGAGCGGGCTTCCTGCTCCTGCTCGACTCGCTGCTCTACGTCGTCGACGGAGAACCGCTGCCGGTCGCCGAGCCCGACGACGGCACCTCCGGCGCCGTGGGCGCGGCCTTCGATGTCGTCGCGCATCGCCACTCACCGGTCGCCGGTGAGCTCGACGTGAGCGAGCAGCGCTACGAGGTCATGTACTTCCTCGAGCTCGCAGACGATCGCATCCGCGACTTCAAGGCCGGGTGGGGGTCGATCGGCGATTCGATCGTCGTCGTCGGCGGCGACGGACTCTGGAACTGTCACATCCACACCAATGAGATCGGAGCGGCGATCGAAGTCGCGCTCGACCTCGACGGCCGGCCCAAGGCGATCCGTGTCACCGACCTGTTCGAGGAGGTCGACGAAGAGCATGCGAAGCGGGAGGCCGAGCTGGCGGTCACCGCGCACGACGCCCCGGTGGCCGATGTGCTCCCCGAGGTGACGACCGCGGTGGTCGCCGTGTGCTCCGGAGACGGCCTGGTCGAACTCTTCGCGCAACTCGGCGTGCAGGGGGTGGTCACCGGCGGCCAGACGATGAATCCGTCGACGGCCGAGCTGCTCGAAACGGTGCAGCGCGTGAACGCTGACCAGGTCGTGATCCTGCCGAACAACAAGAACATCATCCCCGTTGCCGAACAGGTCGACGCCCTCACGGAGAAGACGGTCGTGGTCGTGCCCACCCGGTCGATGCCCGAGGCCCTGGCGGCGCTCGTCGTGTACGACCCGGAGGCCGACGCGGTCGACACGGCCGCCGACATGGCCGAGTCGGCCGAATCCGTCGTGACCGGGGAGATCACCCAGGCGGTTCGCGACAGCGCCAGCGGTGTCGGCCCGGTCACCCGTGGTGACTGGATCGGGCTCGTTCGCGGCGACGGCATCGCCTCGGTCGCCGCGACGGTCGACGCCGCATCGATGGCGTTGCTCGACCGGATCGTCGGTGACGACGCCGAACTGGTCACGGTGATCACCGGTACCGACGCCGACGCCGCGACCACCGACGCCATCCGTGCGTGGCTGGGCGACCATCGCGGCGACGTCGCCGTCGAGGTCCACCGCGGCGGGCAGCCGCTCTACCCGTACCTCTTCGGAGTCGAGTGACGGCACTGGCGCTGCGCGATCTCGCTGACATCGACGTCGGTCGACTGAGAGGTGTCGGCGACAAGAAGCGATCGTCGCTCGCGCTGCTCGGCGTCGAGAACCTGCTCGATCTGGTCACGTTCTACCCCCGTCGATGGGTCGACCGCTCGAACGAGGCGCGCATCGCCGACCTGGTTCCGGGGACCGAAGCGCTCGTCCTCGTCACCGTGCGCTCGGTGACCAAGCGCACCACCCGCAACCGTCGAACGATGGTGACCGCGAACGTCGGTGACGGCTCCGGTCGGATGGAGGTGGTGTTCTTCAACCAGCCGTGGCGGGAACGCCAACTCCGCGAGGGGTTGCAGATCGCGCTGTTCGGCAAGGCCGACGTGTACCGGGGTGGGCTCCAGATGTCGAACCCCGTCGTCGACCTGATCGGCGACCGGACCGGCCGGATCGTGCCGATCTACCCGCAGAGCGAGAAGGCACAGATCAACACCTGGGAGATCGCCGGGTGGGTGGAGGAGGCGCTGCGACGGTGTCGAGAACGCGGGATCGCCGATCCGCTGCCGGACGACATCCGCCACCGCCTCGGGCTGCTCGGGCGCTACGACGCCCTGGGCAGCATCCACCTCCCCGAGTCGATCGCCGAGAAGGAGGCGGCTCGGCGACGCCTGGCGTTCGACGAACTCCTGCGGGTCCAGCTGGTGCTGGTGCTGCGCAAGCGGGCCATGGAGCGCGAGCAGCGCGGGCTCGTGCACGCCGTCGACGGTGAACTGGTGCGGCGCTTCTACGAGGCACTGCCCTACGACCTCACCGGCGCGCAACGTCGCGCCATCGCCGAGATCGAAGCCGATCTGGCGGCGCCGCACCCGATGCATCGTCTCCTCCAGGGTGACGTGGGCTCCGGCAAGACGGTGGTGGCGGTGGCGACGATGCTCGCCGCAGTACAGGGTGGTCATCAAGCCGCGCTGATGGCCCCGACCGAGGTGCTCGCCGATCAGCACTCCGCTGGCGTACGGGCGCTGCTCGCCGGTGTGAGCGTGCCCGACCCCGGCAACCTGTTCGGCGACCGGCCGTTGCGCGTCGAGTTGTTGACGAACCGGGTCACCGGCGCCGAGCGCCGGGAGGTGCTTGCCGGCCTCGCCGACGGCACGGTCGACATCGTGATCGGTACCCACGCGCTGATCCAGGACGCGGTCGACTTCGCGAGCCTCGGCGCGGTCGTGGTCGACGAGCAGCACCGTTTCGGTGTCGAGCAGCGGGCAGCGCTGCGCGCCAAGACGGTCGGCGGTGCGGTACCCGACATGCTCGTGATGACGGCGACGCCGATCCCCCGCACCGCGGCGATGACGGTGTACGGCGATCTCGACGTGAGCGTGCTCGACGAGCTCCCGCCGGGTCGCACCCCGATCGTGACGAAGTGGGCGGAGGGACCGCTGCTCGAGGCCGAGGTGTGGGCCGACATCCGCAACGAGGTCGCCGCCGGCCGTCAGGCGTACGTGGTGTGTCCGTTGATCGGTGAGAGCGAGAAGCTCGAGGTCGCTTCTGCCGAGGAGACGTTCGAGCGGCTTGCAGCCGTGGAGCTGGCCGGCCTCCGGCTCGGGCTGCTGCACGGTCGGCTCGCGTCGGCCGAGAAGGAGGCGACGATGGAGTCGTTCCGAACCGGGCAGCTCGACGTGCTCGTGGCGACCACGGTGATCGAGGTCGGTGTCGACGTGCCGAACGCCACCGTGATGGCGATCCTCGACGCCGACCGGTTCGGGATCGCGCAGCTCCATCAGCTGCGCGGGCGCGTCGGGCGCGGAGCCCACGCCTCCACGTGCTGGCTGGTGACCCAGCAGCCCGCCGACAGCGAGATCGGGGCCGGCAACCCTCGGGTCGAGGCGCTCGTGGCGACCACCGACGGGTTCGAGCTCGCGGAGGTCGACCTGGATCTGCGGGGTGAGGGCACGCTGATGTCGACGTCGCAGAAGGGGCGCAGCGACCTCAAGCTGGCGTCGCTGCGTCGCGACCGGCACCTGGTGGAGCTCGCCCGCGAGGTCGCCTTCGAGATCGTCGACGCCGATCCCGAGTTGGACACCCACCCCGATCTCGCCGACGAACTCGCCCTGCTGTTCAGCGAACGCGACGAAGCGTTCCTCGCCAAGAGCTGAGCGCAGCACCCCGTCGGTTCTCGTGAACTCGTCGCGCGATTACTCGCGCACGAGTTCACGAGAACGGGGTGTCGCCGCGGGCGATCTCGGCGTCGTCCTCGTCGGACATGACGAGATCCCAGCGGTCGAGGCAGTCCTCGCAGCGGTAGGCGATCACGTCGCCGGGTTCCCAGATCCCGTCCTCGGGTGGATGGGTGAGCAGGAAGCACCGGCCGCCGCAGTCGATGCAGATGATCTCGGGGGTCGGGGTCAACACCGCACCAGTCTTGCCCGTGCGGCCGCCGTGGCGTGCATCTGCTCGTATCGTTCCGAGGATGCGCGTGGTTGCAGGAGAACTCGGCGGACGGCGACTGGTTGCGCCCGACGGTACGTCGACACGGCCGACCACCGATCGCGTCCGCGAGGCGGTCTTCAACTCGTTGGGCAGCGCCGGGGTGCTCGACGGTGCGATCGTCGTCGATCTCTTCGCGGG
The DNA here is from genome assembly GCA_963698565.1 of Ilumatobacteraceae bacterium. Lineage (GTDB taxonomy): Bacteria > Actinomycetota > Acidimicrobiia > Acidimicrobiales > Ilumatobacteraceae > Sva-07. The sequence goes on from CAVORH010000044.1 coordinate 25,912, forward strand.
CAGCGGTGCGATCGGGATCGAGGCGCTGTCGCGCGGTGCTGCGCACTGCGTGTTCGTCGAACGTGACCGCACTGCGCTGCGGGCCCTCGACGCCAACCTCGACGCACTCGACCTGCGCGACCGCAGCCGCGTGGTGGCGGCCGACGCCGCGACGGTCGCGGCAACCATCGATGCCGACATCGTGTTCGCCGACCCGCCGTACGAGTTCGACGGGTGGAGCGATCTCCTCGGGCGGGTCACGTCCGACCTCGTGGTCGCCGAGTCCGGAGCCGAGATCGAACCGCCACCCGGTTGGTCGGTGGTGCGTGCGAAGCGGTACGGGCGCACGCGGGTCACCTTCCTCGAACGCGCGGCGCCGGCCGCTGTAGGGTCGGACCCCGAATGACTGGCGGAACCACAACGGCCCGGGTGCTCTACCCGGGGAGCTTCGACCCGATCCACCTCGGACACGTCGACGTCATCCAGCAGGCGTACGAGCTCTTCGGCTCCGTCGTGGTCGCCGTGATGCACAATCCCTCCAAGCCGTCCGGCCTGTTCCCGGTCGACGAACGCGTCGAGCTCGCGCGGGAGTCCCTCGCCGATCTCGACGGCGTCACGGTGGTGGCTCAGACCGGGCTCGCCGTCCAAGCGGCGCAACGAACCGACGTCGACTTCATCGTCAAGGGGTTGCGGACCGCGGGCGACTTCGAGATCGAGCAGCAGATGGCCCACAACAACTACGCAGTGACCGGCGTTCGGACGGTGTATCTTCCCTGCCGCCCCGAGCTGGGGTACATCAGCAGCCGCTTCGTGCGGGAGATCGCGAAGTACGGTGGAGCGATCGATCACCTCGTGCCGGCGATCGTCGCCGACGCACTCCGCCGCACGTTCGACGGTGAGCAGAACTGAGCAACCATGAGCTACGACGACCGCGACGGCGGCCAGTACGACGACTACGACGACATCGACGACGAGTATCCCGACCCCGGTGTTCCGGGTGGATACGTCGGCGACGCCGAAACGCTGCTGCGACGGGCGATCGACATCGTCGCCACCGCGCCGACGATGCCGCTGTCGTCGTCGCCGCGCATCGACCGCGACGAGATCATCGAACTCCTCGAGGAGTCGCTGCACCGCCTGCCCGAAGAACTCCGTCAGGCGCGGTGGATGCTCAAGGAACGCCAGGAGTTCGTGGCCAAGACCCGTCGCGAAGCCGACGAGTTGCTCGAGGCCGCACGGGTGCGTGCCGAACGCATGGTGCAGCGCACCGAGGTGGTGCGCGCCGCCGAGCAGCGGGCGCGCCAGGTGATGGAGACCGCTGAGGCCGACTCCCGTCGCCTCAAGCACGAGACCGAGGACTTCCTCGACCAACGCCTCGGATCGTTCGAGATCCTGCTCGACAAGCTGCAGAAGACCGTCGGCGCAGGCCGTCAGCGACTGTCGATCGGAACCGCGCCCGAGCACGACGCCGTCATCGAGGAAGAAGACGACCCCACCAAGGGCTTCTTCGACCAGGACCACTGAGTCGCGGTGACAGGGTTGGCGACAGGGTTGGCGACAGGTTCGGCGATGCGGTGATGGTCGACGAGCTGCGTCCGCTGAGGATCAACGCGGTCGAACTGCTGCGTCAGCCGGGCGCGGTACGCGACATCGATGTCGTGGTCGAGGCGGCTCCGCTCGACGCGTTGCACGAACGGCTCGACGGTGACATCCACGTCGAGCTGCGCCTCGAGGCCCTCAACGACGGGATCAAGGTCACGGGCACCGTGGCGGCGCCGTGGGCGACGGTGTGCCGGCGGTGTCTGGCCGACGTGGCCGGCGTCGCTCGGGGCGATGTCGACGAGCTCTACCAGATCCAACCGCTCGATCCCGACGCCTACCTGATCGAGGACGGCCAGCTGGATCTCGTGCCGTTGGTGCGAGAGACCGTGCTGATCGAACTCGATCTCGAACGCCAGTGCCGTGACGACTGCGCCGGTCTGTGCCCGGTGTGTGGCGTCGACCACAACACGACCGAGTGCGATTGCGACCCGACCGTCCGAGACGATCGTTGGGCCGCACTCGAGGGCTTCGTCCCCGACGACGACGCTTGAAACCGCTGCGTCGGCCGTCGGGAGAGCCAGGGGGTCATTGGGGTGCGGCGCCGATAACGTGATGCAGCCCTTGTGGCCGGGCTCGGCCCGGTGGCGGGCAGGAATCCACCCACGAACCGGTCGAGTCGACCGAGGCGTCCCAACGAGGAAAGCGAACGATGGCCGTTCCGAAGAAGAAGACATCGAAGTCGAAGACCCGCAGCCGTCGGGCGAGTGCCTGGAAGCTCGACGCACCCGCGCGCAGCCTGTGCCCGCGTTGCGGCAACGCCAAGACGCCGCACACGGTGTGCCCATCGTGTGGCTGGTACCGCGACCGCGTCGTCGTCGACGTCGGCTGATCTCCGCAACGATGCTCCCCGTAGCCGTCGACGCCATGGGCGGCGACGATGCGCCAGGACCCATTCTCGCCGGGGCCCACCGCGCGTTCGCGTCCGGCACACCGGTCGTGCTCGTCGGCCCCGCAGATCTCGCGGGTCGCGAAGCGGCCGACGGCCGCGTGCTCGATCTGATCGAGGCGAGCGAGGTCATCGGCATGCACGACGACCCTGCCCAGGGTGTCCGTCGAAAGAAGGACTCCACGCTCGTGCGCGCCGCCGAGGCGGTCCGCGACGGCAGGGCGAGTGCGATGATCTCCGCCGGCAACACCGGTGCCACGATGGCCGCCGCCCTGCTGCGCATGGGTCGGATCTCCGGCGTGAAACGCCCGGCGGTCGCGACGCCGATTCCGGTGCCCGGCGCCAACCCCACGATCCTGCTCGACGCCGGCGCGAACTCCGAGGTGCAGGCCGAGTGGCTCGTCCAGTTCGCGCTGATGGGCTCCGTGTACGCCCGGAGCCGATTCGGCGTCGACTCGCCACGCGTCGGCCTGCTCTCGATCGGCGAGGAACCGGGCAAGGGAGACTCGCTGCGCAAGGAGACCTACGAGCTCCTCGGGGCGGCAACGCACCTGAACTTCGTCGGCAACGTCGAGGGGCGCGATGTGATGAGCGCCGACCTCGACGTGTGTGTCACCGACGGGTTCACCGGCAACGTCGTGCTCAAGACCCTCGAGGGAGGCATGCGCGTGATCGTGCGGGCGATCCTCGACGCGTTCGCCGCCGAGGAGGAGTACAAGCCCCACGCCGACGCCCTGATGCCGGCGCTGCTGTCCCTCTACGAGACGTTGAGCCCCGACACCTACGGCGGCGCCGTGCTGCTGGGTGTCGACGGCGTGTGCGTCATCTCCCACGGCTCGTCGGGTGAGACGGCGATCGCCAACGGCATCGGGGTCGCTCGCGACATGGTCGAGCACGACATGGTCGCCGAGATCCGCACGGCGATCGCCCGCAACGCGGGCTGAACGCCGCGAGAAGTAGACTCGCCACCCGTGCCAGCAGAGACCCCAGCCGACCAGGGCCCACTCCAGCGCGACGAGATCTTCGAGATCGTTCGTGACCGCCTCGCCGACATCCTCGAGATCGAACCGTCGACGATCAGCGAGGGGCAGTCGTTCGTCGACGACCTCGACGCGGACTCCCTGGCACTGATCGAGCTGGTCGAGGCGCTCGAGGAGACACTCAGCGAACGAACCGTCGGGTTCCGCATCGAGGACGAGGACCTCGAAGACCTCAAGACCGTTCGCGACGCCGTCGACTACGTGCACGAACGGGCGAAGTAGACGACGGGTCGAGCATGTCCGACGACGGCGCCGACCTCGACGCCCTCAGCGAGCGCATCGGTCACCGGTTCACCGACGTCGACCTGCTCCGCCGAGCGCTCGCCCATCGATCGTGGTGCGCCGAGACCCCGGGCGCGCTCAGCAACGAACGCCTGGAGTTCCTCGGCGATGCCGTGCTCGGGTGGGCGATCGCCGACATCGTGTTCCACCGCTACGACGTGGCCGAAGGCCAGCTGACCGATCTCCGCAAGAGCGTGGTCAACGCGATCGCGCTCGCGGAGGTGGCCCAGGACATCGGCCTCGGCCCCCACATCCTGCTCGGACGTGGCGAAGCGGCGGCAGGCGGTGCCGACAAGCCGTCGATCCTGTCCGACGCCTTCGAAGCGGTCCTCGCCGCCGTCTACCTCGATGGCGGCCACGACGCCGCCTTCTCGATGGTCGAGCGGCTCGTCGTGCCGCGCATGCCCGACACGGCCGATTCGCTCGACCAGTTCGACCAGAAGACCCAGTTGCAGGAGCTGAGCGCCAGGGCGGGGCGTGGCGCGCCGGTCTACGAGGTCACCTCCCGCGGCCCCGATCATGCGAAGTCGTTCCGCGCCGAAGTGCTCGTCGACGGCGACGTGGTCGGTGTCGGCGAGGGTCGTTCGAAGAAGGCGGCCGAACAGGCCGCTGCCGGCCAGGCCTGCCTGGCGTTCTCCTGAGTCCGCCGCGCCGTGCCGGAACTTCCCGAGGTCGAAACCGTCCGGCGAGGTCTGGAACGGCACCTCGTCGGCCGGCGGATCGTGGCAGTGGAGGTCGGACGCGAACGCACGGTGCGGCGAACGTCGCGTGAGGCGCTGATCGACGGCCTGTCCGGCACGGTGGTCGAGCGTGCGGACCGACGGGGCAAGTACCTGTTGCTCCCGCTCGACTCGGGCGACACGTTGATGATCCATCTGCGCATGAGCGGCCAGGTGCTGCTCGCCGACGGCGGTTCGAGCCGGCCACCCCACACCCACGTGGTGATGCACCTCGACGACGGCCGCGAGGCCTGGTTCGTCGATCCGCGAACGTTCGGCGAGGTCGTCGTGTTCGATCCCGGTCGGGTCGAGCGCGAGCTTCCCGAGCTCGCACGGCTCGGCGTCGACCCGATCGCCGAGCCGTTCGACGTCGATGTCCTCCGGGCGGCGCTCGGCTCGTCGCGGCGTGCGCTGAAGCCGGTCCTGCTCGACCAGCACGTGATCGCCGGGATCGGCAACATCTACGCCGACGAGATCCTGCACCGCGCCAGGCTCCGGCCGGATCGGCCGGCGTCGTCGCTCGACCGCCGACGGATGGGGGAGCTGCACCGGGCGATCGTCGACGTGCTGAGCGACGCGATCGACGCCGGCGGCTCGACGTTGAGCGACGCGCAGTACGTCGATCTGATGGGCGACGGTGGTTCCTACCAGGACGAACACCGGGTCTACGGGCGAGGCGGCGAGCGGTGCAGCACCTGTGGGCGGGGCTGGATCCAGCGGGTGGTCACCGGCGGACGCGGCACCCACTTCTGCGGTGTGTGCCAGCGTTGACGGGTATTCGGGCCCGATCGTGGTCGAGCAGGTAGCTTCGCAGCTGCTGTGTTCTTGAAGAGTCTCAACCTCAAAGGGTTCAAGTCGTTCGCCGAGGGCACCACGATGGTGCTCGAACCCGGCGTGACCGTCGTCGTCGGCCCCAACGGTTCCGGCAAGTCGAACGTCGTCGACGCGATCGCCTGGGTGCTGGGTGCCCAGGCGCCCAAGGCCGTCCGGAGCCAGAAGATGGACGACGTGATCTTCGCCGGCACCGCCACGCGGCCGGCGCTCGGCCGGGCCGAGGTGAGCATCACGATCGACAACTCCGACGGCACACTCGGGGTGGAGTTCAGCGAGGTCACGGTCACCCGCGTGCTGTTCCGCAACGGCGACTCGGAGTATGCGATCAACGGTGCGCCGTGCCGGCTGCTCGACGTGCAGGAGCTGCTGTCCGACGCCGGCGTCGGACGCCAGCAGCACGTGATCGTCAGCCAGGGCCAGATCGACGCCGTGCTCAACGCCCGCCCGGAGGAACGGCGCGCGATCATCGAGGAGGCAGCGGGCGTCCTCAAGTTCCGCAAGCGCAAGGAGAAGGCCGAGCGGCGCCTCGACGCCACCGAAGCCAACCTGCTGCGCGTGCAGGATCTGCTGCGCGAGGTGCGCCGCCAGCTCCGGCCGCTCGAACGGCAGGCCCAAGCCGCCGAACGCCACGGCTCGCTGATCGCAGAGCTGACCGAGGTGAAGACGTACGTGGCCGGCCGGGAGATCGCCACCTGGCGGGCCAAGCTCGAAGCGTTGGCGGCCACCCGTCTCGACAGCGCCGCCAGCGAGGCCGAACTGAAGAGCGCGTTGGCTGCGCTCGACACGCAGGTGATGGGGATCGAGGCGCAGCTGTCGGCTCGGGGGGAGAGCGACGTCAGCGACCGACTCGTCCGCGTCGAGCAGCTTCGCGAGCGTGCTCGCGGCTTGTCGGCCGTGCTGGTCGAGCGTCGCCGTTCCCTCGAGCGCGACAAGGGGCAGCTGCTCGATGCCGGCGTGGTCGCCAACCTCGAAGCCGATGCTGCACGGTTCCGCCAGGAGCTCGAAGCGGTCGTCGTCGCACTGGGCGAGATCGAGCCCGCAGCTGCGGCGCTGCTCGACGAAGAGGAGGCGTTCCGGTCCGAGCGGGCGCAGGTGCTCGACGCGGTCAGCGTCGAGGCAACGGGCACCGAGGCTGCCAGCGCCGCGGCCGAGGTGCGAGGGGAGCTGCGTTCGGTGCGCTCGTCGCGCGAGCGCGCCGACGGCGATCTGCGCCGTGTTCGGGAACGTTTCGACTCGCTCGCCGCACGGCGTGACGCATGCGCCGACGACGAGGTGCGTTTCCGGGGCGAGTGCGATGCAGCGGGTGCGGTCGAGGAGCCGCTGGTCGCAGAACTGGAGCAGGCCGAGGCGGTTCGGGCCGAGGCGGAGTCCGCCCACGAGGCGCGCCAGTCGCTGCGGGCCGGCGCCGCCGACGCCGTGTCGCGCGCGACCGCCCGTGTCGACGCGCTGCAGATGGCGCTCGACGCTGCCCGGGCCCGGGCGGGGGCCGAACGCCTGGCGGGTGTCGACGGCGTGCTCGGCACGCTCCTCGACCTGATCGAGATCGATGCGGGGTGGGAGCAGGCGGTCGAAGCGGCGCTCGGCGAATCGTTGACGGCGGTCGTGGTCGACGATCCGGCCGCCGGTCGTCGAGCGCTGACGGCGCTGCGCAGTTCCGACACGAGCGGCGCCGTGATCGCTCTCGGCGCTCGCCCGGCGAGCCCGGCCACGCCACCGCTCGGTGATGCCGTCCGGCCTCACGCGAGGTCGCCACGCCCGGGGGTCGATGCGCTGCTCGACGGGCTGCTCGGCGCTGCGGTTCGCATCGACGACGTCGGCGCGGCCGTCGACGCGGCACTTGCGCATCCGGAGGCAGTGATCGTCACCGAAGGCGGAGACCGCTTCGGGTTGAGCGGTTGGCGCGTCGGCGCGGCGGGCAGCGGAGCGACCGCCGCCGCCCTCGACGAGGCGATCGAACTGGCAGCGCGGGCGGAGGGCGAACTCGCCCGTGCGGTCGACGCGCTCGGTGCCGCCGAGCGGGCCGTGCAGGCGACGCGGGCAGCCGAGGCCGAGCTCGTGCGCCGTTTGGACGCCAACGACGCGAAGTTCAGCGCGGCCTCCGAGGGTCTCGCCCGAGCGCAGGGCGAGCACCGTGAAGTGCTCGGTGAGCTGGCCAACCTCGAACGCTCGATCGCCGACCTGGTGGCCAACATCGAGCGGGACGACCGGCGCATCGCCGAGCTGGAAGCGCTCCTCCCGGCGCTCGAATCCGACGAGCAGGCCGAAGCCGATGCGGCTCGGGCCCGCGGTGAACTCCGCGCCGAGTTCGAGAGCCGAGCAGCGGCCATCGCGTCACGCCGCAAGGACTTCGAGGTGCGCAACGCCGGGCTCCACGAACGCCACGAGCTGCTGGAGCGGCGCCTCGAGGAGACCGAACGTCGGTTGGCCGCCGATGCCGAAGCTCGCGTCGCAGCCGAGGGGCAACGGGTCCGTATCGAGCGTGACATCGCGGCGATCGATCGCCTGTCGGCGGTCGTCGCCGCACACCGCGAGGTCGTCGAGGTGTTGCACACCGACCTGGTGGAACAGCGCCGCCGCCAGAGCGACGAGGTCAGAGGTCTCACCACCGAACTCGACCAGTTCCGGCGGGCTCGGAGCGAGAAGGAGCAGTCGCTCGACGCTTCGCGCGAACGTGCTCGTCAGGCCGAACTCGGCGAGGCCGAGGCCAAACTGCGTCTCGAGACGGCGATCGAGACGCTGCGCCGTGACCTCGACATCGAACCATCGGTGGCGGAGGCGGCACCGCTGCCCGTGCTACCGGATGGTGCCACGCCGGCGGGCCGGGTGCGCGAGCTCGAACGCGAGTTGCGGCTGCTCGGGCCGATCAACCCGTTGGCGCTGGAGGAGTTCAACGAGCTCCAGACTCGTCATGCGTTCCTCGAGGAGCAACTGGAAGACGTGCGCTCGACTCGCCGTGAGCTGTCGCGGGTGATCGCTGCGGTCGACGCCGAGATCCAGAACGTCTTCGCATCGGCCTACCACGACGTCGCGGAGAACTTCACCCAGCTCTTCGGCCTGCTCTTCCCCGGCGGTGTCGGCAAGCTCAAGCTCACCGCACCGGACGACATGCTCAACACCGGCATCGAGGTCGAGGCGAAGCCGAGCGGCAAGAACGTGAAGAAGCTGTCGCTGCTGTCGGGCGGCGAGCGCAGCCTCACGGCGCTGGCGTACCTGTTCGCCGTGTTCCGGTCGCGGCCGTCGCCGTTCTACGTCATGGACGAGGTCGAGGCCGCACTCGACGACGTCAACCTGCACCGGTTCCTCGGGTTGATCCAGGAGTTCCGCAAGGACGCCCAGTTGATCGTGGTGTCGCACCAGAAGCGCACGATGGAGGCGGGCGACTGCCTGCTCGGCGTCAGCATGCAGCCGGGTGGCTCCAGCAAGGTCGTCACCGAACGGGTGTCGACTGCGCCCTCGCCCAACTGAGGCGGGCCCGCCCGGCTGAGCGTCAGGATGCTCCTGTCTGCGCTGACGCTGAAGCCCGATCGGTCGGGGCCGGTAGCGTCGGCGGGCGATGGGTATCGAGATCCTGTTCCTGATCCTGGCGATCGCCGTCGTTGCCTTCGGCATCGGCGTCATCGTCGTCAGCCGCCGCAACGCTGCGTCGACGTCGACGCCACCGGCTCGCCCGGCCCGCCCGGCGACCCCGCCGCCCGAGCCGGACGGCGAGGCGGGTGGCGGCGTGCTGGTGGCAGAGCCGCCGGTCGAGGAAGCTCCCGTCGAGGTCGAGCCGGAGCCCGTCGCACCGCCGTCGTTGCGCGAACGGCTCGCGAAGGCTCGGCTCGCGTTCACCGGCGCGTTCACCGGGGTGCTCGGGCGTACCGGGATCACCGAGGAGAGCTTCGAGGACCTCGAGGAGGCGCTGCTGCGGGCCGACGTGGGCATCGGCGTCACGACGGCACTGCTCGACGACCTCCGCGCCAGGGTCGCCGCCAAGGAGATCACCGAACCGCAGGCCCTGATCGACGCACTCGAGGCCGACATGGTGTCGCGTCTGGAAGGGTCCGACCGCACGCTCGCGTTCGACCCGACCGCAGAGGGGCCGAACGTCTGGATGTTCGTGGGCGTCAATGGCGTGGGCAAGACCACGACGATCGGCAAGCTCGCCAACCAGCAGATCCGCGACGGTCGGACCGTGCTGCTGGCGGCCGGCGACACGTTCCGGGCGGCTGCGGCCGAGCAGCTGACGACCTGGGCGGAGCGCTCGGGTGCCGAGATCGTCCGAGGCGCCGAGGGCGGGGATCCGAGCTCGGTGATCTACGACGGCGTCGAGCGGGCGGCAGCTCGTGGGACGCAGCTCGTGATGGCCGACACGGCCGGGCGGCTGCACACCAAGTCGAACCTGATGGAGGAGCTGAAGAAGGTTCGGCGGGTCGCGGAGAAGGGCGCCGGTCGGGTGACCGAGACCCTGCTCGTGATCGACGCCACCACGGGCCAGAACGGCCTGACCCAGGCCCGCGAGTTCGGTGACGCCACCGATGTCACGGGCGTGGTGCTCACGAAGCTCGACGGATCGGCCAAGGGCGGCATCGTGTTCGCCATCGAGACCGAACTGGGCATCCCGGTCAAACTGGTCGGCATCGGCGAGACCATCGACGACCTGATCCCGTTCGATCCCACCGAGTTCGTCACCGCCCTCACCGCCCCCTGACCCGAAAAATGCCCGGAGCGGCGCGCAGAGCGCGCCGATCGAGGCATTTTTCGGGGGGTGGGAACCGGCTCGGGCTTCGGCGGGGGACGGGGGCGCCTGTCAGACTGAGCCGATGACGATCACCGAGACGCGCGCCGATGCCGACACGATCCTGGTCACCGAGGCGCTCGATGCGCTGCTCGCCCAGCACGATCCTGCCACGACCGACAACATCGAGTTCCGTGGTGCCCGCTACGACGCCGGCCTGGCCTGGGTGCACTTCCCGAAGGGGTACGGCGGCCTCGGTGTGCGCCCCGAACTCAACAAGCTCGTCGAGACGCGGCTGCGCGAGGCAGGTGCGAAGCCGACCGACCCGAGCACGTTCTTCATGGCGCTCGCCGGCCCGACGATCGTCACGCACGGCAGCGACGAGGCCAAGGCACGATTCCTTCGCCCGATGTTCACCGGTGAGGAGCGCTGGTGCCAGCTGTTCTCCGAGCCCGGCGCCGGCTCCGACTTCGCCGGGCTGGCCACCAAGGCCGAGCGAGACGGCGACGAGTGGATCGTCAACGGCCAGAAGGTCTGGAACACGATGGCGCACATCGCCGACTTCGGGATGCTGGTCACGCGCACCGATCCCGAGGCACCCAAGCACAAGGGCATGACCTACTTCGCGCTCGACATGCGCGCACCCGGTGTCGAGGTGCGTCCGCTTCGCCAGATCACCGGCGAGGCCGAGTTCAACGAGGTCTACATGACCGACGCCCGGGTTCCCGATGCGTACCGGATCGGCGCGGTCGGCGAGGGCTGGCGCGCCAGCCTCACCACGCTGATGAACGAGCGCAACGCGATCGGCACCGGTAGCGGCGCCGGCAGCGGGTCGGTGGCGCGCCGGGGTGCGGCAGCCAACGACGCGGTCGACATCTGGAAGACGCTCGATCCGTCGGAGCAGGACGGCGCCCGCAAGGACCGGCTGATGCAGCTGTGGTGCCAGGCCGAGGTCAACCGGCTCACCAACCGGCGCGCCGGTGAGAACGCCAAGGCCGGCAACCCCGGCCCGGAGATGACGATCGCCAAGCTCGCGTTCTCCGAACTGAACAAGCCGCTGTACGAGTTCTGCATCGACCTGATGGGCGCCGATGCCCTGATCGGGTACGACTACACGTTCCGCCGTCCCGGCGACCTCGACGTCACCGGCACGATGCACGGCACCCGCTACTCCTTCCTGCGGGTGCGGGCGAACTCGATCGAGGGCGGCACGTCGGAGATCCTGCGCAACATCATCGGCGAGCAGGTCCTCGGTCTCCCCGGCGAGCCCCGCGTCGACAAGTCGGTCCCGTGGAACGAGGTTCCCCGCAACTGACATGAGACGCGGGGTCTGACCCCATGTCTCATTCGGGTTCGGACCCCTCCGGTAGCCTCGTTGGTCTGATGTTCGACAATCTCTCCACACGACTCGAAGGCATCGTCAAGAAGATCCGCGGCAAGGGTCGCTTGACGGAGGCCGACGTCGACGAGGTGATGAAGGAGATCCGCACGGCGCTCCTCGAAGCCGACGTCAACGTCACCGTCGTCCGTTCGATCTGCAACCGCATCCGCGAGAGCGCGATCGGCGCCACTCGCTCCTCGGCCCTCGACCCCGCTCAGCAGGTGGTCAAGGCGGTCAACGACGAACTGACGCGGGCCCTCGGCGGAGAAACCCTCGCCATCACCTACGCGTCGAAGCCGCCGACCGTGGTGCTGATGGCCGGTCTGCAGGGCTCCGGCAAGACCACCAACTCCGCCAAGCTGGCCGCCTGGTTCAAGGGCCAGGGTCGCCAGCCGTTGCTCGTCGGCGCCGACCTCCAGCGTCCTGCCGCGGTCGAGCAGCTCCGCACGCTCGGGCGTCAGATCGACGTGCCGGTGTTCTCCGACCCGTCCGACCCGGTCCGGGCCTCCGCGGCCGGTCTCGAGGAGGCGAAACGCCTCGGGCGTGACGTCGTGATCGTCGACACCGCCGGCCGACTGTCGATCGACACCGAGATGATGGAGCAGGTCCGGCAGATCTCGGCCGCCGTCGACCCCGACTACACGTTCCTCGTCGTCGACGCGATGACCGGTCAGGACGCCGTGCAGACCGCCGAGGCGTTCCACGAGACCCTGCAGATCGACGCCGTGATCATGTCGAAGATGGACGGCGACGCCCGCGGCGGTGCGGCGCTGTCGGTCAAGGAGGTCATCGGCCGCCCGATCGCCTTCGCGTCCACCGGTGAGAAGCTCACCGAGTTCGAGCAGTTCCACCCCGACCGCATGGCCGGCCGGATCCTCGGCATGGGTGACATGCTGACGTTGATCGAGCAGGCCGAACGCGCCTTCGAGGCCGATCAGGCCGAGCAGGCGGCTGCGAAGTTGATGGAGGGCCAGTTCACCCTCGACGACTTCCTCGAACAGATGCAGCAGATCAAGAAGATGGGTTCGCTCGGCAGTCTGATGGGCATGATGCCCGGCGTTCCGAAGGAGCTCAAGGGCGCCAAGATCGACGACGACGACCTCAAGCCGATCGAGGCGATCATCCGGGCGATGACCCCGGAGGAGCACGCTCAACCCGTGATCATCAACGGCAGCCGACGCCAACGCATCGCCAACGGCTCCGGCACCCAGGTCGGTGACGTCAACCGCCTCGTCAAGCAGTTCGGCGAGATGCAGAAGATGATGAAGAAGATGGGCATGGCCGGCCCAGAAACCGGGCAAGAAGGGCAAGAAGGGCCGCAAGGGCAGCGGCCCCAAGGGGCGTGGTCTCCCCCGGGCCTGCTCGATCCGAACGCCACCGGCGGCATGGATCTTCCCGGTCTGCCCGGCATGCCCAACATGCCCGGGCTTCCCGGTCTGCCCCGCTGACCCCACT
>CAVORH010000045.1:0-21098 GCA_963698565.1 Ilumatobacteraceae bacterium
TTCGAAGGGGTTCGCCCGGCACACGTTCATGTGCGGGCAGTCGGGCTCGGGCAAGACCTACACCACGGGAGTGCTGTTCGAGCGGCTGTTGGCCCACAGCTCGCTCCCGATGCTGATCATCGATCCCAACTCCGATCACGTCCACCTCGGTACGGTCGACGATGCCGAGAACACGTCTCCCGAGGCCGACCTCTACCGACGGGTCGCTTCATCGGTCGTCGTGACGCGTACGCGGGGGCTGTCGTCGACGGTCACGCTCTGCATCGACTTCAGCGACCTCGACGTGGACGTGCAGGCCGCGCTGTTGCGCCTCGACCCGATCGCCGACCTCGACGAATACGCCGCGCTCCGCGCGGTCACCGAGCGCCTGGAGGCTCCCTACTCCGTCGTCGACGTGGCGCAGCTCGCAGCCCAGGATCCGGCCTCGTCGTCGATCGCCCGTCGGATCCAGAACCTCGGCATCGACCGGTGGAGTGTCTGGCGCGTCGGCAACGAGCAGTCGGTCACCCAGCTCGACGTCGCCGACCGGCGGTGCGTGGTCGTCGACACGGGCAGCCTCGCCGGACCCGACGAGCGCTCAGCGCTCTCGATGGCGATTCTCGGCAACCGCTGGAAGCAACGTCGTGAGCGTCGACCGGTGTTGCTGGCCATCGACGAAGCCCACAACGTGCTGCCGTCGTCGACCCGCAATCCGCTGCTCCAGCGGGCGACCGAGACGGGCATCCTCATCGCCGGCGAGGGACGCAAGTTCGGGCTGCACCTGTTCCTCGCCTCGCAGCGGCCCGGCAAGGTGCATCCGAACGTCTTGTCGCAGTGCGACAACCTCGTGCTCATGCGGATGAACGGTGTCGGTGACGTCGCCGACCTCGAGACCACCTTCTCGCACGTCCCGTCGATGCTGTTGCGCGAGTCGCTCGGATTCGGGTTGGGACAGGCACTGTTCGCCGGACCGCTCGCACCGTTCCCCGTGTTCGCGCAGGTCGGGACCCGGCTCACGCCCGAGGGCGGTGGCGACGTGCCGACGACGTGGACCCGGATGCCGGTCGACACGACGGACGGTTGACGGCGACCGACCTCACCGCGACCCCGGGGGGACGGAGGGGCGTCGGCAGCGGCCCCGCCGGTCTCCACTCGGGGCACGCCGCCGCCCGACCGACCGGATGCAAGACTCCGACGATGGGTGACACACCGGACTGGTTCGAGATCACGCGCCGCAACGCTCGCTCGGTGCAGACCACGATCGGCTGGATCTTCTGGGATCCGGGGGCCGTGGAGCGCTACGCCGAGCTCGGCATCCCGAAGGACTTCGCCGGCCCGCTCGGCTACATGGCCGCCCGCTGCGCCCCGCTCGCGGCCGCCGGCCCCGACGCGGTGATCGCCGCGTTCGGTTCGATCAGCCCCACCGGCATCCGGGCGGCGTTCGACGTGCTCGGCCACGACCCCGCCCGGTTCGAGGCGTGCCGGCTCGCCCGCGACGACGCCGTCGTCGAGGGGCTGCGCGAGTACGCACCGGCGATCGTCGAGCCGCTGATCGAACTCGGCCCCGAGCTCTGGCCGGTCGTCGAACAGCTGCCCGTCATGGGCCGCGTGTTCATGGCCGCCCACCTCGCGCTGCCGCGCCCCGACGATCCGCTCCTGTCCGGTTGGCACGCCGTCAACTGCATCCGCGAGTGGCGCGGCGACACCCACTGGGCGATCGTCGTGGCGGCCGGGCTCACCCATCCCGAGGCGTCGATCCTCCACAACGCCCACGTGCACTACGAGACCGACTGGATGCCGACGTCCCGCGGCGCGACACCCGAGGAGATCGACGCCGGCTGGACCGCCCTCGTCCGCAAGGGTCTCGCGGTCGTCGACGTCGGTGGCCAGCGGCACGTGAACGCGGACGGACTCGCGCTGCGCGCCCGCATCGAGGACGACACCGACCGCCTCACCACGCTCCCGTGGGAGCTGCTCGGCGAGGAGCGATCGCGGTGGTTCGCCGAGCGGTTCGAGCCGCCGTGCGAGGCCCTGCTCGCCCGGGTCGACGAGACCGCCGGCCCCAACTACCAGCCGGCCTCGCGCCTGCACGGGTGACCGATCGGACGCGCGAGACTTCGCCGATGGCACAGGTCAAGCAGGGGCGCTGGACCGCCGAGTACGACGGCGACTTCGTCGTCTTCCTCATCGGTGCCCGCCCGAACAACTTCTTCCATCTGCTGAGGTCGTTCGGCGACCTCGGTGGCCGCCGGGGCATGAACCACATGCTGAAGTACCTCACCGAGCACCCCGAGAAGGGGCTGCTCGGCTACGAGAACGGGTTCCCGACGATCGTGCAGTACTGGCGGTCGTTCGAACACCTCGAGGCGTTCGCCCGCGACCAGGACGACCCGCATCTCGAACCGTGGCGCAACTACTGGCGTCGTGTCGGCAAGTCAGGTCGCACCGGTATCTGGCACGAGACGTTCCTGGTTCGGGCGGGGGAGTGGGAGGCGGTCTACGGCAACATGCCGCCGATCGGGTTGGGCAAGGCGACCACGCTGATCCCCCTCGCCGAGTCGAGCACCGCGCGCCTACGGGTCCGCAAGGGCGCCGAGGCCGCGGCGCAGGCCGAGGGCTAGCCGCGCTCGCGATACGGGGTCATGTCGAGGCCCGGGTAGCGGGCCTGCACGTCGGCGAGCGTCTGGTCGTTCCAGTACTCGTGGCCCGGCGGCGGGAAGCCGAACAGGTCGCGCTCGCGCACCGTGGCGCGCTCGACCAGTTCCTGCCAGCCCGGCTGCAACGCCAGGCCCGGCCAGCTCATCTTGCCCATCCACGGGTTGCCCCGCGCCGAGTAGTCGGCGAGCAGGCTGAACCGGCTGCGGTGGTCGCCCGTCATCGCCGACCCCCGGTGCAGCACGTCGGTCGTGTACAGCAGGATCGAGCCCGCCGGCCCGACGACCGCGACCTCCTCGTCGACGAGCGCGCCCATCTCGAGTTCCCGCGGGACGAACGGGACGCCGTCGCCGATCGAGCGGGGAATCACCCTGGTCGGGCCGTCCTGCTCGGTGACGTCGGACAGCAGGATGAACGAGGTCAACTGCGGCCACCGCCCGTCGCGCCGGGGAACGACCAGGCTGTGGTTGCCGTAGTCGCGGTGGTGGGCCTGGTCGTAGTCGGCGCCCCCGGAGTACTTCGCCCACAGCTCGACCTTGTAGAGCTGCAGGTCGGTCGTGCCGCAGAAGCGCTCGGCGGCGTCGACCAGGTCGGGATGGAACGCGATCCGGTTGAGGTCCCACGACGGGAACGGCCCGAGGCGCAGGCCGGCGAACTGGTGGCGCACCAGGCGGGCGTACGCATCCGGGTCCGCGAAATAGTCGTCGGGTGTCGGGAAGACCTCGAACAGCCCGGCGCGTGCGGCGGCGAGTTCGTCGGCGTCGAGGAAGCCCTCGACGACCGCGTACCCCTCGGTCCGCACCCGGTCGAGCGTCTCGTCGCCGATGTGCATGTGGCCTCCTTGCTCCCTCAGGCTCCGCCGGCGAGTTCCGCGAACCGCGCGGCCACCGGGCGTGGACGCCGCTCGGTGTCGAACAGGCCGACCTCGGTGACCGCCCCCGTCGGCTCGGTCAGCATGGTCTGCCAGTCGTACTGGTCGCCGCGGCTGTACCAGCAGATGCCGCGCACGGGCCGCCCCTCGCGCTGCAGCGTCCGGCACGTGTCGGTCAGCGCGTCGAGCCACGCCTCCTGCTCGGCGACCGGCAGCGTGAGGTTCGACGTCTCGGCGATCCAGAACGGCACGTCGTAGCGGTCGTGCCAGCGGGCGAGCTCGTCGCGGCAGGCGGTCATGATCTCGGAGATGCTCAGCGTTTCGCCCGGTGCGCTGCGCACCGACACCGGATAGACGTCGTGGCCGGCGATCACGCCGTCGCGGACCGCGAGCTGGGCGATCCGAGCGAGCACGTCGTCGTCGACGTGGTCGAGCAGCCGGGCCCCGCCGGGGAGCGGGTCGAGGCCGAGGTGCAGGTCCCACACCAGCCAGCCCCGCTCGCGGCGCCGGGCCACCTGGTCCGGGGTCCCGCTGTTCGGCGTGTGGGCGGTGAACCCCTCCGAGCC
This sequence comes from Ilumatobacteraceae bacterium, assembly GCA_963698565.1. Lineage (GTDB taxonomy): Bacteria > Actinomycetota > Acidimicrobiia > Acidimicrobiales > Ilumatobacteraceae > Sva-07. The sequence goes on from CAVORH010000045.1 coordinate 4,072, forward strand.
GATCCACGCGGTCGGACGGTCGGCCCGGAACCGCGCCAGCGCCTCGAGGTTGGCGAGCACGACGAGCGCGAGCACGCGGGCGTGGTCGGCGTCGCTCGACAGGCGGTCGTTCCAGGCCCCGTAGCGGGCGGTGCTCAGCGCGGTGATCCCCGGTTCGTTCACCGGGGTGACGAGGCGCGGCTCGGGGTAGCGGGCGATGAACGCGTCGACGTAACGGACGAAGCCGTCGACCCATGCCGGGTCGGCGAAGCGGGGATGGTGATCCGGCAGGCCGAAGTGCAGCAGGTCGACGATCGGCTCGACGCCGGCGCGCTCGCACGCGGCGAAGGCCCGGTCCCACCAGCTCCAGTCGTACGTGCCCGGCGCGGGTTCGGCCCGCCGCCACGGCATGCCGTAGCGGACGATCCTCACACCGAGCGCAGCGATGTCCGCGAGATCGTCCTCCATCCGGTCGAGATGGCCGGACTGCGCGTACTGGTCGTGACGGAACGGCCTGCCGTCGCGCAGCACGATCGGGTCGGACCCCTCCTCGCCGACGGACCACATGAACGCGGGCAGGGAGGCCACCACCTCGTCGTGTCGCGAACCCGGAGCCATCGTCGATGATCTAGCACAGTTCGGTCAGCGGCCGTCGGGCCGCCCGTCAGCCGTGCTCGGCGAACGCCGTGGCCCGCTCGCCGAGTTCGGCCTCGCCGACCAGTCCGGCCTCGGCGACCAGCGCCTCGAAGGCGTCCTGCCATGCTGCCCAGTAGTCGCCGGGGCCGTCCTCGTCGTGCCGGTCGTCGTGACGGGCCACGTGGCGGATGAGGTGGTCGCGAAACGTCTCGTAGTCGATCAGCCCGGCGTCGCAGGCGGCCATCGTCGTGGCGAAGATGCGGCTCTGCCACGCCTCGGTGAAGGCCAGTTCGCCGTTGGCGCGCGGAGGCGCCGCGTCGCCGTCGACGTCGAGTTCGGGCCTCAACGTGCGACCCCGATCATCTGGTCGCGGGTGACGAGTTCGGCGAGTGCATCCTCGTCGAGGCCGTCGGTGCCGACCGGCCGCTCCGGCAGCACGAAGTAGCGAACCTCGGACGACGAATCCCACACCGTGACGTCGACGCTCGGCCGGGAGTTCGCACCCCATCTCGGAGAGCACGGCCCGCGGCTCGCGCACCACCCTCGACCGGTAGGCCAGTGACTTGTACCAGGCGGGTGGCAGACCGAGCAGCCCCCACGGGTAGCAGGAGCACAGCGTGCACACGACCACGTTGTGCGTGTCGGGCGTGTTCTCGACCACCACCAGATGGTCGACCTGCGGACCGCCGAGTCCCAGCTCGCCGATCGCCCCGAGCCCGTCGGTGAGCAGGCGCTCCTTGAACGCAGGGTCGCTCCACGCTTTCGCGACGACCCGGGCGCCGTGCATCGGGCCGAGCTGGTTCTCGAAGTAGTCGAGCGTGGCGTCGACCGCTGCGGGGTCGATGAGGCCCTTCTCGATCAGGAGCGCCTCCATGGCGTCGGCTCGCAGCGCCCGCGGGTCGTCGTGGTGATCGTGATCGTGATCGTGATCGTGATGGTCGTGATCGTCGGTCATGCGGCCTCCAGGTAGGGCTCGAAGAGGTCCACGCTCACCGTGTGATCGCCCTCACCCCAGAGGTCCCGGGCGAGGAACTGCACGGCGTAGACGTACTGGGGGTCGTCGCCGCGTCCGTGGGCGTGGGTGTCGGGAAAGACGAACGCCGGATACGCACGGGTGACCACCCCGCGGTGCCCGCGGACGTAGCGGGGCAGGCGGGTGTGTCCGACGGGATGGATGTCGCGAGCGCGCACCGTCTCGCCGACCCCGAACTTCGGCGGTCGATCGAGTTCGCGCCTCGGGCCGCCCTCGGGCGACGCAGCGGGCAGACCACGCGGTGGCACCGCGCTCGGGCGGGCCCGGGCGCTGCCGGCCCGCGCGTCGAGCTCGTCGCTGTCGAGGAGGCCGCGCTCGACGAGGCGGATCTCCAGCGCCCCGAGCCAGCGGCCGAAGTAGTCGGCGGTGAGGTAGAAACCCGGATCGAGTCGCTCGATCGAGTGGCGGAACTCGTCGGTGTTCCCGACGATCTGCACTCCTGACGCGAGGGCGAAGGCGGTCCGCTCCCACGGGGCGTGGAACAGCGCATCGTCGCGAACCATCGGGCCGAAGCCCTCCATGCCCCCCATGTCGTGAATGCCGTCCATCACGAGTCCTCCGTCGGCGAGGCTAGTTGGTCCGCCACGTCGGCCGTCGAGACACGTCGGCCCTCCGGGTTCCGTGCGAGCATGATGGACGATGAGCAGCGCGAGTGTGCAGACCGACCTCCCGAAGCGGGCGCGGGTGGTGATCATCGGTGGCGGCGTGATCGGGACCAGCGTGGCCTACCACCTCGCGAAGCTGGGGTGGACCGACGTGGTCCTGCTGGAGCGCGACCAGCTGACCTCGGGCACCACCTGGCATGCCGCCGGCCTGATCGTGTCGGGCGGCATGACCACCGAGACGTTGGCGTGGATGACCAAGTACTCGACCGACCTCTACGCGCGGCTCGAGGAGGAGACGGGCCAGTCGACCGGCTTCAAGCCCGTCGGCTACCTCCAGACGGCGAGCAACCCCGAGCGGATGCACAAGCTGCGGCGCGAGGCCGACTTCCTCCGGCTGATGGGGATCGAACGCGAGGAGATCTCTGCACGAGAGGTCGCCGAGCTGTGGCCGCACGTCGACCCGACCGACGTGCTCGGCGGGTTCTTCACCGCCAGCGAGGGCCGCGCCGACCCCTACAACGTGGCGATGTCGCTGGCGGCGGGGGCGCGGGCGGGCGGCGTCCGCATCGTGCAGGGGGCGCCGGTCACCGGCATCACGCAGCGCGACGGCCGGGTCACCGGCGTGGTCACCGAACGCGGAACGATCGAGGCCGAGTACGTGGTCAACTGCGCCGGGATGTGGGCTCGCCAGATCGGCGCGATGGCGGGCGTGTCGGTGCCGCTCCAGGCGATCGAGCACGCCTACCTGATCACCGAGCCGTTCGACGGCGTGTCGCCCGACCTGCCGATCTTCGAGGACCCCGACCGCTTCGCCTACTACCGCGAGGAGACCGGCGGACTGATGGTCGGCCTGTTCGAGCCGGTCGCCGCGCCGTGGTCGATCGATCGGATCCCCGACGACTTCAGCTTCGGCGAGATCCCGTCCGACTGGGACCGGCTGTCACCGTTCCTCGAGTACGCGATGGAGATCCTGCCGGGCCTCGCCGACGTCGGCGTCCGCAAGCTGTTCACCGGGCCGGAGAGCTTCACCCCCGACAACGGGTTCCTGATGGGGGAGGCGCCCGAGCTCGACGGGTTCTTCGTCGCCGCCGGCTTCAACTCGCTCGGCATCCTCACCGGTGGCGGGGCGGGGTCGATCATGGCGAACTGGATCGTCGACGGGGTGCCGCCGGTCGACGTCACCGGCGTCGACGTGGCCCGCCTCCAGCGCTGGCAGACCAGCCGGCCGTACCTCACCGAGCGCAGCGTCGAGCTGCTGGGCCGACTCCACTCGACGGGCTCGTGGCCGAACTCGCAGCCGACGACAGCGCGTGACGTACGCCGCTCGCCACTCCACGACCGCCTGGTCGCGGCCGGGGCGCGCTTCGCCGAGTCGTCCGGGCTGGGAGAACACGTCGTACTTCGCGCCGCCCGACGCCGACATCGTCTTCCGCTACACCTACGGCCGCCCCGACTGGTTCGAGCACCACGCCGCCGAGCACCACGCCGTGCGCAACGACGTCGCCCTGTTCGACATGTCGGCGATGTCGAAGTTCCTCGTGCAGGGCCCCGACGCGGAGTCGGTGCTGAACCACCTGTCCGGCAACGACGTCGCCGTGCCGGTCGGCCGGTGCGTGTACACGCAGTGGATGAACGAGCGCGGCGGGGTGATGGCCGACGTGACGATCACCCGGCTCGCCGACGACCGTTTCCAGGTCGTCGTCGCCGAGGCGTTCCACCGTCGGGTCGACTGGATGCTCCGCCGGGGCACGCCGGACGGGGCACGGGTGTACGTCACCGACGTCACCTCGGGGGCGGCACTGCTCAGCCTGCAGGGTCCCGGCTCGCGGGCGCTGCTGTCGGAGCTGACGACCGTCGACCTGTCGAACGAGGCGTTCCCGTACCTGACCGCGCAGGAGATCGACCTGCACCACGCGAGGGCGCTCGCCGTGCGGATGAGCTTCGTCGGCGAGCTCGGCTGGGAGCTGTTCGTGCCGACCGAGTTCGCGCTCGGCGTGTACGACCGACTCGTCGAGGTCGGCACGGACCACGGCCTCGCCCACGCCGGCATGGCGACGCTCGAGAGCACCCGCACCGAGGCGGGCCGGCTCGACTACGGCCTCGACATGGAGAACTCCGACTCGCCGCTCGAGGCCGGCCTGAAGTTCGCAGTCGACTTCGACAAGCCCGGCGGCTTCGTCGGCCGGGACGCGCTGCTGGCCCAGTACGAGCAGCGGCCGTACCGCAACCGGCTGGTGCAGTTCCTGCTCGACGATCCCGAACCGCTGCTCCACGGCGAGGAGCCGATCCTGCTCGACGGCACGCCGGTCGGCTACGTGCGCTCCGGCGCGTACGGCCACACGCTCGGCGGGGCGATGGGGTTCGGCTACGTCGAGCACGCCGACGGGGTGACCGGCGACCTGGTACGCGCCGGCGGCTTCGAGATCGTCGTCGCCGGCGAACGGTTCCCGGCGCGGGCCTCGCTGTCGTCGATGTACGACCCGAAGAACGAGCGCGTCCGGATGTAGGTGTCCGTCGGCCGGCCGCCGACGTCAGCCGGTCGGGTCGACGAGCCGATCGAGCAGCCACTTCGGCCCGACGACCGTGCCATCGGCGGCCCGTACCCGCTCGGCCAACCCGCGATCGGCGGTGACCACCACCGCCCCACGGTGGGTCGCGGCGATCGCGGCGATCGTGTCGTCACCCTCGCCGGGCGCATGCACCACCGCCACACCATCGAGGTCGGACTCGTCGGCGCCGCGGCGGAACTGGCCCTCCAGCACGATGGCCACAGGGGCGACCAACCCGCCCGCCACCACCGTCGCCCGCACCTGCTCCGCGAAGCGACGTGCCGCTCCCGGCCGATCACGCCACCAACCCGTCGGCCGGGACCCGATCACGTTGGCGGCATCGATCACCAGCATCCGCACAGCCTCGCGCCCCGGTCGCATCGTCACGGTGCCACGGCCGCTCCGCCGACGGCACGTCGCGCGAGTCGACGCTACGCGATGCTGTCGCCATGCTCGACGCCTCGCTGACCGAACCGGCCCGCCGTATCGCCGCCCTCCTGACGCGAGCGCGGCGAGACCGTCGCCGTCGCCGAAGGGTCGGCCGGCGGCCTGGTCTCGGCGGCGTTGCTGTCGGTGCCCGGCGCATCGGCGTACTACCTCGGTGGCGCGGTGATCTACACCGCCGCTGCGTACCGGGCCTGGATGCACGGCGCGGTCGAGCGGCCGGAGGGGATGCGGGGCGCCACCGAGGCGTTCGCCGACCACCTCGCACGATCGGCGGCGGCGCGCCTCGACGCCACCTGGGGGCTGGGGGAGGCCGGCGCCGCGGGACCAGCGAACCCGTACGGCGATCCGGCCGGACACTGCTGGGCGGCGGTGACCGGCCCCGTCGACGCGACGCGGCACCTGCTCACCGGCATCGACGACCGCGAGGCGAACATGGTCGCCTTCGCGGTCGCCACCCTCGACCTGTTCGAAGCCACCCTGACGTCGGCCTGACCCCGCGGCCGCCGACCCCCCAGCGCGCAACCAGTCAGGCGATGAGCGAACGCCCCGTATGTGGTGGTCTCGCTCATCGCTCTGGTGTGGTGCTGTGAGGTGATGAGCGAACGCCCCGTATGCGGTGGTCTCGCTCATCGCTCTGGGTGGGGCTGGGAGGTGATGAGCGAACGCACCGTATGCGGGGGTCTCGCTCATCGCTTGAGTGGTTGGAGTCGTCGTTGGACGGGGCGGTCGGGGAAGATGGCGGCTTCCGTTCCTGCCGGCCATCTCCTGCCAGCCATCTCGCCAACCATCTCGCCAACCATCTCGCCAACCATCTCGCCAACAGAGGTCAGTTCACCATGTCGATTGCCATCACCGAGGACCACAAGGCGCTCGCCGAGACCGTGCGCAGCTTCGCCGAGAAGCGCAACCTGCGCGGCGCCGCCCGCGAGCGGCTCGAGTCGTCCGACGACGTGCTGCCGGAGTTCTGGTCCGAGTTCGCCGAGCTCGGCTGGCTCGGGCTCCACCTGCCCGAGGACGTCGGCGGATCCGGCTACGGGATCGACGAACTGGTCCTCGTCGTCGAGGAACTCGCCCGCGCCGTCGCACCCGGGCCGTTCGTGCCGACCGTGATCGCCAGCGCGGTGATCGCCGCCGCCGGCGACGACGACCTGAAGGCTCGGGTCCTGCCCGGACTGGCCGACGGCACCACCATCGGCGCCGTCGCGCTCGGCGGTTCGGTGACGGTGTCGGACGGTGCGGCGTCCGGCGACGCCGGCGTCGTGCTCGGTGCTCGGCTCGCATCGCTGCTGCTCGTGCCGGTCGGTGACGACGTGGCCGTCGTCGACGTGGCTGGCGGTGGTGTCACGATCGACATGCCGCTGAGCCTCGACCCGTCCCGGCCCAGCGCCCGGGTGACCCTCGACGGCGCACCCGTCACCGTGATCGCCGGGGCTCGTCGCGTGCTCGTCGATCTGGCTCGGGTGATCCTGTCGGCCGATGCGGTCGGCGTCGCCCGCGAGTGCACCGAGATGGGAGCCGAGTACTCCAAGGAACGCATCCAGTTCGGCCGCCCGATCGCCATGTACCAGGCGGTGAAGCACCACTGCGCCAACATGGCCGTCGCCACCGAACTCGCCACGAGCGCCGTGTGGGACGCCGCCCGCGCCACGGCCACCGGTGGCGACCAGCTCACCTACGCCGCCGCGGCGGCCGCCACGCTCGCGGCGCCCGCCGCCGACCTCTGCGCCAACCTCAACACCCAGGTGCACGGCGGCATCGCGATCACGTGGGAACACGACGCCCACCTCTACATGCGCCGCGCCACCACGCTGCTCCACTACCTCGACGCCGCGGGTGCCGCACGAGAACTCACCGACATCACCCGCCGCGGCGTCGCCCGCGAGAAGACCGTCGAGTTGCCGCCCGAGGCCGACGCCATCCGCGAGGAGGTCAGCGCCTTCGCGCAGAGCATCAAGGACCTGCCGGCCGACCAGCAGCGCACTCGCCTGATCGAGACCGGCTACGTGATGCCGCACTGGCCGAAGCCCTACGGGCGCGCCGCCGGGGCGGTCGAACAGCTCGTGATCGAGCAGGAGTTCGCCGATGCCGGCATCACCCGCCCGGCCTACGGGATCACGGCGTGGAACATCCTCACGATCATCCAGTACGCCACCCAGGACCAGATCGACCGGTGGGTGACCCCGGCGCTCAACCAGGACGTGATCTGGTGCCAGCTCTTCAGCGAGCCCGACGCCGGCTCCGACGCGGCGGGCGTCAAGACCAAGGCCACCCGCGTCGACGGCGGCTGGCTCGTCAACGGCCAGAAGGTCTGGACCAGCGGGGCCCACGTGGCCGGGATGGGGTTCGCCACCGTGCGCACCAACCCCGACGTGCCCAAGCACGACGGCATCACGATGATGGCGATCGACATGCACGCCGACGGCGTCGAGGTGCGCCCCCTCAAGCAGACGTCGGGCGCCTCGGACTTCAACGAGGTGTTCTTCAACGACGTGTTCGTGCCCGACGACGACGTGGTCGGCCCGGTCGACGGCGGCTGGACGGTGGCCCGGGCGACGCTCGGCAACGAGAGCGTCAGCATCGGCGGAGGGACCGGGGGCATGTCGATGCCGGGTGCCGCGCTCGTCGCCCCGTTCGACGCCCACCCCGAACGTCTCGACGGCGGTGCGGCCCGCATCGGTCGCTACATCGCCGAACACCAGGCGATGGGGCTGCTCAACCTGCGCAGCGCCAACCGTGCGGTCGCCGGCGGCGAGCCCGGCCCCGAAGGAGCGATGACCAAGCTCGTGCTGTCGGAGATCGGCCACGAGGCCGCGGCGATCATGACCGAGCTCAACGGACCGGACTCGCTGTTCATGGACGGCCCGGGCGGGCTGAGCAACCTGCTCGTGCTGATGCACCGCGGCATGTCGATCGCCGGCGGTACCTCGGAGATCAAGCGCAACCAGATCGGCGAACGCATCCTCGGCCTGCCACGCGATCCGCTCCTCAAGTAGCGCGCCGGGAACGACGGATCACGTGAACCTCGACGGCGGCATCCACGACATCCCGCTGCCACCGCCCGCGCAGGGTCGGCTGTGGCTGTGCGGCAAGCACGCGATCGGTCCCGACCCGGAGGGGTTGATGGCGCGGGTCGGCGCCGACGGCGTGGTGTGCCTCAACGAGGAGCACGAACTCGCCGAGCGCTATCCCGACTACGTGGTGTGGCTGCGCGCCCAGCCGCCGCCGCGGGTCGTGTGGCATCCGATCCCCGATCTGCACGCGCCGACCCTCGAGCAGTTCGCCCCGGTGCTGACCGGGCTCGTCGACCGGGTCGTGGCGGGGGAGCGGCTGATCGTGCACTGCGCGGCCGGGATCGGCCGGGCGGGCACCGTGGCGGTGGCGATGCTCGTGTCGTTGGCGGTCCCACTCGACGAGGCGCTCGACCACGTTCGCCGCCACCGCCCCGCCGCCGGGCCGGAGGTCGGCGCACAGCTCGATCTGGTGCGCCGCCTCCACGAGCACCTCGCCGGCGCCGCCGCCGACGGGTCCTGAGGTTCAGCGAGGAGTCTCGGCCACGAGTGCGTGAGCCTGGAGTGGTGCGACGTCTCGCTCGGCGGCCGCGAGGAGCCCGGCGACCCGCGCCGAAAGCTCCTCGTGATCGGGTGGCGCCGATGACGGCGGGGCGAATCCGGTCGATGCCGCGGCGTTCTCGTACCAGCTCCTCCACAGCTGCCACTCGGGCTGCATGCCGGCCTCCCACTGCAGCGACTCGGGGCGATGGTCGATGTCGACCTGCTCGCACCACCGGGCGATCACCCGATCGGGGTCGGCCCGCAAGTCGTCACTGTCGATGACCGGCGGCGTCGAGCCGGTGACGTCGCACACGCGCTCGAACAGCACCCGCTGCGCTTCGTAGCCGGCCTCGTCGTCGGTGAAGTCCGGCCACCGGCGGTGGAGGGAGGTCAGCGCCGCACGCGGGTCGCGGACGAGGAACGTATGCGTCATCGCCTGCAGCGCGTCGTCGGAGATGCCCGGCGCCGCGTGGTACGCCATGTCCTTCACGAACACCGTCGTCGTCCGACCGGCGGCGAGCACCCCGGCCTCGACCGCGGCGTATGTCGACTCGGGGAACGTCAACGGGTACCGATCCGACCGTCGCTCGGGTCCGAAGTAGTAGGCACGCGACCACGGTTCGTCGAGCACGAGATGGTCACCGCGCTCGATCATCATCCGCTCGAACGCAGTCGACACGGTGCGCGGAGTGGCCCACAGGGCGAGGACAGGCACCGACCGAGCTTGGCACACCGGGATCTGCGAGTGTCGTGACACGAGGGTCTGCGCGCGAACGCGGCGATACTCGGTCGCACCATGGCTGATCATCCGGTTCCGCGAGCACCGAAGGGTGAACAGTCGAATCGCCCCCCGAAGGCCGCGGCCGAGGAACCTCAGCTCACTGCGAAGCAACAGCAGGCGGTCGCGCACTCACGAGGTCGGATCTGCAAGGTCCGGGGCTGCGAGATCTGCGCGCCGCTCCGTGAGCGTCGACGTCTGAAGAAGGCGCAGCGCAAGGCCGACGCACAAGCCCAAGCGCATGCGAAGGGTGAGCCGTGTGGCAGGAGCAACTGTCCGGTGCCGGTCTGCGTCAAGGCGCGACATGCCGAGCCGGCGACCCCCGCTCCGTCTGCGGAGCGCGCCGACGCGACGGACGACGCCGGCGCTGCGCTTCGTCGACAGGCCGAGCGGCACCGAGCCGGCCTGCCGTGCGGATTCGAGACCTGCCCGAACGAGGTGTGCGTCGAAGGGTTCGCCCAGGAACGCGCCCGGCGGCACCGGGCCCGGCGGCCCTGCAAGTCGCTCGAGTGCACCAACCCGATCTGCGTCGCCAGCCGATCGAACAGCTGACCCGCCGCGGTCCCCTCGGACGTCGGCGTCAGCGACGACGTCCGAGCACGACGTCGTGGCTGACACAGATCGGGGTCACCGGGGTGCGGTGCCGGATGGTCAAGCTCGCCCCACTCGCTGCCGATGAAAGGTCGTGCTCGTAGACACCGACAGCTCCACCGTGGACATCGCCGACCGATCGGCCGGCGTGTCGTGGCTGCGCAGCGTCGAGGCCGAGGTGTTGCTCAGCGCCATCGGCGCGTTGCGGGCCGGTGGATTCCTGACCGAAGCCGAGTACCAGGCGAAGCGTCAGCGACTCGCCGCGCAGCTCTGACCGCCCACGACGGCGGGCATCCCCGCGAACTCCGGAACACCCCTCCGCCATGATGGGGTGCATGGCGGAACCCGACCCACTGCTCGAAGCGCTCCGGACGTTGACCGGGCGTGCCGACGCCGAGTTCCGCGACGGCCAGCGCGAGGCGATCTCAGCACTGGTCGACGACCGGGGGCGGGTCCTCGTGGTGCAGCGCACCGGCTGGGGCAAGAGCGCCGTCTACTTCCTCACCACCCACCTCCTGCGGGCGCAGGGCGCCGGGCCGACGCTGCTGATCTCGCCGCTGCTCGCCCTGATGCGCAACCAGATCGACGCCGCCCGGCGGCTCGGGCTGCGCTGCGAGACGATCAACAGCGCGTCCGCCACCACGGTCGCCGAACTCGAACGGCAGCTGCGCGCTGACGACGTCGACCTGCTGCTGATCTCACCCGAGCGGCTCGCCAACCCCGAGTTCGGGAACAAGATCATGCCGATCGTCGGCGCCCGCCCCGGGCTGATCGTGATCGACGAGGTGCACTGCATCTCCGACTGGGGCCACGACTTCCGGCCCGACTACCGGCGCATCGGACGCATCGTCGACCGCCTCGCCGGGTCGTCGGTGCCGATCCTCGGCTGCACCGCCACCGCCAACGACCGCGTGGTCAACGACGTCGCCGACCAACTCGGCGCGGAGCTCACCACGTTCCGCGGGCCGCTGCGACGCCAGGGTCTCGCGCTCAGCACGATCCGCCTCGACCGTCAGGCCGAACGTCTCGCGTGGCTCGCCGAGACACTCCCCGAACTCGACGGCTCCGGCATCGTGTACTGCCTCACCGTGCGCGACGTCGAGAACGTGGCCGGCTGGCTCGCGTCGCAGGGCATCGAGGTCGAGGCCTACTTCGGGTCGCTCGACAACGAGGCGCGCATCGAGGCCGAACGCAAGCTCCAGACCAACGAGATCAAGGCCCTGGTCGCCACCACCGCCCTCGGCATGGGCTACGACAAACCCGACCTCAGCTTCGTCGTCCACTTCCAGTCGCCCGGCTCGCCCGTCGCGTACTACCAGCAGGTCGGCCGCGCCGGCCGTGCACTCGAGACCAGCCGGGGGATCCTGCTGCGTGGGCAGGAGGACGAGCAGATCCAGGACTGGTTCATCGAGCAGGCCTTCGCCGAGGAACATCTCGTCAACGACATCGTCCAGGCGTTCGACTCGTTCGACGGGCCCGTGCCGCTGATGCGGATCCAGGTGAAGCTCAACGTGAAGATCGGCACGCTCGAACTCGTCGTCAAGCAGCTCGACGTCGACGGCGTGCTCGAACGCGTCGCGGGCACCAGCTACCAGCGCACCCTGGCGCCCTGGACCTACCCGGCGAGCCGCGTCGAAGCCGTCACGACGGAGCGGCGGCTCGAACAGCAGGCGATGGTCGACTACTTCCACACCACGGGGTGCCGGATGCGGTTCATCGCCAACCTGCTCGACGACCCGGCCGCCGACGACTGCGGCATCTGCGACAACTGCACCGGCGACACCGAGGTTCGTCAGCCGTCGGTGGAGTTGGCTGCCGCGGCCGAACGCTTCCTGCTCACCCGCCCGATCGAGGTCAACCCGAAGAAGATGTACCTCGACACCGACACCGGCGGCCGCAAGAAGATCCCGGTCGAGGAACAGCTCGCCGACGGCCGAGCCCTCGCCATGTGGGGCGACGCCGGCTGGGGCCAACTCGTGCGCGACGGCAAACTCACCGCCGGTGTCTTCGACGACCGCCTCGTCGACGCGCTCGCCGAACTGATCGCCGACTGGGCGCCGGCCCCCGCCCCCGAGTGGGTCACGGCGGTGCCGTCGACCCGCCACCCCACGCTCGTGCCCGGGTTCGCCGAACGCCTCGCCGCCCGGCTCGGCCTGCCGTACCACCCGGTGCTCGAACGCATCGCCGAGCGGCCCACCCAGAAGGAACAGCGCAACTCGGCTCACCAGCAGGTCAACGTCGACGGTGCGTTCGCCGTCACCGGCCCGATCGTCGACGCACCGGTCCTGCTCGTCGACGACCTCGTCGACTCGGGCTGGACCATGACCGAAGTCGGGCGTCTCCTGCGGCGCGCCGGCGCACCCGTCGTCCACCCGGTGGCCCTGTCCTCGACGTTCTGATGTTCGTGTGCTGATGCGACGTGCTGATGTTGAGGACCTGATGTCGTCTCACCCGACCGCAGCCGAGCCGCACTGCTGCTCACCAACCGGCTCGTCCGGCTCGACGCCGCGCCGATGACCGCCCGCGAGTTCTGGCAACTCGTCGAACACGTCGATCCGGCCGAGCTGCTCGATGCCGACGTCTCGACGATCGCCGAGCGCGCCGGCGTCGCCGACGACGAGGCCGTCCGGTACCGCACCCTCCTCGACGCGGCCACGGCGATGAGCTTCGAGCAGGAACGCCTCGCCGACGGCGGCATCTCACTGATCTCGGCGCTCGACGACTCGTTTCCGACACGACTGCGCGAACGGCTCGGCCATGCGTGCCCGCCGTTCCTGCTCGCGGCCGGGCCGGTCGAGTCGCTCGGGGGTCCGAGCCTCGGTGTCGTCGGTTCCCGCGAGGCCGACCAGCCGGCGCTCGACGTCGCCCGTCGTGCCGGCGAACTCGCGGTCGAACACGGCCGGGCCGTCGTGACCGGACTCGCCCGCGGCGTCGACCGGGCGGCGATCGATGGCGCACTGGATGCCGGCGGGGTGGCGGTCGGGATACCGGCGGAGGGGATCTCGCTGGCGTCTCGGAGCGCGGAGGTCCGACGACGAGTGCACGCCGGTGAGTTGTGCATCGCCAGCCCGTACGCCCCCGACGCCCGGTTCAGCGCAGGCAGCGCCAACGGCCGCAACAAGATCGTCCACGCCCTGTCGCAGGTGACGTTCGTCGTCGCCGCCCAGGACGGGTCCGGCGGTACGTGGGCCGGCGCGACGGAGGCACTCGAACGCCGCTACTGCCCGGTCGCGGTCTGGATGGGCGGGGGCGCTGCCGACGGCAACCACGCACTCGTCCGCCGCGGCGCGATCCCGATCAGCGATCTGACGCAACTCGTCGAGGTCGGCCCGCTGCCGCCCGAGCCGACGCAGGACTCCCTGTTCTGATCACCACCGTTTGCGTGCAGATCTGGGTGAGGCGTCCCACCCGGAATCGTGCGCAAACGGGGTCGACGGCGGGGCGCGTCAGGTCGTTCCGGCCAGCAGCGCGGTCAGGTCGGCCTCGCTCGGCACGCGGCCGACGGCGACGACCCGATCGTCGACGACGAGCGCCGGCGTCGACATCACGCCCCACGCAGCGATCTCGCCGGGGTCGGTGACCTTGTCGATCGTGGCGTCGAGGCCGAGCGAGTCGACGGCCCCACGTGTGAGTTGTTCGAGCTTCTGGCACTTGGCGCATCCGGTGCCGAGGATCTTGATGTCCATGGGGCGTCCTTTCACAGAACGAAGTTGAAGAGGTAGCCGATCGCGAGGATTCCGCTGGCGACGACGGCGACGTAGGTGGCGATGAGCGGCTTCTTGAGAACCCGCCGCAGCAGCACCATCTCGGGCATCGACAGTGCGACGACGCTCATCATGAACACCAGCACCGTTCCCATCGGGAGGCCCTTGTCGTGCAAGGTCTCGACGAGCGGAAGGATGCCCGCGGCGTTCGAGTAGAGCGGCACACCGAGTCCGACCGCGACGATCACGCCCCAGAACCCGTTGGTCGCGTGGTCGGCGATCCACTGGTCGGGAACCCATCCGTGGATCGCGGCGCCGAGCCCGATGCCGACGAGCAGATAGGGCCAGATCTTGTGGAGGATCGTGCGAACCTCCTCGATGCCCATGTCGATGCGGTCGTTCCAGGTGAGGTGCGTCGACGGATCGATCGGTGCGCCGTGGAGGCGGGTCTCGAACACGAACGGCTCGACCCACTTCTCGAGGTGCATCCGGCCGAGCACGTAGCCGGCGACGACCGCGATGGTCGTACCGCCCACGATGTACAGCACGGTGATCTGCCAGCCGAACAGCCCGAGCAGCATCACGATGGCGATCTCGTTGACGAGTGGGCTGGCGATCAGGAAGCTCATCGTCACGCCGAGCGGGACGCCTGCGGCGACGAAGCCGATGAACGCCGGCACGGCCGAGCACGAGCAGAAGGGCGTCACGATCCCCAGCCCGGCGGCCACGACGTTGCCGACACCCTCGCGGCGTCCGCCCAAGAGCGCCCGGGTGCGTTCGACCGACATGAAGCTCCGCGCGATCGTGACGACGAAGATCACGCCGGTGAGCAGCAGTGCGATCTTGGCGGTGTCGTACAGGAAGAAGTGAACGGCGCTGCCGAAACGGGTCTCGGGGTCGAGCCCGGCGACGTCGTAGACGACCCAGTCCCACCACCGCAGGTTCACCCGGTAGGCGACGACCCACAGCACGGCGGCACCGGCGAGCAGCAGCGGTCGACGTGCGGAGGACCGCATGCGATGCTCGACGAGAGCCGAGGTGCTCATCACCGCACCGCCTCTCGTTCGAACCCTGCGAGCAGTCCGTCGATCGCCTCGTGGTCGAGGTCGTAGTCGATCCAACGGCCGCGCCGGGTGCCCGTGATCAGGCCCGCTTCGCGCAGCACCTTGAGGTGGTGGGAGAGCAGGGGTGGGGTCACGTTCGCTCGCTCGGCGAGATCGCACGCGCATCGCTGCCCCGAGCGGAGTTCGCGGACGATCGTCCAGCGGACCGGATCGCCCAGCGCCTTGAACTGTTCAATGACCGTTGAATCGTCCACACCCGCATCGTGCGCCGATCGACCGACGCCCACCAGGGACCAAGGGCACCCATGTTCGTGTTGCGGTTCGGGTGACCCGTCACTCCGGAACTGCAACGCAAACGGGTCTGATCGGCGATCGGTAGGTTCGGTGGATGGCCGACGACCAGACCTTCCATGACGACATCGAGGGCTACGCCGGTCGGCTGAGCTACCGGCCCGGCGACACGGTGACGCTGCACGTCTCCACCCGCTCCACTCGCTTCGACGTCGCCATCGAACGCTGGGGGGCGACACGCGAACCGCGCTGGCACGCCCTCGACGTCGAGGGGACGTTCGTCGCACCGCCGCCGGACGCCGACGCTGCCGGTTGTCGTTGGCCGGCGACGGTCGAGTTCGAGATCGGCGGCGACTGGCAGTCGGGCTTCCACCTCGTGACACTCACCGCCCACGGCGCCCCCGCCGGACGCGACGTCGCCCACGCCTGCTTCGTCGTGCGTGGCCGGCCGGACGATCCCGCTCGACCTCGGGCGCTGTACGTGCTCGACACCAACACCTGGCATGCGTACAACACATGGGGAGGTCGCAGCCTCTACACCGGCGGCCACACCGTGTCGCACGCCCGTCCGTTCGGACGCGGAATCCTGTCGCGGCCCGAGGTCGACCGCGACGATCGCAAGGCCCGCCCGGTGCGCTGGGGCGAGGAACCCGACGTCGACGGGGCGATCTTCCAGGCGTACCGCACCGAGCACGACTATCCCGCCGCAATCGGTTCGACCGGATGGTTCACCCACGCTCGTCGCTTCGTCGAGTGGGCCGAACGTTGCGGCTACCGGTTCGACTACGCCGTGTCGTCCGACCTGGAACTCGACCCCCACGCGCTCGCCGGCTACGACACCGTGATCAGCGTGGGCCACGACGAGTACTGGTCCGCCGGGCAGCGCCGAGCGGTCGAGGAGCACGTGCGCGGTGGCGGGAGCTTCGTCAGCTTCTCGGGCAACACGATGTTCTGGCAGGTCCGCCTCGAAGGCGACGGCGACGAGAGCGGCGCCGTCGATGGCGCCATCAGCGGCGCTATCAACATGGTGTGCCACAAGTACGCGGCGCATCTCGCCGACCCGGTCGTGGCCGACGGCCGACCCGACGAGATGTCCGGCATGTGGGCCGACCCGCTCGTCGGCCGACCGGAGTGGGAGTTGCTCGGTGCCGGTTCGGCGTTCGGGCTCTACCACCGCTTCGGTCGGGCGACCCCTCGTGGTGTCGGCGGCTTCGTGGTGTACCGGGACGATCACTGGATGCTCGAGGGCACGGGTCTCGGCTACGGCGACGTGCTCGGCGCCGACGAGGGCGTGGTCGGCTACGAGACGCTGGGTTGTCCGCTGACGTTCGACGACCTGCAGCTCCCGATCGCTCGGCTGCACCCCGGGCTGCCCGCCGACATCGAGATCGTCGCGTTCACCCCGTCGAGCAACCTCGTCGTCGGCGAGTACCCGGCGTCGATCTCGGCGCTGAGCGACCAGGGCGACGCCGAGTTCATCGCCACCCGCCTCTACGGCGATGCCGGTGACACGAACCTCGCACGCGTCCGCCACGGCAACGCGGTGATGCTCACCTGCCGCCCGTTCGGGCCCGACGGCGGCGAGGTCGTCACCGTCGGCACGACCGACTGGGTCTTCGGGCTCGCCTCGGACCCCGCCGTCGCCCGCGTGACCGCCAACGTGCTCGACCACACCGGCGTGTGACACATCCGTTTGTGTGCGGATTCGGGTGACCCGTCCCACCCGGAGTTGCACGCAAACGTGGGGGTGGGGGCGTTGCTGTTTGTGTCGGGATTCGGGTGACCCGTCCCACCCGGAG
>CAVORH010000046.1:0-64668 GCA_963698565.1 Ilumatobacteraceae bacterium
TTCGACGTCACCGGACTCGACGGCGCTGACCGGTGTCGACTCGTTCGGCGTCGCGACGCTCACCGAGGGGACAACGGATGACGGAGCGGGCGTCGGCGAAGCGGACGGGTCGGACGAGCCACCGCAGCCGGCGATCACGCCCACCAGCAGGACACCGAGCAGCCGACGCCACATACCTCTTCTGCCTACGCTCCGGACCGAATCGTTGCCAGGGCCGAACGTCGACTCAGGCGTGGATCCGACGGCTCCGCATCCTCCACCAGCACCTCGAGGACTGACGACCTTCGTTCGATCACCCGCAGCGGGGACACAGATCCTCCAGGTCCGACTCGGCCATGATGGAGTCCTCGGGTCGACCGTCGACCCACCAACGCCACGGCAGTCAGGAACCCATGAGAACCATCGGCAACATCCTGTGGTTGATCCTGAACGGTTTCTGGATGGCGATCATCTGGGCCGCCATCGGCGTGCTGCTGTCGATCACGATCATCCTGCTTCCGTTCGGACGCCAGTGCTTCAAGCTGGCCAACTTCGCGCTCTGGCCGTTCGGGCGCACCGCGGTGCCATCGCCGACGGCGCTCACCGGCAGCACCCTCGGCAACATCCTCTGGTTCATCCCGGGGCTCCTGCTCGCCCTCGGCTACGCCGTCTCCGGTGTGCTGCTGTGCATCACCATCATCGGGATCCCGTTCGGCATCCAGTCGTTCAAGTTCGTGCCGCTGGCGCTGTTCCCGTTCGGCAAGGAGATCGTCAGCTCCCGCGACCTGCGCGACGACATCGGCGCGGGCAGGGGCATCCGCATAGCAACCGTCGGCGGAAGGAGGGGGGATGGACCTCCATCACGACGTGTTGCCCTCCCCGGCAGCGAGCGCGACACTCGACCCATGACCGACGACGACGCAGGCGACGCGGCTGGCTGGAGCTGGTCTGTGATGCCTGCGGCGGATTCATCGAGGACCACAACGAGCACCGGTGCAGGCCGGCGGTGAAGTCGCAGCGAGCGGTCGCAGCAACCGTCAGGGGTCCCGGGCCGGCAGGCGACGCCACACGCTGACGTGCGACGCGCTCGTCGCCGGTGAACCGCGATCAGTCGCCGGCCGAGGCCTCCGTCGCGAACGACACGAACACGCGCGTGCCGTCGGTGTCGACGCCGGACATCCGCAGACCCGTGGCTTCCATCTCGTCGGCCGGGTAGTCGGTGCGCCACAGCAGCTCACCGTCCGCGGTCGAGCGGACCTGCAGGTTGGACCACAGTGTGTACAGCCGACCGTCAACGGCGTGGAACGGCCACAGCCCCTCCCGGTACGGATCACCCTCGTACGACCACCGCACCTCGCCGGTGTCGACCTCGTAGGCCACCAACCGCGAGCCGTCCTCGACGGCGAACACCGCACCGTCGTCGATCGCCCAGACGTTGTCGTAGGCCCAGACCCCCGGCTGCGACCACAACCGGGCCCCATCGGCGGAGGTCGCCCGGACCTCGTCGTCCTGTCCACCGATGATCGTGATGTCACCCACCTCGACGCGCGACGGCTGACCGGTGTACGGCTGACCCGCCACGGTGCCCCGTGGAGGAGGTGGCGCCGGCGCATCCTCCACCGGCTCGCCGGTCGCCGCGTCCAGTGCGGTCACCTCCGAGGGCGCGCCCAGGTCGAACGTGGCGACGTACACGACACCATCGACCACCGGGAGCAGGCTCCGATAGCCGACCTCGTCGGTACACGACACCCACTCGACGTCGCCGCCGTCGAACTCGTATGCCACGACCTGCGGCGCCGAACCGGCGGCACACATCGAACTCGGCAACGGTTCGGTCACGACTCCGCTGTCAGCGCCCGATTCGCCACACGCCGACAGCAACGCAGCAAGCACGAGGGGCACCACCGGGAGCCAACGAGGACCGATTCGACGTCCACCACCAGCGGTCTCCATCGCGCCTCCCGAGGTCACGGTGCCTCTACCACGAGAGAACCACCCGGCCGGTCCGACGTCAACCGGTCGGAGGTCCCATCGTGAGCACGACGATCCCCCGATCAACGGAGCCGCAGCCGCGCAGGGCCCCGCTCAGGTGCTGCGACCCGAGGGCTTCGCCGACGCGCTGTTGGCGATGCCGAACATCGGCGACGACGCCGACTTCGAACGCCGGGACGACCTGCCACGCGAGCTCGACCTGCGATCCCACGCTCTCGGACGAGCGGGCCGGGCGTCGACCATACGATGGCGTGATGGGTGACGATGCCGAGACGGCGACACTGACGGTCACCGTCTTCTACCGCGAGCGGATCGCCATGCCGCCGAACGCCGCACTGATCGTGACCCTCGCCGACGTCTCCCGAGCCGATGCGCCCGCCGAGACGGTGGCGAGCCGGCGGATCGAGGAGCCCGGCAACGTGCCGATCGACGTCGAGCTGACCTACGACCCGTCGATCATCGACGAGGGCTTCACGTACGCGGTCCGGGCGACGATCGAGGTGGACGGAGAAATGTGGTGGACCTCGACCGAGGCGCACCACGTCCTCACGTGCGGCGCGCCGGACCACGTCGAGGTGATGGTCTCCCGCGTCAGCGGCTGAGCAGCGCCACAAGGTCCACTGCCGTTGCTATGTCCGAGAACGCCGGACCAGGCCCAACCGTCGGACCAGGGCGTCGTGGTCGGCCATCGCCCGATCAATGACGTCTGCGGGAAGTGTCGGGCCGGCCACCTCCGCGTCAGCCGCGGCAACGATCGCTCGGAGGCACAGGCTCTCGTCGTAGAGCAGGCGGTGCTCGCGCTCCGACTCCAAGGCGCCCTGCAGGTGCCGCCCGCTGCGACCGGAGCTCGGGATCAACTTCTTCGACACAGCGAACCGGTACGGCCGCGACAAGGGCGCCGGTGCCACCGAATCCATCCACGAACCGTAGGCCGCCCCCGCGGACGCCGACCGGTGGGTTTCGTCCGGTCGACGGCCGCACGCCCCTCGCTCGGTCGGCATGGGGCAGAGCCACCCCGAGCGTGGCCGCAGCCGTCGAGCGCGTCACCCGCCACATCCTCCGACGGTGCGGGCCAGCTACGTTGCGGACACCACCGATCCGGCGCCGACCGCGAGGAGCACCATGTCGACCGAACCCCTGCTCGTCACCAAGCGCGACGACGGCGTTGCCATCATCTCGACCAACGACGACCCTCTGAACCGCATGTCGGTCGCCTACATCGACCTGCTCGAGGAGGTGATCGACGACATCGCCGCCGACGACTCGGTGCGAGCGTTCGTGCTCACCGCCGAGGGCACCACCAACTTCTCCGTCGGGATGAACCTCAAGGAACTCGGCGGCGCGATGAACGAGCGCGGCGTCGACGCGTTCTTCGACCAGCGTTGGAACCTGATCTCGCGCATCGAGACGATGGGCAAGCCGTCGGTCGCCACGTTGTTCGGCTACTGCCTCGGCGGCGGCCTCGAGCTCCCACTCGGCTGCACGTTCCGCCTCGCGGCCAGCGAGGGCGCCGCGATCGGCCTGCCCGAGATGGACCTCGGCACCACACCCGCGTGGGGCGGCTCGGCGCGGCTCGCGAAGTGCGTCGGACGCAACCATGCACTCGACATGATCCTGCGGGCGAAGAAGATCACCGGCCCCGAGGCACTTCGGATCGGGTTGGTCAACGAGGTGTGGCCGCTCGCCGAACTCAAGGACCGGGCGATCGCCCTCGCCGCCGAACTCGCCGCCCAGCCTCGCCTCGCCGTCAAGGCGATGCTCGACGCCCTCCACGACAGCGAGGACAAGACCCTCGACGAGCTGCTCGCCGCCGAACGGGCCGCCGTCCACGCCACCCGCGGGACCCCGGACGCCCGCGAAGGCATCATGGCGTTCCTCGAGAAGCGGCGGCCGGTGTTCAACCAACCGTCGTGACCGCCGGCTGAGGTGATCCCCGGCTGACGTCCAGGTCGACCGGCCGGCGTTCGCCGCCTGCGCGACACTGGCGCGATGGCGTACGAGAGCCCGAGCTACGTGGTGGTCGGAGCCAACCAGGTGTCACCGGGGCAGAGCACGAAGATCGCGATGACGTCGCCGGTGACCCAGGTGCCGGCCGACGACCGCTTCCGAGTGCGGTTCGTGATGCCGACGCAGTACACGGCCGAATCGCTGCCGGTGCCCAACGATCCCAACGTGACGATCGGCGATCCGATCTGGGCGCGTTACGACCCGCCGTGGAAACCGTGGTTCCTCCGGCGCAACGAGGTCCTCGTCGAGCTCGACGAGGCTCCGTCCACCCATCCGCAACCCTGACGCCCGCGGTCGGGACCGTGCAACAGTGTGGTGATGGGAACGATCGCGACACGCCCGACCGGAGAGGACGTCACCGCCTTCCTGGACGCCGTACCGAACGAGCGCCGCCGCGCCGACGGCCATGCGCTGCGCGCCCTGTTCGAGCGGATCACCGTCGCACCGGCGACGATGTGGGGGCCGTCGATCGTCGGCTTCGGGACCACGACCTACACCAACACCACCGGCACCAACGAGTGGTTCGTCGTCGGCTTCTCACCACGCAAGCAGGCGCTGACGATCTATGGGGTCCACGACGGCTACGCAGCGACCGCGGACCGGCTGCTCGACGACCTCGGCCCGCACAGAACCGGCAAGGGCTGCCTCTACCTCAAGACGCTGTCCGACGCCGATCCCGCAGCGCTCGAGCAGCTCGTCCGCAACGCCTGGACGTCCGCCGGCGACAGCTGATCTCGATCGCACCGTCGCTGCCCGGCCGGACCAAGGGCTCGAGGATCGGCGGACCATTGGTGACGAACAGCGGCCCGTAGAACCCTCCACCCGGGGCGTCGGGATCGGTCGCAGCACGCAGCTGGCTGAGCGCTCCACGGTCGGTCGACATCCCGGGAACCCTGATCCACTTGTCCGAGAGGGCTCCGCCGATGCCGCCACCACCGAGTGCGTGGGTCGTGCCCGCTTGCGGTGCCGGACCGCCCGGGCGGTGTACAGCGCGGCGAGGCTCGGCCCCCACCGGGTCAGCGCCGCGGTCGTCGCCGCCACCTGCCCGGGGTCGAGCCAGCCGAGCCGCCGGGAGAGTCGCACACGGTCGCTGACGGCCACCCACGTTTGCGTCGCAACTCGGGTGAGCCGCCCCACCCGAACCCTCACGCAGACGGGGAGGGGGTCGGGGCCCCGGGCGAACTGACGGTCGCAGCGGCCCGGGCGCGGGCGTCGATGCCGGCGATGATCGTGTCGAGACCGGCAGCGAACACGGCCCGCAGGCGCGCCTGCTCCCGGTTCCGGGCGCGAGCGGAACCGGTCGGCGCGACGCTGAGCGCGGAGCCGTGCACGGCATCGACGACGATGAACGCCGTCGGCTCCACCAGGTCCTCGGGCATGCCGCTGTCCGCGATCGCCGCGAGGAGCGGCTCGGTCGACGGTCGGCCGCCGGCGGCGATCCGGGGGTCCGCCAGCCCGGCCAGGGTCAGGTCGCGGTGCCGGGCGACGACATCCCAGTAGGTCGTCGCCCACGATCGCACTCGGTCGTCCCACGACGCCGACGGGTCGGGCGTCGCCATGGTGCCGATCGTGCGGGCCGTCACCAACGCCAACAGCTCGCGCTTGGCGGCGACGTGGTGGTAGACGGCCATCGGATCGACGTCGAGTTCCGCGCCGAGCTTGCGCATCGACAGCCCGGCCAGCCCGTCGCGATCGACGATGCGGCACGCTGCGTCGACGATCCGGTCCACGCTGAGCGGCGCGGAGCGGGGCGAGGGCGAGGACGAGTTCGGGGTCGAGGTCGGGGGCGGCATCTCTACGGTGTAGAGTAGTTGGCTCTACACCGTAGAACGAGGAGGACCAGATGCACGAACGTCCCGAGGACCTGGCCGAGCTCCAGGCAGTCCTCGACCGCAGCTACGACGCCGCCGGTGGGCACCTGCGCGATGTCACGACCCCTGACCGGCGCCTCGACGCCGCCCAGCTCGCCGAGCAACTCACCGGCATGCGCCTGCTGGTGCTGGCCACCTCCACCCGCGACGGCCGACCGATCAACGGGCCCGTCGACGGAATCTTCCACCGGGGCCGGTTCCACTTCGGATCGTCGCCCGAGTCCGTGCGCTTCCGCCACCTGCGCGAACGGCCGGCCGTCAGCGCCACCCACCTGCCCGGCGAGTCGTTCGCGGTGACCGTGCACGGCGATGCCGAGATCATCGACGTCCACGCTCCCGAACACGCCGAGTTCAAGCAGACGCTGCTCGACATCTACGTCCCTCGCTACGGCGAGCAGTGGGCCGAGATGCTCGACGGCGGCGCCCTCTACGCGCGCATCCATCCCCGCCGGATGTTCACCTTCTGGATGCCCGACGCCTGAGACCGGCTGGGGTCATCCGGTGGGGCGACGCCAGACGCTGACGTGCGACGGGCTGTCGCCGGTGAACGGCGAGCGGTCCCACCCTGCCCAGCGGTGCTCCAGGATCAGCCCGGCGATGCGCGCCATCAGGTCGAGCTCCGACGGCCACACGTAGCGGAACGGCGCGGTGAACTCCTCGAACCTGCCGTCGGCGGCACGACGGAAGTGGCGGGACCGGGAGATCTGCAGGTGCGTGCGATCGGTGAAGTCGTCGAGCCCGACGTAGTCGTCGTCGACGGCGAACGGGACCGCCGTCGCACCCGGCGGGAGCCGACGCAGGGCGGGGACGCCGTTCTCGATCACGAACCGCCCGCCGGGCAGCAGGTGGCGGGCGGCGTTCTCGAAGCAGGCGACCTGCTCGTCCTGGGTCGTCAGGTTCGTGATCGTGTTGAACACGAGGTACACGAGCGAGAAGTCGCCGTCGACCCGAGTCGTCGCCATGTCGCCCTCGACCGCGCGGATCGCCGTGCCACCCGGCGCCGCCCGCAGCTCGGCGAGCATGTCGGCCGACAGCTCGACACCCGCGACGTCGAAACCGCGGGCGGCCAACGGCAACGCCACCCGACCCGTGCCGACCGCGAACTCGAGCACCGGGCCGTCGCCGGCCAACGATGCGAGGCAGTCGACCGTCGGCTCGAGGACCTCGGGCGCGAACATCTGCGCGACGGTGCGGTCGTACGTGCGGGCGACGTCGCCGACGAAGCGGTTCTCGGGCATCGCTGCAGCCTCGTGCAACGACCGATCGACAGCCAAGCAGGTTTGCGGTACGTCGGTCAGCAGGGCAGGCCAGCGCGGCGAACGACGCCGCCGGATCCGGCCGGCCATCTCGCCGAACTGCGAAACGTCCCCAACCGCTCGGGTCAGGGACCCGGTTCGTCCGTTGCGCCCGGCTCGGGCGTGATCTCGCCGACAGGTCCGGTACCGAAGCGCTGGACGAGCTCACGGCTGATCTCGATGTGTCGGAGCAGAAAGGCGCGCTCGTCGAGCCGCTTCCGGCGGAGCCAGCCGGTGACTTCGTCGTTGCACTTGCTCGCATTGCACGAGCCACACGCAGGCACGACGTTCTCGAGCGTGTATCGACCGCCACGCGAAAGCGCCAGCACACAGTCGCGTTGCATCGGCGACATCGACTCGCCGCAGTAGGCGCAGCCACCCCACGCCGCCTTCAGGGCTGCCCACTGATCGTCGGAGAGATCGTTCTCGGCGCGCTTCATGCGCCGCTGACGCCTCGTCGCTGCTCGCTTCCGACGAGTCCGGTTCGCGGCCATGGTCCAAAGCTAAGCCCTCGCCTCGTCGAGCACGGGACAGACCCTCAGGCGAACGCTTCGCCCGCGACGACTGCGTTGAACCCGGTCTGCCAGCCCACCGTCTGCAGCCAGACCAGCAGCACCTTCATGACATCTCCTCAGATCTCGATGACGATCCCGGCCGCCGGATGTCCTGCGTGCACGAGCAGATGTGCTTGCACACGCGGTGCCCGGGTGCACACCGCAACTCGCGAGGCCCGTGGGTCGACGCCCGAACCCTCATCCAGCCTCAGCCGGACTCGCCGTACGACAGCGTGGCGACGATGTTGCCATTCCCATCGCGGAGGAACACGGTGTCGCCGCTGTTGTTCCACACGGCGCTGCCCGACACGCACCAGTAGCGGGCGGTCGCGTCGTCGGGGCCGCAGCCGCTGAACAGGGTGACGTCGGCTCCGGGCTCCAGGCGCAGGTCGGTGAACGTGTAGCGGTGCGACGCCGATTCGTCGGCGACCTCCCAGCCGTCGAGATCGACCGCGTCCGCTGCCGGCGTTCGTGAACCTGACCCATTCGCCATTGAGGTTCACCCCGTCGTCGCCGGGCGCGTCGGCGTTGACGTCGATGACGATGTCCACGCCGTCGAGATCGCTCGACCCGCACGCGTCCGGCGCCCAGAGGCCGCGGCCCTCGCGTTGCGCGTCCCGCTGCATCTCGGCGTAGGTGTCGGAGCGGGCGTCGTCGGGCGGATACCGCCGGGCGATCGCGAACCCGTTGGCGACGAGTTCGGCGCCGACGTCGACACCGTCGGTGGTCTCCACGTAGCGCAACGCACGCCCGAACTGATCGACGTCGGATCGGTCGGCCACGAGCACCAGGTCGTTCCCGGTCACCAGCTCGGCGAGGGCATCGGTCGCCTCCTCGGAGAAGCACTCGCCCGACTCGGGCGTGTTGACGCCGATGATCCGAACCTCCAGCTCCCCGAGTGGACCCGAGACGTACAGCGTGTCGCCGTCGACGATCTCGGTGCTCCTCCAGTTGTCGTCTTCCTCGGCTGCACTCGTCGGTGGAGGGTTGGAGGTGCGGGTCTCGACCGAGGATCCGCCGGCGGCTCCGTCCGAGCTCGCCGAGGTGCAACCGGCCAGCAGTGCCGCTGTGATCAGCCCGACCAGGGCGGCGCGGCGCCGTTGGTGTCGTCGCAACCTCATCGCATCCCGCCGCCGGAGTCGTGGCATCGCCGACACCTTCGCACCGGTCGGGATCGGATCACAAGACATCAGGGCGGTGGCTGCGCCCGGGACCCCGCCGGCCCGCGAACCCTGACACACCCCTCGTTCGAGCGAGGTCGTGCTCGAACCCGACGACGACCCGGTGCCCCGACGAACCGCCGTCAACCTCGACTCGGTCGAGTCGGTCCCGGTCGGCCCTGCTGTCGAGCGCCTCGGCCGGCTCAGCGACGCTCGCATGTGCGAGGTCTGCGCCGCACTCGAGGTGGCCACCGACTGTCGGTGACCCACGACCCGACCCGCCGAGCCGGTTGCGCCGTCGGGATCACGTCGGGCAGGTGACGACGGCGGTTCCCTCGGCTTCCTCGCCACATCCGGCCTGCAGCGCGGCCGAACCCACGACGACGAGTACCGCCCACATGCCTGCGCGAGTGCGTTGCATCGGCGCCCCTCTCCCCCTCGTCGGAACGCGCCCCGCCTGCGACCGTACCGAACACGCCATGCAGGGTCAACGGCCGATCGACCAGGGGACATAGCCTCGCCCCATGCGGATCGTCATCGTCGGTGCCGGAGCAGTCGGCGGGGTCGTCGCCGCCAACCTCGCGATGGCGGGTACGTCGGTCGTCGCCGTCGCCCGCGGCGAGCACGCGGCAGGTGATGCGCGAGTCGGGGCTCCGCTACGAGTCGCCCACCGGAACACGGACCGTCGAACTGCCCGTCGCCACGTCGGTCGGCGAGATCGACATCGCCGACGACGACGTGTTCGTGCTCGGCGTCAAGAGCCAGGACACCGTCGGCGTGCTGAACGACCTCCGCGCCGCCGGCGTCACCGATCAGCCGATCGTGTGCATGCAGAACGGCGTCGACAACGAACGCCAGGCGCTGCGCCTGTTCCCCAACGTCTACGGCATCTGCGTCATGCTCCCCGCCGACCACCTCGCCCCCGGCGTCGTGCGCGTCTGGACTGCGCCGAGCTCCGGCCTCCTCGACATCGGCCGCTACCCCCACGGCGTCGACGACCTCAGCGAGCAGCTCGCCGTCACGCTCGAAGCCGCCACGTTCGGCTCGATCCCCCGCGACGACATCATGAGCTGGAAGTACCGCAAGCTGCTCATGAACCTCGGCAACGCCGTCGAAGCGGTGTGCGGCCGGGACGCACATCTCGGCGAGATGGTGCGGGCCGAAGGCGAGGCGGTACTCGCGGCGGCGGGGATCACGGTGATCAGCGCCGAGGACGACCTGGCCCGCCGCGGCGACGCGTTGAAGATCCAGCCCGTCGGCGACGAACCACACCGCGCCGGAGGATCGTCGTGGCAGAGTCTGCGCCGCGGCACCGGCACGATCGAAACCGACTACCTCACCGGCGAGATCGTGCTGCTCGGCCGGCTCCACGGCGTTCCGACACCGGCCAACAGCGCGCTGCAGGATGCCGCCGCCGAGATGGCCCGCACCGGCGAACCGCCGGCCTCGCGCACCGTCGACGACGTGCTCCGGTCGATCGACGCGGCCTGACACCCGAGCGACGATGGCGGGACCAGCGCCGACGAGCAGCCGTTCACGCGCTCGCTCACCGGTGTCGTGATCCCGCCCGACGTGACCGAGGCGAGAAGCGATCTCGTCAACGGCTGGGGCGGCGACACCGTGACGCTGACGATCGACCGCTGACGATCGGCTACCGCGCGTCGGGGAGCAGCGTCGCACCCTCCGGGATGCGGAGCGCGGTGATCTGCGTCGACTGCATCACGAGGCGATCCTCGCTGTCCCACGCTTCGCAGATCTCGTCCGCGTAGCCGTCGTGGATCACCTGCACACGGAACCGCAGCCGTAGCGGCCCCGGCGCCGGCAGCGCGCGGTTGTAGACCGTGATCGCCAGCGTCGGCACCCACCCGGTCTGCACCACACCGAACGTCGCCGGCGGCATCACGTCGGAGGCGTAGAGCAGCCCGACCGTGTCGAACACGTCGTCGACCTCGTCACGCAGATACGCGCGGAACTCGCCGCCGCCGACCGCCGTCGGCCCGTCCGGCGTCATCTGGAAACCCGCCTCCGGATCGAACTGCAACGAGTTGCCGCGCTCGCCGGCCATCGGCGACGGCGCGAGGCCCTCGAGTGGGGGGAACGGGCACGGAGCGATCTCGCCCCAGAAGGGCGTGGTCCCTTCGTGCAGCGTTCCGAGCGTGAACTGCGCACGCACACCGAGGACGCCGTCGACACCGATCGTCGCGCCGACCTGGCTGGCGGTCTTGCCGACCCGGTCGACCTCGGTGACGATCTGCGCCGGGCCGAGGTCGGGCGACGACAGGAACTGCGCCGACGCCGAGATGACGTGCTCGTGCGTTGCGCCGGCCTCCTGTGCCGCATGGAGCGCGGCACGACCGAGACAGGCGAGCATGTAGCCGCCGTTGGGCTTCGAGCCCATGATCGCGTACTCGCTCACGAGATCGACGTCGTACTGGTTGCGACCCGCGGCGTCATGGCCGCGCGGAGCGATCGCGGTCGCCGCTTCGAAGGTGGTGGTCATCGGGTTCCTCGGGGGGTGTCGGGCTGGAGATCGCACGCCGTTGCACAGCGATCGCAGGAGGGTAGCGACGAGACGCCGCCCGTTTCAGATCGCACGCCGCTCGGAGCGATGTCACTCCACGCGCGCCCGGTCCGGCCGGACGTGGTGTGCGATCGCTTCAGCCACCACGTGGGCGTCGCGGTCGATCGCCCAGAGCGTTCCGGTCAGCGGCACCCGGAAGCCGACGAACCCGAGGCCCGGCCGGGGCACCAGGCCGGTCGGACGGCCGTCGTCGTCGAGCACGCCGAGGGGACCCACGATCGGCTCCAATGCGGTGCGGTAGCCGGTCGCCGCGATCACGTGGTCGGCCACCACCTGGCTCCCGTCGACCAGTCGCGCCCCGTGCGTCTCGAGGTCGGCGACGGCATCGACCACCCGCACCCGGCCGGAGCGGATCAACTCGACGATGCCGTCCGCGGTCATCGGCTCCTTGCACTTTGCGAGCAACCGCATGATCGGCTGTTCCGGCTCCGGGAGATAGTCGCGCGGACCGTAGATCCCGCGCTCGAGCCACGGCACCATCCGGTTCAGCCACGCGTCCGGCAACACCTCACCGGCCGGGGCGAACGGCGTGGAGGGCACGCCCACGACCTCGCGGGGAAGCACCTGCGGAGCGCTCCGCACCGCCCACGTGACGTCGACGCCGGCGCGGGCGAGGTCGACACAGATCTCGCCACCGGAGCTACCGGCCCCGACCACGAGCACCCGGGCTTCCCGGTGGTCACCGGGACTGCGGTAGTCAGCTGCGTGGAGGAACCTTCCCGCGAACTCTTCGACCCCGGGCCACGACGGCATCTTCGGCGCACGGGAGGCCCCGGTCGCCACCACCACCGCATCGAAGCGCCGATCTCCCGACGGGCCGGCGATCTCCCACCTCCGTCCGGTGGGCTCGATCGTCGAGACCTCAGCGTCCGCACCGAGGTCGCATTCCAGTCGGTGGTGTTCGGCGTACCGATCGAAGTAGGCGACGAGGTCGTCGCGCCGGACCCAACGGCCCAGCGACCGCTCCATCCGAAGACCAGGCAGGTCGGACATCCACCGCACGGTGTTCAAGCGCAGCGAGTCGTATCGGTCGGCCCAGGACGAACCGATGCGCTCGTCGCGATCGAGCACGATCGCCCTGACGCCGTCTCGACGGAGCAGCGCCGCCGTCGCCAGCCCGGCCGGCCCGGCGCCGACCACCGCGACCGTCGGCGCACCGTCCGCCGGCACCGGTGCGGCCCACGGCCGCACCCGCTCCACGAAACGTCTCGCCACGAGATCCGGTCGGCCCACGATGTCTCCGGACCCTACCGGGGGCACCGTGGGCCGCCGACTGGAGCGGGACGACGGGCGCCGAGGGCGACCGGACGCCACGCACGGCCGGGCCGTGGGCGCGAGACTGAGACGATGGCCTTCGGACAAGCGTCGGGTCCGCCCGCGTCACAGAGCCAGATGCGTGAGCTGACCGAGTTGCTGCACGCAGCAGGGCACTCGGACTTCCGAGACGCACGCGGCCCGATGGGCTTCACGCAGCGCCAGGCCAACGGCAAGTTCACCCGTGACGAGGCCGACGAGTTCATCGCCGCGCTCCAGGAAGCGGCGGAGGGAGCGCACCCGAGTCTGCACCCGTGTCGGCCAGGCCGAAGCCGGCTCAGCGCGATCGTTCACGAACACCATTGGAGACGTTCTCCGACGAACAACTCGCCGCGGAGCTCCAGCGCCGCGGCTGGGTGGTGATGGAACCCTGACGGCCGGCGGTGTGATGGCGTCGCATCGGTGACCCTCCAGCGCGGGGATTTCCCTGCGTGCGCAACTGTGTGACACCCCTTGGTCATGCTGGTCGTATGGATCTCGGGGCGTTGTGCGACACGATCGGGCGGAGCGACCGCACGGTCGACGACGTCGCCGACGAGTTGCTCGACGCCACCGATGCCGAACTCGACGAGCGGGTCCGTGCCCTCGAGTTGCTGCGCCGCCGCGTCGACGCCGAGACGGCATTGACGTTGGCCACCGTCGAACAGCGACGCCTGTACCTGGCCGACGGGCACCGCACGATGAAGGGCTACCTGCGTGCCACGTGCAACTCGTCGAACCCCGACATCGCCGCCGGGCGCCGCCTCGCACAAGCGGCCAACGGCGTCCCCGGTCTGGCCGAGGCGCTCCAGACCGGGCGCATCGGCGTCGCCCAGGCAGCAGCGATCGCCCGTGTACACCGCAACCCGCGGGTGCGTGACCGCCTCGTCGAGTTCGCGGCCATGCTGCTGGAGCTCGCCGAGCGGTACTGCTACGACGACTTCGTCATCGCCCTGGGGCGCTTCGAGATGCTCGCCGACACCGACGGCGCCCACCGCGACCGCGACGAACAGCTCGACCGGCGCAACGTCCACGTCGCGACCGTCGGCGGCGAACTCCACCTCGACGCCACCGGCGGCGACCCGCTCGTCAACGACGAGCTCCAAGCGATCTTCCGCCGGTTCTGCGAGCACGAGTTCCGCACCGACGCCGCCGCCCGCCGCGCCGAGCACGGCGACGACGCGTCCGGCAAGCCGCTCGCCCGCACTCACGCCCAGCGCAGCTACGACGCCTTCGTCGACATGCTGCGCCGAGCCAACGCCCACCTCGACACCGACACCAACGCACCGGCAGCACCCAACCCGCTCGTCAACCTCCTGTGCGACCAGCGCACCTGGGCGATGGTGCTCGCGGATGCCGGCCTCGCGCCCACCACCACGCTTGTCGGGCGACCCGATCGATCCGTTCACCGGACTGCCGGCGCACGCCACCGGCGATCTCCTCGCCGACCTCGTCGCCGACCCCGACGCCTTCGCCCACATGCACTGCGAGACCGCCAACGGCACACCACTGCACCCGCACGACGTGCTGCGCGCCGCACTCGCCGGCCACACCCGCCGCGTCGTCGTCGACGCACAGGGCGTCGTGATCGACATGGGCCGCAAGGCACGGCTCTTCACCGGCCCCGCCCGCGACGCCGCCAAACTGCTCGTACGGCGCTGCGACCACACCGGCTGCGACCTCCCCGAGGACTTCTGCGAGGTCGACCACGTCACCGAATGGGTCGACCACGGCACCACCGACCAGATCAACGCCGGCGTCGACTGCGGCCACCACAACCGCGAGAAACACCGCAAGAAGTTCACCAGACGCCGCAGCATCCACGGCCAGAGCTACACGATCCGCCCCGACGGCAGCATCATCCTGCCCGTCGGCACCCGACCACCCACCTTCCCCGACGAAACCGACAACAGCGACGACGATCCATCCACCACCGCCGCCCGGGAAGCCATCGAAACCGCCGAACAGACACGAACCGCCCGCGCACGCCTGAACCGCCTCCGGCGAGCGGCATGAACGCGGAATGGATCGGCTGCGTCGTTTGTTGACCCGACCGCCTCACCCGCGAGGATCATGGCGATGCCCGAACCCACTCCCCCCAGCCGACGCGCGCGGCCCGGTGCTCCTGATCGGATCATCGTCAACGGGCTCGTCGTCGACGCCTCCATCGGGGTGCACGACTTCGAGCGGGAGGCCACACAGCGCGTCCGCTTCGACGTCGAGATCGACACCGTCGACGACTACGCCGACCGTGTGCGCGAAACGGGCGCCTACGTCTCCTACGCCGACGTGGTCGAGTTCGTCGAAGCGCGCGCTGCCTCGGGCGAGCACGTCGAGCTCGTCGAGACCTGGGCAGAGGACGTGGCGACCTTCGCCCTGCGCAACGAGCTCGCCCAGGCGGTGCGGGTCACCGTCCAGAAGCTCGACATCTTCGACGCCGCCGACGGCGTCGGGATCGCGATCGAGCGAGCACGATGACGACGAGCCCCACGACCCGTTGCCTGATCGCGCTCGGCTCCAACCTCGGCGACCGGCTGGAGAACCTGCGCGCCGGCGTGGCCGGGCTCGAGGACGCCGACGGCATCGACGTCGTCGCCGTCTCGCCCCTCTACGAGACCGCGCCGGTCGGCGGGCCCGACGACCAGGGCCCGTACCTCAATGCCGCCCTCGTCGCCGACACCACCCTCGACGCCGCCGACGTCCTGGCGCTCCTCCATCGGATCGAAGCCGGTCGCGAACGCCAGCGCACCGTGCACTGGGGGCCGCGCACCCTCGACCTCGACCTGCTCGTGCACGGCGACTTCGTCTCCGACACGCCCTCGCTCGAGGTCCCCCACCCGCGGATGCACCAGCGCCGATTCGTGATGGTCCCCGTGTGCGACATCGCGCCGGACCTCGTCCACCCCCGCCTCGGCCGCCCGATGCGCGACCTCCTCGCCGATCTCCCCATCGAGCCCGGCGACCTCACACAACTCAACGACACCTGGCAGGAGCACCACCCATGATCACCCCCGACGTCCTGCTCCCTCTCTGGGAGGCCCACCGCGCGGCGATCGAGCACCCCGTGCGCACCTTCGAGATCGCGGGACGGGTCTTCGACGACCGCCCGTACCAGCTCGGGGTGATCAACCTGTCGCGCGACTCGACCTATCGCGAGAGCATCGCCCACGACGTCCCCGCTGCGCTGTACCGCGCCCGCCGCATGACGGTCGAGGGTGCCGTGATGATCGACATCGGCGCCGAGTCGACCGGCACCAACGCCGACATCGTCGATGTCGACCGCCAGCTCGCCTCGCTGTTGCCGGTGATCGACGCCCTTCTCGCCGACGGGCTGCTCGTGTCGGTCGAGACGTACCTCACCGACGTCGCCGTCGCCGCCCTCGAGGCCGGCGCGCAGGTGATCAACCTCACGGGCAGGGTCGACGACCCGGCGCTGTACGAGGCGATCGCCCGCCACGACGCCGGTCTCATCCTCTGTTACACGCCGGGCGAGACGGCGAGGTCCGACGTCGACGTGCCGCCGGTCGACGCGATGATCGACGAGCAGATGGCGTTCTTCCGTGAACGGCTCGACCTCGTGACCGGCTGTGGTGTCGACAAGCTCTGGATCGACCCCGGGTTCGGGTTCGCGCTCAACCTGCCCGACGGCCCCGAGCGGGTGCGCTACCAGACCGACAACCTGCTGCAGTCGTTCCGGTTCCGCGAACTCGGCTGGCCGGTCTGCGTGACGATGGCGTCGGCGGTCTACCTCTTCCACGACGAGGTACGGGTCGCCGAAACTGCGATGGCGGTGCTCGCCCTGCTCGCCAAGGCCAACCTCCTGCGCAGCCACGAGGTCGCGCGCGTCCAGCCGGTCCTCGACATGCTCGAGATCTGCGCCCGCTGACGGCGCATCGGCCTCAGTAGTTGACGACCGTCCCCATGTACGGGAGTCGGGCGAGGTGTGGCGCCCGCACGACCCGATCGACGGCCTCCTCCGCGGTGCAGTTGGTGGCGACCATCTCCCGGGCCAACGCTGCAACCACCACCGGCGCCGCGAACGAGGTGCCGCTCCACGTGGCCCACTGATCGAAGTCGTCGGCATCGATCCCGTTGATGCGCGGCAGGTCGCCGTCGAACTTCGCGAAGAACGAACTCACCAGGTCGGTGCCGGGCGCACACGCATCGACCCAGGGCCCGTAGTTCGACCATTCGGCCGGCCCGGTCGGCCCGAGCGCGGCCACCCCGATCACCGACGACAGCGCCGCCGGATACTGCTCGACACACGAGCCCTCGTTGCCCGCCGCCGCCACGAAGACGGTGCGGCGGACGTCGTGGTAGTAGTCGATCAGGAGTTCGAACAGGATCCCCCGCCCGGTCCCGCCGAAGGAGAAGTTGACGATCTCGGGCCTCGCCGTCGCCATCAGGATCCAGAGCCGTGCGGCCAAGTCGAACGTACTCACGTCGCCCTCCGGCTCGAAGACCCGCAGCACCCGGATCGCGCAGCCCGGGGTGAGCTGCTCGATCACGCCGGCGATGAAGGTGCCGTGCCCCGCGACCGGGTCGAGGTAGTTGTCGGCGGGGTGCTGGCCCATCGGTTGCGAGGGGAAGTCGGCCGGGCCGGAGATCCGCTGCAACGATGCGGGGTCGGTACCGAGCAGATCCGGCCGGTCGCCCGAGGTGTTGGTCCAGCCACCTGCCAACCCGCTGTCGAGCACCCCGATCTCGACGCCGTTGGACGGTTGGCCCGGCGGATGGGCCGGCCGGAGCGGCAGCGACCGGAACGGGGCCGGCATCACCGAGCTCGTCGGCGGCTTGCCGGTCGCGACCACGTTCAACTCCTCCGCGTTGGCGTGCCACGGATTGGCGCTCCAGGCATTCGCATGCCAGGGATTCGCATGCCAGGGGTTCGCATGCCACGGATTGGCGTGCCAGGGGTTCGCGTGCCAGGGATTGGCGGCGAGTTCGGCCGCCATCGCCGGATGCGGCGGACAGCCGCAACAGTCGGCGTCGTTCGCGAAGTAGACCAGGTCGAGCTGGATGTTGAAGCCCGCGCCGGCGAGCGCGTCGACCGCGGTCGGTGCGTCCTGCACGCCGTCGAGCGCATACCACTGGCCGAACGGCGGCAGCTCACCGATCGGTTCGCCGTCGTCACCGGTCGCGGCGAAGACCGGTGTGATGTCGTAGCTGCCCCTGTCGAAGGCTTCCAACGAATCGAGGAAGTCGAGTGCTTCCTGGTCGAGGAGCACACGGTCGGGCCGGTAGGCGATCGGAGGGTCGCCCGGCTGGACCGCAATGCGCATACGGTACGGCTGCCGGGCGTCACCGGTGTCGTCAGGTGGGTCGTCGGTCGTCATGGTCATCCTCCTGTGGTCGATGGCGACGCCGCTCGACGTCGCAGGATCTCGTCGGTCTGATCTGCGAGCTGATCGGCAGGGGTCGACTCCCCTTCGAGTCGGGCCCGCTCGAAGTCGGCCGCACCGAGCGCGTCGAGTGCGGCGTCGAGCAACGCCTGGCGCTGCTGTGCGTCGAGGGCGTACAGCGACAGGCCCTGGTTGGCGAGGATCACGTCGGCGGCAGACTGCATCTTCACCGCGTCCGCCGGCGAGCCCTCGTCGAGGGCCAACCGGGCGGCGATCATCTGCGAGTACGCGATCACGGTCGAGTCGACCATCGACCGCGCCCATTCGAACGCCGCCAGTTGGTGCATCGCCGCCCCGGCGGGATCGCCCAACGTCAGCAGCAGCTCGGCAAAGTTGCCGTGGGTGTTGACGAGGAACGTCTCGAGACCCGCCGCCTCCTCCGCCCGCACGCACTGATCGAGCGCATCGGCCGCAGCCCTCGGGTCACCCAGCGTGTTGTGGGCGATCGCCGCGAGGTTCCACAGGCGAGCCTCACCCCGAGGTGTCACCTGGCCACCGCTGAGCGCGGCCTGCGCGAGACGCAACGCTGCCTCGGGATCGTTCGACCGAAGCGCCAGCTCTCCCTTCGTGCGCACCACGCCCATGTCGTCGAAGACCGGGACGCCGACCTGCTCGGCCAACGCAGCGGCACGCTCGACGAGCTGCTCGGCATCGGCCCGCTCCCCCAGGCGAAGATGGAGATCGGCCCGAAGGGTGAGCAGCGCCACGAGATCCGGGCCGGGACTCGGGCGTTGGTCGATGCAGCGCGCCACCTCGGAGATCCCGGATCGGTACGACGCCGTGACGTCGTGGTACTGACCGATCGACCAGGCCAACGACCGCGCGGTCGAATCGGGGGTCACCGGATGCGCCACCACGGCCCGCACGTTCTCCAGATCGACACCGAACTCGGTGACCCATCGGCCCGACATGGTGCGGTCGGGGCCGAGTCGCTCCACGAGGGCGTCGGCGAGCCGGATCCGGGCAGCGGTGACCTCGTGCTCGTCGGCGCCCTCCAACACGTACGACCGCACGGTCGAGGGCAACATGTACCGGGAGCTCCCTGCGGCGACCTCACGCACCACGAGCGACCAGTCGATGAGCGACCAGACGAGTTCCGGTATCCGGGCGACCGGCACGGACTCGTCGCCGGCCACCGCCTCGGCGAGCGACACGTCGAACCCGTCGGCGAGGACTGCCAGACGTGTCAGCACCCGACGCTCGTCGGGACCCAGCAGATCGAGACTCCAGTCGAGCAGACGATCGAGGCTCCGCTGGCGATCGGGCACCGTCGGGTCTCGGGTGGCGACGACGGCCACGCTCCCACCGCGCATCCGCTCGGTCATCTCCGCTGGGGTCAGGAGGTGCGAGCGCGTCGCGGCGAGTTCGATCGCCAACGGCAGGCCGTCGATCGCACGGCACAGATCGACGATGTCGCCCAGGTCGGCGTCGACGCCGCAGCCGCTGCGCTCGACGTAGAGGCGGACGGCATCCGACTCGGCATCGATCGCACCGAGCGGCTCGAGCCGGTAGAGCGACTCGCCGATCAGACCCAGTGGCACACGGCTCGTCGCGAGCACGGCCAGATTCGGGCAACGCGTGAGCAGGTCGTGGACGACCCGGGCGATCGGCTCGATCAGGTGCTCGCAGTTGTCGAGCACCAGCACCATCGAACGCTCGGCGAGGTGGGCCACGACGTCGGCCTGTGCGTCGTTGCCGCGCACCGATGGAGCGCTGACGGCCTCCGCGATCGCCATCGGCACCACGTCCCCCTCCGAGAGCGGCGAGAGGTCGACGAACCACACCCCGTCGGGCCACCGCTCGGCCACGTTCAGGCCGACCTCGACCGACAGCCTCGTCTTACCGGCTCCACCGGGTCCGAGGAGCGTCACCACACCACCGGGCCGCAACAGCTCGGCCAGCTCGGCCAGCTCGCTGACGCGGTTGACCATCGACGTCGCAGGACGGACCAGATTGTGGCTGTCGGCGGGACGGACGCGCGGGGCCCGATCGTCGCCACCGAGATCCGACGCCGACACGCGGTACAGCGTGATGGGCTCGTCGAAGTCGCGCACCCGGTATCGGCCGAGGTCGGTCACCTCGATCTCGGCGTCGCCCAGCAGCGCGATCACCTCGTGGGTCGCCAGGATCTGCCCACCGTTCGCGGCGTCGACGACGCGTGCGGCCTGGTGCACCGCCAGCGCCCGGTAGTCGTCGTCGACCGGGCGGGCGTAGCCGGTGTGCATGCCCATGCGCACCTTGATCGGATCCACGGTCGGCCAGTCGGCACCCGCGAGCGCCCGTTGACCGTCGACCGCCGCCGCGACCGCGTCGGCCGCGTTGGCGAACGCGACGAAGAACGCATCACCTTCGGTCAACACCTCGACACCGCGATGGCGGACCCAGACGTCGCGCAGCAGGCGGTGATGCAGGCTCAGGAGGTCGCTGTAGCGCTCACCCAGATCGCGCAGGATCCGGGTGCTCCCCTCGATGTCGGTGAACAGGAAGGTGACCGTTCCCGACGGCAACCCCTTGACCATCGACGTGCTCCTCATCGGATCGATCGGTAACCGTCCGCGTCACACTAGCCGTCGGCCCGACGTGCCCTCTCCGGAGTTCTCGCGGGTCAGCCGGCCCGGTCGACGAAGGAGCAGAGCGCGGAGATCAACTCCATCTCGTCGACGTCGCGGGCACGGGTGTCGAGCAGCTCGTCGGTGCACACCAGGTAGGCGAGACACCGCGCCCGGCTGATCGCCACGTTGAGGCGGTTCTTGGAGAAGAGGAAGTCGGCGGTGCGGGGCATGAACTCCGACGACGACGTCGTCATCGAGAACAACACCACCGCGGCCTCCTGACCCTGGAACTTGTCGACCGTGCCGACCTCGACACCCCTCGTCGCGCGATTCGCCCGCATCGCCGCCTCGATGCAGCGGCGCTGGTCGTTGTACGGGGCGACCACCATGAAGTCGGCGACCGTCAGCGGCCGGGTCACGCCGTGCTGATCGGTCCACGGCTGGCCGAGCAGCTCCTCGACCTTCGCGACGACGATCGCCGCCTCCTGCGGTGACTCGGTGGAGCATCCCGTGTGCTCGGCGCGCAGCCAGCGCAGGCCCGTCTGCCCCGCCGCCGACTGGCCGACGCACGACTCGTGGCTGTGCAGCTTGCCGCCGTACATCACGTCGGAGATGAACCCGCACACGTCGGGGTGCATCCGCCAGGTCGTCTCGAGCAGCACGCCACGATCGGGCGGCACCGTCGACTCGTCGCCGAGCAGATGTTCCAGCGCGCTCGCACCGGCACCGCCCGGATGGCTCGCCTGGGCCACCTGCGGCAACTGCTGCGGATCGCCGAGCAGGATCACGTTGGTCGCCGAGATCGTCGCCGCCACCGTGTCGGCCAGGCCGAGCTGGCCCGCCTCGTCGACCACCAACACGTCGACCGGGTTCTCGCGCATCGGTTTGCTGGCGAACAGCCACGTCGTGCCGGCAATCACGTTGAAGTCGCCTCGCGCCACGTCGGCGTTGTCGTCGACGTAGCGAACGCCGCGGACCGAACCCTCCTTCGCCTTGCGGACCGCTCGCAGGTTGCTCGGCGTCGCCCTCCTCGGCGAACCGGTCGACCACCGCCTGCATCAGGTTGTCGATCGCCGCGTGGCTCATCGCCGTCACGCCGACGCGCAAGCCGGCGTTCACGAGCGTTCGGATCATGTGCGCACCGGTGTACGTCTTGCCGGTGTCCCGGCGGCCCCTGGATCGGCACGTAGCTCCGGTCGAGCCCGGTCACCCACTCGCAGATCGCGTCCACCTCGCCGACGAACACGCCGCCATCCTCTCCAGCGTCTCCAGCGGCGGGACCACGGCCCGGCTGGAACGCGGGGAGGTCGCGGCGCAGCATCGCGTGGCCGACCCGGTCGGCATGGCCTGCCAACAGCTCGTCGGCCAGCTCCTCCAGCGCGGTCAGCTTCGCCCCCTCCTGGTACCACACGTAGTGGACGAGCGCCGACGGATACACGCCCTTCTCGTCGGCGTCGCCGTCCCACGTGACCGCCAGCTCACCGACCTCGGCGTCGATGTGCTCGACCTTGAAGAACACCCACTCCTGTTCGTCGAGCGCGACGATCAGCTTCGAGCCCTTGGCGATGTCGACGTCGAGTGGCTGCGGCGGGAACGTGAAGCGGGCCCACGGCCACTTCAGCGGCTTGCCGGTCCGCTCGCTCACCTGCGGTTCCAGACCACGGAACGTCAACCGGGCGATCACCGACGGCGACTCGAACTGATCGGCGTCATCCGCGATCGACAGGCGGTAGGCGTCGGCGCTCACCACCTGGCGCTCACGGCGCCAGTAGCCGAGCAGGTCACCCATCAGATGCTCGACCGTGCCGGGCTCGAACGCGTGGAGCGCCTCGATGCGCGTGTCGAGTTCGGCATCGGGTTCCTCGCGCCCGAGCACCGGATCGCGCCAGGCGATGCCGGCCGGACGTTGCGTCACCAACCAGTCGCGCAACGCCCGGGTGGCGCGGACATCGTCCTCGTTGTAGGCGGCGATCCGGTCGAGCATCGCCGGGTCGGGCGACCTCATCCACCGCTCGTATTCGACGACGGCGCCCGCACCCTGGTCGATCTCGTGGCCGCGCTCGTAGTCGGTGAGCAGCTCGATGTGCTTGAGGCCGTAGCCCTCCACACCGACCTGCATCGCCCCCTTCACGATCGGCAGGAGGTCGACGAACTGGCCGGAGGCGATCAGCTGTTCGAGCGCGAGTTCGGCGACGCCGTGTTCCTTCACCAGCCGTTCGAGCGACGACCGCTCGGTGTGGTTGTAGTGGTACACGTGCATGTCGGGGAACTGCACCCGACGGGCGGCGAGGTGATCGACGAGCGCCTTGGTGGCGACGGCCTCCTCGGCCTTGTCGTGCGCCCAGAACGCCCGGAACTCCCAGACGCCGACGGGCGACTTCTCGATCAGGCCGAACAGGAAGAACAGTTCGGCGTCGGCGTGCCAGAACGGGTGGCCCTCGAAGTCGAGGAACACGTCGCCGTCGTCGGGCGCCGGGAGCGCGGCGAACCCGATCGGGTCGGGCGCGTCGAGGTCGATGTCGAGTGCGCCGTGATCGACGGCCGACGGTACGGCGAGCAGCTCGAACGGCGGCTTCTCGTCGGGCGCGTTGCGCGCCTCGACCTGCAGGCGCGCCTGACGGACGAACGTCGTCTGGCGTGCCGGATCGAGACCGGCCACCTGACGTTCGAGCACTGCGAGTGCGGCGATCGTGGTGACGCCGTCCTGCTGGAGCGTCAGGCGATCGGCCGTGCGGACACCGGCAACGTGCACGAGCGAGTCAGCGGCCCGCCATGCGGCG
The DNA here is from genome assembly GCA_963698565.1 of Ilumatobacteraceae bacterium. GTDB lineage: Bacteria > Actinomycetota > Acidimicrobiia > Acidimicrobiales > Ilumatobacteraceae > Sva-07. The sequence continues at coordinate 23,467 of CAVORH010000046.1, forward strand.
TCGCACACCATCTCGAAGTCGCAGAACTGGCAGTGGTCGCACGGCTTGGGCCGGGTGGCGACCGGCGCGTCGTCGGTCAGCAGCTTCGCGAGCTGGCCGCGCAGGCGCCGCCAGTACGCGAGCACGTCGGCGACCCGGACCGTCTCGCTCCGGCCCGAGCCCAGCTCGATGTGCATCCGCTCGGGCAGCACCCCCGTGCTCGCCTCGATCGCCTCGGCGTAGAAGCACAGCTGCAGCACGTGGCCGGGCTTGGCCTCCTTGCGGGCGAGCTTGGCGTCGACCGGCTCGTAGGTGAAGGTGCCGGACTCCGGATCGTCGACCCGGCGCAGGAAGTCGGCGATGCCCCGGATGCCCTCGTGGACGAACGGCATCTGGAACACGACATCGTGCCCCTCGGCCAGCACGTCGCCGACCCGGTCGACCCACTGCTGGAACGACTCGCCGTCGACCCTGTCGGGCACCTCGAACACCGACAGCCCCTCGGCCCGGTACCGGGCGAGGACAGCCTGCTCGTGTTCGAGGCCCTTGTCGAGCAACATCTGCGCCATCTCGCCGAACGGGCTCGACGGCTTCTGACGGGTGCCCGCCTCGACCTCGTGCTGCAACGTGAGGAAGTGCGCGCAGTCGAGCCACGCGGTGATCTTCGAGGGGGTGAGGAGCCGTTCCGCCATCACCCCATCATGACGCGGGGGTGTGACATTGCCGCCGGGTCGATCGGAACGCCCCCGAGCTCAGGTGAGGATCGGCCTCGGATGCCAACCGATCTCGTCGCTCGCCCGTTGGCTGTGCATGTCGATGTTGCGGGGGCGGACCAGGTCCGCCGGCGTCGGCTCCGCAACGATCGAGCTCCCGTCGAGCCCCAAGGTGGCGGCGACACGGAACGCGATCTCCGAGCGACTCAACAACTCGGGCCCGGCGAGGTGCCACACCCCCGAACGCTGCTCGGTCGGCAGCGACGCGATCCGCCAGAGCCCGTCGGCGATGTCGGCGGCCATGGCCGGCCGCCGGAACTCGTCGGAGAACCAACTCGTGGGCCGGCCCTCGAGCGCGCCGGCGCGGAGCCGTTCGGTCGACTGATCCACCGGATCGAGCGACAGCACCAGCGGCAGCCGCACCACGCACGACGGCACGCGTGCGTTCCCGACGATCACCTCGGCCTGCGCCTTCCACCGTCCGTGATCGGACACGGGGTCGGGCCGCGAGCGTTCGTCGACCGGACGCCCGTCGCCCGAGAACACCACGTCGGTGGACAAGTGGACGACCTGGGCGCCGACGGCCGACGCAGCATCGACGACGTGCTGGGTTGCGTCGACGATCGACGGCTCGTCCAACTTCCACGCCGCGTGGATCACCATCGACGGCCGGACGCGGCCGACGGCCTCCGCGACCGCCTGCGGGTCGCGGAGATCGGCCGTGACGAACGCCGAGTCCGACACCGACGTGCGGTGGGTGAGCGAGACGAGTTCGACGCCGTGGGGAATCATCCGTCGCAGCCAGGTCCCGACCAGGCCCGACGCACCCGTCAGCAACACGACCGGTGTCGACATGAGCCGAACCTACCCGGCTGTGTGCTCGCGGATGGCCGAGTGCCAGTCGAGGAAGCGATCGATCCAGGTGTCCGACGGAAGCCCTTGCGTTCGCATGCCGAAGCCGTGGCCACCTCGGGCATACGCGTGGAGTTCGACGGGCAGGCGTGCCGCTCGCCAGCGTTCGTAGATGGTGATCGAATCGTCGGTGAGGCCGAGTTCGTCATCGGTCGCGACGACGAGGAACATCGGGCCGCTGCCCTCCGGCGGGTCGCCGACGTCGATGCCACGGACCGTCGCATAGATCGGCGCGACGAAGGCGGGACGAACCGCCGGGTCCGACGAGTAGGCGACGCGCATCGCCACGTTGCCGCCGGCGGAGAAGCCCATGAACCCGATCCGCTCGGGATCGACACCGAAGTCGTCGGCGCGTTCGCGCACCAGGCGCATCGCCGCCTCGCCGTCGGCGCCGGCCAACGGAGCGACCGCGACCATGTCGTCCAGCACACCGGCGGCACCCGACATCATCTTCTCGACCAACTCCGCGACGGGATCGTGGCCGCCGGGAACCAAGCGGTACTTCAGCACGAACACGGTGATCCCTGCGGCCGTCAGCCGATCGGCGACGGCGAACCCCTCGCTGTCGATCGACAGAGCGTGGAAGCCGCCACCGGGCGCCACGATCACGGCGGCGCCGGTCGGATCACCGTCGGGCAGCACCGGCACGATCGTCGGGACGACGACGTTGGCGACGACCTCGGTGGCCCAGAACTCGCTGAAGTACTGGCGCTCGACGTTGGTCCACGCTTCGCTCCCGGGCGCGGGCCCGTCGTACAGGCGAATCGGCGCTCCTCGGGACATCGAACCAGCCTGCCCCACCGGATCACGTTTCGGCGAAGGCAGGTGCCCGCAGTGCCGGCGCGACCGGGCGGCGGGCCTGGGTCATGATGACCTCATGGAGTTCTCGACGATCATCGAACCGTTCCGGGTCCATTCCGTCGCACCGCTCGTGATGACCACCCCCGAACAGCGGCGGACGGCGCTCGACGAGGCGGGCAACAACCTCTTCTCGCTGCGGTCCGACGACGTGCTGATCGACCTGCTCACCGACTCGGGCACGGGGGCGATGTCGCGCGACCAGTGGGCCGCGCTCCAACGAGGCGACGAGAGCTACGCCGGATCGCCCTCGTGGTTCCGCTTCCTCGAGAGCGTGCAGGACCTGTTCCCGTTCGAGCACGTGATCCCCACCCACCAGGGACGGGCAGCGGAGAAGATCCTGTTCACGGCGATCGGCGGTGAGGGCAAGATCGTGCCGAACAACACCCACTTCGACACGACCCGGGCCAACGTCGAGTACAGCGGCGCCACTGCGGTCGACCTGGTGATCGCCGAAGGCCGCGACCCGACCTCGCTGCACCCGTTCAAGGGCAACATGGATCTCGACGCGCTCGAGGCACTGCTGCGCGAACACGGACCCGACGCGGTCCCGGTCGTGTTCGTCACGATCACCAACAACTCCGGCGGGGGACAGCCCGTCTCGCTGGAGAACCTGCGCGGGGTGCGGGCCCTGTGCGACGAGTACGGGGTCCCGCTGTTCCTCGACGCCTGCCGGTTCGCCGAGAACGCCTGGTTCATCCGCGAGCGCGAGCCCGGCCACGCCGACCGCGAGGTACGCGACATCGTTCGCGAGATCGCGTCGCTCGCCGACGGCATGACGATGAGCGCCAAGAAGGATCCGCTCGGCAACATCGGCGGCTGGCTGGCGATGAACGACGACGCGCTCGCCGACGAGTGCCGCACCCTGCTGGTGCTCACCGAGGGCTTCCCCACCTACGGCGGGCTCGCCGGTCGCGATCTCGACGCGCTCGCCCAGGGGCTGCGCGAGTCGGTGCAGCACGACTACCTCCGCTACCGGATCCGCTCGACCGCGTACCTCGGCGACGCACTCGCCGCCGGCGGCGTCCCGGTCGTGCAACCGATCGGCGGGCACGCCGTCTATCTCGACGCCGGACGACTGCTGCCGCACATCGATCCGCTCGCGTACCCCGGGCAGGCACTCGCGATCGCGCTCTACGAGACCGGTGGCGTGCGCGGCTGCGAGATCGGCTCGGTGATGTTCGGCCTGCAGCCCGACGGCAGCGAGCAGCCCGCCGCGATGGAACTCGTGCGCCTCGCGATCCCGCGCCGCACGTACACCCAGAGCCACATCGACTACGTGATCGAGGTGTGCCTCGCCGTCGCGGCTGACGCCGAGCAACTCGGGGGCTACCGGATCACGAGCCCGCCGCGCCCACTGCGCCACTTCACGGCCACCTTCGAACCGATCGACTGAACTCGGCGGGCATCCACCGCCAGATCAGTCGGTGTACAGCTGACGGACCACGTCGAGCCAGCGGAGCAGGTGGGTGTCACCGAGGTGGGTGTCGATCGCCCGGGCCCTCGCTCCCTCACCCAGCTGTCGCCGGAACTCGTCGTCGTCGAGGATCCGGCAGACCGCCGCGCCGAACTCCTCCAGGTCGGTCGGATCCTGCACCAGCAGACCCGACTCGCCGTCGATCACCTGATCGACGAGGCCGCCGACCGCGCTCGCGATGACGGGGGTCCCCTTCAGCATCGCCTCGGCAGCGGTGAGACCGAACCCCTCGGCGAGGCTCTTCTGCGCCACCACGTGGGCGTGGCGCTGGAGTGCGTTGACGATCACCGCGTTCTCCTCCAGGTCGTGCATCGGCAGGCACACCAACTGGACGCGGGCACGAACCGCGTGCGGCAACTGACGCCACTGGTTCCAGCAGTCCTGCAACACCTGACCACCCTCGGGGTCGTCGGCCACCGCCGACACGACCGGCCCCGCCAGCACCAGCTGGGCGGTCCGGCCCGAGTCGACGTACTCCGCGAACGCCTGCATCACCCCACCCATGTCCTTCATCGCGTCCCACCGCGAGATCTGCACCACCAGCGGCACCTCCGGCCCCGGCGACGGACCGGTACGCACGACGTCGCACATCCGCTCCACCCGGCCCGGCGAACCATCGCTGCGCTCGAACACGGTCTCGCCCGGCGTCCCGTCGATCAGGCCGACGTGCGTGAGGATCGCCTCGACCGTCGCGTCGTCGAGCACCTGGTTCTTCGGCGCGAACGGATCGATCGACGGCCAGATCACCGAGAGCCGTTCCGGCGACACCCAGTCCGGCGGGAATCGACGATCGGAGAACACGTAGTGGTCGACGAACGGTTCGAGGTACGGCCGCAGGAACTCCCAGCCGACCCGGCTGTACTCGTTCTGCTCGTCGAGCCCGACGTGGCACCGCCACACCACCTTGCACCCGAGCCGCTTCGCGTGCTCCGCCAGCCCGGCGACCTGCGGGTCGTGCAGGACGACGATGTCGCCCTCGCGCGCATGCGCCGAGAGGTCGTCCTTCTCCGGCGCCAGCGCGTCGACGTAGATGCGATGCTCCGCCTCGCCGAGCTCTCCGCCGTCGCCGGCCGTGCCGTACAGATGGTTGTGCAATCGCTTGGTGACCTCGAAGAACTCCTGGTTCCCCCCGATCACCAACCATCGGGCATCGATGCCGGCACCGCGGATCAGACCCAGCAGCACGTGCAGCATCTCGGCGACCCCACCGCCAGCAGCGGTCGAGTTCACGTTGATCACGCTGCGCCCGTGCAATCGATCGAGCGCCTCCTCGGCCGCCTCGACGGCGAACCGATCGGTGCGCTCCTGCCCGACGACCGCAGAGAATCGGAAGGGATCCAGCGGGGTGATCGCAACGTGCTCCATGTCCAGACAGTCTGGCCAACTCGCCCGGCGGCCGCGGACATGGTGTTCAGTCGTCGCCGAGAGCTCCCCACGAACCGGTGATCGTGGGTGAGACCGCCGTCGCGACGATCAGGTCGTCGACCCGGAGCGTCACCCGTGCCACCAGGTGGTCGACGAACTCGGCCATCGGCTCGAACCCGCCGCCCTCGTTGATCCGCCACCAGTCCTTCTCGACGTCGAGATCGGCCCGGTGGACGTCGGTGGTCAGCTCCCTCGGCGTCGCGCCGGGCTGGGCCACCACCTCCCCGCGGAGATGCACCTCGAGGTCCGCCGGCAGGACGGGTGCGTCGTGCTCGTCGGCGGCGGTCACGAGGACGTCCTCGCGCAGGGTCGCGCCGAGGTCGGGATCGAAGGGCGGCACGTGGATCGAATACGTCACGACGAGCCTGCGTTCGCCTGGGTGCCCCTCGAGGGTTTCGACACGCAGCTGAGGATCGGCGATCGTCACCATGTCCCGATGATGAACGATCCCGCCCGGGAACACCAGAGACGATCGGCCCCAACCGGGACCGGTGCCGGGGGCGAGATGACCTCCGGCCCTGTCCGCCCCGAACCCGAGGGCGGACACTGCATGCATGGATCACGACACTTTGGGGGTGATCCTCGACGTCACCCCGGGGGACCACGAAGGCTTCGAACGGCACCTGCTCGAGGGCATGGGCCACACGGTCACGGTGTGTCACGGGCCCGGTGACGACCCGTTCTGCCCGCTGCTCGAAGAGGGCGAATGCGAGTCGGTCAACCAGGCCCACGGCGTCGTCTTCAAGCTCGATCTCGGTCGTGACTACCACCGCCGGATCCTCGAGCAGTACAAGCAGACCCTCCCCGCCGGCATGCCGATCGCCGTCGCGGTACAGCCGGGACAGGAGACGACCTACGCCGACCTCCTCGACGGACTGTACGTCTGGAGCCACTCCCCGACGGCAGCGGAGCTCGACGGCTTCGCCGCCCTCGTCGAAGCCGCCGACGACACCGGCACGAGCGACAGGTAGGTCCGAGCCCTCAGCGGTACAGGTCGCCGCTCAGGTACTTGAGGCCGCTGTCGGGCTGCACCGTGACCACGGTGCAGCCCGGACCGAGATCGCGAGCGAGGCGGATTGCACCGAGGATGCTCGCACCGCCGCTCGGGCCGGTCCACACACCCTCGACACGCGCCAGCTGTCGCGCTGACTCGAACGCATCCTCGCTCGACACCGTCTCGATCCGGTCGTAGGAGTCGTCGGTGATCAGCGGCGGCACGAACCCGACGCCGCCGCCCTCGATGCGATGCGTCCCCGGCGGGCGACCGGAGATCACCGCCGACTCCGCCGGCTCGACCACCGTGCGCACGACGTCGGGCCAGCGCTCACGGATCGGACGCGACGTTCCCGTGAACGCTCCGCCGACACCCACGTAGAGCGACAACCCGTGGATCTCGCCGTCGATCTGTCCGACCAACTCGCGGCCGATGCCGAGGTACCCGTCGAGCAGATCGAGGTTGTTGAACTGATCGGTCGGATGCGCGCCTTCGGCCTCGACGATCTCCTCGACTCGGGCCATCAACTGCGGGATCAGCTCCGGGTGGATGCCGTCGTCGCTGTGGATCAGCTCGACGTCGGCGCCGAGAGCACGCATCGTGGCGATCTTCTCCTCCGCGAACGCATTCGACGACACGATCTTCAGCGGGTAGCCCTTGATGCTGCACACGAGGGCCAGCGAGCTGCCGGTCGAGCCGCCGGTGTACTCCACCACGGTCTGGCCCGGTTGCAGCGCGCCACTGCGCTCGGCGCCCTCGATCATCGCCAACGCCATGCGGTCCTTGTACGAGCCGGTCGGGTTGGCCGCCTCCAACTTCACCCACACGTCGGCGCTCTCGGGCCCGGGCAACGTCGACAGTCGAACGACCGGCGTGTTGCCGATCGCGGCGAGCGCACCGGGCCGTTCGAGCTGTGTCATCTCACGAGTCTCGCGCGGCCGGGAATCGTCATCGGACGGCGGCGGCTCAAGGTGACGCGTCCTGCCCGGGCGCTGCGTTGCGGGAGGTGGCGTGTCCCTCCAGGATTCGCTGCTCCAGCAGGGTCAGTTCGTCGCTGGCCTGGACACCGACCTCGGCGAGGATTCCGCGGAGGCGGGCGCACGCCCGGAGCGCCTCCACCCGTCGGTAGTCGGCATCGAGCGCCTCGATGAGCAGGAACCAGAGACGCTCGCGGTACGGGTTCTCCTCCACCGCCGCCTCGAGTTCGCCGACGATCAGCTCGTGGTTCCCGAGTGCGAGATCGGCCTCCAGGCAGATCTCCATCGCGGCGAGCCGCATCTCGTCGAGCCGATAGCTGTCGAGCTTGAACGCTTCGTCGTCCGCCAGGTCGCCGAACGGCCGCCCGCGCCAGAGGGCGAGGGCCCTGCGCCCGCGGTCGCGGCGCTCGGTGTCATCCTTCGATGCAGCCGCCTCCGCCAGCAGCGTCTCGAATTCGACGGCGTCGATGTTCGCCGGCGCGATGGTCAGCTCGTAGGAGCCGTCGACGCGCACGATCGCTTCCGGACCGAGCACGTGACGGAGGTGGGACACGATCGACTGCAACGTGTTGTCTGCCGACTCGGGTGGATCCCGAGCCCAGATCACCTCGCGGAGATGATCGATGGGAACAGCGTGGCCAACTCCGACGACCAGTGCTGCGAGAAGCGCCCGCGCATGTCGACCGCCGACTGCGACGCTTCCCGACGAGGTGAGGACGTCGATCGGGCCGAGGATGCGGATCGTGCGGTCGCTGGACATGGCGGCCTCCCATCTCCTTGTGTCTTCCAGTGTCCTGCATGTGCATTCCATGTCCAGTGGCAGAAGTCCCGCAGTGCCTGGACTGCCGACGTTCAGCGTCGCGCAGTGACCCGGGGGGACAATGAAATCGAAGAAAGAGGAGATCCGAAGAGACGGATCCCGAGAAAGGAGAACTCAGGAGGAAAGGAGAGAACGATGAAGCTGTACGAGCATCCGACAACACATGACACCAAGGAACTTCCGAAGCTGCCCCCCGGTGTCGTCGTTCCCGATGACATCAGCGGCTTGGAGACTTCCGAGTCCGAGCAACCCGGTCGTCCTGGAAGCCAGGTCCGCTGGCTGCGGTGGATGGTCGTGGTCGTGCTGCTGGCGATCGGCGCCGTCGTGATCGGCACGCTGGTCCGCGATGACAGCACCACAACGGTCGAGACTCCCAGCGCCCAACAGCTGATCCAGGACTCGATCGACCAAGCACTGCTCGACAACCAGACCACCACGGTCCAAACCCCCAGCGCCCAACAGCTGATCCAAGACTCGATCGACCAAGCACTGCTCGACAACCAGACCACCACGGTCCAGACCCCCAGCGCCCAACAGCTGATCCAAGACTCGATCGACCAAGCACTGCTCGACAACCAGACCACCACGGTCCAAACCCCCAGCGCCCAACAGCTGATCCAAGACTCGATCGACCAAGCACTGCTCGACAACCAGACCACCACGGTCCAAACCCCCAGCGCCCAACAGCTGATCCAGGACTCGATCGACCAAGCACTGCTCGACAACCAGACCACCACGGTCCAGACCCCCAGCGCCTACCAGCTGATCCAGGATTCGATCGACCAAGCCCTGCTGGAGAACAAGTGACCCCAGCGCAGCCGAACCGATCGGCCCAATGACAACAGGAGGTGATCGAACGTGACACCGAGATCATCCGATGAGAAGGCGGTGCGGCACTCGAGCCACTCGGGTGCCGCATCGCCGCGTCTGGGGACAACCTCGATCCGATTCAGCCGGCTGGCTCGACGCGCCACACGTCGCCGTGTGACTTGACGTACCCGGCGCACGGCTCCCAGTGGGTGCCGAGCACCAGCTCGTCGGTGTCGGCGCGCCCGGCGAAGAACGCCCGACGGGTCGCTTCCGCTCCGGCGGGATCGACGTCGAACGAACTCCCCCACTCGGGGTACGTCGCCTGGCACACCATGTGTGAGAGATCGCCCGTGATCACCGCCCGCTCGTTGCCGCTCTCGATCCGCACGCTCACGTGGCCGGGCGTGTGCCCGGGTGTCGGGACGAGCGACACGTGCGACGTGAGGCGGGCGTCGGTGGCGACGAGGTCGACGAGGCCCGCATCGATCACCGGCTGGATCGAGTCGGCGCGCAGCACCTGGTCCATCCCGGAGTCGTCGCGCTGCCAGTGCTCCCACTCGACGTCGGCGAACAGATAGCGGGCGTTCGGGAACGTCGGCACCCACTCGCCGTCGACGAGACGGGTGTTCCAACCGACGTGATCGACGTGGAGGTGGGTGCACAACACCGTGTCGATCGAGTCGGGTGGGAAGCCGGCGGCGGTCAGGTCGTCGAGGAAGGGGCCCGACCGCATGTTCCATGGCTCGACCGGACGTTGCTTGTCGTTGCCGAGGCACGTGTCGACCAGGATGCGCCGACCCTCGCTCTCGATCACCAGCGCCCGGATCGTCATGTGGACCTTGCCGTCGGGCGTGGCGTAGTGGGGCACCATCCACTCGATCTCGCGGATCCGATCGGCCGTTGCGTCGGGCAGCAGCCAGTGTGCCGCCGACGTCGTGGTCAACTCCGCGATCTCGGTGACCCGTACCTCTCCGATCGTCCACATGGACGAGAGCCTGCCAGGCCGCCGGGGTGCGATCCGGTGCCGGACGACGCCCACCCCAGTCCGTTTGCGTTGCGTTTCGGGTGACCCGTCCCTCCCGAAGCTGCACACAAACGTCGTGGTGGGGTGCGGCCGAGGATCAGTCGGACACCGGCGGTCGCACGCCGGCATCCCGGCGACGAGCAGCGATGTCGGGATCGACACCCGCCCGTCGCCAGGCATCAGCGTCGACGGGCGAGAACCCATGGGCCGACCAGTCCGCCGCCTCGCGCGGGCGAACACCGAGTTCGAGCCACTGCGCGGCATCGTCCGGGCGAACGCCCGAGGCAACCCACTTGGCGAGCTTGCGGTCGGGCACCGGCGTGGCCGCCCACTCGTCGGCCGACTCCTCGGCCGCGCCGGCATCGAGCGCGACGCGACGACGGACCACGTACGTGGTCCAGCCGCCCTCCGGCCGCTGTTCGCGGGCGGTGTCGACATCGAATCCCACCGACTCCAACAGCCGGGCCACGTCGGGGTCGTCGACCACGTCGATCCACCCGGCTGCGCTCGTCGCCGAGAATCCGGCCGACGACCACTGCGCCGCCGCCGACGCCGACACTCCGGTGTCGATCCATGCAAGCGCCTTCTTCAACTTGAGACCGGCCGCTGCGGCATAGGCGATCTCGTCGGCGGTGCGTCCTGCGCGCAGGTGGGCCAGCGCCTTGGCCGGCTTGACGTCGCCCGACCCCACCTCGCCCAACCCCAACCCACTCGACACCACGTCGACCAGTTGCTCGGCCTCGGTGATGTCGGCATCGGTCGATGCCCACGGCTCGAACTGTGCGCCCGAGGTGAAGCCCCGATCGATCGCCTCGAGGATGCGCTCCGCTGCGAAACCATCCCACGTCTCGATGAAGGCCGGATCGGTGGGGAGTCCGCGCGCCTCCAGCGAGGCGGCGAATGCCAGGTCCGGAGCCTGGCGACCCGCTCGACGGAACTCGGTGATCTCCTCGGTGGTGAGTGACGAGTCGTACCAGCGAGCGGCATGCGGGGGCGGCAGGGTGCCGTCGCGGAACATGATCGTCACGACCGCATCCGGCAGCCCCGATGCGATCCAGCGTTCCCGGTCCTGGCGATCGGCATGGGTCATGGCGCCCATGTTCCCTGCTCGAGGGGCACGCCCGCAATCCCGACGCTCACGGTGCCGGCCGAGCGGCCCGTTCCACTCTCGGCGGATCTGGTCGCGGCACCCGCGACTGATTCCGCTGAGAGATGTCAGCGAAGGTGGCGGCCGCAGTGCGGCCAGGGGCGTGCGCCACGCTCGGAGTACAGGGCCCGGGCCATGGCGTCCTGATCCGCCGGGGCCGCCGCCGCAGGATCGGCCCCGACGAGGCGAGGAGCGTGGCGCTCGGCGACCGAGTTCCACGTCGACCGATCGAACTGGTACGCCCCGCGGTACTTGCCGGACGGGTTGGTGATCGAGTAGTCGCCACCCGCTTCACACTGGCGCAGGGCCGCCCACTGTTCGGCCGACGGACCGGGCGGGAGAGGAGCGATCGGCAGTTGATCGGTGGGCAGACCGGCGAACTCGAGGGCACTGCGGTGAGCGGCAAGCGTGCTGTGGGAGTACCAGCCGTCGGCGGCGATCCCGAGCACGGCCTGCAACTCCTCGACGCGCGAGCCGCGCTCGTCCCACGAGTACGCATCGGTCATCACCCGCGTGGCGATCTCGAGCGGCGTCTCGAGCTCGGGCGCCGGTGGCGCCTCGGCGGAGCGCTCCAGCAGCAGGTCGGCGCCGAGGTCCGGGATCGTCGGGATCTGCGGGCCGATGAGCGACTGCCCCGTCGGGTTGCCGAAGGAGCGAGCCTGCGGCGACACGCTCGGCGAGTCGACGGCGTCGGCGGCCGGAGCATCGACATCGAGCGCACGAGCAACCAGGGGGGCGCCGCCGATCACGAGCGCCACCGCGAGCACCGCGGCAGATCGCCGGATCGTGAGCCGGTGTCGACGGATGGCAGAGCCGAGGTGGGGGGAAGAGGGGATCATGACGCTCCTTGGGAGGCGCACCGGCGCATCGACACCTGCGGGTTTCCGCGGTGGACACGAGTGCTGGTCGACCGACAATGTTACGGACGCGTGACGAAAAGGTGACCGGAACGGCAACGAGTCATCGGTCACACGTGAGATCGCGCCCTTCGGCGAGCCCGACCGTCGTGACCCGATCGTCCGCCACGATCACCGCACGTCGGGACATAGGTCCGTTGCGGCCCACGACCGGTCGGGTGAAGACTGGCCGAGCACGAAAGGGGCCCCCATGCGGTCGACTGAACAGATCAGGAACGTGGCGCTCGTCGGCCACAACTCGAGCGGCAAGACGAGCCTCGCCGAGGCGCTGCTCTTCCGCGCCGGGGTCATCCCCCGACCGGGAACGGTCGAGAAGGGGTCGACCGTGATGGATCACGACCCCGAAGAACGCGAGCGTCAGCAGTCGATCTCGCTGTCGGTGGCGTCGTTCGACTGGAACGACCACCGCATCAACCTCATCGACACCCCCGGCTACGCCGACTTCCGGGGTGAAGCGCTCCTCGGCCTCGCCGCTGCCGACCTGGCGGTGTTCGTGATCGACGGCGTCGCGGGCGTGCAGTCGCAGGACGTCGTGTTGTGGCGACACGCCGCCGACATGGGCATCCCGCGGATCGTGTTCGTCAACAAGCTCGACCGTGAACGCTCGTCGTTCGACCGCACCCTCGCGCAGGTGCGCGAGGTGTTCGGCTCGCACGCCGACCCCACCGAGCTGCCGATCGGCGAGGAATCGAGCTTCCACGGCGTCACCGACGTGCTCACCCATCACGCCTTCGTCTACGACTCGGGCAGCGCCGAGCCGGCCGACGTTCCCCCGGAGCTCGCCGAGGTCGAACAAGCCGAGCACGAGCACCTCGTGGAGGACGTGATCGAGCTCGACGACGACCTCCTCGAGCAGTACCTCTCCGGCGACGAGCCCTCCCCCGAACAGCTCGAACGCCTGCTGCACGATGCGGTCGACCGCGCTCTCGCCTTCCCGGTGCTGTGCGGATCGGCGACCGCCCCGATCGGCGCCGACCAGCTCGCCGACTTCATCTGCCGCGTCGGCCCGGCACCCGGCGATGCGGGCCCCACGGCGGTCGAGGCGCCGGGCGGCGCGATCGAGATCGCGCCCAACCCGGACGGCCAGCCACTCGTGCTCGTGTTCAAGACCACGATCGACGAGTTCCTCGGCCAGATCTCGTTCCTCAAGGTGCTCTCGGGCACGATCCGTACCGACGACGTGCTCGCCAACTCGCGGTCGGGCGCGAAGGAGCGACTGCACAACCTGATCTCGATGACCGGCGGCTCCCAGACCCACGTCGACACGATCGGTGCCGGCGACATCGTCGCGGTCACCAAGCTCGCCGACACCCGCACCGGCGACACGCTCGCCCCCGAGGGCACCCCGGTGACCGCCGTCGTCCCGAAGCTCCCGCGCCCGGTGTACGGCGTCGCGATCGCCGCAGCGAAGCAGTCGGACGAGGACCGGCTCGCCACCACACTGCACCGGCTCGTGATCGAGGACCCGACGCTCGAGGTCCACCACGACGACTCGACCGGCCAGACCGTGCTCAGCGGCGGCGGCGAGACGCACGTGCGCGTGGCGCTGTCACGCATCGAACGCGCCGGGGTGGAGCTCGTGGTCGACGACGTCCGCGTCGCCTACCGCGCCACGCTCGCGGCCCCGGTCGAGGTGGAGGGCAAGTACAAGAAGCAGAGCGGCGGCCACGGACAGTTCGGCGTGGCGACGGTTCGCTTCGAGCCGCTCCCCGCCGGTACCGGCTTCGAGTTCGTCAGCGAGGTGACCGGCGGCGTGATCCCGAAGAACCTCGTTCCCGCAGTGGGTGCCGGAGTGGCGGAGGCGATGGCCCGGGGCGGGCGCGACGGCTTCCCGATCGTCGACATCCGTGCGGTGTGCACCGGCGGCAAGTACCACTCGGTCGACTCGTCGGAGATGAGCTTCAAGATGGCCGGCTCGCTCGCGCTGCGCGAGGCGGTCGACAAGGTCGGCGTCGACGTGCTCGAACCGGTGAGCGAGATGATCGTCAAGGTCCCGGCCGTCCATCACGGCGACGTGCTCGGCGACCTCAACTCACGGCGAGCGCAGGTGCTCGGCACCGACACCGACGAGTCCGGCGTCACCACCGTCCACGCGCTCGTTCCGACGGCAGAGATCCTGCGTTACGCGATCGACCTGCGTTCGCTCAGTGGCGGCAGCGGTTCGTTCGGCATCGACCATCACGGCTACCAGCCGCTCCCCGCCAACCTCGTCGACAAGGTCCGCCAAGCCGCCCTCGCCGCCGACGACACCTGACCGGCACGCCCAACCACGTTTGCGTCGAGATTTCGGTGACCCGTCCCACCCGAAACGCAACGCAAACGGAAACCCCACGGCCCAACCACGTTTGCGTCGAGATCTCGGTGACCCGTCCCACCCGAAACGCAACGCAAACGGAGGGGGCGGGCGACGTGGTGGGGGCGGGTGGCGGGTCAGTACTCGATGCGGAAGCTGCGCTCGGCGCGGAGGGGTTCGTCGGTGACGGTGATCCCGGTGACCTGTGCACGAGGGGGACCGTGCCGACACCAGTCGAGGAACCGATCGACCACGTCGCGCGGACCCTCGGCGACGACCTCGACGGTCCGATCCGGCCGGTTGCGCACCCACCCGCGCACGCCCAGCCGCTGGGCCTCCGCCCGGCAACTGTCACGGAAGAACACGCCCTGCACCCGACCCGACACGATCGCCCGGCACCGCACCTCGCTCATCGCCCCCAGTCTCGCAGCCCCCGCCGACCATCACCGCGCCGCGCCCTCCCCGTTTGCGTCGCAGTCTGCGTGACCCGCCCCACCCGAAGTGCAACGCAAACGGTCAGCGCCACCTCTCCCGGTTTGCGTCACGATCTCGGTGACCCGCCCCACCGGGAATGCAGCGCAAACGGTCGGGGGGCCGCAAGGGTGGGCCGGTCAGGCGTCGACGGAGAGGCCGCGGAGGGCGAGGCGGGTGCGCTCGACCGTGGTGACGACCGGGAGCTCGGCACCCGCGGCGCGGCAGGCAGCGGCCCGATCGGCGCCGAGCTGCTGCTCGATCGAATCGCGGGTGTCCAACACCAGGTCGCGCAGCGTCACCATCAACGGCGGCGCCCCGACGGCGCTGTGCGCCTCGATCGAACCGAGCACTTCCGCGGCGACCGCGGGCTGACCGATCCGGTCGAGCGCGATCACACAGCGCATCAGGGTGTGCCACTGCTGCGCCCACTCGCCAGTGCGATACCAGACATCGACCTGCTCGGCGAGTTCCTCGCACCCGGGCCCGAGGTCGCCGTGTGACACCCGCAGCGCACCGATCTCGGTCCGCGCGAACGCGCTCATCCACCGGTTGCCGACCGATCGAGCCAGACGGTCACCGTGCGAGAAGGCGCTCAGCGCGTGTGCGTCGTCTCCGTGGATCGAGAACCCCTCGGCCACCCAGGAACACGCCAGGTCGGTGACGCCGCCGGTGAGCTCGGCGGCCCGTCGGGAGAGCTGGCTGAGCCGATGTCCCTCGTCGTAGTCACCGCACGAACTGGCGGCCACCGAGGCCATGTAGAACGCGTGTGCTCGCCGCGAGTCGTTCCCCGAGGAGTCGGCCAGTTCGATCAGGTGGGCATTCTCGGCGATTCCCCGCTCCAACTCGTCGATCGCGTAGTACACGTTCGCCCGCACACGCTCGGCCAGCCCGACCGGTTCCACACCGAGCGCCTGCTCGGCCGCCTTGGCGGCGCCCGCCAACTCCAACGACCGATCGAACTCGCCCCTGCAGAAGGCGCCGTACGCACGCACGCTCAACACCACCGGGTACGCCGCGTGCTCGGATCCGCCCGGCATCTCCGACATCGCGTCGGCCCAGGTGAACACCTCGTAGTGGAGCGTGCGCATCCCGTACTCGCGCATCGCACAGGCCAGGCCGAAGGCGGTGTCGACGTCGCCGATCTCCACCGAGAACCGCTGTGCGGCGCGGAGGTCGGCGAACGACGCGTCGGCACGAGCCACCGCCGCGCCTTCGTCGGCCGAGTTGAGGTCCGCCTCGATCGCCGCGGCCGCACCGGCGAACTGACGGGCGTGCGTGGAATAGAGGGTCACGCTGCGCTCGTCGTCGAGACGACTCCGGCCGTACTCGCGCAGCGTCTCGAGCATCTCGTAGCGCGTCCCGCCCCCGGGTGAACGCCTCACTGCCAGCATCGATCGTTCGGTGAGCCGCGTCAGGACGTCGAGCACGTCGTCGTCACCGTCGGAGATCGATTCAGCCGCCGCCAGATCGAACTGCCCGGCGAACACCGCCAACGACGCGAAGACCCGCTTCTCGTCGTCGTCGAGCAGTTCGTACGACCACCCGATCGCATCCTGCAGGGTGCGATGGCGAGGGTCGGCGCCCCGCCGGACCCCCTTCAGGAGACGGAAGCGCTCGTCGAGGCGACTGGCGATCTCGGCGACGTCGATCGCCCTCGCCCGTGAGGCAGCCAGTTCGAGCGCGAGCGGGATGCCGTCGAGCCGCCGGCAGATCTCGACCACGGCGGGCGCGTTCTGCTCGGTCAGCTCGAAACCGGGGTCGGCCGCTTGCGCCCGCTCGAGGAACAACGCCACCGCCGGAACACTCGCCAGGTCGACGAACGGCGTCGCATCGAGATCGTCGACCGACAGCGGCGCCACCGGACGCACGTGTTCGCCCATCACCGCCAACGGTTCGCGGCTGGTGGCCACGATCGAGACGAGAGGCGCCGCTCGGAGAATCCGCTCGACCAGCTCGGCCACCGGCTCCACCAGGTGCTCGCAGTTGTCGAGCAGCAACAGCGTGTTGCGAGCGCGGAGCACATCGACGATCGCGTCCTCGATCGACAGGCCGAGGCCGGTGTTGACGCCCAACGCTCCGGCGATCGACGCGAACGCCGCATCGCGGTCGCCGACCGTCACCAGTTCGACGACGAAGACGCCGTCGGCGTAGTGCGACGCAACGGCCCTGGCCAGCTCCATCCCGAGCGATGTCTTGCCGACACCGGCGCTGCCCACGAGCGTGATCAACCGGCTCTCGCCGAGCTCCTCGATCAAGGCTGCCAGGAACTCGTCTCGGCCGATCAGCCGCTGCAGCGCGATCGGCAGTTCGTGCGCCGGCTCGTCGAAGGCGTTTGCCCGCACGTCGTCGTCACGAGCATCGGCTGGTCCCTCGACGATCCTGACCGCAGCGACGAACTCGTAGCCCTTGCCGTGCACGGTGCGGATCACCCCCTGGCGGGTGCCGTCGTCGCCGACCGCTCGGCGCGCCGACTTCAGCCGCGATGTGAGCGCCGACTCGCTCACGAAACGATCTCCCCAGATCTCGTCGAGGAGCTCCTCCTTGCGCACCACCTCCCCGTGGCGCTCGGCGAGGAGCTGCAGGACGTCGAACACCTGCGGCTCGACCGGCACGTCGATGCCGCCACGACGCAACACGACCCGGTCGAGGTCGAGTTCGCAGTCGTTGAATTCGATGATCATCCGTACGCCCCCCGTCGGTGAACGGTGCCCGTTTACCGACCTGTCACGCGAGCTTGTCACGTTCGAGCGCTGCGACGCGTCGCCGCCGGTCACACCCGGCTGGCGGTGGTTGCGAGATGACCGACGAGGTGCGTCGCGAGGTCGTCGGCGTCGGGGCCGACTCCGTCGAGGAAACTCGACTTGCGACGTCGCAGGAACGGCAATCCCAGCACGTACATGCCCGGCACGGGGAGGACACCGCCGTCGTGCACGAGTCGCCCCTTCCGGTCGAGCAGCCGCGGATCGAGCCACGGGTACCTCGGCCGGAACCCGGTGGCCCACACGACGGTGCCGATCGGGCGAAGGTCCGCCTCCAACACGGGTGTCCCCACCGTCGTGGGAGAGGGCCGCGACGGCTCGCCGAGTTCGCCGTCGAGGCCGTGCGCGGTCGCGTGTTCGTCGCACAGGTCGAGCAGGCGGCCCTGCTTGAGGTCGGCCGACACGCACATGTTGGCGAACGAACCCGAGAACTGCGCCCGGTGTCCGCTGCACCCCACGAGCCGACCGACCAGCCGAGCCCCGTTTGCGGCCACGGCGTTCAGGTCGAGATCACGGCGTTCCGGTGTGCCGACCAGCTGCAGCGACGGCAGACGCCGTGCGCGGCCGATGTCGGGCACCTCGTCGTACCGCTCGTCGAGTTGGCCGACGGCATCCATCCACCAGTGGATGTCCATGCCCCGGTACGTGCGGGGCAGACGGACGTGATCGCCAACCGCCAGCGTCACCTCGCGACCGGCGCGGCTGAGTTCGTCGGCGATCTGCAGCCCGGACGCCGATGCCCCGATGACCAGCACGCCGCCGTCGGCGAGCTGCTCGGGAGTGCGGTAGTGGATCGGCGACACGTGGTCGAGATGCTCCGGCATGCCGTTCGCAATCGGCGGGACGTGCGGATCGCTGCAGGCACCGGTGGCGAGCACCACCGCCCGGGCCCGCCACTCGCCGTCGTCGGTGGCGACGACGTGCGCCGTGTCGGACGACTCGATGTCGGTCACACTGGTGCGGTGCCGGACCGGCGCGTCGAACGAGCGCCGGTACTCGTCCAGGTGGGCAGCCACCTCGAGGGCGGTCATGTAGCCGTCGGGGTCGTCGCCCCGGTAGGCCCAGCCGGGGAGGCGGCTCAGCCAGTTGGGTGTGAGCAACCTGAGTGAGTCCCAACGCTGCGTTCTCCAGGAGTGCGCGGTGTCGCCGCGTTCGAGCACGACGTGATCGACGGATCGACGGGTCAGGCAGTGGCTCATCGCCAAGCCCGCCTGCCCGCCGCCGATCACGACGACGTCGGTGGTTCGTGGTGCAGTCATCGGACTCACTCCGGTACTCGTTGCCAGCCGATCAGTTGACCGTTCAGTTGACCGAGACGACGATCGACGTCGGGTTGGCGATGACGTCGAACGATGCCGACCGCTTCTGCGACTGGGCGACGATGCCCTCGAGCTCGGCCTTGGTCGCGTCGGCATCGATGTCGTAGTGCACCCGGATCGCGGAGAACCCGTTGCGGACGTCGCTGTCGATGCCCAGGATCCCGGCGAGGTCCATGTTCGCCTCCACGGTCGCCTTGACCGATCGGAGCTGCACGCCGCGGTGGGTGGCCACCGACGCAACGCCGGCGGTCAGGCAGCCTGCCAAGCCGATCAGCAGCATCTCCGGCGGGGTCGGGCCGTTGTCGGCGGAGGCGAAGAGCTCCGGGTGGTCGGTGTCGGCCGAGTACGGCTGGCGGTGGGTCTGCTCGCCGCCGGCGCCGCTGAACTTCTCGACGGTCGTGCGGCTGTGGGTGCCGTTGACCCACTCGCAGTCGGCGCGCCACGTGAACTGCGCCAGCTCCGGCATCTCGGTCATGTGGTCGCGGGCGCCGAGCAGGGCTTCGACGTTGACGCCGTTGTCGACAGCGGGGGTTTCGGTGCTGGTGTCGGTGATGGTCATGGTGGTTGCTCCTTCGTGTCGGGACGGGATCGGTGTCCCGTGCCGGGTCGGTGGTTGTCGAGCACCACCGTGACGGAACGTCCGAGCCGATGCTTGGAGACGGCGTGGAGACGAGCGGGAGATGCATCTCCATCCGGTCTCCAAGACCTGGCGGGCAGGCGTCGTCACGATGGAACCCATGACCGTGAACGACACGACCCACGCAACGACGGACAAGGATCATCCGGCCGACACACCGGAGGGCCACGACTGGGAGGTGGCCGGCTCCGCCTGGGGGCGACGATCACGCGACTGGGCGTGCCTCTTCGAGCACTATGCGGTCGACGTGATCCAGGCGATCTTCCGACGCGTCGGCATCGACGAGGGCACCTCGATGCTCGACATCGCCTGCGGGTCGGGACTCGCCGTCCGCTACGCCGACGAGATGGGTGCCGCCGCAGCCGGGATCGACGCCGCGGCACCACTCGTCGAGATCGCCCGCGACCGCGCCCCCGCTGCCGACCTTCGAGTGGGCAACATGTTCGAGCTGCCGTGGGCCGACGAGTCCTTCGATGCGGTCACATCGATCAACGGGGTGTGGGGCGGGTGCGAGGGCGCGCTCGTCGAGGCGCATCGCGTGCTGAAGCCCGGTGGCCGCATCGGGATCAGCTTCTGGGGCAAGGGGCATCTCGACCTGCGCGCCTGCTTCATCGCCTTCGCGCTGAACGCGCCGGAGACGCACATGGAAGGGATGCGACGCACCAACGACATCGCCCGCCCCGGCGTTGCCGAGGCGATGCTCGAGTCGACCGGGTTCGAGGTGCTCGAACGAGGCGGCCGCACATCGACCGTCGAGTGGCCGGACGCCGACACGGCGTGGCGGGCGATCTCGAGCGTCGGCCCTGCCGTGCCAGCGCTGGAGAAGGTCGGCGCCGACGTCCTGCGCCCGCTGGTGATGGAGTCAGTCGAGGCCCTGAAGGACCGCCACGGCATCTACCGGTTCTGCAACGACCAACAGTTCGTGATCGCCCGCAAACCGTCACCCTGACCTTCTCCCCACCCACCCCGTTTGCGTCGAGATCTCGGTGACCCGTCCCACCCGGAATGCAGCGCAAACGACGAGCCGGTCGTTCTCCACGCGGACGGTGGCTCGGGCCCGATCGCGATGCCCGACGCCTTCACCACCTGCCCGCGCCACCGGCCAACCCTGCTACAGGCGCACCATCACCTTGCCCTGGTTGGCGCCGGTGAACAGGCGGTCGAGTGCGGCCGGCGCGTTGTCGAGGCCGTCGACCACGTCGACCGCGAACTTCAGGTCGCCGCCCATCACCCAGCCCGCCAGCTCACCGATCGCTTCGTTGGCGCGGCTCATGTAGTCGAGGATGATGAAGCCCTCCATGCGCCCGCGCTGCGAGATGAGCAGCGAGAGGTTGCTGGGTCCGGGCCGGGGCGCGTCGTCGTTGTAGGTGGCGATCGCGCCGCACAGCACGACGCGGCCCCGCAGTGCGAGGTTGGCGATGCCCGCTTCGAGGATGTCGCCGCCGACGTTGTCGAAGAACACGTCGACGCCCTTCGGACACGCCGCCCGGATCGCCTTGCCGACGTGCTCGGTCCGGTAGTTGATCGCTGCGTCGAAGCCGAGTTCGTCGACGAGCCAGGCGCACTTCTCGTCCGACCCGGCGATGCCGACGACTCGGCAGCCCTTGAGCCGGGCGATCTGGCCGACGACCGATCCGGTCGCCCCGGCCGCACCGGACACGAGGACGGTCTCACCGGCCACCGGCCGGCCGACGTCGAGCAGCCCGAAGTAGGCGGTGAGCCCGGTCACGCCGAACACGCTCAGCGCCGCGGTCGGATCGATGCCGTCGGGGATCAGGTTGCTCCCGGCACCCATCACCGCGTACTGCTGCCAGCCGGTCATCCCGAACAGCGTGGAGCCCACCGGGTACGCATCGTTGTTCGACTCGATCACCTCACCGAGACCACCACTGCGGATCGGCGCGCCGATCTCGATCGCCGGGAGGTAGGTGTCCATCGCCATCCAACCGCGGATCGTCGGGTCGATCGACAGCCACCCCACCTTCACGAGCACCTCACCCGGCCCGGGCGTCGGGACCTCGACCTCGTCGGTGGCGAAACAGTCGGCGGTCACCGCTCCGACGGGTCGCTGGGCGAGCGTGATGCGGCGGTTGAGTCCAGTCATGCTCGCACCCTACGCACTCATCGTTTGTGACGAGATCTCGGTGACCCGCCCCACCCGGAATGCAACGCAAACGACGAAGTGGCGGTCGGTACGGTGGCGGGGTGGATCCGCGTGTGGCCGAACTGATCGAGCAGTACGGGCTCGAGCCGCTGCCGGTGGAGGGCACGTTGTTCGTGAGCACCTACCGGTCGGCGGACGACACGCCGAGCGGCGGGCCGGTCGGTACGGCAATGATCGGGCTGTACGCCCACGAGCCGCTCAGCCATTCGCTGTTCCACCGGCTCCCGACCGACGAGATCTGGCACTTCTACGGCGGCGACCCGATCCGGCTGATCCTGCTCCACCCGGATGGAACCTCGGCCGAAGTCTGGCTCGGACCCGACGCCGCTGCCGGCCAACGGGTGCAGTTCGTGATCCCCGCGGGAACCTGGCAGGCCGGCGAACTGCATCCCGACGGGGTCTACGGTCTGTTCGGGTGCACCATGGCCCCGGGCTTCACGGGAGCAGGGTTCGTCGCCGCCACCCGGGCCGAGTTGCTCGCACGCCACCCCGAGCGGGCCACCGACATCGAGCGGCTCACCGTGGCCGACGGCCATTCGACGACGATGCCCGACGGCTTCGCCACCTGACCGGCCCCTGCCACCCCGTTTGCGTCACGTTTCCGGTGACCCGCCCCACCCGGAATGCAACGCAAACGACGAAGCGGGGGTCAGTCGACCGATTCGAGCCGAGGACGCGCCGAGACATCGAGGCGGAATCGGCCGCGACCGGTCTTCTCGAGACGGATCGGCACCTCGCGTTCGTCGAGGCGTCGCTTCAACAGGATCAGGCGGCTCTCCAGGTTGTCCTTGAAGCCGGGCAGGTCGAGGCTCGTGTCGAGGCGCAACTCGCGATTGGTGAAGTCGACCCGACCGTCCGCGGCGTACGCCCGCAGCAGCGACCAGAGGATCCGGCCGGCCACTCCCTTGATGAGATAGTCGCCGTCGACGAACACGCTGCCGTCGACCGGGAAGAACCGGATCGCGAGCTCGCCGTCCGGGCGCGCGCGAACCGCCGACGGATCCGACGACGGACCCGACGTGACCTCGTCGGGATCGTCACACTCGACGTCCCGGACGTGCTCGATCGCGCTCGCGAGGAGCGACGCGACGATGCTCAACACCAGTTCGTCCGCAGCGTCGAACGCCACCGGGCGACGGCTCTCCGCCACCAGCACCCCGACCAGTTCACCTCGCGCCATCGCCGGCACCACGATCCGGCTCTGGACGCCGTCGATCTCCACCACCGGCAACTCGTGGCCGGGCCCGACGCCCTGTTGCTCGTACTCGCGCCGGATCGTCCGGGCGTACTTCTTCATCTGGTGCAGACCCCCGATGCGCAGCGTCTCGCACCGCTCGGCGGCCAGGCCGATCTGCCCCTTCCCGAGGGTCACCTCCGCGCCGACTCCCTCGGTGTCGAAACCGTGGCTCCCGATCGCGTACAGCCGGGTGCCGCCCTCGTCGAGCAACAGCAGCACGGTGTGGCGATAGCCCAGCAACCGGTCGAGCCCATCGAGCGTGGTGTCGACGATCACGTCGAGATCACCTGCCCGAGCGATGCGCCGGGCGAGCTCGGCCAGGCCACTCAGCTCCGGCGACGGGCGACGCCCGGGCGGGACATCGCTCGGCATGACGCCCGACGGGTTCGGTGGGTTCTGCTCGATCGCCACCACCCTGAACACGTCGGCGGCTCGCAGCCGGTACACGTCCTGCATGTTCTCGAGCACGGCGAGCGCCTCGATGTCGGCCCGCAACCGGTCGAACACCGGCCCGCGTCGCTCGGTACGCTCGTACACCAGCGACAGGCGGTACTCGTCGTGGGTCACCGGATCCATCAGCAGGAGGCTGGCTCGGGGATTGTCGGCGAGATTGCGTGACGTCTTCGACATGAACTGGTTCGACAGCGCGACACGCTCGTCGTCCACCTGGTGCGCGCGAGAGATGTAGGTGACGTTCGGGAGACCACCGGCCGACGCCGTCGCGAGTACCGCCGGGATCGCTCCACCGAAGCACCGTTCGATGTCGGGAAGGGCCAGGTCACCCACTGGTTGCTCCCGGGAGCGCGGACCCCGCCGACGGTCCGGGGGTCTGGTCGAACGAGTCCTCGACGACCATCTCCACCGCCACCATCCGGTGGGGAAGTATCCGGCGCAACGCCTCCACCGGGTTGCCGTCGGTTCGATGCACCGACTCGAAGAAGGTCTCGCTCTGGATGCGGGCGAGTTCGATGTCGGCGGCCGTCGGCGACTCGACCACCACCGGTCGCCCCTTGAGCTGCACCGACTGGTAGGTGCTGGCCTCCGCGCCGGTCAACGACACCGCGCCGGACTGCAGGTTCTCGACCACCGCGGGGTCGTCGGCGCTCATCACGAAGCGCAGCCGGCAGCTGTCGGCATCGACCACCGATGCGGCCCATGCCCGATCGGCCCGGGGTTCACCGTCGGCCGACACCGTGCACACGACCAGGCCGGCACCGGTCTCCAAGATCGTCACCAACTCCGTTGCGAACGCCACCGCAGCCTCCTGAACGAGCCTTCAGGATACGTGAGGAAACTCTCACGATCTGCATACGGGGAGTTCAGGAACACGCCACCGGCGGAGTGTTCACGATGGTCATCGTCGACTCGAAGGTCGAGTCGACGGAAAGGAACACATGACCGTCATCGACTCCATGGTCACCGTCGTCGATCCCGAGTTCCGGGTCCCGGCCGTCGACCTCTACCGCGACATCCACAAGGGCATCCGCGCCGAGCTGTTCGCCGTCACCTCGACGGCCGGCAGCATCGACCCGTCGGACCGTTGCGACCGTGCGGCACTCGCCGACCACGTCTCCTCGGTCGCCGCCGTCCTCGAGTCGCACGCCCACCACGAGGACAGCATCATCGATCCCGTGCTCGAACGGCACCTGCCGGAACTCGCTGACGAGATCACCACCGACCACGAGCGTCTCGAAGCGATGTTCGCAGCGATCACCGAACTCGCCGGTGACACCATCGACGCTGCGGACGGCGACCAGCGACGGCTGCTGCACCTCCTCCACCTGGACCTCGCCCGATTCACCAGCTCGTATCTCGAGCACATCGACCTCGAGGAACGTGTGGTGATGCAACGGCTCCCGCAACTGATCGGCATCGAGCAGATCGCCGCGATGCACGGCGCGATCGTCGGTTCGATCCCACCAGACGAGATGGCCCGGAGCCTGGCGTTCATGCTGCCGGCGATGAACATCGACGACCGCACCGAGCTGTTCACCGGCATGCGCCTGGCGGCCCCACCCGAGGCGTTCGACGCCACGATCGGACTGGCTCGATCGGTGCTGCAACCGATCGACTTCACGGCGCTCGCCAACCGCCTGGAGGTGGCCCGATGAAGCGCACCGCGATCACGCTCCTGTTGTGCGCACCGCTGCTGTTCGCCGCCTGCGGCGACGATGCGGACGCCACCGTCGACGACGGCGCACACTCCGGGGTCCTCGACGTGACACTCAGCGACTTCTCCTTCGGGGAGCTCCCCGACGAGGTCGCTGCCGGTACCCGGCTCCGGGTCGAGAACACCTCCGAGAGCGAGTTGCACGAGATGGTCGCCGTCAGGCTCTCCGATGGCGACGACCGCCCCGTCGACGAGATCGTCGCATCGGGCCTCGACGATCTGTTCTCGGCCGGACCGCCTGCCGCGGTCCTGCTGGCCGCACCCGGCGGGGAGCAGATCGCCGCCGTCGGTGACGGCGTCCTCGCCGAACCCGGCCGCTATCTCCTGCTGTGCACGATCCCGACCGGGGCGAACCCACAGGAGTACCTCGAGCAGGCCGCCGTCAGCGACGGCCCACCACAGGTCGACGGCGGGCCGCCGCACTTCGTCAACGGCATGGTCGATGACCTCGTGGTGACGGGCCCCTGACACACCCGGTGGGACGACCGACGCCACGAGCTGCCGGGCCGGACCTCGTTCGGCCCGGCCGTGGCGCTCGCGACGACGGAACTCAGTCGTGGGGCATCTCGTGGGGTTCGATCGAGTCGACCACGGCGGCGTGTTCGGGATGGTCGTGGAGGATGTGGTCCTTCACCTCGTTGTGGTAGCTGAAGATCAGTTCGCAATACGGACAGGCATGGGTGGTCGATCCGTTCATGTCACGATCGTCCACCCGGATCGCTCGCACGACCAGGGTCGTTCGGTCCGTCGACGATGTACGGTCGGCGACGTGGACCCGGTGATCGAGGACGTGCTCACGGCCAACCGCGCGTTCTACGACGCGCACGAGGCCCGCGACCTCGACGCCATGCGCGCGGTGTGGGAGCACAGCCAACGCACCGTGTGTGTGCACCCCGGCTGGCCGATCCTGCGCACCTGGCCGATCATCGAGGAGTCGTGGCGACGGATCCTCCAGGGTCCCGGGCGCAACCAGTTCATCCTCACCAACGAGGCGGTCGCGATCGACGGCGACATCGCCTGGGTGACGCTCGACGAGAACCTGGTCGACGCCGGCGGCACCGGCACCGTTGCAGCAACCAATCTCTACGCCCGCAGCGACGACGCCTGGCTCCTCGTCGCCCACCACGGCTCCCCCGTCATCTCGCGCTGATCGTTCGGTGCGATCCCTCGTCCGAGTCGGACACGAAGTGTGCGATCCTGAGGGAATGAAGGACCGACGATCAGGAACGATGACCTTCCTGTTCACCGACATCGAGGGTTCGACCCGTCGCTGGGAGCACGACCACGACGCGATGCGCGAAGCCCTGGCCGCGCACGATGCTGCACTCCGCACCGCGATCGAACACCACAACGGTTCGATCTTCAAGCACACGGGTGACGGTGTGTGCGCCGTGTTCGACCTGCCGTCGGATGCCGTCCAGGCAGCGATCGAGGCCCAACGCGCAGTCGAACTACCGGTCCGCATGGGTATCGCAACCGGCAACGCCGAAGCACGCGACGACGACTACTTCGGTCCCGTGCTCAATCGTGCCGCTCGGGTCATGGCCGCCGGCCACGGCGGCCAGATACTGCTCGCAGACTCGACAGCCGCCCTCGTCGACGTCAGCGGACACATCGACCTCGGCGTCCACGCCCTGAGGGATCTGAGCTCGCCGATCCGACTCACGCAGGTCGTCGACGACGGACTCGAAACGACGTTCCCACCGCTGCGCACACTCAGTGCGGTCCACGGCAACCTGCTTGCCTCCACGTCCACCTTCATCGGGCGCGAAGAGCAGACGACAGAACTCGCAACGGCCGTGCTCGATCACCGACTGGTCACGTTGACCGGAGCAGGAGGTGTCGGCAAGACCCGTCTCGCCGCCAAGGTGGCGGCACTGGTCGCCGACCGGTTCGCCGACGGGGCATGGGTCGTCGAACTCGCGCCCACCAGCAACCCTGCCGACGTGCCGACGCTGTTGGCCAACGTGCTGAACGTCACCGCCAAACCCGGCCGCACGGTGACCGAGAGCGTCGTGGACGCCCTCAAGGGCAAGACCATGCTCGTCGTCCTCGACAACTGCGAGCACGTCATCGACGCGGCGAGCGAGCTCGTCGAAGCGATCCTGAGGAACACCGACACGGTGACGTTCCTCGCCACGTCGCGGGAGGATCTCGGCATCGACGGCGAACGGTTGTGGCCGGTCCCGCCGCTCGACATCACCTCCGGAGCCGACTCGGAGGCGGTCAGACTGTTCATCGACCGGGCCCGTGCCGTCAATCCTCACTTCGAACTCGTTCCCGGCTCCGGCGACCTCGACGCCATCACCGCAATCTGTCGTGACCTCGACGGACTGGCGCTGGCCATCGAACTGGCCGCGGCTCGGATGGTCTCGATGACGCCACAGGAGATCGCCACCCGTCTCGTCGACGGTCTTCGAGTGCTCGGCAGCTCTCGCCGCGGAATGCCCCACCATCGAACGCTGCGTCAGACCGTTGCGTGGTCGTACGACCTGCTCGACGGCGACGAACGCGCGCTCCTCGAGCGTTGCGCCGTCTTCGCGAATGGGTTCGACCTCGATTCAGCGGTTGCGATCTGCGACGAGCAGGACGAGTTCGCGATCCTCGACCTGCTCGATTCACTCGTGCGCAAGTCACTGCTGACCGCAGATGTCGGGCGCAACCGGAGTCGCTTCCACATGCTCGAAACCATCCGACAGTTCGCGGAGGAGAAGCTCGACGCTTCCGGTTGCACCGACCGCGTTCGCCGAGCGCACGCCGAGCACTTCGCCAGAGAATCCGAGGCGATGTGGGAGGTGTGGTGCAGCCCGAGCCAACGTGACGCGATCGACTGGGTCGACAACGAGTTCGCCGAGCTGCGCGCCGCCTTCCGATGGGCAGCAGACCAGGGCGACACCGAACTCGCGGCGCGCATCGCCAGCCACACCGCGATGCTCTCGTTCGTCCTCCAACGCTTCGAACCGGTGTCGTGGGTGGAGGAGATCCTCGAGGCGGCCACCGACGCCGACCTCCGACAGCTTCCCCGGGTGTACACGGCTGCGTCGATCTGTGCACTGACAGGCGGGCAGGAAACGGCGATCCGCTACGCCCAGACGGCGGTCCAGCTCGAACGCGATGAGCGTTACGACGGGTTCGAAGACGGTTGGAGCGCCTTCTGGGAGGCATCAGCACGGCGCTACACGAACCAACTCGACCAGTTCCTCGAGATCTGCGAGCGGCTCGCCGATGGTGAGGGATTCGCCCACGTCATCGGCCGGTGCGGCCTGCTCGGAGTGCTGGCGGGTGTCGGCCGACAGGACGAGGCACGAGCGATGGCCGACGACACGCTCGAGCGAGCGCACGACCTCGCCATCCCGTTCTGGATCGCCTACGCGATGACCGGCTGGGGCGCGCACACGCGTCCCAGCATCCCGTCGCGGCGCTCGAGATGCTCCGCACGTCGCTCGTCTACACCGAAGAGCACCGAATCGACTACCTGCGCGCGATCGTGCTGCGCGAAATGGCGACGATCGAGGAGACCGGTGGAGACCTCGTCGACGCCCTCGAGAAGTTCACCACCGTCATCGAGTGGTACCGGGCCTCGGGGAATCGCGGCAGCGTCACCACGGCGCTCGGCGACATCGCCGTGATGTTCGACCGGCTCGACCGCCCGGAGATCGCCGCGACGATCTACGGAACGAGTGTGCCGTACGGGCAGAGCATCGCCGAGGAGCTGCCGACCACGGTGGAGCACCTGCGCGACGTGTTGGGCCAGGAGCGATTCGACCACTGTGTGGAAGTCGGAGCGAACATGGAGTTCAACGACGCCATGCTCTACGTCAAGGAGATGCTCCAGGCCGCGCAGCCGGCGTGGAGTGAGCTTCGACGACGTCGCCACCGCCCATCCCGAACTCCGGACGTTCGGAGGCGAGGGTCTCGCCGTTGTCCCACCGCTGTTCAACCGTCTCGATCGAGACCTGCCGACCCCATCGCTTCGGCCACTGTCGACGGTTTGACCGCATCCGGTCGGCTCCACGGGCGGTCGGGGTCGAACAGGTGCATGTCGAAGCGCTTCGAGAGCTCCTCGAACACGCGCAGGCCACGCACGCTGTTGCCGATCACGTCGAGCCGCGGCGAGAACGTGGCCATCCCGCCCACCCCGGGCAGCATCGCGAGGATGCCGCCGCCGACGCCGCTCTTCGCAGGGATCCCGACCGAGTAGGCCCACTCGCCCGCGTAGTTGTACATCCCGCACGTCAGGGCCACCGTCAGCATGTCTCGCGTCACCTCTCGGGGCACCACCTGTTCACCGGTGATCGGGTGGACACCGTGGTTCGCGATCGTGGCGCCGATCACGGCGAGGTCGCGGGCGGTGACGAGCACCGAGCACTGCCCGAAGTACAGGTCGAGGGTGACCTCGACCGCGTCGCCGATGATGCCGCGGCTCAGCATCAGGTAGGCGATCGCCCGGTTGCGGTTCCCCGTGCGTTGCTCCGACGCCCAGACCTCCCGATCGATCTCCGGCCGACGGCCGAGGTACCGCTCGAACATCGACCGCATCTCCTCGACGCCCTCCTCGACCGAGCCGCCGACCACCAGGTCGGTGATCGCGATCGCGCCGGCGTTGACCATCGGGTTCGGGGCACGGTTGGTGGCGTCGTCGAGTTCGATCGCGTTGAACGCATCGCCGGTCGGCGCCACGCCCACCCGTTCGAGCACGCGGTCGCGGCCGTGCATCTCGAGCGCCAAGCCGTACATCAGGAGCTTGGAGATCGACTGGATCGTGAAGGTCTGCTCGACGTCGCCCACCCCGATGTGCTCGCCGTCGGTGGTCATCGCGGCGATCGCGAACCGGTCGGGATCGACGTCGGCGAGCTCCGGGATGTACGACGCCGGCTCGCCGTCGGTCAGGGGCCCGAACCGTTCGTGCAGCTCGACGCATGCCTGCTCGAACCACGCCCGTCGGATCTCACGTTCGTCGACATCGGTCATGCTGCCGCAGCGTACGAGGCCACGCGGGGGACCTCCGCCGCACGTCTCGGCGGAATGTGTGTCGGCAGCTGCAACCAGAGCCGCCGAGAGTTGCGTGTCAGCTGACGGTCAGGCGGGGAGCAGGGTGCGGCGGCTCGGCCAGACGATCTCGGTGAGCGCCGGTGCGCTCGCGCTGCGATCGCTGCGACCGACGACCTGGATCGACAGCTTGCAGAACGCGCGCTCGCGGGCGACGGCCGGCTCGGTCGGGTCGGCGAGCACGCCGATGGCGACGGGGCTGGCGTCGACCGAGCGGGCGACCTCGACGAACGAGATCATCACGTCGGCGGGTACGGCTTCGATCCCCTCGGCCTCGATGGCGTCGGAGAACCGGTCGAGAAGTCGGCGAGTGGGGTTCGTTTCCATGACCTCAACCTACGAACCGAGGAGGTCAATCACTAGCGATGCTTTCTGCTCATATACATCAGATATGCTGATGTTCAATGCCCTCGCTCCGCGACCTCGACATGCGCCTGATCGTCACGTTCGACGCCGTCGCGCTCGAGGGAACCTTCGGGCGCGCCGCCGAGCGATTGGGGTACACGCAGTCGGCGGTCAGCCAGCAGATCGCATCGCTCGAGCGGGTCATCGGCGCCAAGGTGTTCGACCGTCCCGGCGGGCCGAGGCCGGTGGAACTGACACCGCTCGGCGCTCACCTCCTCGAACACGGCCGGTCGCTGCTGGCCCAGCTCGACCGCATCGCCGAAGACCTCGAGCGGTTCGAGGCGGGCGATGCAGGCCGGTTGCGCGTCGGCACGTTCCAGAGCATCTCCAACACCGTGCTCCCGCAGTTGATCGGGGCGATGCGGCGCGAGCTCCCGAACCTCGAGATCGTGGCGTTCGAGAGCGACTACGACGAGGTGCTCCACGACCGGCTCGAGTCCGGCGACCTCGACCTGAGCTTCGTGGTCGGCGACGTCGATCCGGTGTTCGACACCCGCCACCTGCTCAACGACCCGTTCCGCCTGCTCGCCCGGCCGGGCCAGTTCCCACCCGGCCCGGTGTCGGCCGGCGTGGCGGGCGAGGAGCCGCTGATCGGCCAACACGAGAA
This sequence comes from Ilumatobacteraceae bacterium, assembly GCA_963698565.1. Lineage (GTDB taxonomy): Bacteria > Actinomycetota > Acidimicrobiia > Acidimicrobiales > Ilumatobacteraceae > Sva-07. The sequence goes on from CAVORH010000046.1 coordinate 54,634, forward strand.
CTCGTGCCAGCTGCTCAACGAGGCGGGGCTGCGGTCGGCCGGCGTGGAACCGAGCTACGTGTTCCGCTCGAACGACAACGGCACGGTCGCCGCCATGGTCCGCGCCGGGATGGGGGTCGCCGTCCTGCCGCTGCTGTGCACCGAGCCGGAGGATCCCCGGGTGAGCCTGCACCCGTTGGTGCCCGCGTTCGCCGGTCGCGAGATCTCGATCGCCTGGCGAGCACGGCACACGCTGTCGCCGGCCGCCGAACGGTTCATCGAACTGGCGGTCGAGGTCAGTGGCGACGTCGCCCAGCGTTTCGCCGAACTCGACGCGCACGCGCCGGCACCCCGACGTCGTGCGCCGCGTCCCCGGGCGCGCGCGGCAACGGCCTGACAACCCGGAACCATCAGGCGACAACGGGTCTCGGCGGAATCGGTCGCGGACGCCGCGACTGAATCCGCTGAGAGACGAATCGGCGCGACGATCGTGGGGGTCAACCAGCCGAGCGGCGGGCCACCACGGCGAAGAGCGGATCGGTGCGGGCGCCGGGGTTGCGGAGCTCGACCGTGGCCGGCTCGAAGCCGTCGGTGAGCTCGAAGTAGGCGGCGACGATCGCGCAGTGGCCCTCGTCGTCGGTCGACAGCCAGCCCCGGATCGCCTTGGTCGGGAAGCAGCGGTTGGAGAAGGTCACGACGAACGGCCCACCGGGTCGGAGCACGCGGGCGACCTCGGCGAACACCTCGAGCGGACGCGTGAGATAGTCGACCGACACGCAGCACGTCACGGCGTCGAAGGTCGCATCGTCGAACGGCAGCGTCGGATCGGCGTTGAGGTCCTTCACCACCCAGCTCGATGCCATCTCGTTGGCCCGCAGCTCGACCTCGTTCATCCCCATCGCCACGAGCCGGCGCGGTGGCGTGCGGAAGTGGGAGATCCACGACGAACAGATGTCGAGCACCTCGCCCGTCAACTCCAACTCGTCGTAGAGCTCGCCGACGGCGGCGATTGCCCCCTCGTCGATGTGGGTCACCAGCCGCTGAGGGACATAGAAGATCGCGTCGGGTGACTCGTCGGCACGGTCGAAGAAGCCGGGTGGGAAGACCTGCTCGTTCGGCATCGCCCGACGGTACCGGCAGCGCGCGAACGGCGCAGTGCCGGGCAACGATGCGACACTGGTCGCCATGGACTCAGATGCGGCGGCGGTGATCGACCGCGCCCGAGCGATCGCCGACTCGGTGCTGTTCCCGAGGGCGCAGGACGTCGACCGGGGGTTGGCGACGCCCCACGACGGTCTCCGTGCCCTCGCCGACGCCGGGCTGTTCGGGATCAGCGGGCCGGCATCGCACGGCGGGAGCGACCTCGATCCGATCAGCGCTCGTCGCGTGATCGCATCGGTCGGCAGCGGGTGCGGGGCCACGTTCTTCGTGTGGGTGCAGCACCTCGGGGTGGTCCGATCGGTGCAGTCGTCCCCGAACGTCGCGCTCGTCGATGCACTGCTCGCCCCGATGTGCGCCGGCGAGCTGATCGCCGGTGTCGCGTTCGCCCACGTTCGCCGGACCGGTCCACCAGCGATCCTGGCCACACCGTTGAACGACGGCGGATGGCGCCTCGACGGACACGCACCGTGGGTCACGTCGTGGGGCATCGCCGACTGGTTCTGCGTGGCCGCCGAAACGGCGACCGGCGAACTCGTGTGGTCGATGATCCCGGCGTCGACGACCGACGGCATCACGGCCACACCGCTCCCGCTTCCCGTGTTCGGTGCAACCGGCACGGTCGTGCTCACGTTCGACGGCTGCACGATTGCCGCGGACCAGGTACTCACGATCGAGGATGCCAGCGGCTGGCGGGCGAACGATCGTGTGCGCGCCGCAACGGGCCAGCCGGCGGTGCTCGGTGTGGCCGATCGGGCGATCCGACTCCTCGACGGCACGACCGGGGACGACGACGCGTCGCTCGCGGCCGGCCGACTCCGCGACGAACTCGATGCGGCCTGGAGACGCGACGACGCGCTCGTCGGCGCCGATCCACGCGACGACGTCGAATCGCACATCGCGGCGGCGAGCGATCATCGAGCGGCGTGTCTCGACCTCGCCCGACGAGCGACCACCGCACTGATCGCCGCGACCGGTGGGCGGGCGATGGATCTCGGCCATCCCGCCCAGCGCCTCGCCCGCGAGGCCGACTTCTACGTCATCCAGGCCCAGACTGCCGACGGCCGGGCGGCCACGCTGCGATCGGTCTGACCGTGGTGACCGAACGTCCGGAGCTGCATGCCACCGACGGCGGCGTGATCCTCACCGTGCACGCCCAGCCGAATGCCCGGCGCACCGAGATCGTCGGCCGCCACGGCGATGCGGTGAAGATCCGCGTCGCCGCTCCGCCCACCGATGACCGGGCGAACGAAGCGCTCGTTGCGTTCGTCGCCGAGGTGTTCGGCGTGCGCTCCGGCGCGGTGACGGTGCGTTCGGGTGGTTCCAGCCGCCACAAGCGACTGCGCATCGACGGCCTCGACCTCGCCACCGCGACCCGGGTGCTCGACGAACGGATGCAGGGCCTCCCCGGCGCCTGACCAGGATCGCACGCAGGACCCCACGCACGTTTGCGTTGCATTCCGGGTGGGCCGGGCCACCGAGACCTCGACGCAAACGGGGAATGGGCAGTTGCTCTACCGTCTGTGCATGACACGCCTCACCGCCAGCGACGGACACCAACTCGACGCCTACGAGGTGCACCCCGACGGCGCGGCCGCGTCGATCGTGATCGTGCAGGAGATCTTCGGCGTCAATGCGCACATCCGCTCGGTCGTCGATCGGTACGCCGAGTTCGGGTATCGCGCGATCGCTCCGGCGCTGTTCGACCGCGGCGAGACCGGCGTCGAACTCGGCTACGACGACGAAGGGCGCAAGCGGGGCATCGAGCTGGCGATGCAGATCGCATTCGACCCGGCGATGCTCGACGTCGCCGCTGCGGTCGACCACGTCGCCGAGACCGGACCGGTGGCCGTGATCGGCTACTGCTTCGGCGGCAGCCTCGCCTGGATCTCGGCCTGCGAACTGCCGATCGCCGCAGCGGTCGGCTACTACGGCGGTCAGGTGTTCGGGATGATCGACCGCCAGCCGAAGGTGCCGACGATGCTCCACTTCGGCGAGCTCGACCACGGCATCCCCCTCGACCAGGTGCAGGCGATCGCGGCCGCGCATCCCGACGTGCCGGTGCACGTCTATCCCGGCGCCGAGCACGGATTCAGCTGCGACGCCCGCGAGTCCTACGACGCCCGCTCCGCGGCGATCGCGCTCGGCCGCACACTCGACTTCCTCGCCGACAGCGGCGTCTTCTAGAACTCTTGCTATTGTTCTAGAACATGGCGTTCAACGTGAAGAACGACGAGGCCGACCGCCTCCTGCGAGAACTCACGGCGCTCACCGGCGAGTCACTCACCGATGCGATCACCGAGTCGCTCCGCCAGCGCCTCGCCCGCGAGCACCGCATCCGGTGCCTCGACGGCGGTGACCCGCTGACACATGCCATCGCCGAGTTCCGCGGCCTGGCCGTGCTCGACCATCGAAGCGCCGACGAGATCCTCGGCTACGACCGACACGGCCTCCCGACGTGACGCCGGCCCGGCCGCCGGCGATCGATCTGGTCGTCGACACCTCGGCGATTCTGGCGCTCGCTCTCGAGGAGCCGACGGCGCACGCAGTCCAGGCGGTGTTGGAGTCCGCCGGCGGACCGGTGATCTCGGCGGCGATCGTCGTCGAGCTGCACATCGTCGCAGCGGCGCGATTCGGCCCCGCCGGCGCCGACGCCGCGAACACGATTCTCGATGCGGCGAACGTCGTGACGATGCCGGTCGACGCGATCCAGGCCGACCTCGCAACGACGGCTGGGATCGGTTCGGCCGAGGCAACCACGCCGCTCGGCTCGACTACGGAGACTGTTTCTCGTACGCGCTCGCCCGCCATCTCGACGTGCCGCTGCTGTGCGTCGGGGAGGACTTCTCCAGAACCGACCTCGACCTCGTCGACCTCACGGTGCCGCCCGGAGCTGAACCGACCCTGACCCCTGGCGTGATCGTCAGGCGAGGAGGCGTTCGCTGAGGTCCCAGAGGCGGTCGGCGGTCGTCGTGTCGGCGATGTACGGCTCGAAGCCGTTGCGGCCGACGTTGCCGCCCTCGACGCCGAGGCCGCAGTCGGCGAGGTACGCGCCGCTGTGGTCGACGAGATCGGGCGACGTCGCCGCCCACACCTGGGTGGCTGCGCCCTGCGGGATCGACTTGAACTGCATCCCGCCGGACTCACCGGACTTCTCGGCGCGCTCCTTCGCCCGGGTCAGCATCTGCTGCATCAGGTCGTCGTTCAGGTGGCGACCGAGGTTGGTCATGATGCCGCCGGGGTGCACCGAGTAGGCGAGCACGCCGTCGTCGGCGAGCCGGTTCGCGAGGGCGAGCGCGTGGAGGGCGTTCGCCGACTTCGACCGACCGTAGGAGATCCAGGCGTCGTAGTCGGTGTGCTCGAAGTTCGGGTCGTCGAGGTCGACGTCGGAGATGCCGTGCGCGGCCGACGACAGGTTGACGATACGCGGTGCGTTCCCGGCGACGACCGCCGGGGTCAGCAGGCGGGTGAGCTCGAAGTGGCCGAGGTGGTTCGTGCCGAACTGCATCTCGAAGCCGTCGGCGGTGTGGCCGAACGGGCAGGCCATCACGCCGGCGTTGTTCATCAGCACGTCGATCGGCTCACCGGCGTCGAGGAAGCGGCCCGCGAACGATCGGATGCTCGCCAGGTCGGCGAGATCGAGCGTGTCGAGCGACAGCTCGGCGTCGGGCACCTCGGCGCGGATGCGGGCGGCTGCCTCGTCGTTCTTCGCGGGATCGCGGGCGAGCATCAGCACCGATGCACCGTGGGCGGCGAGCGCACGGGTCGACTCCTCCCCCAGCCCGCTGGCCGCGCCGGTGACGACGATGCGTCGGCCGGACAGGTCGATGCCGTCGAGCACCTCGTCGGTCGTGGACTCGTGTGTGAACGTCATGGTGAGCACCGACCGTACCGAGGCCACGTCGGCTCGGTGCCAGCGGAGGTCAGGCCGGGCGGGTGACGATCATGCCGTTGCCCGATGTCGACCGGTGTCGAGCGCCACCAGCACCCGACCGTCGCCGAGTGCCGCGATGCCCTCGGGCTTCACCGCCCCCTCGGGGAGATCCCAGATCTCGTCGAGGTCGCGCACCTCGTCGTCGTCAGGTGCGAGCGGATCGTCGAGACCGAGCCGTCCGACCCGTTGCGACTTGTCGCTGAGCAGCCACAGGTTCCCGTCCGAGTCGGTCCCGATCGCGCTGATGTCGCCGAGCGCCTTCTTGGCCTCGCCCTTCAGCTTCCACATCGACAGCGGCACGAACTCGACCCGACCACTCGGTGCCTCCCACGACTCGCCGGACCCGAGGAGGTCGTCGCTCGACAGGCCCAGCGGCTCGATGCCGACCGGCCCGAACTCGATCAACGCCCGGGGACGCTTCTCCTGTGCCACCAGGAGCCGGCCGCCGCGGAGGAACACGAGACCCTCACCGCGCGACGACGCGTCGTCCCACTGTCCGTCGAGCAACGAGCCCGCCGGGGCCGTGAGCCGGATCTCGGCGACGAGTTCGCGATCGACCGTGTCGGCGACGAGCACCAACGGCGGGTCCTCGCACATCAGCGCGACGAGCGAGCCGCCATCGGCAGCGATCGCCTCGAACTGGCTGTCGCCCGGTGGAAGCGGCCAGCCGGGCACCTCGGCGAGGTCGAGCACGGTCCAGTCGTCGAGTTCGCCACCGTCGCCGATCACGCAGACGCCGACCTCGGCGGTGCGGTCACCGACCACCAGGACCACCGAGCCCCGCTCCGTCCGCCGAACCGTGACACCCGACGCCTCCACCACCGGGAGGTCGATCGTCTCCGACAGGACGAGGCGAGGCGGCTTCTCGGACATCGGCTTCATCCTCGCAGATGGTCCGACGCCTACATTGGCCGGGTGGCCACCGACCGTCGAGGCGTCGAAACGATCGACGAGGCGATCGCCGCGATGGACGTCGAGGTCGACCGCTGTCTCGACACGAAGGACCCGTGCGGCTACTTCGCCGTCGTGTACCGGGCGGTGACCGACCGCGTCCGCCAGGGCATCGCCGACGACGAGTTCGACGACGGCGAGCGCATGGAGCGCTTCGACGTGCTGTTCGCCCAGCGCTACCTCGATGCCTGCGCCGGCTGGCACGCCGGAACACCGATCCCCGATGCGTGGCGGTTGGCGTTCGAGTCCGGCACCAACGGCCGTCACCTCGTGTCGCAGCACCTGTTGCTCGGGATCAACGCCCACATCAACCTCGACCTCGGCGTGGCGGCCGCCGCCGCGACCGAGCCGGGCGAGGTCGACGAGCTGCGCGACGACTTCGAGAAGATCAACGACGTGCTCGGCGAACTCGTCGACCGGATGCAGGACGCGATCGCGGCGGCGTCACCGTGGACGCGGTGGGTCGACATCGCCGGACTCCGCTTCGACGAGGCGCTGGTGACGTTCAGCCTGCGCCGAGCGCGGGCCGATGCCTGGGACTTCGCCACCGAGCTGAGCCGGCTGCCACCCGCGGAACGACTCGCCCGGGAGGAGCAGCGCGACCGCGACGTCACCCGGCTCGGTCAGCTGATCGTCCGGCCCGGCGTGCCGGTGCGCTGGATGGTGAACCTGGCCCGCCTCCGCGAGCGCCACGACCTCGAGGGTGTCCTCCGCTCGATCGGCTCCTGACAGCAGGATCGACACGACCGGCCATCGGGCCACCGCGCTACCTTGACGATGCACGTGCCAGGAGCGGCTGACGAAGTGACACCGACGACACAACCGACCGACTCGCAACCGACGCTGACCGCGTTCGTGCCACGCCTCGCCGTCGAACTCGGCCGCGCGCCGATCCCGTCGTGGACGAGCGTGGAGGGGTCGATGCTGTCGGCCGACATCTCGGGATTCACCGCGCTCTCGGAGAAGCTCGCCGGCAAGGGCAAGGCCGGCGCCGAGGAGATCACGTCGCTGATCAACACGTGCTTCACCGCGCTGATCGACTCCGCCTACAGCTACGGCGGCGAGGTCATCAAGTTCGGTGGCGATGCCCTGCTGATCCTGTTCCGCGGCGAGAACCACGAGCGTCGGGCCGCCGATGCCGGTCTGCTGATGCAGCGTGCGCTGCACTCGTCGCCGGCAGCGAAGCGGGCGAACCTGACGATGACGGTCGGCGCAGCGGCCGGACCGTTCGACGTGTTCCTCGTCGGGTCGGACTATCGCGAGTTGCTGATCACCGGTCCCCGAGCGAGCGAGGTGATCCGCCTCGAGGGCGAGGCAGCCAAGGGTGACACGCTCGTCGATCCGCTGATCGCGGCCGCCCTCCCCGACGACATGAAGCTCCGCGAGGAGCACGGCGGCTGGGTGATCACCGGCTCGACCGGCGACACACCCAGTGGCCCACGCGAGCGGGATCTCGGTGACGACGATCTCACTCCGTACGTGCCGGCCGCAGTCGTCGAACAGCTCTCGGCATTCGCCGATCTCGGCGGCGAACACCGCCTCGTCACGGTCGGCTTCGTCATGGTGGTCGGCATCGCCGAGCAACTCGACCGCCTCGCACCGATGGGCGTGGCCACGGCGCTCGGTCAACTCGTCGACGAGGTCGTTGCTGCGTGCGCCAACTTCGGCGTCACCGTCCTGCATACCGACATCGCCGGCGATGGCATCAAGTTCGTGCTGTGCGCGGGTGCGCCGGTCAGCCCCGGCGACACGACCGACGCACTCCTCCAGGCCGCGCTGGAGATCGCTGCGTCCGACAGTCCATTCGTGATCCGCCAGGGTGTCCAAGCAGGGCGAGTGTTCGCCGGCTTCCTCGGCAGCCCCTACCGGCGGACGTACACCCTGATGGGCGACCCCGTGAACACCGCTGCCCGCATGCTCGGCAAGGCTGACGACCGCGACATCGTCGTCGTCGCGTCAGCGGTCGACGACACGCGGGCCGTGTTCGAGACCGAGCTGCTCGAGCCGTTCCTCGTGAAGGGCAAGACCGAGCCGATCACCGCAGCGAAGGTCCGAGGCCTCACCGGTCACGTCCGGCGCGACTCAGCGGGCACACGCCTCGTCGGGCGTCAGAAAGAACTCGATGTGTTGACCCATGCGATCGGCGAACTCGACACCGTCGTCGAGTTGGTTGGCACCGCCGGCGTCGGCAAGTCACGACTCCTCGACGCTGCATGGGGTGCGGCCGAAGGACTCACCATCTATCAGGGTGCCTGCACGCCATACGGCGCCGCCGTTCCCTACAGCGTGTACCGGCCGCTGATGCGCAGTGGGTCAGGCATCCCTGTCGACGCCAGTGCGGAACTGACCGGCAACCGGCTGACCGACATCGTCTCCGAGTACGCCCCGGAACTCGCCCCCATGCTGCCGTTGCTCGCGCTGCCGTTCGGCGCGAAGGTTCCGTCGACGCCCGAGGCCGATGCGATCGACCCCGAGTTCCGGCGGCTCCGGATCCACGACGTCGTCGTCGACTTCCTGGACGCCACGCTCAGCGGACCGATCCTGCTCGTCGTCGAGGATGCCCACTGGATCGATGACGCGTCGGGCGATCTCACGAATCACTTGGTGTTCGCCAGCAACGACCGACCGTGGGCCGGCATCATCACTCGCCGACCGGAGGGTTCGTGGGAGATCCCCGAGGCCGATCACGTCGTGAGCCTCCATCTCGAGCCACTCGATGACGAGGCGATCCGACAGCTGGCGATCGACGTGAGCTCGCGACCGCTCGCCGATCGGGATCTGGATCTGGTCGCGACCCGAGCGCAGGGCAACCCGCTCTTCGCCGTCGAACTGGCCAAGGCACTCGCGGACGCCGGCACCGACGGTGCCGAACTCCCGGACACGATCGAGCAGATCATCGCCAGTCGTTTCGATCGACTCGATCCGTCGGCCCGCCGCTTGATCCGCGTGGCCTCGGTGCTCGGCAACCTCTTCCACGAGGTGATCGTCAGTGCGCTGTTCAGCGCAGTCGACCGAACCGCCGACGTCGGCGCCGCGTTCGCCTCGGCCGAGGCAGCGGGTGCGATCACCCCCCGGGCAGGGTCACGCTGGGGGTTCAACCACGCGCTCTACCGCGACACCGCCTACGAGGGCCTCCCGTTCCGCCAGCGTCAGCAGCTCCATCGCCTCGCCGCGGAGATCATCGAGGAGCGAGCTGCGGACAGCCAGGCAGTCGCGTCGCTGCTGTCACTGCACTATTCGGCGGCGCGAGCGCACGAGCAGACGTGGAAGTACTCGCTGGCGGCCGCAGATGCTGCCGAGGCTCAGAACGCAACCGCGGAAGCGGCCGCTGCGCTGGAGCGCGCCTTGAGCTCGGGACGCTATTGCCGTACCGTCACCAGGTCCCAGCGCGCTCGGGTGGCGGAGCAGCTTGGAGACCATGAGTACACGCTCGCTCGATTCGACGGCGCAGAAGCCAGGTATCGACTCGCGAGGCGAATCGGTGACGACGCGATTGCCGACGTCGGCCTGATGCGGAAAATTGGCCTCGTTCGCGAGCGACAGGGTCGACCGTCTGCGGCGATCAGCTGGTTCCGGCGCGCTGGCCAGATGATCCCCTCCGACGCCACGACCGAATGGGCGTCGACGCGAGCCGAACTTGCCCTCGCCGAGGCGGGCCTGCGTTCACGACGAGGTGAGAACCGGGAGTGCAAGCGTCTTGCCCTGACCGCATACGAGCTGTCGATCGAGGCAGGCGATCGAGCCGCACAGGCCCTTGCTCTCGAGCACGCTCACCTCGCCTTGGTCTTCGAGAGACAGACGGATTCGGAGCGATTCGGCCCTCGAGCGCTGGACGCGCACCGCGAACTCGCGGACCAGGCTGGTATGGCACGCACACTCATCAACCTCGGTATCGGCGCATACTTCGACGGCGACTGGAGTCGCGCAAGCTCGTCGTACTTGGAGGCGGCCGAACTCGCCGAAAGCAGCGGTGGCGTCGTGCTGGCCGCGACTGGAACCATGAACGGTGCCGA
>CAVORH010000047.1:0-41832 GCA_963698565.1 Ilumatobacteraceae bacterium
GTCGATCCTCGGCGAAGCACAACGCGCCTGGCTGATCGACGGTGTCGCCGCCTCGGACGTGGTGTGGGACGTGCTGGCCCAGCAGGTGTTCATGTTCGGCGGCAACGCGATCGTCGGATCCGCGCCGGCCCGTCGTGGTCGTCGACACCTGGGATGGGTATGCCGCCGACCGACGAGCGGTCCTCGACGCCATCGGCACCAGCGCCGACAACCTCGTGGTGCTCACCGGCGACTTCCATTCGGCCGCCGTGGCCGACCTGCACGCTGATCCGTTCGACACGTCACTCCCGATCGTCGGGTCGGAGTTCATGGCCTCGAGCATCTCGTCGTCGTTCTTCGACGACGACGCAGCCGTCGAGGGTCTCGTCACCGGCGCCCTCGCCGCGAACCCGCAACTGAAGTGGTTCGACTCGCAACGCGGCTACACGGTGTGCGAGGTGACGCCCGAGACGTGGACCGCCACCTATCGAGCGGTCGCTGATCAATTCGACGAAACGTCACCGGTGTCGACGATCAGCTCGTGGGAAATCGCCGCCGGCACCCCCGGCGTGCAGCAACTCAGCTGATCGAGTCGATCACTGTCAGGGTTTCGAGTGCGGCGAGCGCAGCTTGGGCGCCCTTGTTGCCATCGTCATCACCGGAGCGAATGAGTGCCTGCTGCTCGTCGTCGACGGTGAGGATCGCGTTGGTGATCACCACATCCGACACCAACGACAACTGCATCAACCCGGCGGCGCTCGCGTCCGACACCACCTCGAAGTGATACGTGTCGCCACGCACCACGGCACCGAGCGCAACGACAGCATCGAAGCGTCCGGTCGCCGCGACCGCAGCAGCGACCTGGGGGATCTCCAGTGCACCCGGCACCCAGAACGTGCTGACCGCATCGTCGGTGACACCGTGTTCGACCAGTGCTCTGCGTGCGCCGTGTTCGAGTTGTTCCACGATCAGGTCATTGAATCGAGCACACACCAACGCGACGCGGCGGCCGGTGCCGTCGACCACCACATCGGGCGAGTTCGGCGAGCGCAGATTGCCGCTCACTGGGACTGCCCTGCGACTGGCGTCAGGTCGTCGGGCAACAGGTGCCCCATCCGATCTCGTTTCGTGCGGAGGTACTGCTCGGCCTCGGGATGCACGGCCAGGTGCAGCGGCACGCGCTCGGTGACCGTCAGACCGAACCCGTCGAGGCCGCCGTACTTCGCGGGGTTGTTCGTCAACAGCCGAAGGTTGCGCACCCCGAGGTCGACCAAGATCTGCGCACCGATGCCGTACTCGCGGCTGTCGACCGGCAGGCCGAGTTCGAGGTTGGCGTCGACGGTGTCGAGCCCCGCTTCCTGCAGCCCGTAGGCGCGCAGCTTGTGGCTGATGCCGATGCCACGGCCCTCGTGCCCGCGCAGGTACACCACCACGCCACGACCCTCTGCTGCGACCAAGCGCATCGACTCCTGCAGCTGCGGACCACAGTCGCACTTGACGCTGGCGAAGATGTCGCCGGTGAGGCATTCGCTGTGCACGCGCACCAGCACCGGCTCGTCGCCCGCGACGTCGCCGCACACGAACGCCAGATGGGTCTCACCGTCGAGCGTGCTCTCGAACGAATGGCAGCGGAAGTCGCCCCATGCGGTGGGCACCCGGGCGTCGGCGACGTGTTCGACGAGCTTCTCGTGACGGCGCCGATGCCTCACCAGATCGGCGATCGAGATGAAACGCAGGCCGTGCTCGTCGGCGAAGGCGCGCAGGTCGTCGCCTCGGGCCATCTCGCCACCGTCGAGCACCAACTCGCACAACACGCCAGCGCGCGCGAGCCGCCAGGCGGGCGAGATCGACCGATGCTTCGGTGTGACCGATGCGCTTGAGCACGCCGCCTTCGCGTCCGCGCAGCGGGAAGATGTGGCCGGGCCGGTTGAAGGCCGCGGCACCGACACCGGAGTCGGCCAGTGCGCGAAGCGTGGCCGCACGGTCGGCGGCGGAGATGCCGGTGGTGGTGCCCTCGGCGAGGTCGACGCTCACCGTGAACGCCGTGCCGTGGGCTTCGGTGTGCTTGGAGGCGACCACCATCGCCGGCAGGTCGAGTTCGTCGCATCGTTCGCCGTCGAGGCCGACACAGATGACACCCGAGGTGTGCCGCACGAAGAACGCAATCGCCTCCGGAGTGGCGGCGTCGGCGGCCATGATCAGGTCGCCTTCGTTCTCGCGGTCTTCGTCGTCGGCGACCACGACGATCTCGCCACGGGCGATCGCTGCGATCGCATCTTCGATCGGATCGAACCGGATGGTCATGACGCTTCTCCGCTCTCGGTGGTTCCCGTCGGGACGTTTGCTGGATCGACGTAGGCCGCCATCAGCTTTTCGACGTACTTGGCCATCACGTCGACCTCGAGGTTGACGAGGTCGCCGGGGCGTTTGGCGCCGAGTGTGGTGACGTCGGCGGTGTGCGGGATGATCGCCACCGTGAAGCCGTCGTCGAGCGCATCGACCACCGTGAGACTGACACCGTCGACGGTGACCGATCCCTTCTCGACCAGGTAGCGGGTCATCCCAGCCGGCACCTTCACGCGGAGGTCGGGCACCGGCTCGACCACCTCGCCGACACCGTCGACGTGACCCTGCACGATGTGGCCACCGAGGCGGTCAGACACCTTCACCGCCCGTTCCAGGTTGATGCCATCGCCCGGCTCGAGACCCGCCAGGCTCGTCCGCGAGATCGTCTCGTCCGACACATCGGCCTCCCACCAGTCGTCGCCGAAGGCCACCACGGTCAGGCAGCAACCGTTGACAGCGATCGACTCACCGATCGCCACGTCGTCGAGCACGCCGGTGGCCGCGATGCGCAACCGGCCCTTGTCGAGCGACTCGAGTCGGCCGAGTTCTTCCACGATTCCCGTGAACATGTTCAGGATCCTTCCGTTGGTGTTGGGTCAGGCGTCTTGCGGGGGATGAGTTCGATTCGGATGTCGTCGCCGACGCGCTCGATCGTGTCGAAGCGGCCGCGCCAGATGTCGGCGATGGTCGGAGCCGTTGCAGCACCGATCGCGGACTTGGCGTCGGAGCCACCGAACAGTGCCGGGGCGAGATAGAGCACGTAGCGATCGACCAGGCCGGCGGCGTGGAACGAGCCGACCACGCCGGCGCCGCCCTCGACCATCAACTGGAGCACGCCCCGACCACCGAGTTCTTCGAGGAGGTCATCGAGGCCGGCGTCCCATTCCAGGCAGGGATGCACCTTCGCCCCTGCAGGTGCCGAGCCGAGCACGACGCGCAGCGGGTCGTCGCCGTCGACGTGGCGAACGGTGAGCGCAGGGTCGTCGGCTCGCACGGTGCCGGCGCCGACGAGGATCGCATCGCTCTCGGCCCGCAACCGGTGGGCGTCGCGGCGGGCCGCATCGCCGGTGATCCACTGCGAGCTGCCATCGGGGGCCGCGGTACCGCCGTCGACCGACATCGCCAGTTTGCAGATCACGTACGGCCGACCGGTGCGGCGATGGTGCAGGTAGGGGGCGAGCTGCACCGCGGCTTCGGCGGCGCCGAGCCCGATCTCGACCTCGATGCCGGCACCTCGAAGGGCGGCGATGCCGGTGCCGGCGACCTTGGGATCGGGGTCGGTGATCGCCACCACCACTCGCCGGATCCCGGCGGCGATGATCGCATCGGTGCACGGCGGTGTGCGCCCGTGGTGCGAGCACGGCTCGAGCGTGCACACCAGCGTGGCCCCAGCGGCGGCGCCACGTGCGGCGTCGAGTGCGACGATCTCGGCGTGGCGGCCGCCGGGCGGTTCGGTGGCGCCCACGCCGAGCAGTTCGCCGTCGGCGCCGACGATCACCGCGCCGACCCACGGGTTGGGCGAGGTGGTGGCACGCACCGCAGCCGCGGCCGCCAGTGCTGTTGCCATCGCTGTGGTGTCGTCGATCGTCATGTGGTCCGTCCCGTGAGCGCGGGCATGGGAATGACGACGTCGCGCTCTCGATCAGCACCTCGAACGGGCGCGTATCGTGAACGCGTCGACCTGCTCCCATCCGGACTCTGACCGTCGGCCCCGGAATTTCACCGGATCAGCCCGCCGACCGTGTGCGCTTGGCACGAAGTCGAGGGGCTCGCGGGCTTTCACCGCCGGTCGGGAATTTCACCCAACCCCGCAGGTATTCAGTTGTGCACCCGACGCTACCGGTACCCACCATCACCATTCACGTTCGCGTCGCATTCCGCGAACGGGTTGGTCGAGGGTCAGGAGAGGTGACGGCCGCACTGCGGCCAGGGGCGTGCGCCACGTTCGCTGTAGAGCGCGAGGGCCATGAAGTCCTGATCGGCCGGCGACGCTGCTGCCGGGTCGGTACCGACCAGGTGCGGGGCGTATCGCTCGGCGACCGAGTTCCACGTGGGGCGATCGAATTGGTAGGCGCCGCGATACTTGCCGGACGGGTTGGTGATCTCGTAGTTCCCGTTCGACTCGCACCAGCGAAGCGATTCCCACTCGGCTGCACTCGGACCGGGAGGGAGCACGACCGCCGGCAGGGTGTCGAGCGGCAGCCCGACGAATTCGAGGGCGTTGCGGTGCGCGTGCTGGGTGGCGAGCCCGTACACCCCGTCGACCGCCACACCGAGGTTCGTCTGCAACACGGTGACGCGGGCACTGCGTTCGTCCCAGCTGTAGGTGTCGGCCAGCAGCACGATCATCGGATCGACCACGGGATCGGGGGTGTCATCGAGCAGGACAGGTCCCGACGCTTCGGCCTCGAGCGCGGCCAGCGACTCGGCGGTCGCAGGGTCGGCGTCGATGCTGGCATCGATGGTGATGTCGAGCTCGACAACTGCATCGTCGCCGAGCGCGCGGGCCACCAGCGGGGTGCCGACCACCGCGAGCACTGCGGCGAGCACGGCGGCGGATCGGCGCCCGGGGACGCGAAGAGTATGGGGGTGGGATTGGGGGGTCATGACGCTCCTTGGCAGCGGGGACGGCAGCGGGACCAACGTGGGTCCGCACGGCGTGTCGGCGCGCGATGCGCACCGGGCCTGGTGTTCGTTGGGAGCAATGTTACGAAATGATGACGGAATGACAACGTTGTGGTGCGAGTCATCCGTCACATCGCCTGCCAGCTCGTTCTCTCGCACGGGTACGGTCGGCAGAATGGAGCCGGTGATCGCTGCGGTACTCGACGCCAACCGGGCGTTCTACGAGGCCCACGAGGCGCGCGACCTCGACGCGATGCGCGCCGTGTGGGAGCACAGCGACCATGTGGTGTGCGTGCATCCGGGATGGCCGATCCTGCGCACGTGGCCACACGTCGAAGCGTCGTGGCGCCGCATCTTCTCCGGCCCGGGACGCAACCAATTCATCTTGACCAACGAAGCAGTCGCCATCCATGGCGACACCGCCTGGGTGACGCTCGACGAGAACCTGGTCGACTCTGGCGGCACCGGCACCATCGCCGCCACCAACCTCTACGTGGAGCGCGGCGGTCGCTGGCTGCTCGTGGCCCACCACGGCTCGCCCGTCATCGCGAGCTGAGCTCCCGACTCCACCCCGCCCGCCCAAGCCCGCCTGCCCGAGCCCGCCGGCAACTCCGTACAACCTCGCCATGTGTCGGCGCGGATGCCAACAAGTGACGTTCGGCCCCGGACATCGCTGCACCTCGTCTCTATCGTGGAAAAGGGAACCAACGTTCTCCCTGGTCACCGTCCGAGAGGAGGTGCGACATGAGAGTCTCGTGGGCACTGGTGCCGGTCGCCGCAGTGGCGATCGCCATCGCCGCATGTGGCGTCGCGTCCGGCCCCGAGTCGGACCGCGTGGGCGTGGAGCTTCCCGCCGTGCCCCCGGTCGAGATCGGGCCCAGATCGCCCTCCGCCACCCCCCAGGCGACACCGACCACACCGACCACACCAGCGATCCCGGTGGGGGCAATCGAACGAGCTGATGCTCTCGTTCCAGGGTTCGTCACCATCACGGGATGGGCGGACGACATGACCGGAACCGGACCGACCGAGGTGACCGCCTGGCTCGGCCTCGAACCGGTCGACTCGACGCTGGCCTCCGACCGGTGGTCGACGCCGTCCGGCGACTCGGTCGATGCCGGATTCGCATTCGATCTCCCCGTGCCGCCTGGCACCCACGTCGTCTGCGTGACGACGACTCCGGGCGCCTTCGAGCCACTCGACTGCGTCGAACTCGACATCGCAACTGGGTGGCAGCCGATCGATGATCGCGGGCTCTACCTGACGGCGTTGACGCCGACGCCCGACGGTTCGGTGAGCGTGCGCGGGGTGGCCCCCGGCCGGGCGGGCGAGGGACCGGCCCGGATCGAGGTGTCGAGCGACTCCGGCCGCCTCACGGCAGCGAACAGCGACACCTCGGTGACGGCGGTCGATGTCGTCAACCAGTCGTTTCGTTTCGAGGTCGCCGACCTCGACGCCGGCACCTGGGCCGTCTGCGCGTCGGGTGAACGCGTCAGCATCCGCCCACGGGCCCCGACCCCCTCGGCCGCCGACGGGTGCGGGACCGTCGTGATCGGCGACCTCAACGTGGGCACCACCGGCAGCGTGTTCCGCATCGACGCCGTCGCGCCCCCTCCGGACCACCCGCTGTATCTCATGGAACGCGACGGCGGTGTGTCCGTTGAGTTGCGAGACGGCTCGACGATGTGGTTCTTCGGCGACTCGATGCTTCGCCGTGCGGATGACAGCCTGCGGTTCTTCGTCAACAACACCGCGGCGTGGGCGGCCGTCGACGCCCCGCTCATGACGCGAGACGCCATATCGAGCGCCGGCGAACCGTTCCTGTTCGCATCACCTCCCGACGGGACCTGCACCGGACGGGAGTTCCCGGACGCAGCACTCTGGCCGGAGTCGGCCGTCGCACTGCCCCGAGCCGACGGCACCGATCGTGTGATCGTGGTGATGTCGAAGGTGTGCCTCGGCGATGACTGGCTCGACATCGAATTGGTCGGCTACGCGATCGCGGAGGTCACCTACGATCCAGCGGACCCGCCCATCGATCGCTCGATCGTCGGCGACGTCACGCAACCCGCGCTCGCCGAGGCCGAAGCGGGGTTCGGGCGGGCGATGTTGCTCGAACCCGATGGGTTCCTGTACGGCTATCAGTGCGGCAGCTATCCGACCGACCGATGGGGTCCGTGCCAGGTGGGTCGGGTCGCAACCGACGACGTCACCGACACGACCGCCTGGCGGTTCTGGGACGGTGGCGACTGGACCAACACCGACAACTGGGTGCCCGACCGCGCAGCGGCCGCCGAGATGGAGCTTCCCGACCCGCTCGGGAACACGCTCCCGGTCGCGTCGTTCGGCGTGGTCCACGCCGAACAACCCGACGCGTACCTGATGGCCTACTCGCCGTGGCCGGCGTTCTGCGGCGAGGTTGCCGTGCGGGTTGCAGCAACGCCCGTTGGGCCGTGGACCTCGCCAGTGCCGATCACGCTGCCGGGGTGCAGCGGCGAGACCGACGACGGGCACTGCTACACGGCGACACCGCAGATGCAGCTGTGCGGCCCGGACGAGTTCGGCGGCGGCTACTTCGACCGCTTCACCGACACCGGCCTCGGTCAGTACTTCACCTTCGTCATCCCGTTCGTGGTCGTGCCAGCAGCGCCCTGAGGTCTCGCGGCGGGTTCGTCACATCCGCACACGCTCGTTCGTCGGGTCGTACATCGAACGCAGCGACGCTCGGGCGGGGATGGGTTCGCTGGCGACGATGATCTCGAAGGTGCCGTCGCGCACGAGGTCGGGGGTCACGCCGTCGGCATGTTCGACGTACCCGAAGCCCATCGCGCCGCCGAGCGTGTGGCCGTAGGCGCCCGAGCGGAGGTAGCCGACCGGGGTGCCGTCGAGCAGGATCGGCTCCTCGCCGTGGAGGAGCGGTTCGGGATCGTCGAGCAGGAACTGCACGAGACGGTTGGTGAACGGCCGCTGCTCCCACTGGGCGAGGAGGGCCTCGCGCCCGACGAACCCGCCAGGCTTGTCGAAGTCGACGGCGAACTTCAGCCCGGCTTCGAGTGGCGAGTCGGAGTTCTCCATGTCGAGCCCGTAGTCGAGACGGCCGGCCTCGGTGCGGGTGCTCTCGAGCGTCGCCATGCCGGCGTGAGCGAGGCCGAGATCGGTCCCGACCTCGACGAGGCGGTCGTACACGCCGAGCGCGAACTCGGTCGGCACGAACAGTTCCCATCCGAGTTCGCCGACGAAGCTCATCCTCACCGCCAGCGCCCTGGCGTGGTGGAGGTCGATCTCCTGGGCGGTCAGGTACGGGAAGGCGTCGTTCGACAGGTCGGCGGCGGTCAACTCACCGATCAGCGAGCGGGCCGCCGGGCCCTGCACGCTGAGCAACGCCCATGCCGACGTGACGTCGGTGACGTACACGCGTGCGCCGTCGGGCGTGCCGCGTCGCAGCATCGATTCGACACGCCGATGGAACCCTTCGGCGACGACCACCTGGAAGCAGTCGTCTGCCAGGCGGGTGATCGTGACGTCGGCCATCACGCCGCCGCGTTCGTTCATCCACTGGGTGTAGACGCAGCGCCCGACCGGCACAGCCACGTTGTTGCCGGAGAGCCGGTCGAGGACCGACTCGGCGTCGGGGCCCTGCACGAAGAACTTCGACATCGCCGACATGTCGAACAGCCCGACCGCGTTGCGCACCGCATGGTGTTCGGCGGCGTGGTACTCGAACCAGTCGGGTCGGCCGTAGGTGGGCCGGTACGGGAGGTCGGCGTCGCGTGGGGCGAAGTACGACGTGTTCTCCCAGCCCGACGACTCGGCGAAACGGGCACCCGCAGCAGCAAGACGGTCGTGCAGCGCGGAGCGCCGCACGTTGCGGGCCGTTGTCGGCTGCGAGTTGGGCCACGACCCGGTCGAGTGGAGACGACCGAGCAGTTCGACGCTGCGTTCGGCGAGATAGGGGCGGCTCGTCTGGAACGGGAGGAGCCGGGCGATGTCGACGTCGGTGACGTCGATCGGTGGTGCACCGTCGACGATCCAGTTGGCGATGATCGAGCCAGCCCCGCCACCGGTGAGGATGCCGAGCGAGTTGAAACCGGCAGCGACGAAGAACCCGTCGAGCTCGGGCGACTCGCCCATCAGGAACCCGTTGTCCGGCGTGAAGCTCTCGGGGCCGGTGAACAGCTTGCGCACGCCGACGTCCGCCAGACCGGGCAGGATCTCCATCGCGTACTCGAGGAACGGGGCGAGCCGGTCCCAGTCGGAAGGGATCTCACCGAAGCTGAAGTCGTCGGGGATCCGGTCGATCGACCAGGGCGCAGCGACCGGCTCGAACAGCCCGACCATCAGGCCACCGGTCTCCTCGCGGTAGTAGGCGAAGCGGTCGGGGTCTTCGAAGATCGGGAGGTCGGGTGACACCCCGTCGAACGGTTCGGTGATGAGATAGGCGTGTTCGATCGCCTGCAGCGGCACGCTCACCCCGGCCATCGCCCCGATCTGGCGGGCCCACATCCCGGCGCAGTTGACGACGTAGTCGGTCTCGATCGTGTGATCGCCGACGATCACGCCGGTCACGCGGCCCTTCTCGCGGGTGAAGCCGGTGACGGGCACCCCTTGGATGATCCGCACGCCGCGCATCCGCGCCCCGGCAGCGAGCGACATCGCCACGTTGTACGGATCGGCGCGGCCCTCGTTGGCCGTGAAGAACCCACCGACCACGTCGGTCGGGTCGACGTGCGGCCAGAGGTCGGCGACCTCCTTCGGGGAGATCTCCTCGCGCTCGATGCCCATCAGCCGCAGGAAGTCGGCCTCGTGGCGCAGCTTGTGCATGCGCTCGGGGTTACTGGCCGTCTGCAGGTAACCGACCGGTCTGAAGCCGGTCGACTGGCCGGTCTCCTCCTCGAGCACCTCGTACAGGTCACGCGAATACTTGGTCATCCAGGCGAGCGTCTCGGTGGTCATCCCGCCCGACACGACGAGGCCGGCCGCGTGCCAGGTGGTGCCCGAGGTGAGCTGGTCACGTTCGAGCAGCACCACATCGGTCCAGCCCAACCCGGCGAGGTGATAGGCGACGCTCGCGCCGATCACGCCACCGCCCACGATCACCACGCGTGCTCGCTGCGGCAGTTCGGACGAAGAGGTCGACACTGCGTTCATGACGCCGGCGGGGTGGTCCAGGTGGTCGGCACGTCGGCGCCGCCCTCAGCGGTGAGCCGGGTGCCGACTTGCGCCACCACCGGCAACGGGGCGAGCGGACCGGCGACCAGCGCCTGGCCCAGGCCGAACGTCAACGACTCGCGCAGCAGCATCGGCGGCACATGCGAGAAGACCGCTTCGAGATCGGCGACGTCGGTGGCACCGTTCATTCGCATCAACAGCAGGTTGTCGCACTGCGACAACACATTGGGGTGCACCTTGCCCGGACGCTGCGAGGCGATGAAGAGGTGCAGCCCGAACTTGCGACCCTCGCCGGCGATCAGCACACCGAGCTCAACCGCCGACTCGAGCAACAGGTCGTCGGTGAATGCAGGAAGCACGTTGTGCGCTTCGTCGATGGCGAGCAGCACCGGGTGGCGATCGCGGCGCAGTCGCCAGCGGTTGCCGAGGATCGCGAGCGACACCGCCGTGCGTTCACTCCCGGTTGCGAGGCTGCCGGTGTCGACCACCATGAACCGCCGCTGGTTGTCGTCGAAGTGGCCTCCCCCCGGCCGGGTCGCTGCCGCCGACGTCTCTCCGTCGCGACGCCACAGCCCCCAGTCGGCCAGGCGCAAGTTCTCGATGCGGCGGGCCAGCGCACTGGTCTCGTCGTCCTGCGCGGCCGCCTGGGCAACGTCGACCACCGAGTACGTGTCGGCCAGAGCAGCGGTGATGTGGGCCAACACGTTGAACGAGTCGAGGTCGGTGATCGGGTCGAGGCGCAGCAGCTTGGCCTGCACGTCGAGGTCGAGATCGCTGAAGTCGATACACAAGGTGTGCGTGCCGTCGTAGCCTCGGGCACGGAACGTCGACACCGACTGCTGCACCGACCGGAACTGATCGGCTTCGGGCCGAGTGTCGTCGGGGTCGGCGAGCGAGCCGAGCATCACATGGTCGGAGTTCGGGTCGAGCACCACGACGTCGAGCGTCGACCCCATCAGCAGCCGCTCGAAGAGCACACCGGTGGTGTAGGTCTTGCCCGAGCCGGACTGCCCGCACATGAACGTGTGCCGGGAGAACCCCTTCGACCTGACCCTGGCGGGGAGGTCGGGGTGATCGCGATGCCGGCCGAGCTCGATCGTGCGGGCTGATTCGTCGAGCGTCTCGAACACGGTCGCCACCTCGGCCGCGGTCGCTGGGCGGACGCGCTGCTCGCCGAACGGGGCACCGTGCGGGTCGGACACGAACATCGCTCCATCGAACCGACCCAACATGACCCCCTCGCCGACCACGGACCGCACCCGGAGGCTGACCTGCGCGCCGGCGATGCCGACTCCCGATGCCTCCGACGCCTCGTCGACTCGAAGCTCAGGACCCGGACGTTCCTCGACGTGGACATCGCGGACGTGCACCACCAGCCGCTCGACGCCGTCCTCTCCCACGCCGTCGGCTGCGCTCCCGACCGCGCGCTCGACGACAGCAAACCCTCCGACGCGCAACCCGAGTGTGACCGGGCCGACCAACGCCACCTGGTGGCCGTCGGCCGAGAAGGCGACCGGTGGGACCGGGAACCGCTCGGCGATCCAGTGGCGCACCGCCATGGGGTCAAGTGGATGCTCGCTCGACGACATGGACACATCATCGCCGCTGCGCACTGGCAACGAGAACATCGACAGGGCTCGGCTAGCTTCGACACCGGAGGTGCGGGGTGGACGTTTCGATTCTCGGAGAACTCGAGATCAACGACGGCACCACGTCGATCGACGTCGGCGGCCGACGCGAACGGGCGATCGTCGAAACATTGGCCGTCGCGGCGGGCACTCCGGTCACCACCGACACCCTGATCGACGCGGCCTGGGGCGACGACCCACCCCCCACCGCCGAGAAGTCGCTCCAGAGCCACATCTCGCGAATTCGTCAACGACTTCCGGCCGACCTGATCGAGACGACCGACCGCGGGTACCGCCTGTGCGTCCGACCGACCGACGTGGACGCGCACCGCCTGATCCACCACGTGGAAGAAGCGCAGCAGGCAGCGAGCGACCTCGACGCGCACCTCGCTGCCGAACTGCTCGACGAGGCGCTCGATCTCTGGCGGGGGACGCCGCTCGGGAACCTTGCCGACGGCCCCTATCGCACTGCGCAGATCGCCCAGCTGGAGGCCACCCGAGAACTGGCCGTCAGCGCACGCATCGACGCACATCTGGCGCTCGGACACCACGAACTGCTCATCCCCGAACTCGAACGGTTGGTGAACGAGTACCCGTACCGCGAGCACCTGTGGAGCCAGCTCATGCTCGCGCTGTACCGGGCGGGGCGCCGCACCGATGCGCTCGGGAGGTACGAGCGATTGCGTGCCGCGCTGCGCGACGACCTGGGTCTCAACCCGTCGGCAGAGCTGCGCGACATGGCCGCACGCATCGTCGGCGAGGATGCTCGTCTCGATCTGCAGAGCCCGCCCCCGATTTCGACCCTGCCGAAGCCGTTGTCGTCGTTCGTGGGTCGCGAGCATTCCGTTCGGGCCCTGTCGGATCTGCTCGCGACACAGCGGCTCGTGACCGTGACCGGCCCAGGCGGGATCGGCAAGACGAGACTTGCGATCGAGGCGGCCGACGCACGACGCGAGCAGTGGCAGGACGGCACCTTCTTCGTCGAGCTGACAGGCGCTGACGAGGTTGATGACATCGTCGGCGACCTGGTCGCCTCACTGCCCTGGATCGTCGAGGGCACGGTCGGGTCCGATCCGCGCGAGAGCCTGCAGCGATCGCTCGCCCATCGATCGGTGCTCCTCGTGTTCGATGGCGCAGAACGTTTCGCCGACGAACTCGGCGACTTCGTCGAATGTCTCCTGGAGGCGGCCCCACAGATCACCGCCCTCGTCACCAGCCGCGCCCCGCTGCACGTTCCTGGCGAACAACTCCTCGACGTCGCTCCGTTGGAACTGCCTGCTCGCGACGCCACGGGACATCAGCACACCGAGGCGGTCGAGTTGTTCCTGACGCGCCTCGGCATGCCGAGTGGGTCACCCGCCGATGCGTTGACCGACAACGAGTTCGCTGCGGTCGAGCAGTTGTGCCGGATGGTCGACGGGATCCCCCTGGGGATCGAGCTGATGGCGGCGCAGGCGGCCCAGATCCCGGTGACCACCGTGCTCGAGCAACTGCAGAGCGGCCGTCAGGAAGTACTCGCCGTGCAACGCTCCGACGCCCGCGACAGCGACCCGAGCCTGGCGCTGGTACTCCAGAGCACCATGCAACTGCTCACCCCGGCGCAGCAAGTACTCCTCGGCCGGCTCTCGGTGTTCCGAGGGGGCTTCGAACTGGCGGGTGCGCGCGCGGTCGGTGGGCCGGACACGATCGACGACTTCGCCCGGCTGCGCGAGGTCGGATTGGTACTGGCCGACCCTCGGTCGGGAGCCAGCCGACGGTTCCGGCTGCTCGACACCACACGAGCGTTCGCCTCACGCCTGTTGGGGCAGAACGAATCCTCGCAGCTGGACCGCGTCCAGGTCGAGCGTCTGCACGCCGAGTTCTTCCGGAGCGTGGCCCATCAGCTCAGCGACCGGCCGGACGACCCCACGGCATTGCGACGCCTGCGCCGTGAGGGACCGAATCTCCGTGCCGCCTTGCGTTGGTTCCTCACCAATGATCCTGCTGGCGCCACCGGATTTGCGCGGCCGCTGGCAGGCCTGGCAGACGGCTGGCTCGACTACGCGGCCACAATCGCTCTCTTCGAACAACTGCTCGACTCCCTCGAAGGTCAACCGAACGCGTCCGAGAACGACCGTGCCTGGATCGAAATCGGGATCGGCTGGCCACTGTTCCTCACCGGTCATCGCGATCGTGCAATCGCGCTCACCGAAGATGCCGCCGTGCGGTTCTCCACGATCGGTGAGCACGGGGGCGCGTGCAGTGCGCTCGCCAATCGAGCCCACATGGAGCTCCTCAGCACCGGTGACCAGGAGTCGGCCAGCGTCTGGTATCGCCGTGCGCTCGACGAACTCGAGGGCACCTCCGGCACGCTCCTGCGAGGGGTCGTGCTCGTCGAGGCTGCACAATCGTTGATCCTGGCCGACCGCACGGATCACGGCGTCGAGGAGATGCTCGACGAGGCCGAGGGCATCTTCCGGGAGTTCCACGACCATCAGCGACTCGCCCACCTCGCGATGGACCGTTCGCTCGCCGCCTATGCCGTTGACGACATTGCAGCGGTCGGAGAGTTCGCACTTGCGAACCTGCACGAGAGCCGTCTCGCCGGCACGCGCACGTTCGCCCAGATCGGTGAGGTCTCGTTGGGTGTGCAGCATCTCCACGACGACGATCTCGACGGGGCACTCGATCACCTGCGCACAGCGGTACGGATGGCCCACGAGGACGGCAACGTGCTCCAGACCGCCATCGCGCTCCAGGCCGTTGCGGTGCACCATGCACTGGCGGGACGGGTGGCCGAGGCGACGACGATCTGGGCGACCGCCCTGACGTGGGCGCCACTGTGGCCGCTGTTCGCACGCCGGTACCCGGAACTGATCGGTACGGAGCTCAGCGATCAGCTCGAAGCCGCACGAGCGGCGCGTCAACGCGACGGCAACGTCGAACCGATCGAGCGCATCGTCGGCGACGTCCTGCGCTGAGCACCGGCTGAGCGTCGCATCCCCCACAACCGCGCCACAACCGCGCCGCATGCCCCGACGCGGACCATGGAAGTGCAAAGAGGGACACGCAACCAGCGGTCCCCGAAGGGAGGTGCGACATGACTGCCACGTTCACCAAGGTGTTGTTGACGATCACCGCGCTCCTCGCGGCGGCGTGTGGCGTGTCGCCAGACCCCGCACTCGACTCCGCAGTCGATCGGGGGTCCGACACCATCACCCTCCCACCGGTCGCCGTCCCACCGGTCACCGTCCCAGCCGACACGCTTCCTGCTGTCGCCATCGC
Organism: Ilumatobacteraceae bacterium; assembly: GCA_963698565.1. Classification (GTDB taxonomy): domain Bacteria; phylum Actinomycetota; class Acidimicrobiia; order Acidimicrobiales; family Ilumatobacteraceae; genus Sva-07. The sequence goes on from CAVORH010000047.1 coordinate 15,012, forward strand.
AGGCGTGATCGAACGAGCGACCACCACCGCTCCCGGGTACGTGACCATCTCCGGTTGGGCGCAGGGGTCCGAACCGAACACTGAGGTCGCGCTGACCGCGTGGGTTGACGGCGCGCCGGTCGGCAACGTGCTCACCGACGCTCCGGGCGGATCACAGCCCACCGGTGCGGACACGTCGACCTTCGTGTTCGACCTGGCGCTCGCTGCCGGCGACCACGCCGTCTGCGTGACACCGGAGACCACCCCCACTTCCACCTCCACCCCCACCCCGTACCAGCCGCTCGATTGCATCGATCTCAGCGTCGAACCGACGGCGGAGATCATCGAGGACGGAACCATCCTCCTCACCGCCGTCGACCCGGACCCAACAGGGTCCATTGGCGTACGCGGTGTGATCACCGGCGAGAACCATCCCGATTCGATCGAGGTCACCACACCGGTCAATGGCATCGCTCGGGTCGCCGTTGTCGATGGGGGCTTCCGCTTCGAAGCCGATGGCCTCGCCGACGGCACGTACCGGCTCTGCCCGACCGCCACCGGCATTGCGATCACGACCCAACCCGCCGACACGGTGACACCGAGTGACGAGGCGACGCCGTGCGGAACCGCCATCATCGGCCCGCTGAGCATCGGCACCACCGGCCGGGCCGCCGGGATCGACGCAGTCGCCCCCGAGGTCGAGCACCCACTGCATCTGATGGAACGCGACGGCGGCATCTCGGTCGAACTCACCGACGGATCGACGCTCTGGTTCTTCGGCGACACCACGAACGCCGGCGTGACCTACTTCGTCAACAACACCGCGGCCTGGGCATCGCCCGATGCGCCGACGGTGACCCGAGACGCAGCAACGACCGAACCGATCCTGTTCGCAGCTGCTCCCGACGGAACCTGCGACGGATTGAGGTTCGACGATCCCGCCCTCTGGCCCGAATCGGCTGTCGCTCTCCCCCAGGACGATGGAACCGATCGAGTCGTGGTCGTCATGTCGAAGGTGTGCCTCGGCGACGACTGGCTCGACATCGAGACCGTCGGGTTCGCCGTTGTCGAGTACCGCTACGACCCCGCCAACCCTCCGATCGACCAGCCGATCCAGGGTGAGGTCACCCAACCCCACCTGGCCGACGCCGACGCCGGCTACGGGCGTGCGCTGGTGCTCGACACCGACGGATTCCTCTACGGCTACGAGTGCGGCTCGTTCCCCGACGACTGGGGCCCCTGCCATGTCGCCCGCGTGCGGCCCGAGCAGGTCACCGACCCCACCGCATGGCGCTTCTGGGACGGCGGTGATTGGACCGACACCCTCACCTGGGTGCCGGAGCCCGCGGCGGCCGCCGCCATGGCGCTGCCGGGTGATGAGCGGACCGCCCTCCCGGTCGCCGCATTCGGCGTGACCTGCCACGAGGGCGACGGCACACACCTGATGGTGTACTCGCCATGGCCTGGCTTCTGCGGTGTGCTCGCCGTGCGAGCGTCGGACACGCCGGTCGGCCCGTGGACCGAGGCCGTCGAGATCACGTTCCCGAACTGCGGTGGCGGTGTCGACGGCATGAACGAGTACTGCTATGCAGCGACACCGCAGACGCAGTTGTGCGAGCCGGGCACGTTCGCCGGCGGGTACTACGACATGCTCACCGATGTCGGCGCCGCCCGCTACTACACGTTCTCCACTCCGTTCGTCGTCGTCCACGGCGAACGCTGAACCCGGGCGGCTGTGGTACACCCGAGGCATGGCCGGCCCCAACGAGATCGTCGAGTACGACCCGAACACCGAGTTCCCTGGCGTGATCGGGCGAACGCTCGACGAGTCGACGCCGGCATGGCCGGCACCGAAGCGGGCGCCGATCGGGACGCCGAATGTGATCGTGATGCTGTGGGACGACGTGGGCTTCGGGCAGTTCTCCGCCTACGGCGGGCTGTGCGAGACGCCCACGCTCGATCGGCTCGCCGATCAGGGATTGCGCTACACGAACTTCCACACGACGGCGTTGTGCACGCCGACGCGTGGGTCGCTGTTGACCGGGCGGAATCATCACTCGATCGGATTGTCGGCCATCACCGAGACGTCGCTCGGCTACCCGGCACACAACTGCTTCGTCGGCCACGAGCACGGCTTCTTGTCGGAGATGCTGCTCGAACACGGCTACAACACCTTCGCTGTCGGCAAGTGGCACCTCACCCCGCCGACCGAGTCGACCACGGCGGGGCCGTTCAACCGGTGGCCGCTCGGGCGCGGCTTCGAACGCTTCTACGGGTTCATGCCCGGCTCGACCGATCAGTGGTTCCCCGACCTCACCTACGACAACCATCCAGTCAGCCCACCGTCGACGCCGGAGGAGGGCTACCACCTCAACATCGACCTGGCCGATCGAGCCATCCAGTTCATCAAGGACGCCCACGTCCACGCGCCCGACAAGCCGTTCTTCCTGTACTACACGCCTGGCGCCGGCCACTCGCCGCATCAGGTCGAGCCCGAGTGGATCGAGAAGTACGAGGGCCGCTTCGACGCCGGCTGGGACGAGTACCGCACGGTCGTGTTCGAGCGCCAGCGGGCGCTCGGCATCGTCGAGGAGCACGCCGAGCTGTCCGAGCGCGACCCCGACGTCGCGGCGTGGGATTCGCTGTCGGACGAGGCCAAGCGGATGTACGCCCGCCAGATGGAGGTGTATGCGGGCTTCATCGAGCAGACCGATCACCACTTCGGTCGGGTGATCGACTTCGTCGACGAGCTGGGCGAACTCGACAACACGATCGTCGTCGTGATGTCCGACAACGGCGCCAGCGCCGAGGGCGGCGAGCACGGCACGTTCAACGAGGCGCTGTTCTTCAACGGCGCGCACGAGACCTTGGAGGACAACCTCGAACACTTCGACCAGTGGGGCGGTCCCGACACCTACGCGCACTACTCGTGGGGCTGGACGTGGGCGGGCAACACGCCGTTCCGCCGATGGAAGCGCGAGACCTACCGGGGCGGCGTGACCGACCCGTGCATCGTGTCGTGGCCGGCCGGGATCGCCGCACGAGGCGAGGTGCGCCACCAGTACGCGCACCTGGTCGACATCGTGCCGACGCTGCTCGACACACTCGGCATCGATGCACCGACGACGATCGGTGGCGTCGAGCAGTCGCCGATCCACGGCACGAGCTTCGCCCATACGTTCGGCGATGCCGCTGCCCCGAGCGACCACACCACGCAGTACTTCGAGATGTTCGGCAGCCGGTCGATCTACCACGACGGCTGGAAGGCGAACTGTCCGTGGCCCGGGCCGAGCTTCGTCGAGGCGGCCGAGAAGGGCCGCCGGTTCGGCTCCGCGCTCACCGCTGCGGAGTTGGTCGATCTCGACGCCACCGGATGGGAGCTGTACCACCTCGCCGACGACCCGACCGAGACCCGCAACCTCGCGGCGGACGACCCGGCGAAGCTCGCCGAGATGATCGAGCGCTGGTACGCCGAGGCCGAGACCTACGGGGTGTTCCCGCTGGCGTCGGCGGGGGCGAGCCGGCTGTTGACCCCGCGCCCGGTGATCGCCGCCAACCGCAACGTGCAGGTGTGGTATCCCGATGCCGCGCCGGTCTACTTCGGTGCCGGTCCGAAGCCGTACAACCGGGCCTACAGCATCACCGCCGAGGTCACGATCCCCGAAGGTGGCGCCGACGGCATTCTCGTGTCGCACGGCAGCCGCCACGGGGGCTACGCACTGTTCGTCGAGAACGGACGGCTGGTGCACCTCTACAACTACCTCGCCCAGGACCAGTTCGAGGTGGTGTCGAACGTCGAGGTTCCGGTCGGCGACGTGTCGCTGCGGTACGAATTCGTGCCGACCGGGCCGGTGCGCTTCGGCGAGGGCAAGGGCCCCGCCGGAAACGCAATGCTGTACATCGACGACCGGCTGGTCGGCGCAATCGAGATGTCGCACACCACCCCCAACCGGATCGGACCCGTCGGCTTCAGCTGCGGCTACGCGGCGTACGACACCGTCGATCCGCAGCGCTACTCGATCCCGTTCCGCTTCACCGGCACGATCGACCGGGTCACCTACGACGTCAGCGGCGACGGCCTGCTGCATGACGAGGCCGAGTTCCAGGCGCTGATGTCGCAGCAGTGATGCTGGTTCTCTGGGCCACACCGCGCACGGTGTCGACGGCGTTCGAGCGCATGATCATCGAACGCGGCGACCACCTCGTGCTCGACGAGCCGTGGTCGCGGGCGTACTACTTCGGGCCCGAGCGGCACTCGGATCGGTTCGAGCTCACCTTCCCCGAGTCGACGTACGCCGCAGTCGAAACCGGGGTGCTGGCAGCGGTGGTGGTGGTGGTGGCGGTTCGCCGGTGTTCGTGAAGGACATGGCGTACCACGCGGCGCCGGGCATCAGCGATGAAGCATTGGCGGCAATGACCCACACGTTCCTGATCCGCGATCCGCTGGCGGCCCTGAGCTCGCTGCATCGGCGTTGGCCCGACTTCACCGACGCCGAGGCGGGCTACGACGCGCAACGGGCACTGTTCGATCGGGTGATCGAGGTGACCGGCAACGTGCCGGTGGTGATCGACAGCGATGCGCTCGTCGCGGAACCCGATCGCGTGGTGGCAGCGTGGTGCGAGCGGGTCGGCATCGACCATCGGCCCGAGTCGCTGCGTTGGGAGGCGGGGATGCGGCCCGAGTGGCAACTGTGGCGAGACTGGTACGAGAACGCGGCTGCCTCCACCGGCTTCGCTGCGCCCGCCGCCAGAGATGAGCGTCGCCCGATCTCCGAGCCGCCCGAGCGGGTCGTCGATCTCGTCGCCACCGCCGAGCACGCCGTCGCTCCCCTCCGCGCGCACGCCATCACCTGACCCATCACTCGCCCCGCCCCCGCCGGCGATGAGCGAACCGCACTCCGACATGCGCTTGGCTCATCGCCTTCGGGTGGTCGGTCGGTGGGTGCCGAGGTCGGGGCGGCGAGCATGATGGGGCGATGAACCCGCTCTCGCTCGGTGTGCACGTCGGACAGCAGAACGCCACGATGGCCGAGCTGGTGGCGCTGTGGACACGCCTCGACGGCGCGGTCGACTGGATCTCGGTGTGGGACCACCTCTACGAGGCACCGCCCGCCGGTGGCACCACGCCGCACTTCGAGGCGGTCGCCACGCTCGGCGCGCTCGCCTCGGTCACCGAGCAGGCGCGCATCGGCTGTCTGATGTTCTGCGTGCCGTACCGGAACCCGGCGCTGCTGGCCAAGGCGTGTGTTGCGATCGACCACATCTCCGGTGGGCGCTTCGAACCCGGCTTCGGCGCCGGCTGGCACGAGCCCGAGTTCCGCGCCCACGGCTACGACTTCGACGACGTCGGCGTGCGCTTCGACATGTTGGGCGAAGGGTTGGAGATCATCAGCTCGATGCTGGCGGGCGGCGAGCCCGGCGCACCGACCACGGTGACCGGCGAGCACTACCGGGTCGACGAGGTCACGTGCGTACCCGGCCCCTTCGACGACCGCCCGATGCCGCTGTGGACCGGCGGTCGTGGACGAACCCGCACACCAGAGAACGCCGCACGGTTCTGTTCGGGATGGAACGTGCCGTACGTCGATCCGGCCGAGTTCCGCCGCCTCAACGACCGGCTCGACGCTGCGTGCGAGGCGATCGATCGCGACCCGGCGACGCTGGAGCGGTCGATCAACCTGGCGTTCCACCTCGGGGCCACAACCGACTGGCGCGCAGGCCGAACTCGATCGAATCGAACAGCAGTGGGGCCCAGAGGTGGCACCGCGGGTCACCGGTGGCGCGCTCACCGGAACGCCGGATCGGGCAGTCGAGCGCATCGCCGAGTACCGGGCGGCCGGCGCCGACCTCGTCAACGTCGCCCTGCGGCTCCCGGTGCAGATCGATGCGCTCGAGGCCTACCTCACCGAAGTGGTCCCCGCCGCCCGATCCCTCTGACACGCTGCAGCAGCAATGAGTAGGCCGAGCAATGAGCAGACCGAGCGACAACCGACCGATCCGACGCCGCGGTCGTCGAGTTCCTGCGCGCGCATCACGACGCCGAACCGACCGACCTCGAGGAGCTCGGCGGCGGATTCTGGTCGGCGGCGTTCGGCTACCGGATCGGCGACGAAGCAACTGGTGTTGCGCATCAACGACAATCCCGACGGGTTCCGCGACGACGAGTTCGCCATGCGCTACGCATCGCAGCGCTACCGGTGCCGGAGGTCCTCACGATCGGCGAGGGCGTTCGGTCGATGGTTCGCGATCTCGCGTCGACATCACGGCCGCTTCCTCGAAGAGGTCGGCCCGGACGAAGCCGACGCGCTCGCTCCGACCGTGGTCGACCTCTCGGCAGCGTTGCGGGCCGTGCCCGACACCGGCGTCGAGACTCCGAGCGTGGCGCAACTGGCTGTTGGGGGGCATCACCGACCGTCCCGGCCGTCACACGTCCGGCTGGCGGCCGCGTCTCGCCGCTGACCCGGCAGCGGATCGTACGTTCCGTGCCGTCGACGATCGCATCCGCTCATTGCTCGACGCCTGCCCCGATCGACGCCAGCTCGTGCATTCCGACCTGCTCCACTACAACGTGCTCGTGTCTCCGGCGGCCGACGCGGTCACCGCGGTGTTCTCGTGGAAGTGCGCCACCTGGGGCGACGCGCTCTACGACCTCGCGTGGTGCACGTTCTGGGGTCGCTGGCACGACGGCATCGGTGCGCTCGACCTGTGGGATCGGGTGGTGCCGACGCTGTCGGACGCCGAGACCGTCGACGCCGCAGTTCGCCACCACGTGTACGAACTCCAGATCGGCGCGAGCCACCTCGGCTGGTACGCGACCCTCGGCGACCAGGAGAACCTCGGTTGGACGCGGCGCCAACTCGACGAACTCCTCGAGCGCGGTCCACGCTCGAGCTGACCATCACGCTCGCAGGCGACGAGGACGTGCGCGTACCGTCGCAGCATGACACGACTCACCGCCAGCGACGGACACGAACTCGACGCCTACGAAGTGCACCCGGACGGAGCGACCGCGTCGATCGTGATCGTGCAGGAGATCTTCGGGGTCAACGCCCACATCCGCTCGGTCGTCGACCGGTACGCGTCGTTCGGGTACCGGGCGATCGCTCCGGCGCTGTTCGATCGAGGCGAGCGTGGGGTCGAACTCGACTACGACGACGCCGGCCGAACCCGCGGCATCGAACTGGTGATGCCGATCGCGTTCGACGCCGCGATGCTCGACGTCACGGCTGCGGTCGAACACGTCAGCGACACCGGACCGGTCGCAGTGATCGGGTACTGCTTCGGTGGCAGCGTTGCCTGGATCGCTGCGTGCGACCTGCCGATCGCCGCGGCGGTCGGGTACTACGGCGGACAGGTACTTCGGGATGATCGACCGCACGCCGAAGGCGCCGACCATGCTGCACTTCGGCGAACTCGATGCCGGCATCCCGCTCGACCAGGTGCAGGCAGTCGCTGCGGCCCATCCCGATGTGCCGGTGCACGTGTACGAGGGCGCCGACCACGGCTTCAACTGCGATGCCCGCGACCACGTACGACGCCCGGTCGTCGGCGATCGCGCTCGGCCGCACACTCGAGTTCCTCGCCGACAACGGGGTCGTCTGACCCGTGGCGGTCTCGAAACGAACCACCGTCGGTGTGCTGCACCCCGGCGCGATGGGCGTCACCGTCGCCGCGGAATGCGCAGCCAGCGAAGCGAACGAGGTGCTCTGGTGTTCCGCCGGGCGATCGGCCGAGTCGGTCGATCGAGCCACCACGGCGGGGCTGACCGGGGTCGACACGCTCGCCGAGTTGGTCGAGCGCAGTGATGTGATCGTGTCGGTCTGCCCTCCCGGTTCGGCACTCGACGTCGCCGATCAGGTCGCGGCCATCGGTTTCGACGGCGTGTACGTCGACGCGAACGCGATCGCTCCGGACACGGCACGTGCTGTTGGTCGACGGTTCGAGCGGTTCGTCGACGGCGGCATCATCGGCCCGCCGGCCATTCGAGCGGGGATCACCAGGCTGTACGTGTCCGGCGACGAGGCAGCGAGCGTCGCGACGCTGTGGGACGGTTCGCTGCTCGACGTCCGCCCGATCGACGGCGGGCCAGGCGCAGCGTCTGCGTTGAAGATCGCCTACGCCACCTGGACCAAGGTGTCGTCCGCCATGCTGCTGGCGGTTCGTGCGCTCGCACGAGCGGAAGGCATCGAGGAGACGCTGCTCGACGAGTGGGCGATCTCACTGCCGGGCACCGCCGAGCGCTCGGAGGCGACTGCCAGATGACCGCGTTCAAGGCGTGGCGATTCGACGGCGAGATGGCCGAGATCGCCGCAACGTTCGCCGCCAACGGGTTGCCGCCGGGGTTCGGTGAGGCAGCACGCGACATCTTCGGTCGGATGGCCGGCTTCAAGGGCGTCGACGACGCCACCCTCGACGAGGTCCTCGATGCCGTGGCCGCTGGGGCCAGACCACGGGCGTAGCGCTGCCGGGTCAGGACGGACGGGTGACGATCATGCCGTTGGCGGACGTCGATCGGGTGTCGAGCGCCACCAGCACCCGTCCATCGCCGAGCGCCACGATGCCCTCGGGTTTCTCTGTCCCCTTGGGGAGCTTCCAGAGTTCGTCGAGGTCTCGCACCTCGTCGTCGTCGGGTCGAGCGGAACGTCGAGGCCGACCCGTCCGACCCGTTGCGACTTGTCGCTGAGCAGCCACAGGTTGCCGTCCGAGTCCGCCGCGATCGAACTGATGTCGCCGAGTGCCTTCTTGGCCTTGCCCTTCAGCTTCCACATCGACAGCGGAACGAACTCGACCCGCCCGCTGGGCGCGTCCCACGGCTCGCCGGGCTCGAGGAGGTCATCGGTCGACACACCCGCCGGCTCGGTGCCGATCGGCCCGAACTCGATCAATGCTCGTGGCCGCTTCTCCTGGGCCACCAAGAGGCGACCGCCGCGGAGGAACACGAGCCCTTCACCTCGCGACGATGGGTCGTCCCACTGACCCTCGAGCAGGGAACCGGGCGGTGCCGTGAGCCAGATTTCTGCGCTGAACCCACGAGCGACGGTGTCCACGACCAGGACCAGCGGGGGGTCCTCGCACATCAGCGCCACCACTGAACCGCCGTCGGCAGCGATCGCCTCGAACTGGCTGTTGCCTGGTGGGAGCGGCCATCCTGGCACCGCTGCGAGATCGATCGTGTCCCAGTCGTCGAACTCGCCGTCGTCGCCGATCGGGCACACACCGACCTCCGCGGTCCGATCGCCGACAACGAGGACCACCGACCCTCGCGCTGTGTGGCGAACAGCGATACCCGAGGCTTCGATCACCGGGAGGTCGATCCACTCCAACCGAACGAGACGCGAGAGCTTTGCGGACATCGGGCAATCCTGGCAGGCCACCGCAGCCGTGCTCACCCTTGCGGCACCATGAACCGGCACGATCAACTGTCGTGCGGTCGGACTACGGTTGGCCACGGACGTGCCAGGAGCGGCTGACGAAGTGGACACAACCGACCGACTCGCAACTCGACGCTGACCGCGTTCGTGCCACGCCTCGCCGTCGAACTCGGCCGTGGGCCGATCCCGTCGTGGACGAGCGTCGAGGGGTCGATGCTGTCGGCCGACATCTCGGGATTCACCGCGCTCTCGGAGAAGCTCGCCGGCAAGGGGAAGGCCGGCGCCGAGGAGATCACGTCGCTGATCAACACGTGCTTCACCGCGCTGATCGACTCCGCCTACAGCTACGGCGGCGAGGTCATCAAGTTCGGTGGCGATGCCCTGCTGATCCTGTTCCGCGGCGAGAACCACGAGCGTCGGGCCGCCGATGCCGGGCTGCTGATGCAGCGGGCGCTGCACTCGTCGCCGGCAGCGAAGCGGGCGAACCTGACGATGACGGTCGGCGCAGCGGCCGGACCGTTCGACGTGTTCCTCGTCGGCTCGGGCTATCGCGAGTTGCTGATCACCGGTCCCCGAGCGACGCGAGGTGATCCGCCTCGAGGGTGAGGCAGCCAAGGGTGACACGCTCGTCGATCCGCTGATCGCTGCCGCCCTCCCCGACGACATGAAGCTCCGAGAGGAGCACGGCGGCTGGGTGATCACCGGCTCGACCGGCGACACACCCAGTCGGCCCACGCGAGCGGGATCTCGGTGACGACGATCTCACTCCGTACGTGCCGGCCGCAGTCGTCGAACAGCTCTCGGCATTCGCCGATCTCGGCGGCGAACACCGCCTCGTCACGGTCGGCTTCGTCATGGTGGTCGGCATCGCCGAGCAACTCGACCGCCTCGCACCGATGGGCGTGGCCACGGCGCTCGGTCAACTCGTCGACGAGGTCGTTGCTGCGTGCGCCAACTTCGGCGTCACCGTCCTGCATACGGACATCGCCGGCGATGGCATCAAATTCGTGCTGTGCGCAGGTGCGCCGGTCAGCCCCGGCGACACGACCGACGCACTTCTCCAGGCTGCGCTGGAGATCGCTGCATCCGACAGTCCATTCGTGATCCGCCAGGGTGTCCAAGCAGGGCGAGTGTTCGCCGGGTTCCTCGGCAGCCCCTACCGGCGGACGTACACGTTGATGGGCGATCCGGTGAACACCGCCGCCCGCATGCTCGGCAAGGCTGACGACCGCGACATCGTCGTCGTCGCATCAGCAGTCGACGACACGCGGGCCGTGTTCGAGACCGAGCTGCTCGAGCCGTTCCTCGTGAAGGGCAAGACCGAGCCGATCACCGCAGCGAAGGTCCGAGGCCTCACCGGTCACGTCCGGCGCGACTCAGCGGGCACACGCCTCGTCGGGCGTCAGAAAGAACTCGGTGTGTTGACCCATGCGATCGGCGAACTCGACACCGTCGTCGAGTTGGTTGGCACCGCCGGCGTCGGCAAGTCACGACTCCTCGACGCTGCATGGGGTGCGGCCGAAGGACTCACCATCTATCAGGGTGCCTGCACGCCATACGGCGCCGCCGTTCCCTACAGCGTGTACCGGCCGCTGATGCGCAGTGGGTCAGGCATCCCTGTCGACGCCAGTGCGGAACTGACCGGCAACCGGCTGACCGACATCGTCTCCGAGTACGCCCCGGAACTCGCCCCCATGCTGCCGTTGCTCGCGCTGCCGTTCGGCGCGAAGGTTCCGTCGACGCCCGAGGCCGATGCGATCGACCCCGAGTTCCGGCGGCTCCGGATCCACGACGTCGTCGTCGACTTCCTGGACGCCACGCTCAGCGGACCGATCCTGCTCGTCGTCGAGGATGCCCACTGGATCGATGACGCGTCGGGCGATCTCACGAATCACTTGGTGTTCGCCAGCAACGACCGACCGTGGGCCGGCATCATCACTCGCCGACCGGAGGGTTCGTGGGAGATCCCCGAGGCCGATCACGTCGTGAGCCTCCATCTCGAGCCACTCGATGACGAGGCGATCCGACAGCTGGCGATCGACGTGAGCTCGCGACCGCTCGCCGATCGGGATCTGGATCTGGTCGCGACCCGAGCGCAGGGCAACCCGCTCTTCGCCGTCGAACTGGCCAAGGCACTCGCGGACGCCGGCACCGACGGTGCCGAACTCCCGGACACGATCGAGCAGATCATCGCCAGTCGTTTCGATCGACTCGATCCGTCGGCCCGCCGCTTGATCCGCGTGGCCTCGGTGCTCGGCAACCTCTTCCACGAGGTCATCGTCAGTGCACTGTTCAGCGCAGTCGACCGAACCGCTGACGTCGGCGCGGCGTTGGCCTCGGCTGAGGCAGCGGGTGCGATCACCCCTCGGGCAGGGTCACGCTGGGGGTTCAACCACGCGCTCTACCGCGACACCGCCTACGAAGGCCTCCCGTTCCGCCAGCGTCAACAGCTCCATCGCCTCGCCGCGGAGATCATCGAGGAGCGCGCTGCGGACAGCCAGGCAGTCGCGTCGCTGCTCTCACTGCACTATTCGGCGGCGCGAGCGCACGAGCCAACATGGCGATACTCGCTCGCGGCCGCAGAGATCGCCGAACAGCAGAACGCCACCGCTGAAGCGGCCGCTGCGCTGGAGCGCGCCATCGCCGCCGGTCGGTACTGCCGATCGGTCGAAGCGCCAGCACGAGCCCGAACGATCGAGCACCTCGGGGACCTGTACTACGTCCTCGGCAAGGTCGAGCGCGCCGAGCGGCTCTTCCGGTCTGCGAGGCGGTTGAACGTGGATCAGCGCGCCGATGTCGCGCTCATGCGCAAGCTCGCCATGGTACAGGAGCGCCGCGGTTCGTCCATCCGGGCCATCCGCTGGCTTCGACGGGCTGCACAGATCATCCCGATCGACACCGTCGATCCAGAATGGCTCGCAGCCCGGGCGAACGTCGTGCTCGCCGAGGCCGTGATTCGCGCCCGCCAGGACGACAATCACGCCTGTATCAGGCTCGCTCGCGCAGCCCTCGTCGACGCCGAAAGAGCGGGAGATCAGCATGCAACAGCGCTCGCCCTCGAACGGATTCACCTCGGGCTCGTCGGACTCGTCGAGTCCGACGTCGACCGCGTCGGACCGCGCGCGCTGGAGGCGCACCGACAGAACAACAACCACAGCGGCATGGCGCGAACATCGACCAACCTCGGCATCGAGGCGTACTACGCATCGCGATGGAGCGACGCCGCCGACCACTATCTCGAAGGTCTCGAGTCTGCCGAACGCGCAGGCAGTGCTGTGCTGTCGTCAGATGCGGCACTCAACACCGCCGAGGTACTCAGTGACCAGGGCCACTGGGAGCAGGCTCTGGCACTGTTCGATCGGGCGCTGCGAAACTACCGTGCGATGGGTTACTCAGTGGGGATCGCTGCCGCACACCTGTTCTCGGCTGTGGCCTTGATGCGTCTCGGGAGGCTCGACGAAGCAGGCGAAAGGCTCGCTGTAGCACGGGCGGAGATCACCGGGCTCGGCCAGGAGCTCACCGCCGACCTCGACTCGCGGCAGCTCGAGCTCGACGTGCTCGCTGGCCGGGCCAGCGTTGACGACTGCACGAGACTTGCCGACCATTTCGGCCCCGATCATCCGCTGCTGGCCCGGACGCGACGTTGCCAGGCAATGGTGCTCGTCGAGCACGGTGAGGCCGAGCAGGCTCGTGTGCTCCTCGAGGCCGACCTCGCCCGAGCGGGCGTCGATGGGTACGAGCGGGCACTCAGCCTTCGGGCCCTCGCCGTAGCACGTGGCCCGGGGCCGGCCGCCCAAGCCCTCGTCGCTGAAGCCGCCACGATCTTTGCCGACCTCGGCGTGGTGCATCCGCCGCCGCTGCACCCCGGCGAACTCCCGGCTCCACGGGCAGGGCACCTCGTCAGGAGTTGAACGTGACGAGCACGCTGTGGCCGCCACCGGGAGCCGACGAGATCGCAACCTGGCCGGAGCCATCCGGCCCGTCGAAGTCGTACACGACGATCACACCGTCGACGAACTGCGACCGCGTCGACTCGTAGCCCGCCGCCGGGAACTCGGCGTCGTAGAACGCAACGAGGGCGTCGAAGCCGAGGTCGGTCACACCGCTGAACCCAGCGGCATCTCCGACCTGACTCGCCAGTTGCACATCGAGCCCGTCTGGCACTGGGAACGACGCCGACACGGCATCGGGCACCTCGGCGTCACCGACACTGACTCCACCGCCTTCCGTCTCGAACTCGGCATCGGTCTGGCCCAGCGGCCCGAGGACCTGCGGCTCGCCACCCTCGGGGAGTTCCTGTTCGTCCAGCACCGACTCGATCGGGTTCGAGTCGTTGGCATCTGCGATGGTCGAGACCGGACTCGTCGTCGCTTCGCTCGTTGGGTTCGTGGAGACTGCGCCGGGGCCGCTGTCGCCGGGCGACGACGAACAACCCGATGCGGCCAGCAACGCTGTGCATGTAGCCAGCGCCACCAGCGCACCAGCCCTCACCGGTCCCTAACCTTGATCCCTCCGAGCAGCACGAGGTCACCCTTGTCGAAGAGCACGCCGTTGTCGTAGACCACCTCGTTCGTGGTGGGGTTCCAGATCGTCATCTGGAAGAAGTCGAGCCACCCGTTGTCGACGGCCTGCACCCGGAATCGGAGCGTCGTCGAACCGATCTTGCCAGTGCCCTCGGCCACGGCGAGCGCGTCGTTCACGATCAGGTAGTCGTACTGCGTCGACTTGAAGTAGAAGTCGCCCAGGAGGCGCAACTCGGTCTCGCCGACCACCACGCCGCTCCTGTATCTGGCGTCGAATCCGAACCGCGCCACGGTGCCCCAGCGCGACCCGCCGGGACGGGCCTCGGGGCCCGACCAATACCTACCCGATCCGCTGACCGTGCCCCTCTCGGTCGTGTCGAACACGACGACGAATTCGTATGGCTGCGAACTGCTCGCGCCGGTCTGGTCACGCACCGTGACACCGACGGTGTAGACGCCGGTCTCGACGTAACGGCGTGATGCGGTGATCTGCCCGGGGTTCGTGGCCGTCGGCGCAGTGACCGTTCCCGCCGACGTGGTGCCGTCGCCCCAGTCGATCGTGGCGGTGTAGGTGTCAGCCGAGCCTGACACGTCCAGGAATGTTGCCTCGATCGTGACCGGCGTGGTGATCGTCTGCGGCGCCGTCGGTCCGGTCACCGAGACGATCTGGGGTGCACCCATCGGTGCCACCACAGTGACGACGGCGGCCTCGGCGTCGGTTCGACCGGTGCTGTCGGTCACGGTGACGATCACCGTGTACGTGCCGGCGGCAGCGAACGTCCGTGTACCGGTGACGGTGCCGCTCGAGTCCAACGTCGGGGGTGTCACGACACCCTCGGTCGTCGTCCCGTCACCCCAGTTGATCGATGCGCTGAAGGTGTCGTCGGGTACGGACCGGTCGATGAACGTTGCGGTGATTTCGACGCCCTCGCTGATCGGCTGAGGCACTGTGGGTGCGACCAGGTCCCTGATCTCGGGCGCTGCGTCGGGGTCGTTGACGACGACCTCGGCGCCCCGGACGACCGAGCGTCCGGTGGAATCGGTGAGCGTGAGCGTGACCGTGAAACGACCAGTCGTCGTGTACAGGTGCGATCCGGTGATCGCCCCCAACGCCGCCGGGGCCGTCGGCGACACGACCGTGGCTGCGGTTTCGGTGCCGTCTCCCCAGTCGATCGTTGCGGTGTGCGTATCGAACGGAGCCGACGCGTCGCTGAACGTGGCGCTGAGATCGACCGGGGCCGTGATCGGGACAGTCGTGGTCGGGACGACGAGGTCGGTGACGACCGGCGCTGCGGTCGGTGCCACGATCGAGAAGGCTGCCGAACCCGTGGTGGTGCCGCCGAGCTGGTCGACAGCTGAGAAGGTCAGGGTGTACAGGCCGGGAACGGTGGGCAGTGCCTGACCGTTGGCAACTGGTGTGCCGTCGATGGTGAGGTCGCATCGCACGAGGCTCGTGTCGCGGCAGATCGCGTCGACCCGGCCGGTGCCCACCAGGTACGTGCCGTTGCCATCGGCCTGGGGTGTGCCAAGGATGACCCGCGGCGATCCGTCAGCGTCGATGCGTACTGTTCCGGACACCTGTTGGCCCGTTGCGGAGACCACGGACCAGTTCTGGACGCCGTCGCTGGTGATCTCGAAGCTGTCACCCGCTTGGAGCAAGCGGGGCTGCAGCACGCCGTTGATCGAGTAACGGGCCGGTGAACCGGTCGCCGCAATCACGGGAACGTTGATGGTCGCCGAACCATCGAACCAGCCCGATGTCGGCGCCGGCTGGGCGACCACCGTCAGCTGGGCGGGGGGCGGAGTCGGTGGCGCTGGCGGCGGCGGCACGACGACAGAACCAAAGTTGCGAGCCTTGTTGGTGGCGTAGCCGACGTTGCCGCTCAGATCCTTGGCGTGGACGATGAACTCGACCTCGGTGATTCCAGGCGCAAGAACCAGCGAACCGGTCCAGCGATTGGTGTTCGATGTCCGGCTGAGGTCGAGTCCGACCCAGTCGACCATGCCGGCCGCGATTCCGGGGTTCTGGGCGACGAGCAGGTACACCCGGTCGACTTCGGCACCCGAACCTGCCGTCAGCGACACGGTGAGCACACCGCCGCTGATCGACGACTCGACGGCGCCGATGGTCGGCGGCGTGTAGTCAGGATCGCTCTCGTCGCCGTAGTAGACGACGATCTCGAGGCCGTCATCGAGGCGCTGGACCGCCTCGTCAGAGCGGTACTGTCCGGTGGCCACCACCAGTTGCTGACGACGGCCTGCCGGACCGGTCGTCGTGGTGATCTCCAGCGGCTTGGTCGGGAAGACCCCCGAGTTCAGCGTGGGCTCGGGCTGGCTGAACGCCTCGTCGAACACTGGTGTGGCGATCACGGGGTTGGGCGCCGACAGGTACGTCGACTGCATGTCGAGCACGATGGCTCCACGGGCGACGGTATCGAGCGCCGTTGGATCCGTCGGATCCACCACGGACACGTCGGTGACGGCCTTCGGCTGGATCGGACGGCCCGGCGCAACGATGACCTGCTCGTTGCCGGCGGCACCGGAGTTGGCGAAGTACACCCCCCGGTCGGTCGTCGTCTCGGTGTTGGCAGCGTCGATCGTGGTCCGCAGCGACGGAGTGCCCGTGGCGTCGGGTGCTGCGACGTTGGTCGGCGGTGCGGGCAGCGGGTCGGTCTCGAGACCGACCCGGTAAAAGGGCAGACCGTAGAAGGTCGACTCCTGAACGGCCTTCTCGTCGTAGACGCTGAAGGTCTGCAGCCCGGCGACGAACTCGTTCTTCGCCCAGGCGAGTGCCTGGCCGACGGTCGTGGAGCCATTGCCGGTCTCGAAGGGAGCGGTCACCTGGGCGGCGAACAACGCCATCAGTTCCTCGGTATAGGCAACCGTCTCGGTGTCGCCATAGCCAAAGCCCGTGTTGCCGACGAACAATGAGCCCTGCTGCCCCAGCGTCTGGGCCCAGTCCTGGTTGGTTCTCCCGATCGTGATGTCACTGACGGACAGACCCGAGTGACAGCCCATCGAGAAGATCAACGACTGGGCGAGCGAGTCGGCGCCCAACTCACGTCGGACCTCTTCGGCGATGAGGTTGTCGTCGAACGAGGGGACCTTGTCGCCGATCGCCGGGAGCGAGCGATAGTGGTCGAAGTGCGCGTTGAGCGAGATCAGCGCGTTCGTCGCCGCCTCGCGGAGCTTCTCCGTGGCGGCGTCGGCAGTCCATCCCTCGCCGGTGGCGGGGTCGGGGCCGAGTGCGAGTTCGTCGTCGACCGGGAGCACCTCGGCGAGTTCGCCGGCGATCTGCTCCGAGCCATCGGCGAGGAAGTCGTAGCCGAGCACGGTGGCGGTGTCGATGTCGAGCGTGCCGTTGAAGGTGACGTAGGTGTCGAGTGTGTCGACGATCTCCGCGGGCGTCTCGACCACACGGCCGAGCGCGATGTCGGTCACGTACAGGAACCGGTTGCCGAGCGAGCGGGCAGCAGCGTCGCCGTAGGGATCGTCCGAGAGGATGCTGCTCTCCCAGAACACCGAGGTGAGCGCGTTGCGGCCGTTCGGCGTCGTGCCGGTGAGGTCACCGTCGAACTCGTGGCGGTAGTCGTACTCGTTGGCGATCTGGGTCTCGTCGGCGAGACGAGCCATCGGGATCAGCTCGTCGGGGCCGAGGATCACCACATGGGTGAGCTGGTCACGAATCGGATCGATCACGACGTCGTTGATCGCCGAGACCACGGCGTTGGCAGCAGCCGGGTCGCAGGACCCGCCAGCCGAATCCCAGGCGCCGTAGGCGTCGCGGACCGACTGGTAGGCGTCGACCGGCACGACGACCGGCGAGATGCCAAGCGACGGGTCGAGTTCGGCCGCCGCCACGAGCCGATCGGCGGCGGCCCGCACGTCGGCGCGAGCGGCCGGACCATGGAGTTGTTCCAGACGGCGCTCGTTGATCAACAGCAGCGTGTCGGCACCCGCCAGATCTTCGGCCTCCGCAGCCAGAGCAGGAGACCCGGTGAAGGGAGCGATGTCGATCGCTGCACATACCGGCCGCTCGTCGGCCTCGAGCACCTTGAGCTGCAACGCGGCCGGTTGCAGGTTGATTGCACCGTTCGCGCCGTAGATCTGGATGTAGTAGGTGCCGGCATCGAGGCGGCTCGTCTTCAGTGTCTCGACGGCGTTGCCGTCGGTGTTCGAGACGGCGACGACGCCGAGCGTCGGGTCGACCGTATCGAGACGGGGGAAGTCGTCGAGCGGTTCGGCGCCACTGGTGGTGCCGTCGGGGTCGGTGATGGCGAACAGTGGAGCGTCGGGGCTCGTGAGGCCGAGCGCAGTCGCGCTTCCGTCGGCCTGGCGGCCCCACACCACGATGTCGAGGTCCGCAGTCAGATTCGAGAGCTCGACGACGAGTTCGTCGTCCTGAGCCACGTCGATCTCGTAGACATCGATGTCGTCGCTGTCTGCGATGTAGGTGAGGTACACCACGTCCTCGGCGGCCTGCGTCGTCTCGGCGATGGTGAAGAAGTCGTTGGGTTCGGTTCCTTCGACGACGGTCACGCTCGCCGAGGCCGGGATCGAGATGTCGGTCCCGACGATGCGTGCTGCGCCCGACAGCGACGTCGCTCCGAGGGACAGCGTCGGCAGGGCGTCGAATGTGACCGTGTAGGCCACCCCCGGGGTGGCGACGAACGACCAGGTGAGCACGTCGCCGAAGCGGGTCGGCTCGATGGCCGACGCGGGCGCGCCGGCTGCGGAGATCGACGAGGAGCCGGTGACGTAGCCGGCGGTGCGCGGGAGCTGGAGTTGGAGCTCGACGGTGCGTTCCGTGCTGGCCGTCAAGGTGAACGATGCCTCGAAGGAAGTCGAGGCGACCGTGCCCTCGGGAAGCGCACGGACGTCGACATCGGCGAACACAGCGCCGCCGTACGCGAGCGAGCCCGGGTCGACGAACGCGAGAAGCAGATCCGACAGGGTGAACCCGTCGAGCTGTCCGCCGTCGCGCAACTCGTCGAGGATTGCTCCGATGTCGAGCTGGCCGTCATAGCCATCGAGCTGGGAGAGATCCGCAAGCGTGAGCTGGCCGAGCTGCTCGGGCGTCAAGTCGCCCAGGGTGATTCCGTCGAGGGGGATGTTGATTTCGAGCACCCGCTCGAGTGCGTCGAGGCTCACGAATCGCAGGACTGGTTCGATGTCGGCGAGCGTGATGGGCTCCGTTCCGGACAGGACGTCGTCGAGTGTGACGTCGCCAAGTCGTTCGAGATCACCGAGTTCGAGATCAAGATCGGCGATGGCGTCGAGGAGGCGGGCCTCGAGGCCCGCCACCGGCTGGCCAGTCACCGGGTCGATCACTGCCCTGGCGAGGTCGGCGAACGTGCCAACGGGAAGACCGTCCAGGAGCGCACCGAGGGTCACGGCGTCGAGCTCGACGATCCCACGTGGGAGATCACCGAGTGTCAGGTTGTCGAGCGACGTGAGGTCGTCGAGTGTGAGCAGGCCGAGAGCGTCGAGCATCTCGGCGGTATCGACGTCAGGTAGTGCGGCAACGAGATCGGCGAGTGTGACGTTCGCCAGGGCACTTTGGATCTGTTCGAGGGTCACGTCACCGGAAATGGCGCCGGAGAGGATCGCGTCGGCGAGCGTGCCGCGGGCGCAGTCGACCAGCGCACAGTTCACGAGCGCCGGGTCCACGGAACGCAACGGCACCGAACGCAACGGGCTGGCGAACACATCGACGGAGCGCAGCGGGGTGTCGGCCAGCGGCACCGACCGCAACGGCACCGAACGCAACGGCACCGAACGCAAGGGGACCGAACGCAACGGCACCGAACGCAACGGCACCGACCGCAACGGGATCGCTTCCGGTGCGACTGACCGCAGTGGCACGGTCGCCAGCCCTGTGCCGGCGATGTCGACCGAGCGCAACGGAACCGAGCGCAGCGGTGTGCCGCTGATGTCGATACTCCCGACGGCTGTGTCGGCCAGCGAGATGCCACCCAACGGAACGGATCGCAGCGGCACCGAACGCAACGGCACCGAACGCAATGGGATCGAACCGATGGAGGTTGCTTGCAACACCGCTTGCAGCGGCACAGAACGCAGCGGCACCGATCGCAACGGCACGCCGCGAATCGACAGGTCGTTGAGCGTGGTGGTGGCCGGGTTCACGCCGCTGTCGCAGTCGAAGCCAGAATCGATGGACGCGAGCACATCGCACCAGTCGAACGTTTCGCCGCCCTCCTCGAGAGCGATCTCGCTCAGCGGGAGGTCGGCGAGCATCACTGCGGAGATCGGCACGGAACGCAGCGGCGCACCCTCGACCCTGATCGCTGACACCGGTGTCCCATCGACGTCAACCGAACGCAGCGGCGCTGCCTCGAGGGTGATCGATGTGGTGACCGAGCGCAGCGGGCTGGCATTCAGCTCGACGGAACGCAGCGGCGTGCTCTGCGGCCCGGCGATGTCGAGCACGGCAGACACGGGGACCGAACGCAAGGGGACCGAACGCAACGGGACCGAACGCAACGGGACCGAACGCAACGGGACGGATCGCAACGGGATGGCACCAATCGGTGTCGACCCGAGTGAGACGTTCTCGACCAGCACGGATCGCAGCGGTGACGGGGCGACGGTCGAACCTTCGTCGGGAGCGACCGAACGCAGTGGGACAGATCGCAACGGAGCTGCATCGATGGTTGCGCCGCGAATCGTCGCTTCGAACAGTGAGAGCTCGAGTGCCGCATCACAGTTGTTCCCGAATTCGGCGAGCAGTTCGGCGCCGAGAAGCTCGCACCACGGGTTCGGCTCGCCCGGTCCCACGGAGCGGAGCGGGACCGACCGCAACGGGATCGCGCCGAGGGCGACCGCCGCGAGCGGCACCGAGCGCAGCGGCGTGCCTTCGACATCCACCGAGCGCAGCGGCGTTGCCGCCAGCACACCGGCCGGGGTGTCAGTGTCGACGGCGTCGCCGTCGCTCAGGACCTGGCCGAGCGTCAGGCTGCTCAAGGGCTCCTTGCGGAGCTCGGGCGAGAGGGCGATGATCCGCGCCCATCCACCTTCGATGTCGACGTTGACGAGCGGAATCGCCGACAGCTCCTCGGACGCGAGGATCGCGCCGCTCAGCGGCGTTTGGTCGAGAGTGAGCGAGGCGAGCGAGGCGTCTTCGGTTCCGATCGATGTGATCGACGAGGCGGCCACGTTCGCCGCGCCACCGCCGGACCGAGCGATCGAGGTGCGGTCGAGTGTGTTCACTGCGACGCCCGTCGGCGCAACGGCCAGGCTCGACGGCGCGCCCGGTGCCAGGGTGAAGTCGAAGTCGAGGGCGACCGGCACGGCAGGTCCTTGGAGCGCAAAGCCAGCCGCTGTCCTGCTCGTGACGAACGGTGCGATGTCGAGCGTGTCGAATGTTCCGACGAGGCAGTCGCCGGTCACGCAGCTGATCACCGGGTATTGGTCATCGAACGTGGCGTCGTAGCCGAACACCTGAGTTCGGAGTGTTCCGTTGGCGTTCAGGTCGCTGGTTGCCAACACGATCTGTCCGTAGTTGGACGGGTCGCTGTCGTCGCCGGTGATACCGATGGTGAGCACCGACGAATCCGCCAGTGTCAGTGCGCCCGCCACCTCGACGACTGCGCCCGCAGCGACAAAGGTCTCGCCGTCGAAGCCGAACGACAGAGGCTGGATGTCGAGAACACCGCTGCGCACCTCGAGCACGCTGCTCGACCCGCTGTTCCACGTGATGGTCGACCCGATGGTGACGCTGCCCGCAGTGGTGACCGTGCCGGAGTTTCCGACGAGGCCGTCACCAACGATCGAGGCACCGTTCGACAGTTCGACCAACGCAGCGCTGCGGACGATGAACTGGCCGCCATTGGCAACGTCGAGCGTCGAGCCATCGATCGTCGTCCCGCCGCCGTTCTCGACCCACAGGATGCCGGTCGCGTCGATCGTCGACGAGTCGAGGATCGTGAGCTCACCGAAGACGAAGAGTTCACCCGCAACGGTCAGAGACCCGATGTCGACGGAGTCCGCCCCGTCGACGAACGCCATCTGCGCCGAACGGCACGACCGCTTCGTCGCCGGCGCCCGGTACGACCCCGGTACTCCAGTTGGCCGGATTCGTCCACGAGCTCATCCCGACGCCGACGAAGGTCGGCACCGTGGGCTCGGGTGGGGTCACGTCGTAGGAATAGGCGGCGCCGCCGCCGAAGCCGAACCCGTTGATGTCGAACGGGGCGCCGACGAGCGCATTCGTGCCGCTGACTGCGACGGCATCGCCGAATCGTTCGCCGTCGAACCTGTCGGCGGCACGGAGGACCTCACGCTCGGTCCAGCTCGCACCGGTGCGATCGAAGACGTACGCCGCCCCGGCGCGGTAGGGAACGTTGGTCTCCTGGGACGCCCCGGCGCCGACGATGATCACGTCGCCGTCGACGTCGACGGCGGTGCCGAACACGTCGCCCGAGCCACCGTCGGAGGCGACGATCCGGACCGGGGCCGAGAAGCCACCGGGCACTCCGCTGTACACCCACGCGGCACCGGCGTCGCCCCGCCGGCGTGGCGCTGTTCAGGAACTCGGCGACGACGAGTGTCTCACCGTCGATGGCGACGGCGTTGCCGAACTGGCCCCGCGGCTGCTCGGCGATGTTGTCGGCGACAGCGCCGCCGTCCGGGCTGGTGAGGATCTCGTCGGGCGCGGTGTTCCACGATCCGCCCGACCGCTTGAACGTGTAGACCGCCCCGGCGCCGGAGTTGCTGCGGGCGCCGATCGCTGCGTAGCCGTCACCGGACGGTCCGTCGAGCACGGCGACCGCGTCGCCGAAGGTCGCCACGGGGGTCGATCCGTTGGGGATCAGCGTCGCGAGGAGGGACCCACCCGAGACGAGGTCGTGCACACGGGCCTCGGGCACTGCGGCGGCGCTGTCGCCGACGATGAGTGTGTTGCCGTCGATCGACACCGATGTACCCGCCGGCAGGGTGCCGGCACCGAGCGGCGTGAAGTTCGCGCCGGGCGCGGTCCGCGACCAGATGCGCACCGGGCCGTCCGTCGTGGCGGCGAGGTAGTCGCCGTCGAGTGCGACGCTTGCACCCAACCCCGGGTTGGTGGAGTCGAACAGCGCCTGACGGAGCGTCCACTCGCCGGAGACGAGTTCATACACGAACAGCCCACCGTCGTCCCCTGACGCCGCGGGGGCCGACACGACAGCCCAGTTGCCGTCGATCTCGACGTCTGATCCGAACCGGTAGCCCGAGCTGTCGATGGGCTGGTTGATCTTGTTCGCCACGATCTGCAACGTGATCGCCGTCGCCGTCGGCACGGCGTCGAGCGGGCCGGTGCCGAAGAAGTCGAACGAGCCGGGGTAGCAGTCGGTGCAGGTGATGACCGGGAACGCATCGTCGATCGTCGGCGCGTAGTCCGGCTCGGGACCTTGGATGCCGGAGGCCGAGAGCCCTCCGCCCTTCGTGAGCGTTCCTCCGACGGACAGCCGGCCGTAGTTCGAGGCGTCGGTCGGCGGGCCGTTGATGCCAATCTCGAGGAAGCTGTCGACATCGAGGACGAGATCGCCGTCGACGGTGAGCAGCGCGCCGGCCCCGAGGAACGTGTAGCCCACCAACCCAGGTTCGTCGGTCTCGTCGAGGTACACGACCGGACCGGACAGGGCGAGCTCACCCTCGTCGACGAGCAGTGAACCGCTCGATGACGACTCCCAGATGACATCTGCGCCGACTGTGGTGGTGGCGGTTCCGAGCGTGCGGGCCTCGCCCCCGTTTTCGACGCGTCCGCTGCCGGAGACATCGATCGGGCCCGACTCGGTGTCGAACACCAGCACGCCGCTGTTCAAGAAGATGGTCTCGTTGTCGAAGAACTCCTCGGTTCGGATCGAGCCGTCGAGCTCGACGTCACCACGGATCGTGACGGTCACCTCGTTGTCGATGGTCACGCGGGACAGCAGGATGACGGCGATGTCGGCGTTGATGGCGGCGTCGGTCTGGAAGGTGGTTGTGCCTCCGATGAAGCGGGCGAAGCCGTCGATGTCGAACGGTGCACCGAGGAACGTCACGGCGGCGACGTCGAGCTGGTAGTTCTGCGATGCGGGCGCCGTCGGATCGTTGCCGAAGTCGAGCGCGTTGGTGCGAGGCTCGTCGCCGCCTGGCACCGCCCACGTCTTGGTGCCGCTCATCACGACCTTGCCGACGGCGTCGTCCGACGAGGTGCCGGTGATGCCACCTGACACGGTCTGGTTGCCCGCCCAGACGAACGTCGTGCCGGTTTCCGACTGTACGTCGATCCCCAATTCATCGCCCGTCCAGGTGCCGTCGGCGAAGAGCCGCAGCTCGCCCTCGGCAACGACGATCGCGCTGCCGTCGCCCATGTTGAAGTCGAAGCCGGCCTGCAGCACGGTCAGCCCATCGCCCACCTTGCGCACCACGCCGTCGTTGTTGAACGTGCTGCTGTCGGGCACGGAGATCAAGACGGTCTGGTCGACGTTGCCATCGGCGGACGTGTCACCGGTGAAGAACTCCCAGAGGCCGCTGTTGTCGACGGTGACACCGTTGTCCAGCAACAGACCCGGTCCGGCCACCACGACCTCGCCGAGGTTGGTGAGCACGGTCGAGGGCCCGGCGATGGTGCCATCGAGGAAGAAGAGCTGGGCGCCGTTGGCGACGGTGACGAGGCCGGTGATCGTGCCCGACACCTCGGCGAAGTTGGCAATCACGATGTCGCCGACACCATTGAGCGAACCGTTGACGGTGATCTCGCCGTCGAGAGTCGAGAGCTCGTTCACGGTGAGCGATCCGTCGATGACCAGGCTCTGGCCGGCGGACTCGAAGCGCAGCACGTCGACCGACTCGCCGGACGGGATCGTGATCGTCTCCGTAGCGACGCCATCGAGGCACGCCACGTCGGCGCCGTCGGGAACCCCGGACGTCCAGTTCGCCGGATTCGTGAAGATCCCGTCGACCGCTGCGCCCGTCCAGGTGGTGGTGCACGGCCCCGTCGGTGCCAGCGCAAGCGTGACGGTCGTCAGCGTTGTGGTGACCTCGAAGGGTGACACCGACGTCGAGGCGAACGTGCCGGCGGTGCAGTCGGTGCAGGTGATCACGTCGTAGGAGTCGGCCGGCGTCGGCGCGTAGCCGGCGAGCACGGTCTCGAGTGCGCCGTTCTTCGTCAGCGTGCCGGTGACGGTGATCCGCCCGTAGTTGGCGGTAGCTGCCCGAGTCGCCGTCGATGCCGACCCCGATCGAGGTTTCATTTGTGAGCTGCAGATCACCGACAACCCGCAACTCGGCGCCCGGAACGACGGAGACCGCACCAACGAGACCACCGAGTTCATTTTCATCCCGACCGTCGCGCAAATCGGCGCCGGTGAGCTGGAGTGTTCCTTCGCTGACCGACACGGTCGTGGTCTGGACGGTGGGGAACCGGTCCACGTCGACCGCTGCGATTCCCGACCCGATCTTCTCGAGTCCGCCGAGCACGTTGAGACTTCCGGATCCGGACACGGCCACCGCGCCGTCGAGCGTGAGGAGACCTCGACCCAGTACGCCGCCCTCGTCAACCGTGACGAAACCGTCGATGAGGGCGTCGTTACGAAGCACCAGCTCGCCGCCCGGCGCGACGTAGATGTCGCCGTTGTTCAGGACCGTCGTCGAGTCGGACTCGAGGCTGAACCCGTCGCCAACTAACACCGAGGCGGAGCTGTCCACCACCAGACGACCGACGACGGTGTCGACGTCGACCGCCAGGGGCGGGACCCCCGACGGCACGATCGCGGTGTCACCCACACCGGGAACAGCGAGGACATCCCAGTTCTCGGGATCACTCCACAGGCCGGTCCCCGCGGGGGAGTCGCCGGTCCACGTCGCCGTGGTCGCCAGGTTGTACGTGCGCACCGCTCCCGACTCGGGGAACTCGCTCTCCACACCCCCATCGCCGGGCGCACCGACGGCAAGCGTCGGGCCGTCGAGTGCGAGTGCCCGACCGATCCGGTCGCCTGGCCGGCGGTCGTCCGGCTCGATGACGAACGCGGGACCAGCGGGGAGGACATCATCGACGAATTCGAAGACAGCGACACTGCCACCATCACCAGGACGACCCACTGCGATCGTGTCACCATCAATCTCGAGGTAGTCGTTCGCTGGCAGCCCCCCCTCGAACCCCGTCGAGGATCCGACGCTGCGCGACACCTCGCTGGCCCACTCGAGGCCAATGCCGAAGTCGCGGTACTCGTACAGGGAGAACCCCATGGTGTCGGTCAGGCCCGCCGAACCGTACCGACCGATGACAGCACGGTTCCCGTCGACGGAGACCGAGGTGCCCCAGCGGGTTTCCGCGGGGAGACCGGACTGGCCGCGCCGAGCAGTCACGGCGCCTGCGGCATCGAGCGTCAGCAGGAAACTCCCCCCACCGTTGGCGCCGTCCGTTCCGGCCTGGCCCGGTGCGCCGACGGCTGCCCAGTAGCCCGGTGCGTCAGGACGAGGCGTGACATCCACCGCGAAGCCGAACTCGTCGCCACCCGCGCGGGATCCCGAGCGGTGTGATGTTCGTGACCGTTCCCGAGGTCACATTCGCTCGGTAGAGGTCCCCGCCGGGGGTTGTTCCGGGGGCGCCGATGATCACGTCATCGCCGTCCAACCAAGCAACGTCGATGCCGAATCGATCGCCTGGCACCTGTTCCATCGGCGGCGCTGCGAACTCACGCAACAAGACATACGTCGAACCCTGACGTTCGAAGACCCAGACGCGACCGGACTCGTCGGAGCCGCCGTACGCGTCGCTCTCACCGACGGCGACCAAGTCGCCGCTCAGGGCGACGGCGTCACCGAAGCCGCCACCACCCTCGGGGTCGGGCGACGGGATCGTCGCAGTGAGCAGCCACGGCGAGTCGGCGTCGGTCCGCTCGAAGACCTGGACGATGCCAGCGTCCTCCTCGCCGACATCGGCGCCCGGCGAGGAGACGACCATGC
>CAVORH010000048.1:0-25379 GCA_963698565.1 Ilumatobacteraceae bacterium
GCACCCGCTCCCACCGGCGATCGGTGAGGGCGAGCTGCCTCCGCCCGAGTTGACCTGAGCGCACCCACCTCATCGGCCATACTCACCAACGTGGTTCGACGGGTCCTCGCAGTCTGCGCGTGCGTGATCGCGCTCGCCGGCTGCCGACTCGACGTGGCCGTCGAGATGGTCGTCGAGCCCGATGGCACCGGCACGATCTCGGTCGTGGCCACCGCGGATCCCGAGTTGGTCGCCGCGGTCCCCACGCTCGCGAACGAACTCGCGACCGACGACATCGTCGCGGCGGGGTGGGTGGTCACCGGGCCGACGGCGACACCCGACGGCGGGCTCACGGTCACGCTCACGCACGACTTCTTCTCCGACGCCGAGGCGACGAATCTGCTCAACAGCCTCGGACCGCCGTTCAACCAGATGTCGATGACGCGGAACACGAGCGGCGAGGACACCACGACGCGACTGAGCGGACTGCTCGGCCTGTCGAACGGATTCGACTCCTTCGCCGACGACGACCTGATCGCCGCCGTCGGTTCGGTGCCGTTCGCCGAGCAGATCGCCGCGAGCGGGGCGACGCCCGAGTCGGCGCTCGGCGTCGTGATCAGAACGACCCTGCCCGGTGAGATCGACCAGGCGGAGACCAACGGCACCGAACTCGACGACGGACGCCTCGAGTGGACGGTGCCGATGGACGGCACGATCCTCGACTGGCGTGCCGTGTCGACGCAGTCGCCGGGCGACGACCGGTGGTGGGCCCGTCCGCTGTCGGTGGTGGCGCTGGTCGCACTGATCGCGTGGGTGGCGTTCATGGTGTTGTTCATCGGTTACGTCATCTGGGCGCGCTGGCAGCGCAGCCACCGGCCCCGCCCACGGTCGTCCGGGCCCACCCGCTGAGCCCGAGCGTCGAACTCGCCGTGTGACAGGGTTGGGAGATGCCCGACGCTGCTCCCGCTCCGACCCGGGTCGACTTCCACTTCGACGTGATGTGTCCGTTCGCATACCAGACCGCGAAGTGGATACGCGAGGTCCGCGAGCAGAACGACCTGACGATCGACTGGAAGTTCTTCAGCCTCGAGGAGATCAACCGGGTCGAGGGCAAGAAGCACCCGTGGGAGCGCGAGTGGTCGTACGGCTGGTCGATGATGCGCATCGGTGCGATGCTGCGACGCACCAGCATGGACGCCCTCGACCGGTGGTACGAACGTGCCGGCCGGGCGCTCCACGAGGAGGGACATCGTCCGCACGACCCCGACGTGGCCCGCCATCTGCTGGCGGAGATCGGTCTCGACCCGGCGGTCGTCGACGAGGCGATCGCCGATCCGACCACGCACGAGGAGGTCCGCTCCGAGCACGACCGAGTGGTCGCCGCCGGCGGGTACGGCGTGCCGACACTGTTCTTCCCCGAGTTCGTCAACGACCTCGGCGAGCCCGAGTGCCTGTTCGGGCCCGTCGTGCTCGACCCGCCGAGCGGCGAGGCTGCCCTGCGGTTGTGGCACGCGACCACCGCCTGGCTCGAGTTCCCGTACCTGTTCGAACTGCAGCGCCCCAAGAACGTCGCCCACGGCGAAGTGATCGCCGACCGTTTGCGGCCCTACCTCGAAGCCCGCGACTGGGTGAGCATCAACCGCGGCAAG
Source organism: Ilumatobacteraceae bacterium (assembly GCA_963698565.1). Taxonomy (GTDB): domain Bacteria; phylum Actinomycetota; class Acidimicrobiia; order Acidimicrobiales; family Ilumatobacteraceae; genus Sva-07. Next base: position 1,629 of record CAVORH010000048.1, read on the forward strand.
GTCATCTCCTTCGACTGACGACGTCCGTGTTACGCCGGGGGTCTGACCCCTGGCGTAACGCAACACCGTCACACCCCACCGTCATGATGACGGGATGAGCAGAGTGAAGATCGTCCACGTGTGCAGCGAGTGCGGTACCTCGCACCCGAAGTGGGCCGGGCGATGCGCCGGATGCGGCGACTGGAACACGCTGGTCGAGGACGTCGAGGCTGCTGCCGCCGACGATGCGCCGGTGGCCGCCTCGAGCCGACCCGGCCCGACGAGGATCGGCGATGTCGGCACCGAGCACGGCACACCCGTCGCCACGTCGATCCCCGAACTCGACCGCGTCCTCGGCGGTGGGCTCGTCGCTGGTTCGGTCACGCTGCTCGGGGGCGAGCCCGGTATCGGCAAGAGCACCCTCCTCCTGCAACTCCTCGCCGCCTGGGCCGGCCCCACCCTGTACGTCACCGCCGAGGAGAGCGCCCAACAGGTGAAACGTCGGGCCGAACGCCTCGGCGCGACCCGCGACGACCTGTGGCTGCATGCCGAGACATCGTTGCCCCACATCCTCGATGCGATCGAGCGCATCCGGCCCGAGCTCGTCGTGATCGACTCGATCCAGACCGTCGCCGACCCCGGCCTGGGTTCGCTGCCGGGAAGCGTCGGCCAGGTCCGGGGCTGCGCCCAACGACTGGTCAACGAGGCGAAGGAACGCGACGTGTCGATCGTGCTCGTCGGACACGTCACCAAGGAGGGCGGCCTCGCCGGTCCGCGGGTGCTCGAACACGTCGTCGACACGGTGCTGCAGTTCGAGGGCGACCGGCATCACGCCCTGCGACTGCTGCGGGCCTCGAAGCACCGCTTCGGGCCGACGAACGAACTCGGTCTGTTCGAGATGGCCGCCTCCGGGCTGGTCGGCGTGCCCGACCCGTCGTCGCTCTTCCTCGCCGACCGTCGCACCGGCATCCCCGGCTCGGCCGTGGTGCCCACCATGGAGGGCCAACGACCGATCGTCGTCGAGGTGCAGGCGCTCGCCAGCGCATCGGTGCCCGGCGTACCCCCACGTCGCAGCGCACTCGGGCTCGACGGCGGGCGGCTCTCGATGCTGACGGCCGTGCTCGGACGACGGAGCCGGGTGATGGTCGGCGATCAGGACGTCTACGCATCCACCGCCGGCGGCGTCAAGCTCAGCGAACCCGGCCTCGACCTCGGCGTGTGCCTCGCCGTCGTCAGCGCGATCCGCGACCACCCCCTCCCAGCCGATCTCGCCGTGTTCGGCGAAGTCGGCCTCGGCGGCGAACTCCGCCAGGTCGGTCAGGCCGCGCGGCGTCTCACCGAAGCGGCCCGGCTCGGGTTCACCCGCGTGATCGTGCCGACCAACTCTCCCCACGCCGACGCCGACGTCGACGTGATCCGTGCGGCCACCCTCACGGAGGCGATCACCCTCGCCGGGCTCGGCAACAACCTGCATTCGGGCGATCTGCGCCGGGCGGTCTGACCGCGCCCAGCGAACTCGCCGGTGTCACTCCGGTCCGATTTGCCTTCGTCCTCTAGGATCAGATCATGAGCTCCCGGTACAGCGGCGTGAACGAGGCCATGCGCGACGCGCTGGCACGCGTCTCACCGGGCACCCCGCTGCGCGACGGGATCGACCGTGTCGTGCGTTCGAAGGCCGGTGCACTCCTCGTCCTCAGCGACGACGCCGACGTCCTCTCGATCTGCTCGGGCGGTTTCCTCGTCGATGCCCCCTACAGCCCGCAACGTTTGTCGGAGCTGGCGAAGATGGACGGGGCGATCATCATCTCCTCCGACGGTGGACGCATCGCCCGCGCGAACGTCCACCTCGTCCCCGACCCGAGCGTCCCGACGAGCGAGACCGGCACCCGTCACCGCACGGCCGAACGCGTCGCCCGCTCGCTCGACGTCCCCGTGGTGAGCGCCAGCGAGGAGATGGGCGTCATCAACGTCTACGCCGGCGGGAGCAAGCGCCAGCTGCAGGAGGTCGGCCACCTGCTCGATCGCGCCAACCAGGCCCTGCAGACGCTCGAGCGGTACAAGGTCCGCCTCGACGACGCGATCACCAACCTGACCGCTGTCGAGATCGAGGATGTTGCCAGCCTGCGCGACGTCGTCGCCGTCGTCCAGCGTGGCGAGATGGTCCACCGGATCGCCGACGAGATCGAGACGATGATCATCGAGTTGGGCATCGACGCTCGGCTCCTGCGTCTCCAGCTCGACGAGCTCTACGGCGAGATCGACGACGAGCTCGACCTCGTGGTGGCCGACTACATGCCCCCCGGCCGAACGGTCACCGACACCCTCGCCGGCATGTCGCGGCTCGACGACGACGAGGTGCTCAACCTCCGGCTCGCCGCCGATGCGCTCTATCCGGGTGGTGACTCCACCGACCTCGGTCAGGAAGCGGCACCGAAGGGGTTGCGCCTGCTGCACCGGGTGAGCCGCTTGCCCGCCGAGACCGCCACCGCGATCGCCGACCACTTCGGCGGGCTCGCCAAGTTGCAGCGGGCCACCGTCGACGACCTCATGTCGGTCGACGGTGTCGACGAAGCCACCGCCCGGGCGATCCGCGAGACGCTCAGCCGCGTCACCGAGTCGACGATCCTCGACCAGTACAGCTGAGCGATCGGTCCGGGTCAGATCCGTTCGATGATCGTGGCGGTGCCCATGCCACCGCCGGTGCACATCGCGACGAGGCCGGTCTGCAGGTCGCGCCGTTCGAGTTCGTCGAGCAGCGTGCCGATCAGCATGGCGCCGGTCGCTCCGATCGGGTGACCGAGCGCGATCGCTCCACCGTTGACGTTGACCTTCAGCGGATCGGCGCCGGTGTCGCGGAAGAAGCGCAGCACGACCGACGCGAACGCCTCGTTGACCTCGAACAGGTCGATGTCGTCGATGGTCATCCCCGCGCGGGCGAGGCACTTGTTGGCCGCCGGGCCGGGCGCGGTGAGCATGATCAACGGTTCGTCGGCGGCGACGGCCGACATGACGACGCGGGCCCGCGGCGTGAGGCCGTGCGAGCGCGCGTAGGCGGGAGACGACACCAGCACCGCCGCCGCACCGTCGACGACGCCGGAGCTGTTGCCGGCGTGATGCACGTTGTGGAGCTCGACGCCCGGATACTTCTGGGCCATCAGTTCGGCCATCGTGAGATCGCTCTGTTCGAACTTGAAGTCGACGAACTTGGCGAAGCTCGGATGCAACGCCGCCAGGCCCTCCGCCGTGGTGTCCGGGCGCGGGTACTCCTCGTGGTCGAGCGCCACGGTGCCGTCGTCGTTCAGGATCGTCACGAGGCTGCGTTCGAACCGGCCCTCGTCGATCGCGATCTTCGCCCGGTGCTGGCTCTCGAGGGCGAGCGCATCGACATCGACCCGGGTGACGCCGTCGAGCGTGGCGATCAGGTCGGCCGACAGGCCCTGTGGGATCTGCGGATGGGTTGCGAGGAGGTGCTCGTTGTTCGCATGGAACCCGTCGGTGCCGTTACGGGCCGGACGGCTCATCGACTCGACGCCGGCACCGATCACGAGGTCCTGGTGACCGGCGCCCACACCCATCGCCGCGAAGGTGACCGCCTGTTGACCGGAGCCACAGAACCGGTTGAGCGTGACACCGGGAACCGTCACCGGCCAGCCCGCGTCGAGCACGGCCATGCGCCCGATGTCGTGGGCATGGTCTCCCGCGTGCGACCCGTTGCCCGTCACGACGTCGTCGACGTCGGTGCGTTCGAACCCGACACGTTCGTGCAAGCCGTTCAGCACCTGGCCCAGCACGTTCTGCGGGTGGAGGTGGGCCAGGCTCCCCTTGCCCTGCTTGCCGATGCCGCGCGGTGAGCGCACCGCATCGATGATCCATGCTTCGCCAACGCCACTGTCGATCGTCATGCCACCGACACTACGAACCCGGGGGCCGCCCGCCCCGATCGGATGCGCCGGCGCGGGTCACTCGGCAATGGTGGTTGCGCCGGGGTCGGCCACCGTGGGGAGGATCGCGTCCCACACGGCCTGGTCGTCGAAACCGAGCGCCCACAGCGCCACGCCGTCGAGTCCGTACTCCCGGGCGAGGTCCATCCGCAGACGAATGCCGTCGCCGTCGACGTAGTGGACCTGCCGGGTCTGCACACAGGTCGCGACACCATCGGTGACCTCGAGGTCGTACTCGAACATCCACTCGCCGGTTGCGTCGACACGCATCGGCTGACCCTGGCGGCGCTGGATCAACTCGTCGACCGACCGAGCCGAGACGCTCGTGCGCCCGGGGACGTCGTTTGGCGGGCACTCACCCTCCACGAACACCGGCCAGTTGCGGCCGTAGGCGGGCAGACCGAGTACGAGCTTCTCCGGCGAACCGGTTGCCTCGATCACCCCCTGCACCGCCGATTCGACCCAGTCGAGCGGGGCGATCGGACCCGGCTCGGCGACCGAGTAGTCGTAGGCCATGATCCGGATCCGGTCGACGTGTTCGACGATCGCTCCGTAGTCGTAGACCCAGTAGCCGCTCTCGGTGGTCTGCCCGTCGTCGTACACCGGCGGGATGCTCACGGTGAGCGTGCGGCCATCGGCGTGCAGCGCGTCGGCCAACTCCTCGATGAACGCCACCCAGTTCGGTCGCGTCGTCGCCCACGTGTCGCGACCATCCGCAAAGGCGAACTGCTCGTAGTCGATGTCGATGCCCTCGAAGTCGCCGTCGGCAGCGAAGGCCCGAATCGTCTCGACGTGCTCGGCGCGCGTGGACGGGTCGGCGAGGATCGCCGCCATCTCGCCGGCCGGCAGGGCGTCGATGATCGAGGGCACCACGTCGACGTCGGCGCGCTCGGCCTCGTCCATGAAGGCCTCGGTCAGCTCGGCTGAGGCATTCGGGTCGACGACGATCTCGTCGACGCCCGCGGCGTTGAACCAGAACGGCGAGACCTCGCGCATCGACCCGGACCGTTGGTCGAACTCGGGAAGCGATGCGTCGAGGGCCCAGTACGGCACCCAGGCGTCGAGGGGGATGTCGGGCTTCGGCGGTGGCGGCGGCTCCTCGTTGGAGGCCACGTAGAGGGCCCCGGCGACGATGGCGAGCACCGCCCCGGTGAGGCCGGCGAGGACGAGCCGACGTCGACCGGTCGAGGTGTCACCACCGGCCACCGGCGTGTCGTCGGCTGCGCCGTCGGCCGTGAGCGGCCGGTCGATCGACGCTGCGTCAGGCAGCGCGGAGACGTCGGAGGGCGGCGAGATCGACGCCGGCGAGGGAATCGATGAGGGTGAGGCCGGGGGAGGCAGCGACGGGGACGACATGGGGGACCCCCAGCGTCGCACACCCGGCGGCGAGTGCGGAGGCAACACCGGTGGGCGAATCCTCGATCGCCACGCAGTCCGCCGGGTCGACACCGAGCGCCGCCGCCGCCGCGAGATAGGGCTCGGGATGCGGCTTGCCGTTGGTCACCTCGTCGCCGGTGATCGAGGTGACGAACGATCCGGGCGGCGCTGCTGCGATCACTGCGTCGGCGAGGCTCCGCCACGACATCGTGACCATCGCACACGGCACGCCGGCCTCGACACACTCGGCGAGCAGCGCCTGCACTCCTGGCCGCCACGGCAACTCCTCGGCGACCTTCGCGATCACGCCGTCGAGCAACCAGTTCGCGATCTCGGCGGGTTCGAGGTCGACCCCGCCGCGGTCGCGCAGCTCACGGCCCGCATCGAGCAGGTCGAACCCGACGATCGAGTGCGCGTCGGCCGCCGTCCACGTGCCGCCGTGGAGCGCGACCAGTTCGTGTTCGCACGCGATCCAGTACGGCTCGGTGTCGACCAACGTGCCGTCCATGTCCCACAGCACTGCTTCCATGCCGTCAAGTGTGGCCTTCGGGTTGCGCTTCGCGTCGCGATCGCCCCGAGCCAGGGGTCAGACCGAGGTCGGACCCCCGCGGAAGACGGTGATCTTGTCCTCGCCGATGCGGTCGCGCTTCTCCGGATCCTCGATGCCGAGACCCTCCTCGGGAGCGAGGCAGAGCACGCCGAGCTTGCCCTCGGCTTCGTTGTGGTGGACCGCCAGCGAGGCCTCGCCGACCTGGTCGAGCGTGTAGGTGGCGGTCAGCAACGGCTGGATGCGGCCCTGGTCGAGGAGCTTGTTGGCGGCGTACGACTCGGCGTAGTTGGCGAAGTGCGATCCGATGAGCTTCTTCAGGCGCATCCAGAAGTGGCGGTTGTCGAACTCGACCATGTAGCCCGACGTCGCCGCGCAGGTGACGACCGTGCCGCCGCGCTTCACGGCGAACACCGAGGCGCCCATCGTGGAACGGCCGGGGTGCTCGAAGACGATGTCGACGTCCTCGCCGTTGTTGACCTCGCGGATCTTCTTGCCGAAGCGGCGCCACTCCGATTCGTCCTGCGTGTTCTCGTCGGACCAGAACTGGTAGTTCTCGGCTCGACGGTCGATGACGGCCTCGCAGCCCATGCGGTTGAGCAGCTCGGCGCGCTCGGGCGACGACACGACGCCGACCGGTGTGCCGCCACCGTTGAGGACGTACTGCACGGCGTATCCACCGATGCCGCCGGTCGCGCCCCAGATGAGCACGCTGTCGCCCTGCTTCATCTGGGCACCGTTCTCGCTGACGAGCATGCGGTAGGAGGTGGAGCTGCAGAGCGCGTTGACGGCGGCTTCCTCCCAGGTGAGGTGCGACGGCTTCGGCATCAACTGGTTGGCCTTGACCACGGTGAGATCTGCGAGCCCACCGAAGTTGGTCTCGAAGCCCCAGATGATCTGGTTGCTGGCGAGCATCGAGTCGTTGTGTGCACTCGGGTCCTGGTCGTCGACGTAGTTGCAGTGGACCGTCACCCGATCACCGGGCTTCCAGTTGCGCACGGCAGAGCCGACGCGCACGACGACGCCGGACGCATCGGAGCCGACCACGTGGTACGGCAACGCATGTCGCTTGCCCCACTCGTTCTGGCGACCCATCTTGTCGAGGAACCCGAACGTGGGGAGCGGCTCGAAGATCGAGGTCCACACGGTGTTGAAGTTGATGCTCGACGCCATCACCGCGACGTAGACCTCGTCGGGCGCGAGCTCGGGCGTGGCGACGTCGTCGACGTGCAGCGACTTGCGCGGGTCCTTGTCCCAGGAGTCGACACCTTCGAACATCGCTGTTTCGTCGCGCTTGACGAAGGCCGCCCGGTAGCTCTCGGGGATGGGGAGGTTGGCGATCTCGTCGCCGCTGGCTCCGGACTGGATGGCCTCGAGGATCTCCTGCATGGCGGCCGACGTTACCGATCGGTAACGCACGAGGACAAAGCGGACCCGTCCGTCCGACCCCCACCCGCCACCGCCCGAAAAATGCCTCGTTCGTCGCGCCCGGCGCGCTGTATCCGGCATTTTTCGGGAAATGGGGGGTGGGGTAGCGTTCTCACATGGCTTCTCAAGGTTCGTACATCGTCGCCGGCGCCCGCACTCCGATCGGGAAGATGAGTGGCGCCCTCGCCTCGTTCTCCGCCGCCGACCTCGGGGGGTTCGCGATCGCAGCCGCGCTCGAGCGCGCCGGGGTCGCGCCCGACGAAGTCGACCACGTGATCATGGGCCAGGTCCTGATGGCCGGCCAGGGCCAGGTGCCGAGCCGCCAGGCGGCGGTCAAGGCCGGCATCCCGATGAACGTCCCGTCGATCAACGTCAACAAGGTCTGCCTGTCGGGGCTCAACTCGATCTATCTCGCCAACCAGATGATCGCTGCCGGCGATGCCGACATCGTGATCGCCGGCGGCATGGAGTCGATGACCAACGCTCCGTACCTCGCTGACGGCGCCCGCGCCGGGTTCCGCTACGGCAACACCGAACTGCGCGACGCGATCATCGCCGACGGCCTGTGGTGCTCGTTCGACGGCTGCCTGATGGGGTTGGGCACCGATCGCTACGCGGGCAGCGAGAGCATCAGCCGGGCGGCCCAGGACGAATTCGCCGCGGTCTCGAACGAGCGAGCCGCCAACGCCATCAAGGACGGGCGCCTGGCCGACGAGATCGTGCCGGTTGCCGTGCCGCAGCGCAAGGGCGACCCGATCCTCGTCGAGACCGACGAAGGGGTCCGGCCCGGCACCACGGCCGAGAGCCTCGGCGGTCTTCGCCCGGCATTCGACAAGGACGGCACCGTCACGGCCGGCAACGCCTCGCAGCTCTCCGACGGGGCGAGCGCCGTGGTGATGATGTCGCGCGCCGAGGCCGAGCGTCGCGGCGTCGCACCACTCGGCGAGTTCGTCTCCTACGGCATGGTCGCCGGCCCCGACAGTGCCTCGCTGCTGCACCAGCCGAGCCGCGCGATCATGCAGGCCGCCGAGAAGGCCGGCATCGCCGTGGCCGACCTCGACCTGTTCGAGATCAACGAGGCGTTCGCCGCCGTCGGCATCGCTTCGGTGGCCGAACTCGGCATCAGCGACGACATCGTCAACGTCAACGGTGGAGCGATCGCTCTCGGCCACCCGATCGGGATGAGCGGCAACCGCCTCGCACTGACGCTGTTGCACGAACTCAAGCGGCGCGGCGGCGGGACCGGCGCCGTGGCGCTGTGCGGCGGCGGCGGCCAGGGCGACGCCGCGATTCTGCGCACCGTCTGACCACGACTCATTCCGACGATGCCGGGCGTCACGCGCCCGGCATCGTCGCGTCCGGCACCGAGGTCACGTGGTCGTCTCCGCACGCTCCGCCGCGCGCGAAATCACGTTGCGTGCTTGACAGACCACAATTTGTCGATAATATGGCAGCTCAAGCGACTTGTGTTGCAAACTCTTGACACATTACGCCGATTTCCGTAATGTAAATGAAACATAGTTCGTGGGTCGCCGGTGAGACACCGGATCGACCCACCCCCGATCTGGGGCATCATCGAAACGAATCGGCCCGTCCGCCCGCAACCGATTCGTGGAGATGGTGCCCCAGTTCATTTTTCCTGCGGGCGCGTCCGATCGGCTGTTCAGTCGACGGATCGACGCCCCTCGAGCGCCCGACCGAGCGTGAGTTCGTCGGCGTACTCGAGGTCGCCACCAACCGGCAGTCCGCTGGCGATCCGTGTCACGTTCAATCCGATCGGCTTCAGCAGACGAGCGAGATACATCGCGGTGACCTCGCCCTCGGTGTTGGGGTTCGTGCACAGGATGATCTCCTCGATGCCCTCGGGTTCGATGCGGGCCACGAGTTCACGGATCTTCAGCTGCTCCGGCCCGATCCCCTCGAGCGGACTCATCGCTCCGAGCAGCACGTGATAGCGGCCGCGGAACTCACCCGTCTTCTCGATGGCGACGATGTCACGGGACTCCTCCACCACACAGACCTTCGACGAGTCACGGGCGTCGTCGTTGCAGATCGGGCAGAGCGCTCCCTCCGACACGTTGAAACACCGTTCACAGAACCGCACCCTCGCCTTCGCGTCGGTGATCGCGTGCGCCAGCCGGGTGGCGTCCTCGGTCGGCACCTTCAACAGGTGGAAGGCGATCCGCTGCGCGGACTTCGGACCGATGCCGGGCAGGCGACCGAGTTCGTCGATCAGGACCTGGACGGGAGGGGTGTAGTTGCCAGCCATCGCAGCGGCGTCAGCCGACGTCCTCGATCAGTTCCGATCCTGGGAACGCCTCGGCCAAGCGGTCGATCGGTGTCTTCACCGACTCCGGCGGCGCATCGACGAGATCGTCGAGATCGACGTCATCGTCATCGGGCAACGCAGCACCCGCGACGTCGACGGGAGAAGCCTCGTCGACACTCGACGCGGCACGGTCGGCGAGTGCCCGCATCGACGGTCGACCGGAAGCGGACGACGGGGTGCTCCCGTCGTCCGCCCGACCGTCACCGCCATCGCCGCTTCCACCGCGAGCATCGTTTCCATCACGACGATCGCCGCTGCCATCACCACCACCGTCTCCGTCACCGTCGATCAACTCGATCGTGACCGGCGCACCGGCGAACGACGACAGCGCCTGCTCCACGGCACCTCGGTGCTCCTCGCACTTGCCCCGATGAACGGCGTTGGGAACCGCGAGGGTGACCACCGACGCCGAGCTGCGCACGAAGGTCGCCGGTGCATAGATCGCCCGCGGCATCCCGCGCAGCGCTGGCCGCACCGAGTTCTCCCAGGCATCGGCCGTCACCGTCTCGGTCATGGTCTCCGCCACTGGCGCCGACGACTCGGCGACCGGGGTCGACGTCGACGCTCCAGCGGTGTCCGCGTCGGTCGGAGCCGACTCCTGGGCCGGGGCCGACCCGGCCGGCGCAGCGTCGGTCGGAGCCTGACGCACCCGCCCCCCGAGGGCCGCTCGGCCGGTCGAGGGATCGACGGGCGCCGAGCGGGTCACCGTGGACGGGGCCGCCGCGGACGGCACACCGTCGGCCAGCTGCCGCTCGAGCCGGTCGAGTCGTGCGGCCAACGCCGACACGTCGGTCGACGCGCTGTCGGCGGTGAGCTGCACGGTCGCCACGTCGAGCAGCACGCGCGGGTCGGGGGCGTGACGCATCTCGGTGAGCGAGGCGCCGAGGTGCTCGATGCCACGAACGAGCCCAGCGGCCCCCAACCGCCGCGCCTGATCGGCCAGACCGTCGAGGCGGTGCGACGGCACCTGCACCAACTCGGGAGCCATCAGCGCGAGGAAGCCGTTGCGCAGGTAGCCGATCAGCTCCTCGGTGAGCGTGCGCGAGTCGGATCCGAGGGAGATCGCATGCGCGATCATCGTGAGCGCACGGCCGGCGTCGCGGTCGATCATCGCCTCGACGTACTCGTCGAGGGCGACGTTCGTGATGCCGTCGTCGCCGGTGCTGGCGACGAGTTCGAGCGCGGACAGCGTGTCGCGTGCCGACCCACCACCGCGGGTGAGCACCTGTTCGATCGCGCCGTCGCTCACCTCGATGCCGGCATCGGCGGCGACCCAGCGCACGTGCTCGGCAAGCGTGTCGGCGGGCAGGAGGTGGAACTGGAGGTGCTGCGTGCGGCTGATGATCGTTGCCGACATCTTCTGCGGATCGGTGGTGGCGAGGACGAACACGACGTGCGGCGGCGGCTCCTCGAGCGTCTTGAGCAGCGCGGCCTCGGCCGCCTTCGACAGCATGTGCACCTCGTCGAGGATGTACACCTTGTGCCGCCCGGGTGTGCCGAGCGACGCCTTCTCGATCAGGTCGCGCATCGCGTCGACGCCGTTGTTGCTCGCCGCGTCGAGCTCGTGGACGTCGTAGCTCGTGCCCTTCTCGACCGCCAGGCACGAGTCGCACTCGCAACACGGCTCGCCGTCCTGCGGGTTCTCGCAGTTCAGGACCTTCGCCAGAATGCGTGCCGACGTGGTCTTGCCCGTTCCCCGCGGACCCGAGAAGAGGTATGCCTGGCCCTCGCGCCCCTCGGCCACGGCGGTTCGCAGAGCCCGCACCACGTGGTCCTGCCCCTTGAGTTCGCTGAAACGTCGGGGCCGGTAGCGGCGGTAGAGCGACTGGGTGGCCATCGCCTGCACGATAGCGATGCCGTGTGACGAGCCGCAGCGCCGCTTCGGCCGACCGCGCCGCTCGGGCCGTCACCACTTCGTACAGTCTCGGCCATGCGTACCGTGCACGGCCGCCGACCAGGAACCCTCCTCACGCTTGCCGTTTGTGCCGTGGCAGCGATCGCCGGTTGCGGGGAGCCCGACGAGCCGGTCACAGCGGAGGCCTACCTCGGCTCGCTGGAGGCGATCTGCGTCGACACCACCGCCGAACTCGAGGCGCTGCCGGCGCCGCCCGAACAGATCTCCGTCACCGACTTCGCCACGCGGGCTGCGGAGCTCCTCGACCGCGAGGCGGCCCGGGTCGACCGCCTCGACGTCCCCGACGACGGCGACTCCCTGCGCAGCGATCATCGCGCCTTCGTGCGCAACACCGAGGAGCAGGCCGACGCCTGGCGCTCGATCGCCGGCGCGAGCGACCAGTCGGCCGACCTCGTGGCCACGGCCGATCTCGTCCGCCAACTCGTGCTCGGACGCAACGACCTGGCCGAGGAGATGGGCGCCCCGGGCTGCCGGCGCGAGGGGTAGCACCCCGATGTCTGACAACGAGTGGGGTGCGACCACTAGCCTCGTGGCGATCGTGAACGAGCGCACACCTGTTCCCCTGCGGCGTCCCCGCGTCGTCGCCGTCATCCTCGCGGCGATCGCCGCGATCGGCGTGCTGCTCGCATCGCCGACCACCGTGCTCGCCGAGAACACCGTGGTCAGTTCCACGCCGGCCGACGGGTCGTCGGTCGCCACCTCGCCACCGACGATCTCGATCACCTTCAGCGAGCCGCTCGGCGAGGTCAACACGATCGCCGTCCAGTGCGATGCCGAGCTGTACACGGTGGGTCCGCGCAACGTCAGCGACGACCGCTTGACCCTGTCGGCCGACCTGGTCGACCCGCTCCCGGCGAGCGACTGCGTGGTGAGCTGGGGGGTGAGCGACGCCGACGGGCAGCCGAACGGCGCCGGCAACCTCACCTTCACCGTCCAGAACGACACCGCCGCCGTCGAGACCACGACGCCCACCACCGACGTGACCGACACCACCGTGCCCGCCGACGGCACCGCGACGACGTCACCGACCACGACCGACGAGATCACACCGCTGTCGGAGGTCGACTCCGGGCAGGGTCCCCTGTGGCTCGGCCGGCTGATCTCGGTGCTCGGTGTCGCCGTCCTGTTCGGATCGCTCGTCCTGATCGCCGCCGCCTGGCCCGAAGGGGTCGAGTACCTGCTGGCGGTGAGGTTCATCCGGGCCACCTGGATCGTCGCGTTCGTCGGCACCCTGCTGTACGTGGCGGCGGCCACCGCCGCGGTCAGCGGCAGCGGGCTCGGGAGCGGGTTCAATCCCGTGAACTGGATCGACCTGTTCAGCGCCGGCTTGCCCGGTATCGCCGCGGTCGCACGGATCGTGTTCGTGGCGGCCAGCGCCTGGGTGGCGTTCCGGCCCGACCGCGTGATCGACCCGGTGACGCAACTCGCCGCGCTCGTCATCCCCGGCGTCGCCGTCGTGACGATCGGGTTGAGCCGCACCGACACCGACGCAGCGATTCTCTACGTGCCACTGTCGATCGTCCACGCGCTCGCGATGGCGGTGTGGCTCGGCGGCGTCGTGCTCCTCGCCCGGGTGGTGCTCGCCGGGCCGGGAGAGGAAGACCTGGTCCATGCGGTGCGCGGGTTCGGACGCCTGTCGACCGCCGCCATCCTCCTGACGGTCGGCACCGGTGTGGTGCAGATGGTCCTCCTCGACGGCGGAAGTCTGTTCGGCTCGTCCCACGGACGGGTCGTGCTGCTCAAGACACTCGTGGTGGCGTTCATGGTGTTCGTCGCGATGTCGGCGCGGCAGTACGTCAACGCCAAACTCCCGCGTGCCAACGAGATGACGATTCCCACCGCCGACCGGCTCCGGCGGGCCTTCGGAGCGGAAGCGGCAGCGGGCCTGATCGTGCTGGCGCTCAGCGCATGGCTCGTGTCGCTGACCCCGCCGAACATCACCACCGGCGAGAGCGTGAGCTATGCGATCGAGCTGCAGGTCGAGTCGCCCGAGGCCGACCTCGACGTGATCGTCAAGTTCACGAACGACGTCGTGGGACTGTCGGGCATGTGGGTCCAGGTCGATGCACCGGAGAGCGACCTGTCGGGTCTGGAGATCGTCATGACGCCACCCGCCAACGACACGATCGGCTCGATCGCACAGCCGGTTCCGTTGACCGGTCCCGGTGTCGGAGTCGTGCCCGCCGGCGAGCAGGGCATCCCGCTGACCATCGCCGGCGACTGGACACTGGTGGTCAATGCGGTCACCGCGAACGGGGTCTTCACCAGCGATCCGCAGATCTTCAGGATCCGCAACACCGACGGGTCGGTGCCCACCACCGTGCTCACGATCCCGCCGGTGATCACGGTCCCCATCGCGACCACCGACGGCTGACGTTGCCGCCGGTGTCACATCCGGGGTCGGACCCCCGATGTGATGAAGTCGGCGAAGGAGACGGGCTCGGCGACGTCGAGTTGGTCGTAGGTGCACGACTCGGGGGTGCGGTCGGGACGCCAGCGGAGCAACCCGACGCCGTGGCGGAACCGGCGGCCCTCCAGCTGGCCGAACGACACCTCGGCGACGAGCCCCATCCGGATGGGCACGAACGACAGGTCCTTTCCGGCGTTCCACCGGCTTCCTCCGCTCGTCGCCTCCCCCGCGGCGTCGCCGTCCCACTCGGCCCATTCGCGCCACGGGTGACCCTCCAACGCGTCGTGGGTGAGCGGTTCGAGTTCGTCGAGCAACTCGGCCCGACGCTTGGCCGAGAACGACGCCGCCACCCCGACGGAGTGCATGGCTCCATCGGCGTCGAACAACCCGAGCAGGAGCGAGCCGACGCCGTTGCCGTCCTTGTGGATGCGGTAGCCGGCGACAGCGCAGTCGGCTGTTCGCTGGTGCTTCACCTTCAGCAGCGCCCGCTTGGCCGGCTGATACGTGCCCTCGAGCGGTTTGGCGACGATCCCGTCGAGCCCTGCACCCTCGAATCGGTGGAACCAGTCGTCGGCCACCGCTCGATCGGTGGTCGCCGGAGTGAGGTGCACGACATCGTTGGCCGCGACCGCGTCGAGCAGGGCAGCGCGCCGGGTCGACATCGACTCCTCGACGAGTGAGGTGTCATCGAGCGCCAGGAGGTCGAAGGCCACGAATGCTGCCGGGGTCTCGGCGGCGAGCCGGTTGATGCGCGACTCGGCGGGATGGATCCGTTGCAGGAGTGCGTCGAAGTCGAGCCCCTGTCCGCGCCCGTCCGCCACCACGATCTCGCCGTCGACGACGCATCGCTCGGGCAGCGCGTCCGCCAGCGGCCCGATCAGTTCGGGGAAGTACCGGCCCAGCGGGCGCAACTTGCGCGACACGAGCTCGATCCGATCGCCGTCGCGGAACACGATGCAGCGGAATCCGTCCCACTTCGGCTCGAACAACCACCCGTCACCCTCGGGAATCGTGCGGGCCAGCTTGGCCAACATCGGCTCGATCGGCGGCTGCACGGGCAGACGCATCGGCGGGTCGAGCGGGTACGGCGACGAGGTGGCCATCGCGACGAGTCTTGTCGATCTACCGACTTGGCCCGACAGCCACTAACTTCCACCACGTGACGAACTCGATGCAGGACAAGCTGGCCGACCTCGCAGAGCGGCGCGACCAGGCGATCCACGCGGGATCGCCACGTTCGGTGGAGCGCCAACACGAGAAGGGCAAGATGCTCGCCCGCGAGCGCATCGAGTACTTCCTCGACGACGGCTCGTTCCACGAACTCGACATGCTCGCTCGCCACCGCGCCCAGGGCGCCGGCCTCGAGGACCGGCCCTACACCGACGGTGTCATCACCGGCTGGGGCACCGTCGACGGCCGCAAGGTGTTCGTGTTCTCCCAGGACTTCACCGTGTTCGGCGGCGCGCTCGGCGAGGTGTTCGCCGAGAAGATCCACAAGATGATGGACCTCGCTCTCAAGGTCGGCGCGCCGGTCGTCGGCCTCAACGACGGGGCGGGCGCCCGCATCCAGGAGGGTGTGGTCAGCCTCGCGAGCTATGGCGGGATCTTCCACCGCAACGTGCTGTCGTCGGGCGTCGTGCCCCAGATCTCGGTGATCCTCGGCCCCTGCGCGGGCGGTGCCGTCTACTCACCCGCGATGACGGATTTCATCTTCATGGTGCGCGAGTCGAGCCACATGTTCATCACCGGCCCCGACGTGGTGAAGACCGTCACCGGCGAGGACGTCACGCTGGAGGAGCTCGGTGGGGCGATGTCGCACGCCACCAAGTCGGGCGTCGCGACGTTCGTGGCGAACGACGAGAAGGCCTGCCTCGACGACGTGCGCTTCCTGCTGTCGTTCCTGCCGTCGAACAACCTCGAGGAGCCGCCGATCGAAGACCTCGGCGACGATCCGGACCGTCTCTGCCCGGAGCTGCGCGACATCCTCCCGGCCAGCCCGAACCTGCCGTACGACATGACCGAGGTGATCCGCCACGTGGTCGACGACGGTGAGTTCTTCGAGTACTTCCCGCACTGGGCGAAGTCGATCGTGTGCGGCTTCTCCCGCATCGACGGCATGCCGGTCGGCATCGTCGGCAACCAACCGAAGGTGCTCGCCGGAGTGCTCGACATCGAGTCGTCGGAGAAGGCGGCCCGCTTCGTACGCACATGCGACTCGTTCAACATCCCGTTGATCACGTTCGTCGACGTGCCCGGCTTCCTCCCCGGCGTCGATCAGGAGTACGGCGGCATCATCCGCCACGGTGCCAAGCTGCTGTACGCGTACTGCGAGTCGACCGTGCCCCGCATCCAGGTGATCACCCGCAAGGCGTACGGTGGCGCCTACGTCGTCATGAACTCGAAGTCGATCGGCGCCGACCTGGCGTTCGCGTGGCCGACCGCAGAGCTCGCGGTGATGGGCCCGCAGGGAGCCGTCGAGATCGTGTACCGCCGCGAACTCCAACAGGCCGCCGACCCGATCGCACGACGCGCCGAACTCGTGCAGGAGTACACCGACAAGTACGCCACGCCGTATGCCGCTGCCGAACGCGGATACATCGACGACGTGATCGACCCCGCCGAGACCCGACAGAAGCTCGTCGCCGGGCTGCGGATGTTGGCCTCCAAGCGCGAGGAGCTGCCGCGCCGCAAGCACGGCAACGTGCCGTTGTGATGCGGCCAGCCCGATGAGCGACGCCAGCCAGGTCCCTGGCCAGCCTGCCCTGCCCGGGTCGCCTCCACCTCCCCCACCTCCGGCATCCGCGCCTCCACCTCCGCCTCCTCGTCCCCGCCGCCACCCCCACCTGCGTCCGCGCCACCGCCACCACCACCTGCGTCCGCGCCACCGCCACCGCCACCTGCGTCCGCGCCACCGCCACCTGCGTCCGCGCCACCGCCACCACCCCCGTCCGTCGTGCCGCCGCCGTCGACGCCACCGCCGCCACCGAGTTCGGCCGCCGCACCGGCCGAGGCGGCCCCGCCGACCACGAACGCTGCGCCGGGCACGCCCGCCTCGGCCGACCACGACGACGAACTCGCCGATCTGCTGCGTCAGATCCAGGACGAGGGCGACATCGACGACATCGATGCGCCGGCCGTGGGCGCCTCGCTCACCAAACCGACCGACGTGACCCGCCCCGAACGAGCTGCGGCAGCGGTCGTGGAGACCGAGGGCGGCATCGCCTTCGACCCGGAGTTCGCGTCCTTCGGCGCCCGGGCGGTGGGGCTGGTGGTCGACCTCGCACTCCTCGCACTCTGGCTCCTGCCCGGACTCGCACTGATCGTCACCGGCAGCACTGCGCTCGTGTTGCTCGGTCTCGTCCTCGAGGTCGCCGGCTTCGCGGCGGCGACGGTCGTGTACGCCCGCTCGGTGTCGAAGAGCGGCCAGTCCGTGGGGAACCGGGTGGCGAAGACGAAGGTGGTCGACGCGCGCAATGGCCGTCTCGTCGGGCCCGCCGAAGCCGGCCTGCGCTACGGCCTCAGGTTCCTCGTGTCGATCATCTTCTTCATCGGGTTCTTCGTCGCGTTCGGCGATGCGCAGCGCCGGACCTTCCACGACAAGCTCGCCGGCACGGTGGTCACGCGACCGCCCCGAGCGAGTTGGTCGATCGACGACGAGGCCAGCGAGCCGCCGACGGCCTAACGTGATCACGATGTCAGAACACGCGACGAGCGCCTTCTCCATGACGCCGACACCCACCGACGACGAGGTCGTCGCGATCATGGCTGCGACCGAAGCACTCTGGCCGCGTCCGGTCGTCAACGGCCCAGCGGCACCTCGCCGAACCAACGTCTGGCGTTTCAGCGGCCGGTGGTGGTCGCGGCCGGTTCCCGCCCGCCGCGACCGTCCGTACCGTTGAGCCGATCGGGGTTCGGCCCCGGCTGTCCACACGATCTGGCACACTCGCGTCATGGGCATGCCGCCGCCACCTCCGCCACCGTCATCGACCCCGCCGCCGCCGGGCGGGGCTGGGCAACCCCCACCGCCACCCGGCCTGCCACCGCAGGCCTGGGGGACGACCGCCACGGCGTATCCGCCCGCCTCTCACCAACCGCCAGTCGTCGGCGGCGAGCGGGCGAGCTTCGGCATCCGGTTGGGTGCGTGGCTGCTCGATGGACTGCTCTACGGGCTGCTGTCGATGGTGTTCGTCGTCCCGGGGACGATCCTGATCGCCAGCGCGTTCAGCGACTGTTCCACCATCGAGACGCGAGACAACAACTTCGAGCTCATCTGCCCGCCCGGTGAACCCAGCGGCGGCGCGATCGCCGGCGGCGTCGTGCTCATCGTGCTCGGCGTGCTGTTCGTCGTGTTCCTGTACGTGCGGGCGATGGGCAGGACCGGACAGACCTGGGGCGCCCGGATCGTCGGTGTCAGGGTGATCGACGAACGCACCGGCGCCCCGATCGGGTTCGGCAGGGCGCTCGGGCGAAGCCTGTTCGCCAGCTTCATCTCGGCGAACGTCTTCTACCTCGGCTACCTCTGGATGCTGTGGGACGACAAGAAGCAGACCTGGCAGGACAAGGTCGTCACCTCCGTCGTCGTGCGGACCTGAACGGCGCGTCGATGGAGGTCACCACGGTCGCCGACGACATCGCCGTCGTCCACGACGGGCTCACGGTTCGGCGCTACGACGGGCTCGCTGCCGACACCGACCACGAACTCGACGGGATCGCGATCCGAACGCTCGCCACACCACCCGGCGAACTGCTGTGCCGATTCGCCACGGTGAACGACGTCCACTTCGGCGAGACGGAGGCGGGCCGCATCGACGAGCTGCCGGAGGGTCCGATCCGTCGGGCCGCGCCAGGAGCGGACCCCTATCCCGAGGTGATGAACCGAGCCGCGGCCACGGAGATGGCGACGCTCGATCCGGTGGCGGTGATCGTGAAGGGTGACCTCTCGGTCGACGGCAACGACGACGAGTGGGCGGCGTTCGAGGCGTGCTACCGGGCACCGTTCGGCGACCGATTGCACGTCGTGCGCGGCAACCACGACGCCTACCGACACCAGGCCGGGTACGCCGGCGACCAGTGGATCGAGCTGCCGGGGATCACGGTCGCGTTGCTCGACACGGCGATTCCCGGTGCCACGACCGGTTCGATCTCGACCGAGCAGTTCGACTGGCTCGACGACCACTGCGCGGTCGCCGACGCGCCGGTGTTCGTGATGGGGCACCACCAGCAGTGGATCGGGAGCGGGCCCGACGCCAAGCGCAGCGACGACTACTTCGGGCTGCACCCCGACGCCAGCGACGCGCTCGACGAGATCGCCGAGCGCCGGCGCGGCATCGTCGCCTACGCCGCCGGGCACACCCATCGCCACCGGGTGCGGCCGATGACCCGCTCGGGCATCCCGTCGATCGAGGTCGGCTGCACGAAGGACTTCCCGGGCACCTGGGCGGAGTACCGGGTGTACGAGGGCGGCGTGATGCAGGTCGTGCACCGCATGTCGTCGCCCGACGCGCTCGCCTGGAGCGAGTCGTGCCGGGGCCTGTACTCCGACTTCGGCATCGACTACGCGACGTACGCCCTCGGCACCCTCGCCGACCGCTGTCTCACGATCCCCCTCCGCTAGACCGCCCCACCACCTCCGAAAAGTGCCCCGATGTGCGCGCCTGGCGCGACCGACCGGGCATGTTTCGGGGGGTGGTGTGGACATCGAGGGGTCGGGCGCCGAACCGCAGAAGCCCTGGTCAGGGCGCATCCGCGAACTCTGTGACAGCCCCTTGTCATAGTTGACCGTATGGACATCGCCGTGTTGTTGATCGCCGTGTTGCTGGCCGTCGGGGCCGCCATCGGCGGCTACCTGTTCGCCACCCGCCGCGCCGAGGCCGACCTGGCCCGAGACGGCGCGGCACGCGACGCCGAGCGGGTCGCCACCACCGAGGGCGTCCAGCTCGCGGTCGAAGCCGCCGTGCAGCAGGCGGTGGCCCAGGTGCGCGACCAGGCGACGGCCGAGCGTGATGCGGCCGTCGCCGCAGCGTTGGAGCAGACGGCGATCCTGCAGCGTGAACAGTTCGGTGCACTGGCGCTCGCCGCTCGTGAACAGACCAACTCCGACCTGTCGGCCAAGAAGGACGTCATCGACGCCCGACTCGACCAGGTCCACGCCGAGATGCGCACCGAACTCACCAAGCTGAGCGAGATGGTCACCACGCTCGGCCGGTCGAGCGCCGAGAACTTCGGACAGGTCACCAACTCGCTCGCTGCGCACGCCGAGATCGCCTCCACGCTGGCCGACTCGACACGGGCGCTGCGCGAGGCCCTGGCCAACCCGCAGGCGCGCGGCAACTGGGGCGAGCGGATGGCCGAGGACGTGCTCCGGCTGGCCGGTTTCCACGAGAACGTCAACTACGTCAAGCAGACCCAGATCGACGGCGGCACCGGACGGCCCGACTACACGTTCCCGATGCCGAAGGGCCACGCCCTCTACATGGACGTCAAGTTCCCGATGGCGTCGTACCTCCGGTACCTCGAGGTCGACACCAACGCCGAGCGCGAGATGCACCTCAAGCGGTTCCTCGCCGACGTGCGCCTCCGGGTCAAGGAGCTCGCGAAGCGCGACTATGCCGGCGAGAGCGATCAACCATCGGTCGACTACGTCCTGCTGTTCCTCCCCAACGAGCAGCTGACCGGCTTCATCCACGAGCACGACGCCGGCCTGCTCGACGAGGCGATGGGTCAGAAGGTCGTGCTGTGCTCACCGCTGACGTTGTTCGCCTTCCTCGGCGTGATCCGCCAGGCATTCGACAACTTCATGATCGAGCAGACCAGCGACGAGATCCTGCAGCTGCTCGGCACGTTCTCGGCCCAGTGGCGCAAGTACAACGATCAGGTCGACTCGGTGAAGAAGAAGTTCGACCAGGTCGACCGAGCGTTCGAGCAGCTCACCGGACCTCGGCGACGCCAGCTCGAGAAGCCGCTGCGTCAGCTCGACGAGCTTCGCCTGCAGCGCAATCTTCCCGTCGACGGGGAACTCTTCGCGGCCATCGATCCCAACGATGCCGCCGACGACGACATCGACACGCCTCCCGGCGGCACGATCAGGATGCTCGGCGCATGATGCGCCGTCCACCGCCTGATTGAATCGAGCTCGTGAGCCAGCCCGCGTTCGACTTCGGCGAGACCGAACTCGACGACGTCGCCAACCCGACGTACGGCGTCGGCGAGTTGGCCGACGCGATCAACGACGCCCTCCGACGAGGGTTCTCCGACGGTGTGTGGGTGCGGGGCGAGATCACCGGGTGGAGCGATCGCGGGCAACACGCGTACTTCACGCTCGCCGACGACGCCGGTGGCAAGGCCGTGCTCAACGTGCAGTTCTTCGCGAACTCGCGGATGCGGCTGCGTCCGCTGCTCCAGAAGCACCGACTCCGCCTCGCCGACGGGATGAAGGTGCGCATCTTCGGGTACCTCGACTACTACGCACCCAACGGGCGCATCGGGTTGAAGATGACCGGGATCGATCCTCGGTACACGATCGGCGACATCGCCCAGTCCCGCGACGAGGTGATCCGCCGCCTGGTTGCCGAGGGGCTGCTCGATGCCAACAAGCAGCGACCGCTCTCACCGGTTCCCCTCCGCGTCGGTGTCGTCACCAGTGTCGGCACGGCGGCCTGGCACGACTTCCACGACGAACTCGACCGCAGTGCCCTCGGCTTCCACCTCACCGTCATCGACACGCGAGTGCAGGGTGAGTTCGCCGAACGATCGATCACGGCGGCGATCGTCACCCTCGGTCGGCGCACCGATCTCGATGCGCTCGTGGTGATCCGCGGCGGCGGGGCCCGCAACGAACTCGCGGTGTTCGATGCCGAGTCGATCGCACGCGCGATCGCAGCGTCGCCGCTCCCCGTGCTCACCGGCCTCGGCCACGAGGTCGACCGCAGCGTCGCCGACGACGTCGCCCACACGATGCTCAAGACGCCCACGGCCTGTGCCGGCGAGCTGATCGCACGCGCCGCCCGCTACCGCGCGGACACCGAAGCAACGTTCGCCGCCATCGTGCGAGAGAGCTCGCGCGTCCTCACCAGCGCCACGACCGACCTGTCGGAGACCGCGCACCGCATCGCCCGCCGGACCCACGCCGCAGTCGAGCGCGCCGACGAACGGCTCGCACTGCGGGTCGACTCGCTGGCCAGGCTCGCTCCTGCAGCTCTCGAACGATCCGGGCGTCGCGTCGACGACGCGCAGGAGCGGGTGCTGACACGCGCCGGGGCGGTGGTCGAGCGCGCCACCAGCCGGCTCGACGTCACCACCGCACGCGTCGCCGCCCTCGATCCCGCAGTACAGCTCGCTCGGGGGTGGTCGATCACCCGCCGTGCCGACGGCACGGTCGTGCGATCCGTCGCCGACGTGGAGCCCGACGACGCCATCTCGATCGCCGTCGCCGACGGCCTCATCACCAGCAGTGTCAACCAGACGAAGAGGACCACCGATGACTGAACCGGCACCGACGACCGAACCCGGCTACGCCGACGCCCTCGCCGAACTCGACGGCATCCTGCGCGAACTGGAGGGCTCCGACGTCGACGTCGACCACCTCGCCGACCGCGTCGCCCGCGCCTCGACGTTGATCACCCTGTGCCGCGAGAGGATCTCGTCGGCACAGCTCCGGATCGAACAGGTCACCGCCGACCTCGACGCCGCCGTCGACGGCTGACACGTCGACGCCGGGCACGAGCCACCCCTGACGCACCCCCCACGAGATCGGGCATGTCAGGGCAGGCCCGTGAACACAGCAGTAGCCTGCGTTCACGATGCCAGGACCAGCCCCGACCAGTCTTCGCTCGATCGCCGACCGCGTCGAGGCCCGACTCGACGAGCTCCTCACGGCCGAGCGCGAACGGTGGGCGAGCTTCGACCCCGACCTCGCCGAGCCCATCGACGAGATCCGGCGGCTCGTGCTCTCGGGCGGCAAACGGCTCCGCCCGGCCTTCTGCCACTGGGGCTACGTGGGTGCAGGCGGTGGTACCGACGACCAGATCGACGTCGACGCCGGAGCCGCATTCGAGCTGATGCACGCCTTCGCGCTGTTCCACGACGACGTGATGGACGATGCGGCGACCCGTCGCGGACAGCCGACCACCCATGCCCTGGCCGCCGAACGACACGCCGTCAACGGGTGGGCCGGTGAGTCCCGACGCTTCGGCGAAGGGGTGGCCATTCTCGTCGGCGACCTCGCGTTCGTGTACGCCGATCTCCTGCTCGAAGCTGCTCCGCCCGAGGCGATGCGCATCTGGAACGAACTGCGCATCGAACTCAACATCGGCCAGTACCTCGACATCCTCGGCTCGGTCCAGAGCATCCGCGACGTCGACAAGGCCGAGCGGATCTGCCGCTACAAGTCCGGCAAGTACACGATCGAGCGCCCGCTGCACCTCGGCGCCGTCCTCGCCGCTCCCGAACGCGCCGACGAACTGTTGCCGGCGCTCAGCGCCTACGGCCTGCCGCTCGGCGACGCCTTCCAGATGCGCGACGACGTGATGGGTGCCTTCGGCGACGCCGACGTCACCGGCAAACCCGTCGGCGGCGACCTCCGCGAGGGAAAGCCCACGCCACTGCTCGCCCGAGCCGTACGTGCCGCGACACCCGCTCAGCGGGAGGTCCTCGACCTCGTCGGGCGGCCGGGTCTCGACGACGAGGCGGTCGCCCGCATCCAGCAGGCGATCGTCGACACCGGGGCCCTCGACGAACTCGAGCGCCACATCAGCGCGCTCACCGACGACGCGTTGGCCGCACTCGAGACCGCACCGATCGTCGATGCCGCGAAGGGCGAACTCGCCG
>CAVORH010000049.1:0-68368 GCA_963698565.1 Ilumatobacteraceae bacterium
CGGTTTCGGCGACTTCGTTCCCTGAACCGCCAGTGCCTCGGCCCAGTGCCAAGGAGATCAACCCTGGCGAGTGGACCCTCACACCACCAACCGCCGCAACTCTCTTCCACCTCCCGGATTGGTGGGCGGCCGACGGGGGTTTGAGTGTTCGTCCACGTCTGTTTCCACTGCAGCCCGCCAACCTCATGAGGGGGCGACGCCTTTGCAGGGCATTGCAGCACCAGATTCGACACTGCTTCGAATCAACCGTCCTTGTCGAGAGCGGCGCCGATGGCAACGAATTCATGGCTGAGCTCGTGGCGATTCGAGTCGCCGGTGCCCTTGTACTTATCCAGTCGCTCAATGAGCTTTTCGCAAGCGCGCACCCGCGGACCGCTCCCGAGGATCCATCCTCGTCCCCATACGAGCGCCACCTCGAAGCTGACGAAGCGGGGCGAGTCGTTGCCGGGCTGAAGCTCATACGAAACGCCGAGACACACGACTCGACTGCGACCCTGGATTTCGATCTCGACAGAATGGTTACGGCGTTCTTCGACGACGGATCGTCCGGCCTCCGCGTTTTTCCGCAGTGGCGTCAATACGACGACTTGCCTGCATCAATTGCTCAGAACAAGAAGACCTCACCGAGATTCCACGACCACTACCGACAAGCTGTCGGTGGGACGATCCTGATGGAATCACTTCAAGACTCACTGCGGTTCTTTCTCGACTGTGACGCCCGCATTGCGCGGCTTGCCCTCGGCGGTGAGCCCGCCGAACTGCCGCTGGAGTGCTTCCCGCTGCCTGTAGACCACGTCCACGGCTACGAGCGTCCGCATCCCTACTGGCCCTCGACGCGAGGGACCCACAGCGCGGAGTAGAAGGCGGCCATCAATTATTCGGCGACTGGGGCGTGAACCATTCCCGGTGGAACGGTCCACCGGCGCCGCCGTCCCGTCGAACCTATGCTGGCCCCGTGTCACAGGACTTGCCTTGCCATCGGGTGCTTCCTCGCTTCACCAAGCGGGCTCGAGAACGAGCGCGGAACGGTCAGGGCAGCGATCAACGAGTTCAACGAGGAGGAGGCCTTTGCAAGCAGAGCGGCGTTCATTCCGTTCGGCTACGAGTCGTCACCTGGAGGTTTCGGTCGTCCGCAGGATGAGATCAACCACACGCTCAGGCAATGCGACTATGCGATCGTTCTGCTCGCTGACCGATGGGTTCGCCGCCAGGAGGTGACAACGGCTACACGAGCGGGACGGAGGAAGAGTACGAGGAAATCGTGAAGGCGATCGAAGACACTTCTCTCCCCATGCGTGACGTGTTAGTCGCGTTCAAGTCGGTTCCTCGCGGTCAGATGGCTGACCCTGGCAAGGACCTCAAGAAGGTCCTCAAGTTCCGCAAGGACCTGGAGAAGAGCCACGCGCTCTTCTACAAGCAGTTCGATACGGAGGAGGAGCTGTGCCGTTGGGTGCAGCAGAAGTTACGCGGCGGGGCCCGTTCCGATCTGGGGTGGGGAGGGGCAATCGCCCGACGATCTCGTGGACGATGCTGCAGATGCGGTGGACGAAGGCCTTCAGTCCTCTGACGAGATGGTCAGCAGAGCCTGGGAACTTGCGTCCGAGGGTTCGGTTACACAGGCCGAGGTGCTGTTCTCTCGCGCAGTCCGAAACGGCGGCCCCGAAACACTGCTCGAGAGCGCCCGGTTCATGCGCAGACGAGGACGCCTCGAAGCTGCGTACCAACTCGACCGCGAGTACATCGAGGCAACTGCATCGAAGGATGGCCTGGACATGAGGGTCAATCGGTCCAGAGCGCTCGCCAACATGGGTGTGGTTCGACGCAAGCAGGGCAATCTCCGAGAATCTAGGGGCCACCTAGTCGAAGCAGTCGCGGTTGCGCGTACTGCTGGACCCGACGGTGACGTGCCACTCGCGTATGCGCTGGACAACCTTGCACACACCGCTGCCCAGCAGGGAGACCTTGCGACCGCTGAGCACAGCTTGGAGGAAGCGCACTCGATACGGGCGAGAGACGACGATCAGGCTGGAATTGCACAGTCGCTTATCAACCTCTCGCTGTCTCAGACGAGCCCGAGGGGACAACGAACTCGCGTTGGAACAACTGACGACAGCGATCGGGATTCTTCGCAACTTGAATGGCCAAGAGACTTTGCTAGCCAACGCGCTGGTCGCGGCAGGAGAGGCAGCACTCGATCTCGAACGACCCGACGCCGAATCAATGGTACGAGAAGGCCTCGACCTGAACGAACGAGTAGCCAACAGTGACGGGATCAGCATTGCTTCCACGGTGCTCGCTCGCGTCGCCCTGTCTGCGGGGGACATTGACGAGGCGGAGCGGCACGCCGAGCGGACGGCAGAGGAGAGCATCTCATCAACGAACCAAGAGGGCCTGGGCGTTCTCGCGCACCTGCGGGGTTCGATCGCCCTTGCGCGGGGTGAGTATTCGGCAGCGGTGGAACATCTGGAAGAAGCATTTCGAGCTGTTCGAGCAAACCGGATCAGTTCGACGCGCCGATTCCGCGCGGGCGGACCTAGCTACAGCTCGTGCCCGGCTTTCGAATGGCTAGGCCTGAATCCAAGTCGCCGACGGCCAAAAGAAACAGGTGAGCTTGCCGTCCTCGAAAGTTCCGCATCCTGTGTCGATAAAGGCTCGACGGCGATCGACCATTGGTACTCGCGATCCCTGAGGGACGTGACCGGAGACGTGATATCGGTCGCCGTCGGCGGCGGAGGTCTGGCGCGGGTAGTGCGACGCGAGGATTTCGTTGCCTAAACGGAACTCCGCCTCCAGCGATTGGAGGAAGCGTCTGTGATCGGGTGATACTGCTGCTACGAACGCCGCTTCCCATTCAGCACCGATCGAAGAGATATAGGACCGGATGGTTGCAGCGCCCCCCATCTGCAGAAACGCGTCAAGTCCTCGGCCCTCGAGCGCCGCTCGAAACGCAGCATCATGATTTCCCTCTAGGAAGGTGCACTCCACCGCCGATTGCTCCAGGCCGACCAGCACATCGAGAACCTGGCAACTGAATCGACCGCGGTTCACGTAGTCCCCGAGGAAGATCAAGCGTTCGACTTCGTCCTCCACGCGACCGAGGAGGGCCTGAAGACGATCGACGTCTCCATGAATGTCGCCAATGAATCCGAGCCGAGCCGTCACAGCAGCACCTTCGGCAGAGCTGAGTAGTCGATCTCTGAATTCGGGTCTGCGAATGCCAAAGTCGCCATCGTGGCCATCGACCGGTCGCGGTCCCACTCCGCGATGATCAGTTGTTGGATCGTCTCATAGTCAGCACTGTCGGCGGCGCCGACGAGGACACGCAGCCGGTCCCTCAAGTCGTTGATTTCGCTGACGCCGGGCGTAGGGCCGTCCTCAGGGTCTCTCGACCTCAGCAGCTCCACTAGTGCCGGATCCTCGAAACGGCGCGCCAACTCACTCACCGAGAAGCATGGCTGACCGAGCGCGAGAGCGGTGAGGTAGATCGCAGATCGAAGGAAGTATCTCGAGCCACGCGAGCGAGACCCGCTAGAGGAGGATCGACTTGCCGAACACCGACATCGATGATCACGGAGAGGATACGAATCCGCTCAAGACTGGTAGCCGGATCTGGCTGCCCCATGCGCTGCAGCGCCAGGGTGAGGAACTCCTCCGCCTCATGAAGCACTCGACCATCACGTGCGAGGTGCATACCGAAAAGTGTGCCTCGCGCATCGAGGAACTGCTTCGGCGTGTAGCAGCTCAGTGTCACATTGCCCCTCACTCGCGTGCCGACTGCAGACTCGGTGACCGCAAGGAGGTCGAGGTCCGAGGTGTCACAGAAGTCCCCTCGTGCGTAGCTTCCATAGACCATGAGGCCAACGCACTTGTCTGGGAGGAGTGAGACTCCCAAGTTGAGCAGGTCTCGCGCGCACGTCGAGCGCGTGCAAGCTCGTCCGGACCTCATTGAAGTCGATCCGACTTGTACCCATGCTTCTGGACGCTAGCGGTGGGGCCCGTCGGCCGGAGGCGGCGAGCCGCACGATTGTCCACCATAAGGAATGAGTCTCGGCAACGGAGTCTTCGGGATGAAACCCGTTGCGGATCGCCATTTCGCGCACCTCGGCTTCTAACGACTCGTTAGAAGAATCGTTAGAAGATTGCTTGCAGACGCAAGAAAGCCCTGGCGGATCTTGCGATCTACCAGGGCTTTCGTAGTGGCGGGGGCAGGATTTGAACCTGCGACCTTCGGGTTATGAGCCCGACGAGCTACCGAACTGCTCCACCCCGCGTCGAAGTGGAGCATCACTGTACGCCTGCTGCAGATGATTGACAACCGCCCGATCCGGCCGGTCGGGGCGTTGGGCCCTGGCCACGGCCGCACCGGTTCCCGATCATGGACTCATGGACGCAACGGCCGCGTCGGCGTGGACGATGACATCCACCGACCTCGCCTTCATGGTCGACCAGCTGTGTGCACAGTTCGACGAGGTCCTCGCTCCGGTCCTCGTCGGACGGCGTCATCCGGCTGCGAGCTGTCGACGGCGTCGACGAACTCCCATCGGGCGTCGCTGACGACCAGCATCCGGGCGCGTACCGCACCACGACCACCGGTGGGTCGCTCCGCTTCTCGTACGCGGTCGGGCCGGACTCGTTGAAGGCGATGGTGCACCCGCCCCGCAGCCCGGTCTGGGCGATGACCCGCGATGACACTGGCTCGATCTCGGTGAGCGTCGCACCAACACGTCCCGTCCGCCGCGCCGTACTCGGCGCCCGGGCCTGCGACCTCGCCGCCCTCGAGCGTCTCGACCGCACCCAGCTGGCCGGGCCGCACCCCGACCGCCAACACGCCGCCGCACGTGCCCAGTTGTTCACGATCGGGGTCGACTGTTCCCAACCGGCCGCCACGTGCTTCTGCGAGTCGACCGGCACCGGCCCATCCGTCGACAGTGGCGCCGATCTGTCGATGACCGAGATGGGCGACGACGTGGTGCAGTACGTGTTGCGCGCCGGATCGGAGCAGGGCCGCGAGTTCGCCGAGTCGCTCGGGCTCGCGTCCGCGGGAGCCGACGTCGTCGCCGAGGCCGAGCGACTGCGTCGCAGCGTGCACACCACCGAGCGAGCGATGCCGACGGATGCGGCATCGATCGTGCTGGCCGATCTCGAACACCCACGCTGGGACGACGTGGCCGAACGCTGCCTCACCTGCGGCAACTGCACCGCCGTGTGCCCGACCTGCTTCTGCACCGACTTGGACGATCGAATGGAGCTCGACGGCCTCACCACCCATCGCGACCGGGTGTGGGACACCTGCTTCAGCCTGGAGTACTCACACCTCGGCGCCGGGCCCGCGCGCTCGTCGGCTCGCTCGCGGTACCGACAGTGGCTCACCCACAAGCTCGGCACCTGGCACGACCAGTTCGGCGAATCGGGGTGCGTCGGGTGCGGGCGCTGCATCACCTGGTGCCCCGTCGGCATCGACCTGACCGCCGAGGTCGACGCGCTCGCGACGTCGGGAGTCACGCCATGACCGCCAGGACGACGCCGACCACCCGTTCTCGTGAACTCGTTGCGGAACTATTCCGCAACGAGTTCACGAGAATGGCTACGAGCACCGGCGATCCGATGATCGAACCACGCGTCCACGTCGTGCGGTCGGTCACCCCCGAGACCCCGGGCGTGTTCACACTCGACGTCGTCCCGGTCGACGGCGCGCCCACTCCGTTCCTGCCGGCGCAGGTCAGCATGCTCGGCGCGTTCGGGATCGGCGAGGCGGCGATCTCGATCAGTTCCTCCGCCGCCGTCGATGATCACCACGAGTACACGATCCGTCGGGCCGGAGCGATCACCACTGCACTCGGCGCGCTGCGGCCGGGTGACCAGTTGGCGATCCGCGGCCCGTTCGGCCGGCCGTGGGACGTCGACGCACTGCACGGCGATGTCGTGATCGCAGCCGGCGGCATCGGGCTCGCGCCCTTGCGCTCGGCCGTGTACGCCCTGCTCGACACGATGCAGGAGCGACCGCATCGCCGCATCCTGTTGGTCGTCGGTGCCCGCAGCAGCGCAGATCTGCTCTACTCCGGCCAGTACGACGAGTGGCGAGCCCGCGGCATCGAGGTCGTCTCGACGATCGACACCGCGGAAGCCGGATGGTCGGGTCGGGTCGGGTTCGTACCGGACGTCGCCGCCGACCTCGATGTCGACTGGGCGATCACCGGAGCACTGGTGTGCGGCCCCGACGTGATGATGCGACTGACCGCAGACCGCTTCATCGACCTCGGCGTCGCGCCCGGCTCGATCCAGCTGACGCTGGAACGGAACATGCAGTGCGCGACCGGCCGCTGCGGCCATTGCCAGCTCGGGCCGGTGCTGGTGTGCCGCGACGGCCCGGTGATGACCTATCCCGAGATCGCCGACGCGCTGCGGGTGCGGGAGCGCTGAGGAGGCCACGATGGAGGAACGACGACCGACCCTGGCGGTGTGGAAGTTCGCTTCGTGCGACGGATGCCAGCTCAGCCTGCTCGACTGCGAGGACGAACTGCTCGCCGTGGCCGACCGTGTCGCCATCTCCTACTTCCCCGAGGCCACCTCCACGATGGTCGAGGGTCCGTACGACGTCTCGCTCGTCGAGGGCTCGATCACGACCGCGCACGACGCCGAGCGCATCCTCGAGATCCGGCGCCAGTCGGGACTGCTCGTCACCATCGGTGCGTGCGCCACCGCCGGCGGCATCCAGGCCCTGCGGAACGGTGCCGACATCGCCGAGTTCACCTCGATCGTGTACGCCCACCCCGAGTACATCTCCACGCTCGCAACCTCCACGCCGATCGCCGACCACGTCGACGTCGACCTCGAACTCCGCGGCTGCCCGATCGACCGTCGCCAGCTCGTCGCCACGATCGCCGCTCTACTGAACCGCCACGTACTGCGGCTGCCGACCACCAGCGTGTGCACCGAATGCAAGGCGGCGTCGACGAGCTGCGTGATGGTGGCCCACGGCACCGCCTGCCTCGGACCGATCACCCAGGCCGGCTGCGGGGCGCTGTGCCCGTCGTTCCACCGCGGCTGCTACGGGTGCTTCGGGCCGATGGAGGACCCGAACATCCCCGCGCTCGAGCACCGACTCGACCAACTCGGGATCGAACCGGAGGCGATCGATCGCCTGATGCGCACCTTCGACGTCGAGGCCTTCGCCCGCATCGCAGCCGAAGGAGCCCGGCCATGACCCACAAGTCACTCGACCTGCACGTGCCGACGCTCACCCGCGTCGAGGGCGAAGGGGCGATGCACGTCGTCGTCCGCGACGGCGTGGTCGAGGACGTCCAGCTCGAGATCTACGAGCCACCCCGCATGTTCGAGGCCTTCCTGCGCGGGCGGGCGCACCACGAACCCGTCGACATCACGGCGCGGATCTGCGGGATCTGCCCGGTCGCCTACCAGATGAGCGCGGCCCACGCGATCGAACGGCTCGCCGGTGTGAGCGTCGACGGGCCGATCCGCGACCTGCGACGCCTGCTCTACTGCGGCGAGTGGATCGAGAGCCACGTCCTGCACATGGCGTTCCTGCACGCACCGGACTTCCTCGGTGTCGACTCCGGGATCACGATCGCCCGGCAGGAACCCGAGCTGATGACCGAGGTGCTGCACCTCAAGAAGACCGGCAACCGGATCATGGAGGTCGTCGGCGGACGTCCGATCCATCCGGTCAACGTGCGCCTCGGCGGGTTCTACCGGGCGCCGAGCCGGCGAGAGCTCCACGCCCTCGACGCCGACCTCGAACGGGCCCACGCCGCCGCGGTCGCTCTCGTCCGCTGGGTCGCCGGATTCGAATTCCCCTCGATCCCCGACCGCCTGGCCGAACACACCGAGTTCGTGTCGCTGCGTCACCCGCACGAGTACCCGCTCAACGAGGGCCGCATCGTGTCGAACCTCGGCCTCGACCTCGACGTCACCGAGTACGGCGAACGGCTCCGTGAGATCCACGTCGAACACTCGACCGCGCTGCACGCCACTCTCGACGGTGATCGTCGCTACCAGGTCGGCCCGCTCGCACGTTGGATGAACAACTTCGACCTGCTCACCGACTCGGTGC
The DNA here is from genome assembly GCA_963698565.1 of Ilumatobacteraceae bacterium. Taxonomy (GTDB): domain Bacteria; phylum Actinomycetota; class Acidimicrobiia; order Acidimicrobiales; family Ilumatobacteraceae; genus Sva-07. Next base: position 8,072 of record CAVORH010000049.1, read on the forward strand.
GCGACCTCGCCGGCGAGGTCGGCATCGGCGAGGTGGAGACCAACCCGTTCCGCAGCATCATCGTGCGGGGCCTGGAGACGGTGTGGGCGCTCGAGGAAGCCCAGCGCATCATCGACGCCTACACCCCGCCGCCCGAACCCGCCGTCGAGGTACCGCCCGTCGCCGGCACCGGGCAGGCAGCGACCGAGGCCCCGCGGGGCCTGCTCTACCACCGCTACGAACTCGACGATGCCGGCATCATCGCCGACGCCGTGATCGTGCCACCCACCTCGCAGAACCAGATCGCGATCGAGGCCGACCTGCGCGACTTCGTGCAGTCACACCTCGACCTCGACGACCACACGCTCGGTCACCGCTGCGAGCAGGTGATCCGCAACTACGACCCGTGCATCTCCTGCGCGACCCACTTCCTGCGCTTCAGCAGCGACCGGATCGGCGACCGATGACCACGATCGTGATCGGCGTCGGCAACCGCGACCGCGGTGACGATGCCGTCGGCCCGATCGTGTGCGACCGGCTGCGCGCGCGGTACCCCGCCGACGCCCCCCTGCGGGTGATCGTGTGTGAGGGCTCGATCCTCGATCTCGCGCTCCACTGGCAGTCCGACGATCACGTGGTGATCGTCGACGCGATGCAGCCCGGCACGGCGCCGGGACGTGTCGTGACCTTCGACGCGACGGCGGAGCCGCTGCCGACGCCCGGGGCGGTGTCGACCCACGAGATCGACGTGTCGGTCGCGATCGAACTCGCCCGGGCGATCGGACGGATGCCGGCGCAGCTGCTCCTGATCGGCGTCGAAGCCGCACAGACCGAGTGGGGAACCCCACCCAGCCCGCCGGTCGACGCCGCGATCGAGGCCGTCGTCGACGAGTTCGTTCGCGACCACCTCGCCATGCGATGAGTTTCCGGGCCACCCCTCGGCCACGAATCTCATCGCAGCGCAGTCGTTCGCTGGGCTCGGGGTGATTCGGGCTCAACCGGCGGCGAACGTCGCCAGCTGATCGAGCGTCGTCCGCCGCAGGCGATCGAGCTGTTGCGGGCGCAGCCGCTCGCACACCGTGCTCCAGTGCAGCGCCACCCAATCACCCACCTCGACAGCGATCGGACTCGTCACCTGTTCGATCACCGGCTCGCCGAAGCACAGCCGGCTGCCCTCCCACACCAGTGGCCGGCGGCGCGCCAGTGGCACGCCGGCACTGATGTCGACCACCTGCGCCCAGCTGACGCAACACTGGTCGACGATGCGCAACGGTTCGTCGACGACGCCACGGCGCATCAACCCCGTCCACGGGGTGACGTGGAGTACGTGGTAGCTGTGGTGCGCGACGCCGACAGCGACGGACTCGTCGATCCGCGACCATGCTGATCCGGCCCGTCGCCGGAAACGCGCATCGATCGAGTTGCCGAAGTCGTGCACGCTCACCCGGTCGAGTAGCCCGTTGCCGATCCAGTACGCCTCGACCACGTCGGCGTCGAGTGGGTCGATGCGGTGTGCGGCACCGGCGAGCAACTCGAGGTACGGGTACGCGCCTTCGAACTGTGCAGCCAACTCGGCGAACCCCCCATCGATCGGTGCATGCAGGTACTCGCCGACGCCCCCGGACGAGACCGGACCACAGTGGCCGAGCCGGTTGGGAGGCGATGCGAACCGGACGAACCGCAACGGCCCGGAGGGCGCGTCGGGGGTTGCGGCGGGCATGATCACGACGCCAGCCCGTGCGACGGCCGGGCCGGCACGCCGCGGCGAGCCGACGACGCGACGACCACGAGGACACCGGCGAGCACGACGAGGTAGCCGACGGCATCGACGGTGATCGGCACGCCTCGCAACCCGCTGTTCAGCACGGCCGTCACCACCGCACCGGCGACGAGCACGGCGGTGACATCGGTGGCGGGCGCCATGGCGAGCGCTCGGTACCAGAGCGTCACGAAGACACCGAGCGTCGTGCCGGTGACGGCGATCCACCACCACTGCCCGACCGTGAACCCGGCGAGCGCGCCGAGTTCGCCACGGGCGGCGAGCCATGCGAGCAACAGCGCCGCGCCTCCGAGCATGCGCACCACCGCCAGCCACCGCGCCGGGACCGTCGCCAGCAGGCGCTTGACGACGAGCACCTCGAGCGCCCACGCCAGGGTGGCAACGAGGATCAACAGCTCACCACGGCCGACACCCGAGATGCTGACACCGCCGCTGACGACGATGTGGCCGACGACCAGCAACGCGATCGCCAGCAGGTGTGCTGGCCGCAATCGCTCGTGCAGCACGACCGCGGCGCCGACGGCGACCCAGACGACGAGCGTCTTGTGGATGAATGCCGCATCGTTCGATGTCGCGAGTGCGAGCCCCTCGAAGAACAGGACGAACGGCACGGCACCACCGATCACGGCAACCACGGCCAACCACGGCCACGTGGACCGACCGATCGATCCGGGCCGTTGCGCGGCCGGAACCGGCAGCACGACGAGCACGACCGTCAGCAGCACCCCGGCCCAGAGATTCTTGGCGGTCGTGTAAACCGTCGCGTCGTCGAAGTGACGCACCGCCAGTCCGTTGACGAACACGGCGACGCCGCTGACCAGCGCGGCCACGACCGCGGGCCAGAGCGGCCAGCGATCGCCACGGGCGGAGACCGGCGTCGTGGCGCCAGCCCGATCGTTCTGCACCGACGTAGTCATGTCCTCGCGTCCTCCTGTTCGAACGGATGCACGGCGTCGCCCAACTCCGAGTCGTCGGTGATCGCCAGCACGAACCCCATCGAGACGATCACGACATCGCCTGGTCGGACCGCCGCACCCTCGGCGAGCACCACGTCGAGCGACGCCGTCACCTCACGGCCGGCGAACTCGACGACGGCGCGCCGCTCGTCGAGCAGCCCGAGGACGCGGCCCACCTCACCCAGGCACATGACGAACACCAGCCGTCCGCGTCGACGGTCCCATGACCTCACCCAACTGCGTGCGAGCCACCGGGGCCAGTGCCGAACGACCCTCTCGTACGAGCCGGCGTTCCCGTGAACAAGGTGCGCACCTGGGCCGCGCCTTGTTCACGGGAACGGATCAGTCGACCGGTTGCTTCCAGCGGTTGAGGTACGTGACGTCCGCAGCCGGGCGGCGCGGCGCCGGGGTGAACGAGTCGCCGGTGTAGTAGCCAACCGCGAGCAGGCACACCTGTGTGACGGTCGGCGGGATGCCGAGCAGCTCGGCGACCTCGGCCTCGTGCTCGAGATGGAACGTGGTCCACGCCGAGCCGATCCCTCGCGACCGCGCCGCGAGCTGGAAGCTCCACACGCCCGGCAACACCGAGCCGTAGTAGCCCGCGTACGCACCGGTCGACGAGCCGTCGGGGACCCGATCGAGTCGCATCGACAGCACCAGGGCCGGCACCTCGTGGAGGTGTTCGACGAGGAACATCGCCGAATCGATCACCTTCGTGCTTCGATCGTCGCTGCGCACCTCGGTGTTGGCCTGCAGGTACGGCCGTCCGACCGCACCGAAGTACTCGGAGATCTTCGCCTTGGTGTCGGGATCGTCGATGATCATCCACCGGTTGCGTTCGAGGTTGCCGCCCATCGGCGCATGGCTCGCAATGTCGATGCACTCGAGCAGCTCCTCGTACGGCACCGGCCGCGTGAGGTCGAGCCGCTTGCGGACCTGCTTGGTGGTCTTCAGGAGGAGGTCGGTCTGGTCGAGATCGAAGCCGGTGATCGGGTGCTGTGCCATCGGCCCAGAATGGCATTCCGGCTCGCGCCGCCCGCTACGTTGCGCGCGTGACCACCACACCTGCCGACACGTCCAGCGCGGCAGCCGCCGACGCCCGGGACCTGTCACGGGGCTTGATCGGCGCCGGCATCGCCGTGTGCGCCTGGTCGACCGGCACCATCCTGGCCAAGTACATCGACATGGGCAGCCTGGCGATCGGCTTCTACCGATTCCTGTTCTTCGCCGTGATGATCATCGTCTGGATGTACGCGCAGGGCACGCCGTTCCGCCTGCGAGTGATGCGCGACTCGCTGTGGGGCGGCATCGCGCTCGGCGCCGACATCGCCCTGTTCTTCTCGGCGGTGAAGCTCACCAGCGTCGTCAATGCCACGATCATCGGCTCGATGCAACCGATCGTCGTCGGAGTGATCGCCGCCAAGTTCTTCGGCGAGAGGATCGGCATGCGCAACGTGTTGTGGTCGCTCGTCGCTCTCTGCGGCACGATCGTCGTGGTCGCATCGTCAGCCGGTGGCGACGGCAACGACTGGCTCGGCGACCTGCTCGCACTGGCCGCGATGCTGTCGTGGAGCGCCTACTTCATCACCTCGAAGAACTCGAAGAAGACCATGACCTCGACCGAGTTCACCGCTGGCACGGCATTGTGGACGGTGATCATCTGCGCTCCGCTGGGGCTCGCATTCGGGCAGGACATGACGTGGCCGTCGCTGTCGAACTGGGGGCTGCTGATCGTGATGGCTGTCAGCTCCGGCCTGATCGGCCACGCGATGATGAACTGGTCGCTGGTGCGTATCCCACTCTGGGTCGGCTCCACGTTCACCCTCCTGATCCCCGTGTTCTCCGCGCTGCTCGCCTGGCTGGTGCTCGGCGAGGCCGTCACGGCGATACAGGGTCTCGCGATGGCCGTGGTGATCGGTGCGCTCGCCGTGGTCGTTCGCAACCAATCCCAGCCTGCTCCTGCCGCACCGACTGAACCACCAACCCCGTTTGCGTGACGACTTCCGGTGGGCCGCCCCACCGAGAACTCGACGCAAACGGGGTTGACGGCTGGCGGCGGGTCAGGCGACGTCGCGTCGACGTACGGCGACCGCGCCGAGCAGGGCCGGAACGAGTGCCCACACCAACAGCGCCAGCGCAGCAGCAGGGGCTGTCACCTCTGCTTCGACGCCTGACAGGTCGAGCGCCAGGCTCGCCGGGATCCACGACGCCGTCGAGCTGACCAGCTGCACGAGCATCGGCGGCGCCACGATCAGCACGAGCACGGCCCCGGTCACGGCACCACCGACGTTGCGGACCACGATGCCGATCCCGGCACCCAACACCGCCCCAACTGCCCCGGCGAACGCAGAGGCGCCGACCACTCGCAGGACGTCGAGCACCGGGACCAGGAATCCGTACTCGGTGGTCGGCAGCGTCACCGCCACGGCGAACGTCGTGATGCCGGCGCCCGCTGCGCCCAACACTCCGCCGCCGATCGCGATCGCGACCAGCTGGGCGACGACCGCACGTCGGCGCTGCGGATCCGCGAGGAACGTCGGGATCACCGTCTGGTGCGCGTACTCACGCGCCGCCGCGATCGCCCCGAAGAGTCCGGCGATCATCGTGGCGTTGACCGCGAACGCGATCAACGACTGCTGGTCGGCGGCGGTCGACACGAACGTCTTGCTGCCGTCGAAGTCGGTGCCGAACGCCACCGATGCGGCGTTGATGCCACCCATCGTCAGCAGCACCAGCAGGAACGCCCACGGCATCCGCGTGGTCGTCAACTTCATCAGCTCTGCTCGAACCGAACGTTGCATCGGGCTCATCACACGACCTCCTTCGACACGTCCTGCTCCTCGGCGGACACCGCTGGCCCGGCGCCCGCCTGCTGCGTCCACCGCATGAACAGGTCCTCGAGCGACCCTGACCGGGTGCTCAACTCCGAGACCTCGACCCCGTGACCGAACGCGATGTGGCCGATCTCGGCGAGGCCGAGACCGCGCACCAGCAGCGATCCGGGGTCTCCCTCGATCCCGGCCGACTCGACGTCTGCACCCGCCCCTCGCAGCGCTTCGGCCAGTGCGAGTGCGTGAGGCGAGCTCACGAGGGCGGTCTCGTGGCGCAGCTCGGCGAGGGGACCGCTCGTGATGAGCCGCCCTCGGTTGATCACCACGACGTCGTCGACGAGGTGCTCGACCTCACCGAGCAGGTGGCTCGACACGAACACCGTGTCGCCTCTCGCCGCCCGCTGCCGCAGCAACTCGCGCAGCTCGCGAACGCCCTGCGGGTCGAGACCGTTGCCCGGCTCGTCGAGCACGAGCACCGGCGGGTCGCACAGCAGTGCCGCCGCGAGGCCGAGCCGCTGGCGCATGCCGAGCGAGTAGGTCCCCGCACGTCGATCCGCGGCGTCGGTCAACCCTGCGGCGACCAGCGACTCCTCCACACGTCGTTCCGGAACACCGGCGGCGCAGGCGAGGATGCGGAGGTGATCGCGCCCCGAGCGGCCGGGGTGGAACGCGTTGGTCTCCAACGCGGCGCCGACCGTGGCGCTCGGATCGTCGAGTTCCACGTATGCACGATCGCCGACACGGGTCGAACCACCGTCGACTGCAGCGAGGCCGAGCAGCATCTTCATCGTCGTCGACTTCCCCGATCCGTTCGGACCGAGGAACCCCGTGACCCGTCCGGGCGCAACCATGAACGACAGGTCGTCGACCACGGTGCGGTCGCCGTAGCGCTTGGTGACGTGGTCGACGACCAGTGGGATCCCAGTCATGACTCCTCCGTTCCGGTGGTCGGTGTGGTCATCTCCAGCACCGTGTCGGTCATGTAGTCGACGAACTCGTCGGGCTGCTCCCACAAGGGGCGATGACCCGAGGTGTCGAACTCGACGCGGTCGACGATCGGTGCCTCGATCATCGGGTACCAGTCGTCGAACACCTCTGCTCGACCGTCGGCCTCATGGGCCCCCTGCACGAAGAACATCGGCACCTCGAACTCGGTGGCCGACTCGCGGAAGTCGATGTCCTGCAGTTGCGGGTAGAGCGCCGCGAACGTGTCCATGAACGCCGGCAGCACGTGCAGTTGATCGAGAAGCGTGTACTCCGACACGAGCAGGTTCTCCGACATCTGGCCTTCGCCTTCGGAGTTCCGACTGTGGTCGTAGCCGTAGACGTCCTGCTCGTGCGACAGGGCGGTCTCGTAGTCGAGCATCCGGTCGTACGGGGGAGGTCCGATGTCGCGCAGTTCGCCGGCGAGGTCGTCGCGCCCGGTCGCCTCGGCCCACTCGAGCGTGTCGGCGTAGAACCGGCGGTCGGTCTCGAGTTGGCTGACCATCTGACCGGTGCCGATGAACGCCCGGTACAGCTCGGGCCGCTCCTGCACCGCCAGCACACCGAGCGTGGTGCCCCACGACTGACCGACCAGGTAGATCTGCTCGGTCTCGAACCGATCGATCAGGTACTCCGTGACGACGATGGTGTCGTCGACCGATCCGTCGAGCGTGATCGTGTCGGTCGGGTCGAGTTCCGAATACGACGTGCCACTCCCCCGCTGGTCCCAGGTGGCGACGGTGAAGTGCTCCTCGAGTTCGGGGAGGTGGCGACGCATGGCCCCGTACTCCGACCCACCGGGCCCACCGGCGAGGAACAGCAGCACCGGGTTGCCGACGCTGTGGCCGCGGACCATCAGGCCGAGGTCGTGGCCGTTGACGTCGATCCGTGTCAACTCGGCGACGCTGCCGGGGATCACCTTGCCATCAGCATCACGGATCGCCGCCGTGCCCGCCGGTCGCAGCAGCGCGACCGAGAACACGAACAGTGCAACCGCCGTGAGCCCGGTCGCGACCCGACGGAGTATCACGCCGAACCGACGGCCGGCCGGACGATCCGACGACATCCGCACGGTGATCCAGCGGGCGGCGCCGGCACCGAGTGCGGCACCGAGCACCATCGGCACGAGCGAGAGCAGGCCGTGCACACCACGCCCGAGCACCAGTGCCAGCAGCCCGTAGCTGCTGAGCTCGAGGCCGTCCACGCTCGGCCCGCCGACGTCGAGCCGCACGAGTTCGAACATCGCCGCGAAGGCGACCGGGGCGATCAGCATCGCCCAGCGAGACCGGGCGGCAAGCCCGGCGGACGCACCCACCAGCAAGCTGACGAGGAGCGACGTCATCGCCGCGCCGGTGGTCAGCGGACCTCGGGGCATCCACGACCCGGCGACGAGACCCCAGAGAGCACCCGGCGCGGCGGCGACGGCAAGCGCCCAGCGAGTGCGGCTCCACAACGGCAGGAGCCGCTCGCCGAGCCGACTTCCCAGGTCATCGACCTTCGTCCGCCGCCGGGTGGGGAACGACGGGGCCGTGGCAGCACCGGGTCGGTCGGTGGATCGGAACGTCGTCATCACGTGAACCTCCTCGCTTTCTTGCATCGACTCTCCGCCTCGGCGGCGTCGATGTCGTCCCCCGCCGGCGGTGATCCGCGTCATCCCCGAGGGGGATGCGACGCACCAGGGACGATCCCTCGTGAGGGGGATGCCACGGTTGCGGCCTCAGCGGTACTCTGCGCACGTGACCCTCGACTGGCTCCGGCCCGATCGGCGGCAATCTCGCGATCCCTGGTGGTTCGTCGCCGACACCGCCCTGGCACTGATCTTCGTGTGGATCACGATCGAGTCGTTGACGAGCAACGCCTACGTCGACGAGTTCGGTCCCGTCGAAGGCGCAGGCTGGTGGCTCGCGATCAGCCCGACGCTGCTGCTCCCGTTTCGGCGCATCGCACCGGTGGTGGTTCTCGTCGCAGCAACGGCGCTCTACATGCTGGCCAGTTCGTCACAGGGCGACACCAACGCACTCCTGGCGGTGCCGTTCTTCACCTACTCGGTGGGTATCACCCGTCCCGCTGATGTCTCCGGAGCAGTCGTGGCCGTGGCAGCGGCACTGCTCTCGACGGTGGTGCTCTACGGCCCGGGCGACCCCGAGTGGCTGGCGCTCCCGGTGACGACGATGCTCGTCGGCGTCGGGTGGCTGGTTGCCCTCAGTATCCGCCACAACCAGCTCCGCGCCAACCGTCTGGCGATGGAGGCGATGAACCTGCGCCACGAGCAGGACCTGGTCGCCGAGCGCGCCGTCGCCGACGAGCGCGTACGGATCGCTCGCGAACTGCATGATGCGGTCGGCCATGCCGTCAACGTGATGGTGTTGCACGCCGGCGCGGCGCGCCTGGCCACCGACGACCCCCGCACCGTGGCGGCGCTGCGAGAGATCGAGAACACCGGCCGGGCGGCGCTGACCGATCTCGATCACATGCTCGGTCTCCTCCACGCCGATGTCGACGCGCCACTCGAGCCGATCCACGGCTCGGCGGACATCGGTCGGCTCGTCGCGGAGATGCAGGCCGCAGGGGCGGACGTCCATCTCGATCAGCGATGCGAGCTGCCGACCGACCGCCGAGTCGGCATCGCCGCGTACCGGATCGTTCAGGAGGCGCTCACGAACGCGATCAAACACGCCGGACCAGCCCGCATCGATCTGACCCTGTCCAGCGCTGGAGGCGAGCTGGAGATCCTCGTCGTCGACGATGGTCGTGGCGCGACCGGGCCCCGTGGAACCAGCGACGGGCGCGGCATCGTCGGCATGCGCGAGCGCGCCAGCGTGCTCGGCGGTCGGCTCGACGCGCGCCCCGGCCCCAACGGCGGCTTCATCGTGCGAGCGGTGCTTCCGCTCGACCAGCGACACCCGACGCCGCTGACCCGTGCCGACCACGCATCGGCCAAGGCGGCGCAATGACCATCCGTGTCCTGATCGCGGACGACGACCAACTCGTGCGGACCGGTTTGCGCATGATGATCGAGACCCAGTCCGACCTCGAGGTCGTCGGGGAAGCAGGGGACGGACGCCAAGCGGTCGACCTGGCGCGTCAGCTCCGTCCCGATGTCGTTCTGATGGACATCCGCATGCCCGTGCTCGACGGCATCGAAGCCACACGAGAACTCGTGGCGTCGACACCCGCCGAAGAGCACGGCGAAGGACCACGAGTGCTCATCTTGACCACGTTCGAACTCGACGAGTACGTGTACGAGGCGGTCCGTGCAGGAGCGAGTGGGTTCCTGTTGAAGCGGACCCCGCCGGAGGATCTCCTGGATGGTCTCCGGCTCACGGCCGCCGGCGATGCCCTGCTCGCACCCTCGGTCACGAGGAAGCTGATGGGTGAATTCGCGCGCGCGACCGCCGGCCCGACATCGGTCGGCGCCGACCGCGAGCACCGGTTGGAACGACTCACCGACCGCGAGCGCGAAGTGCTCGTCCTGATGGCTCGGGGACGCTCGAACCGAGAGATCGCCAGAGACCTGTTTGTCGCCGAGAGCACGGTCAAGACCCACGTCAAGCGTGTCCTGATGAAGCTCGACCTCCGCGACCGTGTCCATGCGGTGGTGTTCGCCTACGAAACGGGCGTCCTCCACCCCGGCGACACCGACTCTGCCTGAGCGAGCCGGATCAGCCTGAACGAACGGTCGGACCCGTGCGGTCCGCCTGTGCCGACCGATCGGAGCGATACGGTGCCGGCGTGTTCGAACTGAACGGCGCAGAGGTCGTCGGTTACCTGGCCTCGGCGCTGGTCGTGGTGTCGTTGGCGATGACGTCGGTGGTGCGACTGCGCATCATCTCCCTGCTCGGCTCGATCACGTTCGTCGTCTACGGAGCCCTGATCGGCTCGGCTCCGATCCTGATCACCAATGCGCTGATCGCCGGCATCAACGTCTGGTTCCTGCGCAAGGAGTTCGCGTCGGGAAGCTCACGGGGCGTGGACCTCGGCGTGTCGCACATCCGCCCCGACTCACCGTTCCTCGCCGACTTCGTCGCGTTCCACCTGGTCGACATCCATCGGTTCCAACCCGACTTCCACCTTCCCGACGGGGATGACGTGGTCACCCTGCTCCTCAACCGCGACGGACTCCCCGCCGGGTTGCTGATCGGACGCCGAACCGGGTCGACGCTCACGATCGACCTCGACTACGTGCTCGGCCCGTACCGCGACTCACGCATCGGGCGGTGGCTCTACGGCCCCGGCGCCGCGGTGTTCCGAGCCGACGGGATCGACGCACTTCGCAGCGCCGGCACCACCGACACCCATCGCAAGTACCTCGAGCGTGTCGGCTTCCGCGCCGCACCCAACGACCCCGACCTCTACGAACTCACCCTCTGAGCACCCCCGCCCACCCCGTTTGCGCGCAACTTCGGGTGGACCGGGCCACCCGAACCGCAACGCAAACGGGATCGAGCTCAGGCGATGACGGGAACCGACTCCATGGCCTCGGCGATGGCGGAGTCGGGCAGGTCGTAGTCGACCATCTCGCCGGACAGGTACTTCTCGTAGCTCGCCAGATCGAGGTGGCCGTGACCGCACAGGGCCGTGAGGATCACCTTCTCCTCGCCGGACTCCTTGCACGCGAGCGCCTCGCGGATCGCCGCGGCGATCGCGTGCGTCGGCTCGGGTGCGGGAACGATGCCCTCGGTGCGGGCGAACTGCAGGGCACCGGCGAAGCACTCACGCTGCGGAATGGCGATCGCCTCGACGAGACCCTCGTTGTACACGTGCGACACGAGCGGGCTCATCCCGTGATAGCGCAGCCCACCCGCATGGATCGGCTCGGGGATGAACGTGTGACCGAGGGTGTGCATCTTCATCAACGGCGTCATGCCGGCGGTGTCGCCGAAGTCGTAGCGGTATTCGCCCTTCGTGAGCGTCGGGCATGCCGCCGGTTCGACGCACCGGATCGTCGGGTTCATCTTCCCCGCCAGCTTCTCGCGCAGGAACGGGAACGCCAGACCGCCGAAGTTGGACCCGCCACCGGTGCACCCGACGAGCACGTCGGGCACCTCGTCGACCTTCGCCAGCTGCAGCAGCGCCTCTTCGCCGATGATCGTCTGGTGCAACAGCACGTGGTTCAGCACCGAGCCGAGCGCGTAGCGGGCGTTCGGGTCGGCGACGCACATGGCCACCGCCTCGGAGATCGCGATCCCGAGCGAACCGGGATGGTCCGGGTTCTCGGCGAGCAGCGAACGGCCGAACTCGGTGAGCTCCGACGGACTCGGGTGCACCGTGGCACCCCAGATCTCCATCATCGTCTTGCGATACGGCTTCTGGCGATAGGACGCGGCGACCTGCCAGACCTCGCACTCCATCCCGTACTGCGACGTCGCGAACGCCAGCGCGGTCCCCCACTGCCCGGCACCGGTTTCGGTGGTCAGCTTCGTGATGCCTTCCTGATGGTTGTAGTACGCCTGCGGCACGGCGGTGTTCGGCTTGTGCGACCCGGCCGGGCTGACGCCTTCGTACTTGTAGTAGATGCGCGCCGGGGTGTCGAGCAACTCCTCCAACCGACGGGCTCTGAACAGCGGGCTCGGCCTCCACAGGCGGTACACGTCGAGCACACCGCCGGGGATGTCGACGTACCGCTCGGTGGTGACCTCCTGCTCGATCAGCGCCATCGGGAACAGCGGGGCGAAGTCGTCCGGGCCGGCCGGCTGGTGGGTGCCGGGGTGCAGCGCCGGCGGCGGCGAGGTCGGCAGGTCCGCGACCAGGTTGTACCACTGGGTCGGCATCTCGGACTCCGAGAGATGGATCTGGTGCACAGGTGAGGAAGCCATGATCAGCCAACCGTAGTCAGGTACGTTTCAATCACGCCCAGACGAACGAGGATTGATGGGACTGTTCCGCAAGAAGAAGACCACCGCCGCCGCCGACCCGGTCCAGGAGGAACTCGACGCGCTGAAGGAGCGGCTGGCTGCCGCTGAACGAGCGAAGGCCGACCTCGAGGGACGATTGAGCGCACTCGACGGAGCCAACGCCGCCCTGGCCGATCGGATCAAGACGCTCGACGAGGCGAGCGCCCACCTCGACACACGCCTCGGCGCGCTCGACCAGGTGAACGGGCGCCTCGACACACTCGATCAGGACTTCAGCCTGCTGGCCGACCAACTCGGTTCGCTCAACGCGACGAACGAACGGATCGGCCAACGGTTCGTCGCCATCGACGATCTCGACGCCCGCCTGCGTGAGCTCACCGACCGGTTGAACGCGCCTGCGCCCACTCCGAGCCCGCCGCCACCGAGCCCGCCGCCACCGGCTGCGGCGCCCCCGCCTCCGCCGCCGCTGACGGTCGAACCGACCGTCGACGACGAGCGCCTCGACGACATCGCGACGCGGCTCGATCTCCTCGCAACGGCCGTGGCCGCGCACACCGAGAGCCTGGCGACGACAGAGCTTCGCCTGGCGGAGATCGACGAACTCAACGAGTTGCTCGCTGCCGCCGGAAGTGACGAGGACGAGACCGACGAGATGGTCGCGCTCCACCAGCAACTCACCGACATCACCGAACGCGTGAACGGCATCGACACACGCGTCACGAGTGTCTCGACCGAACTCGCCAACCAGCTCACCGAGTTGAGTCGTGACATCGACGAACTGAACCGCCGTTCCCAGGAGGCCGCCGACGCTGCGGCGACCGCCGGCGAAGCCGACGGTGAGCTGTCACGCGCTGCCGAGATCGACACCGCCGAGATCGAGGTGCGCCTGGCCGAGCGGCTCGACGCCGCCATCGACGACGTACTCGACACCACCGAGCGCCTCGCCGCCGAACAGGCCCGCTACGAGATCCAGTTCCGCGCCGACCTGGCCGAACTGGCCGAACGCCTGCGCCGACCCCACGCCCAGTGACCGTCAGGGCTGGTTGATCAGGATCTCCAACGCGTCGGCGATCAGGCTGCGGGCTTCCCCGACCTTCTCCTGGTAGAGCCCGAGGTCACCGTCCTGCAACGCCGCCTCGGCATCGGCGAAGGCCTGGTCGGCGTCGTTGAGCAGCGATGTGGGATCACCAGTGGCGATCTGCACACCGGGATCGGTGACGGCCGGATCGACATCGCTGCCGTCGTCGGGCTCGGTCGGCTGGGCGATCTCCTCACCGAGGTCACCCCGGAAGCCCGGGAACAACCGGGCCAGAGCCTCGCCGACGGTCGGCTCGAGGACGGAGCGATCGTTGTACGAGACGATGACCGCGCGGTACTCGGTGACCGAGCCGACGTCGCCGGAGTTCTGCGGAACCGACACGTAGTACGGCCGCACGTAGATCAGGCCGTCGCCGACCGGGATCAACTGGAGGTCACCGAAGCGAACCTCGGAGCCACCTCCACCGACGTTGTCGAGCGAGATCCTCCGGGAGATCGCCTCGGTCGACTCGGCGTTGCCGGCCACCCGCAGCGGACCGTCGGGCAGGTTGCCGTTGGCGTCCTCGACGATGTAGGTGGTGAGCTTGCCGTAGCTGTCCGGATCGCTCGAGGCCGTCATGTACGCCTGCAACTGCGTACGTTCGTCGTTCGTCGAGAACGGCACGAACGGCCGCAGCATCACGAAGTTCTCCTCCGAGGGTTCGCCCGGAGCGCTGGTGTCGAACATCGTGTAGTACGGGATGAACCGATCGGAGTTCGACTCGGTTGCGAAGGTGTTCTCGGCCGCAGTGTTGGTGCCGTCGGCGGTGACCGGTCCGCCGGCGTTGACCACCAGCTGCGATGGCTCGGTGCCCGGAGCCTGCGCCACCGACCAGGCGTTGCCGTCGCGCTGGAAGAACAGCGCCGGGTCGATGCGGTACTTCGAGTAGACGTCGGTCTGGATGCGGAAGAGATCCTCGGGGTAGCGCAGGTGCTGACGCAGCTCGTCGGGCATCTCGCTCAGCGGCGTGAACAGGTCGGGGAAGGCCCCGCGCCACGCCTGCAGGATCGGATCCTGCTCGTCGACGACGTAGAACGTGGCCTCGCCGGTGTACGCATCGACGACCGCCTTCACGCTGTTGCGCACGTAGTTGTCGTTGTCGCTCAGGCCGGACTGCGGCGAGCGCTGCACGTCACCGATGCGTTGGCCGTACGGGTACCGAGTGGTCGTCGTGTAGGCGTCGGTGACCCACACGGCTCGTCCGTCGATCGCCACGGGGTACGGGTCGGCGTCGTAGGACAGGAACGGCGCCAGCTTGCTGAGCCGGTCGTTGACGCCCCGCACCCACAGCATCTGCGAGTCGGGGTTGATGGCGCCCGACCCGAGCACGTTGTAGTCGAGGAAGGCGAGCGCAAAGGCGGCGCGACGGGCGAAGGAGTTCATCTCGACGCCGTTGGTGCCCTCGTACGCATGCGGCTCGGCGCACTCGCGCTCGGTGGACTCGCTGTTGGCGATGGCGTAGCCGGTGAGGATCGGGCTGAAGTACAGCTCGGGTCGGGCCAGCTCGACGGTGCGGTAGTCGGGACGCTGGTTCTCGAGCACGCGTCCGGTGGGTGCCATCACCAGACCGCACCCGCGGGTGTTGATCAGGTGCAGGCCCTGCCAGCTCTTGTTGGTCACGCCGCTGAGCTGGAGTTCGCGGGCGGCGATCAACACCTCTTCGGGCTCGGCGCCGTCATCGAGCACGTAGCGGTCGACATCGAGGTCGTCGATCGTCAGGCCGGCGACCTCGCCACGGTCGACCAGGAACCTGGTCTCCATCTGCGACGGGTTCAACAGGCGCACGTTCTCGAGCGGCGCCAGGTTGTCCTCGACATCCTGCGCCGAGAGGGTCTGGAAGTCGACCGTGCGGACATCGACCTCGGTCAGCCCGAGCGACTCACGCGTCGCCGTGACGTTGCGCTCGATGTACGGCTCCTCGCGGACCTCCTGGTTCGGGTTGACGACGAGCGCCTGCACCACGGCCGGATAGATCAGCCCACCGACGATCGCGATCACGAGCCAGAGCGCCGAGGCGATGAACGGCAGGCGGAACGACCCGGTTCGCACCACCGACAGGTACAGCCCGGCGGTGAGCAGCGCAATCAGGATCAGCAACATGATCGCCGGCAGCTGCGCATTGACCACCGAGTACGTGGCGCCCTGGACGATGCCCCGCTCGGTGTTGGTGATCGCATACCGATCGAGCCAGTAATCGCCCGCCTTGACGACCGCCAGCACCGCGAGCAGCACGGCGAGGTGGGCCTTGGTCGCCTGGCGTACCACCGGCACCGGCGACACGAACACCACTCCGCCGTTGAGGATGTGGGCAGCGGCTGTCAGCAGCAGCACGACGATCAGCGACGCGAAGAGCCAGTTGAGCACGAACGACAGGAACGGGAGCTGGAAGACGTAGAACCCGACATCGGCGCCGAACTGGGCGTCGGCGATACCGAACTCTCGGGCGTTGCGGAACAGCAACCAGTCCTGCCAGAGCGCCACCGCCGGCAGCGCGAGCAGCAGCGCGAAGATGAGCGCGATGCCGTAACGAACGAGCCGGAGACGATGCCCGAAGACATCGTGGAAGCGCTCGACATATGGATGCACGTTCGCGGGGAACGTGTCCGGAGCGACCCGATCGGCGATCCACAGGTTGATGCCCGCAATCAGGGCGAAGAGCCCGAAGAACACGCCGAACAACGTCAGCTTGGCGGAGATGACACCCCAGAAGACGTCCTCGCGTCCCAGCGATTCGTGCCACAGGTAGTCGACGTAGAACCGGGCGATCGCCCGGCCGAAGATGAGCACGAACAGGAACAGCCCGCCCAGGACGATGAGTACACCGCGACCCGTGAAGCGGCGACGGGGACGATCGATCGAGATCTCAGAGCTGCGCGCCATTGGCGCCGAACACTAACGGCCGGCAGGGAGCAAGAGGCATCGGCACCCGATGTGCGCAGGTGCGAACGTGTGCCCGGTCGGGAACGCATCGCCGGCGGCGATCGTGCCGGCGAGAGAGTTGTCGTCGCAGTCGGCGCACCCCTGGCGGGAGTCGTCACAGGCCCACACCACCGGGGTCCCCGGCTCGATGGCAGCGAGGACACCGCGACCGTGCGCCATCCGCACGATGTCGTCGAGCTGCTCGTCGATGTGCTGTGTCTTCCACTCCCGGTAGACCGCACGGATCCGCTTGCTGATGTCGGCGCGGTCACCGTCGTCGATGCACCGGGCCAGCCGCTCACGCAACGGCTCGACGAGCCATTCGGCGAGCACGTCGTCGGCGGCGGAGATCGCAGCGGCGGCGTCGGCGGCAGCCAGCGGCTTCGAGCGTCCGCCGAGCACTGCGCCGGCATCGGCGGCTGCGCGGAGCTCGTCGGAGATCGCGCCGGCGTACCGTCCCACGTGTTCGGCGGCCGCGGGAAGCAGCGCGTCGAGGTCACCGACGGGACCGGTGCCACGCAACGCCTCGAGCACCTCGTTCTGCTCGTCGGCCAGCGCTCGCTTGAGCTTTCGGGCCGATGCCACGATGATCGGCGTCAGGTCGGCGTCGCGAGACTCGAACGGCGACAACACCGCATCGTCGACCTCATCGGCCCGGACCTCGTTGTCGGCGGCGTCGTCGGCGGCCGGCTCGTCGGCGGCGTCGACGGTCGCCGGCATCTCGGGCTCGGTGACCACCGCCTCCGCGCGCAGCCGGGCGAACAGGTCGACCACGACGTCGTCACGCTCCCGCGACTCGGTGGCGTCCTCGGCGACATCGGCCGCGACGTGGACCTCGTTCGCGTCCGGCTCGACCGCAACGTCCTCGACCGCAACGTCCTCGACCGCGACGTCCTCGACCGCAACGTCCTCGGCGGTCGTCTCGTCCTCGTCCTCGACCGCGACGTCGACCTGAGCGTCGTCATCGACCTGAGCGTCGTCATCGACCTGAGCGTCGTCATCGACCTGGGCGTCGTCGACGACCTCGACGGCGTCATCGACCTGGGGTGTCGGCTCGATCGGCTCGGTCTCGACCGCCTCGGTCTCGACCGCCTCGGCCTCGATGGGCGTCGCCTCGACCGGACGCGGCGAGTTGGGCACCATCACCGGCACCGGTCCGGTCGTCGGTGCCAGATTCACGTACTCATCGGGCTCCCCCAGCGGCTGCAGCTCCGACACCACGTCGACCGCCACCAGACGAGCCCGCTCGAACGACTGCATCAGGCGGTCGCGTCCGTGCAACAACTGTTCGATCTGCTCGCGAGCCAGTTCACGCCGCCGTGCGAGTTCGCTGAGCACGCGCTCTCGGTACGCCCGTGCCTCGTTGACCATCTCGCGACCCTGCTGCTTGGCCATTGCGAGTTCGGCCTCGGCATCGGCGGCCGCGTCGGTGCGCCGCCGCGAGGCCTCGATCTCGGCCTCCTCGCGCATCCGAGCCGCTTCGTCACTGGCCTCGTTCAGCAGTTGCGCGGCGGCCTGCTCTGCCTTCTGACGGATCTCGACCGCGCTCTCGCGTGCCGTGGTGAGCACGCGAGCGGTCTCCTCACCGAGCAGCCGGGTGAGCGCGGCGTCGTCGAGTTGCGCCGTCGACAGGTCGGGGCTCGACTGTGCGGTGCGCAGCTCCCGCTCCAGGAACCGCTCGCGCTCCTGGAGCCGCCCGAGCTCGGCTGCGATCATCCGCAGGAAGTCGCGCACTTCGGCCTGGTCGAACCCGCGCCGGCTGGTGCTGAAACCGGCGTCGGCAACCGACGCCGGAGACGACGGATCGGGTCGGGTGAAGGACATGGCCATGGCGCAACGCTACGCAGTCCGACTTCTCAGATGGTGGCAATCGACGCGCACACCGCGCGCAACGTCAGCTGATGGGCACCAGCGGGTCGCCACCGAGATCCTCGAGCGCCGCAAGCGCCTCGTCGAGGGTCGCAACGGGGATGATCCTCACCTCGCCACGGCCGGCATCCTCCAGACGCTGACGCTCGACGGGGTCATCGAGTTCCGACTGCGAGGCCGGCACCAGGAACACCCGCACCCCGTTCTGGTGCACCGCCGACACCTTCTGGGCGAGGCCGCCGATCGCGCCGACCTCGCCGTTGAGGTTGATCGTGCCGGTCACGGCAACGTTCTGGTCGCCGGTGAGGGACCCGGGCGAGAGTTCGTCGATCATCGCGAGCGTGAACGCCAGCCCGGCGGAGGGTCCGCCGATGTCACCGGTCTCGATGTCGACCTGGAACGGCAGCTGGATCGCACGTGTGTCGAACGGAACGAAGCCGACGATCGTGCGCTCCGGATCGTCGGGGGAGGCGGACAGTTCGACCGTCACGGTCTCCTGGCCCTCGCCCGGCCGCTCGATCACGAGATCGATCGTGTCGCCGGGCTGGCGGTCGGCGAGCACCGCACTGAGATCGTCGACCGACTCCAGCGTCACCCCGTCGGCTTCGAGGATCCGATCGGCTGGGTCGATCTGCTCGTCGGACGGAAACCATTCCTCGCACTCGCCGCCGTCGTCGGACGGGACCTTGCACAAGACGTCCTGCACGATCACGTCGCCAGGGGTGATCTCCACGTCGAAGCCCAACGTGGTGAGCGCCACGTACTGCGCCTCCTGCTCTGCCGTTCGCATCATCTGCAGGTTGAATTCGCGTCGCTGGCTCGGCGTTCGTGCCCCGAACTTGTCCTCCTCGGTCAGGAAGTCGACCGCTGGGTCGTCGCGACCGGCGAACCACGACAACACCGACTGGTTCGGTGCCGTGACGGTCACGAAGACGAAGTCGTTGGCGGTGTCGAACCGCTCGACGCCGTCGGGGAGCTCGCCGAACACGATCCGGTCGTTCACGGGATCAGCCGACGCCGGGGTCAGGGCGTACGGCGTCGAGTTCATCTCTCCCGTGCGCTGGTTCTCCTTGCTCGACACGAGGCCGGACGGAAGCAGCGACGCCACGCCGATCGCGGCGAGCGTCAGCAGGCCCAACGAGGCCAGAACCCAGGCCCACCACCGGTTGCGGGGGGTGGTCAGTACGATGTCGGTTGTCGTGTCGGTCACGGATCTCACCACTCAGGCTGCGTGGATGGTCGGGCTCGCCGTGTTGGCGCTCGTCCTCGCGGGGTGGCGCAAGACTGCCAGACCCACGACCCGAACACCACGCAGGGACCCGATGTTGCGCCGATCGTGGGAACCGATCGGCGTCGCCGAGACCACCACCTCGCTGTACAAGCGGCCCAGCCTGCTCCGCCGGCTGTGGGCGATCGTTGCGAGTTCGGGCATCGCCATCGTGATCGGCGCCGTCTTGGCGATCGTGATCGCCTTCGGGTCGGCCTTCCTCGTGATCACCCTCACCGACCTGTTGAAGCAGTGAGCGATCCCGACCGGCGAGCCGTGGTGATCGCCGGTCACACGGGCGACATCGCCATGGCCCGCGCCGGCCTGGGCTCGTCGGACGGCGCCGTACGCGCAGCCGCACTCGGTGCGCTGGAACGCCTCGGCGAGCTGACCGACCCAGATCTTCGGACGGCGTTGAACGACCCCGACACGAGCGTCCGCCGCCGCGCAGCCGAGATCGCTGCGACTCACCCCGAGGTCGACCTCGTCGACACGCTCCACGACGGCGATGCACGCGTGGTCGAGGTGGCGGCGTGGGCCTGTGGCGAGCAGGAATCGAACCGCGACGACGTGGTCGAGGCGTTGATCGCATTGGCGGCCGAAGCCACCGACCCCCTCGTTCGCGAAGCAGCCGTTGCCTCGCTCGGCGCCATCGGCGACGATCGCGCCATCGAGGTGATCATCGCCGCCTGCGCCGACAAACCGGCCGTGCGCCGTCGGGCGGTGCTGGCCCTCGCACCGTTCGATGGCGACCACGTCGAGGCCGCTGTCGACCGCGCCCTCGCCGACCGCGACTGGCAGGTCCGCCAAGCGGCCGAAGACCTCCGCCGCGCCCAGTCCTGATTCGGCGACGGTCAGAACGGGCGGCGGTCAGAAGGTGTAGCGGTAGACGCTCGTGTCCCGCACGTCGAAACCGACTCGCCGATACAGCCGATGTGCCGACTCCCTCACCGGCCGACTCGTGAGATTGACGTCCTTTGCTCCACGAGCCCTCGCCTCGGCGAGCGCGGCCAGGTTCAGCTCGGCGCCGACACCGCGGCCACGCGCCGCCTCGTCGACCACCACGTCCTCGATCCAGGCCTTGAGACCGGTCGGGATCCGGTAGAAGGCGAGCGTGAGGCTGCCCAGGATCCGGCCGTCGACGCGAGCCACGAACAACACGGTGTCCGGACTGGCGACGATCGCCTCCAGATGCTCCGGACCGGGTGGGGGAGACGACGACGAGAGCTGCGGGATGAGCCGCTGGAACGCTTCGACGAGTTCGTCGTCGACGCGCTCGGCGTGCACGATCTGCACGATCGGTGAGCCGGCCGAGCCAGTGCCCGCCGCTGGATCGTCGGTCGGAGAGTTCGAGGTGTCACTCACGAGCATCGGACGCTACTGCCTCACACCGGTAGCGTGGTCGACGTGGGAACCGAGCACGTTCGATGGTTGGCGGAGCCGAACCTCAATCGACCCGTGCTCGTCGCCGCATTCACCGGGTGGAACGACGCAGGCGACGCAGCGTCCACCGCCCTGCGCACCATGGTCGAATCGTGGGGCGCCGACGCGCTCGCCGAGATCGACCCGGAGGCCTTCACCGACTTCGCGACGGTGCGGCCGCAGGTACGCCTCGACGACGAACGCCACCGCTCGATCGTGTGGCCGGCCGTCGGCATCTGGTCGGCGTCGCTGCCCGGCACCGACGTGATCCTGGTACTCGGCCCGGAACCCGCACTGCGGTGGCGCCTGTTCTGCGAACAGATCAGTGGCATCGCAGACAGGTTCGGGGTCACGATGGCGATCTCGCTCGGCGCGCTGCTCGCTGACGTGCCGCACTCGCGTCCGGTCCCGCTGATCGGTACGGCCACCGACGACCGGCTCATCGAGCGTTTCGAGCTCCGCCGATCACAGTACGAGGGGCCCACCGGCATCGTCGGCGTCCTCCACGATCACCTGAACCGGTCGGGTATGGCCACCGCATCGCTGTGGGCAGCAGTTCCCGGCTATGCCTCGCAGATCCCGTCGCCGAAGGCCGCTCTCGCGCTCGTCGAACGGGCCTGCTCGATGATCGGCACGCCGGCACCGCTCGCCCGGCTGGCGGTCGAGTCAGCCGGCTACGACGCCCAGGTCGCCGCGTTGATCGGCGACGACGACGACATGATCGAGTACCTGTCTCGCCTCGAGCAACTCACCGACGAAGAGGGCGACACCAGCGACGACCTCACGAACGGCGCGCCCGTCGATCCCGACGTCCTCGTCGAAGAAGTCGAGCAGTTCCTGCGCGACCGCGACCCCGACTGACGACCTACTCCGAGCGCCAGATCGGTGACCGCACTGCGTCGAACGTGGCGGGAGACTCTTCGCCGCCGATCGCCGCGAACGCCATCGGCCCCCACCACTGGACGCCCGCAGTCGCCTCGGGCAGAGCGTCGGCGGCGAACCAACCGACGTCGGCGGTCTCGAGCGGATGCGGAGTCAGTTCGCCGCCGGTGGCGGTGCAGTGGAACAGCAGCATGTACATCCCGAAGCGGCTGAACCCCATACGTTGACCGTCGACCACGCCGAGCAGGCGCTGCGGTTCGCAGTCGATGCCGGTCTCCTCGCTGACCTCTTTCACCGCCACCTCCGCCGGTGAGTAGCCGACGTCGGCCCAGCCGGTCGGGTACAGCCAGATCCCGGAATCCTTGCGTTGGACCAGCAGTATCTCACCGGCGTCGTTGCCGACGATCGCGCCGACGGCCACCTTCGGGGTGACGTAGCCCGGCACACCCTCGCCGATCGACTCCATCCACTCCTGCACGAAGTGATCGGTCTCGCGGCGCACCGCGATCTCTTCGCGTTCGTCCTCTTCGAGCTCGCGGGCACAGGCCTTGATGTCGGCGGCGACGTGCAGCACCTCCTCGAAGCGCTCCCGTTCGTACAGGTTCTCGGTGAAGCCCATGCCGGTGCGGGCGATCGCCGCCAACGTCTCGCTCCACCGCGCCAGATCGCGTCCACTCACCGTCACGCCGCTCACGCTACGGCATCACGACACCGCGTGCAGCAGCGCCTTCTGGATCTCCTTGCGGTGGGCCGGATCGGTGACGAGCGCGCCGTTCGTGCGGACGTAGAACGTGTCGACGACCTCCATACCGATCGTCTGCACGGTCGCATGGCGGATGTCGAGTCCCAGCTCGCCGAGCGCCTTCGAGATGCGGTGCAGGATCCCCACCTTGGTGACCGCTCGGACCACGATCACCGTTGCGTTCGACGACGCCTCGTCGTCGAACACGACCGAGGGAGGGCCCGGGGCCGCTGCCTGCGTCCGTCGACGGCGACGGTAGGTCTGCTCGCGCTCGGCCAGCCGGGCCTCGATGGCCAGCTGATGTGCCAGCGCGCGGCCGAGGTCGGCTCTGACCGCACGCCAGTTGAGCCCGGTGTCCGGAACGACGATGCGGAACTGCGACGCGGCGATGCCGCTCTCGTCCGAGTGGGCCTGTGCGCTCACGACGTCGAGGCCGTGCAGCGACAACACCCCGGCAATGCGGCTGAACGTGCCCGCGGCGTCGGGGCTGACCACGGTGATCACCTCGTCGCGACGGGAGATGTCGAGCTCGCCTGCGGCCATCGCCGCCAACGTCTCGGCGTCGGGGAACAGACGCCAGGTCACCTCGGCGACATCGCCACCACCCAGCACGTGGCGCACCCGTGCGACGAGCTCCGAGACCAGGCCCTCCTTCCAGTCACCCCACGCCGACGGTCCGGTGGCGAGCGAGTCCGCCTCCGTCAGCGCATGCAGCAGATCGAGCACCTCGACCGTCTTGACCGAGGAAGCGACCTGCTTGATCGTCGCTTCGTCGGTGAGATCTCGACGCATCGCCACATCGGGCAACAACAGGTGGTGTTCGACGAGCGCCACCAGCACCTCGACGTCGGCCTGCACCAGGCCGAGCTTGGGACCGATCGATCGGATCAGCTCCATCCCGACCACGGTGTGGTCGCCCGGGTACCCCTTGCCGAGGTCGTGGAAGAGCGCCCCGAGCACCAGCAGGTCGGGCCGGCTGACCCGATCGACGAGTTCGGACGCGTTCGCTGCGGCTTCCCAGAGGTGTCGGTCGACGGTGAAGCGGTGATAGGCGTTGCGTTGCGGTTTCGAACGCACCGGGGCCCACTCGGGCAGCAACCGGGCGATCAGATCACGTTGGTCGAGCGACTCGAGCACGGGAACGGCCCGATGTCCCTCGAGCAGCAATGCGATCAGGTCGTCGGTGGCTCCCACCGGCCACGCGCCCGTCCACCCCTCCGCGTCGTCGTGCAGCCGGTCGAGCGTCGACCGGCCGATCCGGGCGCCGTGGCGTGCCGCGGCGATCGCGGTCTGCAGCACCAGCGTGCTGTCGACCCGAGGATCGGCGCCGGGTGCCAGTTCGATCTCACCGGCGCGCAACACCACACCGGGCGCCACCGCACTGTCCGCCGGCAACTTCCTGCTCGTGGCGACACGGCCCCAGTTCTCCTCACACAGCCAGGCGACGGTCCGGCCGGCAGCAGCGACATCGGTCATCATGTGGTCCGCGTCGGTCCAGCCACCGACCTCGGCGGCACCGTCCTGATCCTCGAGCCGCAGCACCTCGCCGGAACGACCGGTCGCCCGGTGCAACGCCACCCTGGCGCGCAACAACACGTCGTAGCAGTGATCGAGATCGATCAGGTCCTCGGCGCGGAGGTCGAGGCCCGCCTCCTGCGCCCACCACAGCGACTGCACGTCGCGAAGTCCACCGTGACCGTCCTTCAGGTCGGGCTCGAGCAGGTAGGCGACGTCGCCGGCCGACTCCTCGCGAACGCGCACCCGATCACGCAGTTGTGCAAGGAAGCGCGAGCCACTCTTGCTCCACAATTCGCGACCCTGTCGAACCACCTCCTCGGCGAGACGGTCGTCGCCGGCCAGCGGACGAGCCGTGATCAACGCGGTCGCCGAGTCGAGGTCGGTCTTCGCGAGATCGAGCTGTTCGTCGAGGCGGCGGACCGCATGGCCGAGTTTCACGCCCGAGTCCCACAGCGGATACCAGAGCGCACTCGCCGTGGGCTCGATGTCCTTCGCGACCTTCTTCGCCTTGACATCGTGGACCAGCAGCAGGTCGAGATCGCTGCCCGGTGCCAGCTCGCCGCGTCCATAGCCCCCGATCGCGATCAATGCCACGTGGCCCGACCCGGGTGGATGCTCGGCGACCGCTCGCTCGAACAGCTCGATCACCCACTCGTCGGTCAGCTCCGCCAACACCCGGCAGTACTCGCGACCCAGGCGTTCCACTCGCTCGGAGGCGTCGAGGAGCACTTGGCCGCGCCGTGCCGACTCGGCGGTACCGGAACTCACTGGACGATGTCGACGGACAGGCCGATCGCGGCGATCCGGAACGGGACCGACGACGTCGCCACCGCGACGGTGAGAGCATCTTCGGTGGAGTCGATGCTCAGAGCATAGGACGTGACGGTGCCGCCGGAGCCCAACGACTCCCCCGGCGGCGACTGGCCGTCGACCGTCAGTTCCACCGCCGCCGCGGTGGCGCCCGCGGTCGAGCCGAGAACAACCTGGACACTGACCGCTACATCGCGCGTCGGGGACCGCGGCGCCCCCGCCGGAGCGGGTGGAGCGATCGGCACGACGACCTCCACCGCAGCATCGGGGCGTACCCCTCGCAGCGGATCGACGACGACGAACAGGCTTCGCGAGGGCTTCGCCTGGCGCGTGACGACGAGGAGCGACCACCAGCCGTCGGTTGCCGTCGGCGGTGGCACCACCGCGTACACACCCCCACCGGCGGACTGGACGATGGCCGTGACATCGGCCACCGACCGGAATCGGGAGTCGACCGGTTCGCTCAGCTCGGCGACAACGGGAGTCGCCGACGAGTCGCCGGGTGCGATGAGCCCGACCTCCCGCGCCCGGTCCGATGCAGTCCCATTGCTGTGCCACACGAGGAGTGCTTCATCGACCTCGGTCCCCGGCGCGAGGTCGAGCGATGCAGTGGAAGCGGGCTGCTCGTCGCCGATGGTGCAGTCGTCGCCGACACAGTCATCGAGGTCGTCGCCAGCGACGAGGAGCTCGCCGCGACCGACGAGCCCCAACAGCAATCCGGGAACGGTCTCCACGGGAAGGTCGAGCACGCTCGAGCGGATGCTGGGCACCACGACCAACCGGTCGGACACCGCCGGGCCGAGCGCGAACCTCAACGACAACCCGACGCGTGATCCGGCACCGAGGTCGAGCGAACACGAGGCGCCGGCGGTGCCTGCGCTCTCGCACACTCCATCGCCCTCGGCGAGCTCGTCGAAGGTCACGCCGGCAGAGGTGCGGACCACGAACGTCACCGACGTCGCTGCGTCCAGCTCGTTCGTGATGCCCAGATCGATCGTGCCGGTACCACCCCGATAGAGCGGTGCGGGGGCCGACAGCGTCAGCC
The DNA here is from genome assembly GCA_963698565.1 of Ilumatobacteraceae bacterium. Classification (GTDB taxonomy): domain Bacteria; phylum Actinomycetota; class Acidimicrobiia; order Acidimicrobiales; family Ilumatobacteraceae; genus Sva-07. Next base: position 34,009 of record CAVORH010000049.1, read on the forward strand.
CCAGGCTCACCGCTGGCCCTCCCGGCACGTAGACCACGCCCTGCGGAACACCCGGGAACAGCAGCTCGATGCGGCTCGGCAACGCCGCCGCGTCGGTCGTGTCCACCGGCGGGACGACCGCCCCGCCGTCGGGAGGCACGGTGGTCGTCGACTGGTCCAGCAGGTCGGCGAGGCGCCCTTCGAAATCGTCGAAGGGACTGCGGATCAGGAGGGCAGCACCGAGCAACGCGATGAGGACCACCGCAGCGGCGCCGAGGCGCGCCCGCCGATTCGCTCGTTGCGACTGCTGGGCTGCGAGCGCCGACACCCCGAGGACGCCGACGCCCACCCCCAGGGCCTCGCGGTACCGCGCGACGGACAACCCAGTCACCCCGGGCACCACCGCAAGCGGGAGCACGAGGGCGAACGCCCCGGGAAGTGCGAGCCGGCGGCGACACTCGAGGCACCCGTTCCGAGCGTCGCCGTCGCCGCGTCCGTCTGCACCAGCGATGCCGTCGTCACCACCGCTCGCTCCGGTTCCATCGGCGACGAGGTGAGCCGCCACCAGGCGCCGCTGCGCGTCGGCCAGCGTGCCGAAGTGGTAGCCGGGCAGGAGCGCAACGATCGGACGGCAGTCGCGAGCGACCGCACCCTCGGTCTCCATTTCGACGGCTGAATACGCGTCGAACAGGCCGCGCTCGGCCGACGACTCGAGCGCGATGACCTCGGTCGGGCTCCTCCCGAGCATCGCCGTCAACGACGCCGCCGGCTCGGACTCGACGTGCCGATGCCACAGCACGGTCTGCCATGGTTCCGACAATCGCCCGAATGCAGTTGCGAGCATGGCGAGGTCGACAGCCGGCGCTGCAGCGCCCGCTTCCTCCCCACCCGTCACTGCCGCGTGAGCGACGCTCGACGCCGCTTCCTCCGCACTGATCGACGAGCCGGGGGGAGCCGGCGCATAGGCCCCGCCGGTCAGGCAGGCGAGGGCGCGTGGTCGCAACGCTCGCACGGCGAAGTCCGTCGACGCGTCCTGGTCCGAGTCGTCGGTGACCTCCCGGCGCAGCGCTGCCAGTGCATCGTCGGCCGCCAGTTCCGCCCCTCGTCGATCGCGTGCCCTGGCAACGGCAGCGACCGCGTCACGGTGACGGGATCGGAGTTCGTCCCACGCCTGGTCGGAGCCCGCCCGCGTCGCAGCAACGAGGTCACGGTCGCTCGGGAGTCGGAAGGGTTCGGCCATGTCGTCGACGCTTCGAAGCGAGGATCGCTCCGAGTCGGGTCTGCACGCAACGCGCCGCCCGCAGGCCCGTCGCTACGATCCCACTGCGACGCACACCTCGACTCGGGAATTCGCGAATCCAGACGCAATCTTGAGCCACCGGCGGACGCGGGAGCACGCTGCGCACCCGATCGGACGCTCGTGGTGGTACTCGCCCTGGCAGTGGGGCATGTCGGGTCGATGTGCGCGGCGTCTCGGCTCGCCCGAAACACCGTCAGATACCACCGCGCCAACGGCCCGGCCGCTGCCTCTTCTACGCTGCACCGTCGTGACCCGCTCCCGAGTTCTGATCGCCACCGCACTGGCCGCGGGTCTCGCGCTGTCCGCGTGTTCCGGTGACGACAGCGCGTCACCGACCACCTCGGCCGCCGCCACGACCACGACGATGCCTCCGATCGAAGTCGGAGACGGCCGCCTCGTCATCGGGGTCCTGCTCCCGACGGGCGATGCCGTTCTCGGCGAGCCGATGGTCGCTGCCGCAGAGTTGGCGATCGATCGGATCAACGATGCCGGCGGCGTGCTCGGCATTCCGGTACGTGTGATCGTCGCCGACGAGGGCGATACGACGGCCACCGCCACCGCCTCGATCCAGGCGCTCCTGGCACGCGACGTCGACGCGATCGTGGGCCCGGGCTCGTCGGTGATCGCGCTGAGTTCGCTCGACGACATCGTGACATCCGGAACCGTGGCGTGCTCACCCACCGCGAGCACGATCGCGCTCGACGGATTCCCTGACGACGACCTGTTCTTCCGCACTGTGCCGAGCGACTCGCTACAGGCCCAGGCCATCGCCCAGGCCGCGGACCAGACCGGCGCGCTCGAGGCCTCGATCGTGCACGTCGACGACGCGTACGGACGAGCGCTGGCCGCCAGCGTCAAGCAGGCGATGGCCGGCGGCACGATCGCCGTCGGCGAGACGATCGCGTTCTCGGGACGCGACGACGATCTGACGGGCGAGGCGCGGCAATTGCTCGCCTCCGGCTCACCGGTGGCCATCGTGCTCGCCGACGACGACGACGGGACACGATTCATCGAAACGCTCGGTGGGCTGGACACCGATGCTCTCGACGCCATCGTGGTGAACGACGCCATGCGCAGCACGAGCTCACCGCAACGCATTGCCGGGCTCGACCCGGAGCTGCGTCGTCGCATCGTCGGGCTCGCGCCCCAGGCCCAGTCCGGCGATCCCGCCGCGCCGTTCGATCCCCCTGGGCTCTTCGCCGCCAACGCGTACGACTGTGTGAACCTGATCGCCCTGGCTGCGGTCGCTGCCGGCTCCGACGCGGCGGTCGAAATCGCCGGTGAGATCCCGGCGGTGAGTTCGAGCGGCTCGGTCTGCAGGACGTTCGCCGCCTGCGTCGATGCGATCGACAATGGATTGGTGATCGACTACAACGGCCCGTCCGGCCTCATGGAGCTCGGCCGCTCGGGTGATCCGACACGCGCCGTGTTCGACCGGTTCGGGTACGGACCCGACGGCGAGGACGTGCTCGAGCGCACCGTCGTCGTCGGCCGCTGATCATCCGGTTGCGATCACGCAGGCGTGGGTCAGAGCACGTTCTCGATGAAGTCGAGATAGCCCACGTAGAACGCCCCGAACTCGCCGTAGAGCGCCGAGCCCTTGTCGAAGCGCATCGTGTACACGACGTCCTTGATCACATCGGGGCTCGCGGCGAAGAGCGTGACGCCCCACTCGAAGTCGTCGAGACCCGTCGAGCCGGTGACGAGCTGGGTGACACGGCCGGCGAACGTGCGGCCACTCTTGCCGTGCTCCATCATCATCTCGTTGCGGTCGTCGTAGGGCGTCGCGAACCAGTTGGCGTGCCCCTCACGCTTCTTGCTCATCGGGTAGAAGCAGAACGCGTTCAGGCCCTCGGGCGGGAGCTCGGGATACAGGCGTGCCCGCAGCATGTGCTCGGGCATGCCCTTGGCGTATTCGCTGACCTCGGTGATCGACACGTAGCTGTCGACGATGTCGAGCCCGGCGCGCTGCAGCGAGGTCTGGAGCGTTCGGAGCGTCTGCCAGTCGGGGGCCAGCGCCATGAACGCAACGTCGGCCTTGTGACCGAGCATCGCCGCGGTGATCACCTGACAGTCGTCGGCTTCGGCGGCCTTGACGGCAGCAACGACCGCCTCACGATCGAGCGACGGCGTCGGCTTGGCGAACAGGTGGACGACACTGAGACCAGCTTCCATACGCATGCCCCCAGGCTACGCCCCCAAACCAAATGAGACGGGGGGTCAGACCCCCCGTCTCATTGTGCGATGACAACCCGTGGTCAGCTGATCAGAAGTCCATGTCCCCGCCGCCCATCGGCATGGCGGGGGCAGCCTCCGGCTTGTCGACGATGACCACCTCGGTGGTGAGGAACAGTGCAGCGATCGAGCCGGCGTTCTGCAGGGCGGACCGGGTGACCTTGGCCGCGTCGATGACGCCGATCTTCACGAGGTCCTCGTAGGTGTCGGTCGCAGCGTTGTAGCCCTCGTTGCCGGACATCTCGAGCACCTTGGCGATCACGACGCCACCGTTGACGCCGGCGTTCTCCGCGATCTGCTTGATCGGGCCGACGAGCGACGTGGCCACCAGGCGAGCGCCGGTCGCTTCGTCGCCCTCGAGGCTGTCGGCGACCTTGGTGACCGAGTCGACGGCACGCAGCAGGGTGACGCCACCGCCGGCGACGACGCCCTCCTCGATCGCGGCCTTGGTCGTCGACACCGCGTCTTCGATGCGGTGCTTCTTCTCCTTGAGTTCGACCTCGGTGGCCGCGCCGACCTTGAGCACGGCGACGCCGCCGGTCAGCTTGGCGAGGCGCTCCTGGAGCTTCTCGCGGTCGTAGTCGGAGTCGGTGTTGTCGATCTCGGCCTTGATCTGGTTGATGCGGCCCTTGATGTCGTCGTCGGAACCGGCACCGTCGACGATCGTGGTCTCGTCCTTGGTGATCACGACACGCTTGGCCTCGCCGAGCAGGTCGAGCGTGACGTTCTCGAGCTTGAGCCCGACGTCCTCGCTGATCACCTGCGCACCGGTCAGGGTCGCCATGTCCTGCAGCATCGCCTTGCGGCGCTCGCCGAAGCCCGGCGCCTTGACGGCAGCGGACTTGAACGTGCCGCGGATCTTGTTGACGACGAGCGTGGCGAGCGCCTCACCGTCGACATCCTCGGCGACGACCACGAGCGGACGGCCGGTCTGCATGATCTTCTCGAGGATCGGGACCAGATCGCGAATCGTGGAGATCTTCGACGAGACGAAGAGCAGGTACGGGTCGTCGAACGACGCCTCCATGCGCTCGGTGTCGGTGACCATGTACGGCGACAGGTAGCCCTTGTCGAAGCGCATGCCCTCGACCAGGTCCATCTCCATGCCGAAGGTCTGGCCCTCCTCGACGGTGATCACGCCGTCCTTGCCGACCTTGTCGATCGCCTGGGCGATCATGTCGCCGATCTCCTGATCGGCCGACGAGATGGCGGCGACCTGCGAGATCTGCTGGGTGGAATCGATCTCGATCGAGCTGGCCTTGATCGACTCGACCGCGGCGGCGACACCCTGCTCGATGCCGCGCTTGAGGCCCATCGGGTTGGCGCCGGCGGCCAGGTTGCGCAAGCCTTCACGAACCATGGTCCAGGCGAGCACCGTCGCCGTGGTGGTGCCGTCACCGGCGACGTCGTCGGTCTTCTTGGCGACTTCCTTGACGAGTTCGGCGCCGATCCGCTCGTAGGGATCCTTGAGCTCGATGTCCTTGGCGATCGACACGCCGTCGTTGGTGATCGTGGGAGCGCCCCACTTCTTGTCCAACACGACGTTGCGGCCCTTCGGGCCGAGCGTGACGCGCACGGCGTCGGCCAGCTGGTTCATCCCGGCTTCGAGGGCTCGGCGAGCCTCGGAATCGAATGCGATCATCTTCGCCATCTTGTGTGTCCTCCGTTGGACGTGTTCGAAGCTGTGAGGTTTCGGTTGCGGTGAATGTCGTTGCGTCGCCGGGAGGCCCGGCCGACGCCGTTTAGCACTCTACGGCTTCGACTGCTAAACGCGCAACCGCCGCCGACGCCACCTCCCTCCAACCCGTTTGCGTGATGGTTTCGGTGGACCGGGTCACCCGAACCTCGACACGAACGTGGGTGGGTGTCAGGCGGAATGACCGTGACGGCCTTCGCCGCGGGCGAAGCGCGTCGCTCCGTCTCGGGTCTCGCCGGAGGCGATCGTTGCCCGACCGAGGCGGGTCTCGTGGGCGAGCGCGGCGCCGAGGTCGAGCGACCACTGGTCGTGGCAGGACGCTCGGTCGGATCGCAGACAGGTCTGCGGGAGCGCGGCCAGCTGGGCGGCGAGTTCGACGGCAGCATCGAGTGCATCTCCGGGGCCGACCACCCGGTTCGCCAAGCCGATCCGTTCCGCCTCGACCCCGTCGACGCCGCGACCGGTGAGGATCAGATCGAGCGCCCGCGAGTGCCCGATGAGGCGCGGGAGCCGGACCGTGCCCCCGTCGACCAGCGGCACACCCCATCGGCGGCAGTAGACCCCGAACACGGCATCGGCCGCGGCGACGCGCAGGTCCGCCCAACACGCGAGCTCGAGTCCGCCAGCGACCGCGTGCCCCTCGACTGCGGCGATCACCGGCTTGCCCAGCAGGAGCCGAGTCGGCCCCATCGGTCCGAGCGAGCCGACGATCGCGTTCGGCGGCTCGTCGTGGACCGAGTTGCCGCGACCATCGGAAATCGCCTTCAGATCAGCCCCGGCACAGAACGTTCCCGATGCGCCGGTGAGCACCGCCACCGACACGTCGTCATCGTCATCGAAGTCGACGAACACGTCGTAGAGCAACTGCGCCGTCGGTCCGTCGACGGCGTTGCGCACCTCGGGCCGGTCGAGGGTGACCACCCGGACCTCGCCCCGATCCTCCACGCGAACTGCCATACCCTTCAGCCTCGCGCAACCCCCACAATCACGTTTGCGTCGAGGTTCGGGCGACCCGGCCCACCCGAACCATGACGCAAACATCGACGAACGGACTCCGGAAGGTTTGCGTTGCGTTTTGGGTGACCCGTCCCACCAAGACCTCGACGCAAACGGTGAGGACTGGGAGCGGGCGGGGACGGTCAGCCGCCGGCGACGGCGGGGATGATCGACACGGTGATGCCGTCGGCGACCTCGGTGTCGAGGCCGTCGAGGTAGCGCACGTCGTCGTCGTCGACGAACACGTTGACGAACTTGCGCAGTGCGCCGTCCTCGTCGACGAGCCGCTCACCCATGCCCGGGTGGGCCGCCTCGAGCGCGGCCACGACGTCGGCGAGCGTGCCCGGCTCGACGGTGACCTGCTTGTCGCCGCCGGTCAACGGACGCATGGTGGTGGGAATGCGGACGGTCACTGCCATGGCGGCGATGCTACCTGCGCGATACCCGAGTGAGGTGGTCGACAATCGGTGGGCGGAGCCAGTCGACCTGCGACGACCGGGCACTAGCGTCGTCGGTGTGACCACCCGCCGCACGATCCGACGAGTCGTCGCCGCCCCCGACAAGTTCAGGGGCACCATGTCGGCGCGCGAGGTCGCCGCCGCCATCGGCCACGCCTGCTGGGAACTCGGGATCGACTGCGTCGAGGTACCGATGGCCGACGGCGGCGACGGACTGCTCGACGTGCTCGGCGGACCGAATCGGACCTCCACCGTCACCGGGCCACTCGGCGACCCCGTCGACGCAGCTTGGCGGTTGTCGAAGGGCACCGCCGTGATCGAGATGGCCCGCGCCAGCGGTCTCGCGCTCGTCGGGGGCGCAGCCGGCAACGCCCCGATGGATGCCACCACCACGGGCACCGGCGAACTGATCGACCATGCCCTCGACGCCGGCGCCCGACGGATCATCGTCGGCCTCGGTGGGTCTGCCACCACCGATGGCGGTTTCGGCGCGATCCGGGCGATCACCGCCATCGCCCGTCTGAAGCGGGTCGAACTCCTCGTCGCCTGCGACGTCACCACCACGTTCACCGACGCCGCGACGGTGTTCGCACCACAGAAGGGCGCCTCACCGGCCCAGGTCGAGATGCTCACACGGCGACTCGAGCGGATGGTCCAGATGTTCTCGACCGACTTCGATGTCGACGTGAGCACGATCCGTGGCGGCGGCGCCGCCGGTGGGCTCGGCGGTGCACTGGCCGCGATGGGCGGCAGGCTCCTGCCCGGGTTCGAGCTCGTTGCCGACGAGGTCGACCTCTACGACCAGCTCGAGGGAGCCGACCTCGTGATCACGGGCGAAGGTCGACTCGACGCCACCAGCTTCTCCGGCAAGGTCGTCGGAGGTGTTCGCGAGATCGCCGACGAGATGGGCATCGGCACGCTGGCGGTGGTCGGCGCAGTCGGCGCGGGCACCGATGTGGGCGACCTCGCCGTCCTGTCGCTCACCGAACTGGTCGGCGTCGACGACGCGATGGCTCGACCGAAGCAGTCGATCGAGCGCGTCGTCGCCGAGTGGCTCCGCGCGCAGTCGTGAGACGGTGACGCCGCGGGAGTGAGCGGCCGGGGACGCGATGTCGCGTCAGCCGAGGGTGGTGCCGGTGGTGTCGTCACCGCCGGCCACCGGCGGGGCCGTCACCGTGGGGGCAGCGGCCGGTGTCGACAACTCGGCGATCGTCCTGTCGGCCTGTGCGACGCCGAGCATCAGCAGCACGCCGGCATCGCCGAGCGACGCGCCGTCGACGGGAACCGGCGTGGGCACCGCTTCGACCACGAGGCCACCCATCACCCGGGCGACGGAGTCGGCGACCGATTGTGCGGCCGCGATCGCGGGATCGAAGTAGACGATCGACTCCTCCAGGCTGGTGGTGGCGTTGGTCGGTGTCGCCGTCGTGAACCCGACGGCGTTCAACTCGTCGGTCATGCGACCGGCCGAGCCGGGCACGCCACTCGCGTTCGCGACGACGACCGTGGCCCCCTCGGTGACCAACGGTGGTTCGGTCGTGGTGGTCGTGGCGTTGGCGGTGTCCGGGACGGTGGACGCAACCGTCGTCTCGACGGTGGCGCCGGCGTCGGACGAGCCACCGTCGTCGGTGATGTTCCTCAGGATCAGGAAGCCGGCGACGACCGCCACGACGGCCAACACGATGCTGAGGGTGGAACCGACAGGTGATCCGCCAACGCCCTGCCGGGGCGAACGGCGAGCACCCGACGACGGGGGTGGTCCCCCAGCGGTGGGATCTTCGGTGGTCATGCGTGCGCTCCCTCTCCTGCCCCGCCGGACGCCATGCCCTCGAGACGAGCCTTGCGGGCTCGGAGGCGCAGCCGCTTGAGCCGACGCACCACGAGCGGGTCGTGGTCCATCGCGGCTGGGTCGTCGAGCACCTTGGTCAGTTCCGCATGGTATTCCTCCGGCGAACACTGAAAGCGAGCGCGGATCGCCTGGTCACGCGGTTCGGTGTCGTTCCACCACGCCCGTTCGAAGTCGAGCATGGCGGCAGAGCGTTCGTCGAGCATTACGCACAGGTTGGCCGCAACGGCGGTCGAATTACAAGCACCCTGACGATCGGGACCTCGATCGGTGCGGCGATCAGACGCCGGCGGCGAGCGGAAGCGCCAGATTCAGGCGCTTTTCCGGGTCGTCGACGTAGCCCGGCAGGACCGCCGCCAGGTTGCCGGTGGCGAGGCGGTGCTGGAGGATGTCGGCGAGCACCGACCGGTAGTCGACGGTGACGCGGAGTGCGTTGCCGTCGATCGCCGCCGGGTCGAGACCGGGCCAGTCGCCGTAGACGCCTCCACGGATCCCGCCTCCCATCACGAACATCGTGCTCGCCCGCCCGTGGTCGACGCCCAGGCCGCCGTTCTCACGGAATGTCCGGCCGAACTCCGTCATCACGACCACCGTGACCCGGTCCATGTCGCTCCCGAGGTCCTGGGCGAAGACCGCCAACACCTCGGCGAGGGCGGCGAGGTTCTGCGCCTGGCGCCCGTCGACCTGGTTGCCGAAGTTGTCGTGCAGGTCCCAGCCGAAGTTGGCCTCGGTGGCGACCGCTTCGAGTCCGACGTCGGCGCGTATCAGCTCCGCCACCTCGGAGAGCACGCGGCCGACATTGCGACCACGACCGCTCGTCGGGTACACCGCACCGTTGGCCGGCGTCGACGCCGGAGCGTTGTTGACGATGTCGAGGGCGATGAGCGCCTCGTGCGCACGCGAGTTGACGACGTTGTCCACGTCGACGGCGTGGAGGTCCTGGAGCGCCGCTCGGACCATCGCACCGCTGTTGCCGTTGTTCCGGAAACCTTCGACGCGGAACGTGTCGGTGCTGTTGAGGGTCACGGCGACCGCCGAACCCGACAGGCTGCGCTGACCGTTGGGCAGCGACACGGCTCGCAGGCCGGTCGGGCCGGGCGACACCGTGTTGTCGAGATGGCGAGCGAGCCAACCCGAACCGACGGCTCCGCGGTCGAGGCCTTCGTCCATCTTGCGCTGCACGGCGAAGTGACTGCGGTCGCCGTTCGGGAATCCGCCGGCCGGGATCACGGCCAGGCGACCGGCGTTCCACACGTTCATCAGCGGCGACATCACGGGATGGAGACCGAAGTCCTCGCTGAGGGCGAGCAGCGACGCCGGGTCGACCGCCAAGGTCGGTCGGGCAGCGGCGAGGAACGCCGCGCCGGCTCCCTCGTTGCGCGGCCCCACCACCGACAGGCCGTCCATTCCGCCGCGGAGGAAGATGTTGACGACGACGTCACCGACCCGCGTGAGGTCGTTCGACGCGAACGCCATGCTGCCCCACCCGGGCGCGGCGACCGCGACGGTCCCGACCGCGCCGGCGCCCTTGAGGACGGCGCGACGGGAGATGCGCTTGCGCTGCACGGGAGCACAGGTTGAACACGAGGACGACATGACGACTCCTGATCTCAGCGGTACTGGTTCGCGGGGAAGGACAACAACAGTCCGATGACGTCGCCGAGGTTCTCGGCGAGGCGGACGTCGGCGAGCGGGGTGTCGGTGGCGACGCCGAGGAAGCCCGTGACCGCAGCGACGTCGGTCTGGGTGATCGGAATGCCGAGGCGAGCGGCCAGCGCCCGGATCACGAGATCGATCGTGGCCGGCATCGGATTGGGCAACAGCGCCGCCGTGTCGATCGTCAACCCGTTGAGCGTCCGGTTGCCGAACCGACCGGCGAGCTCCCAGCGGCGCAGCGTGGTCCCCGTGGTCACCCAGAAGTTCCGGTCGTCGGGGAACCCGTCGGGCGTCGGCCACTGCCACATCGACTGGCCGAGCCGATTCAGGTGATCGCTGATCGTCCGGGTCGCGGGCTGATCGCTCGTGGTCGAGAAGGCGGGATCGATCGTGGCACCCGTCGCCCGCACCATCGACACCAACAGTTCGAACGGCGTCTTCACCTTCGGGTACTGGTTGGTGATGAACTCGGTGCTGGTGAGGATGTGGCGGAGCACCGGAACGATCTCGGTGTCGTTGGCCAGGTAGACCTCCGCGGTCGAGGCGACCAGCGATGCAGGCGGTTCGTCGCCGACGAAGCGGCGAACGAGCTTGGTGGCGAGGTAGTCCGCCGTGTTCGGGAGCCGAGCCAGCCAGTTGAGGAGGTCGATGCCGTCCTGCTCGCCTTCCGCTCCGGAGCGGCCGGGCGTGGAGAACGTGCTCGTCGAACCGTCCGGCAGCGTGATCGTGACCTCGCACGGCCCCGTGAAGTGCCGGGTCGGCTGGTATTCGAAGCGCAGCCCGTCGGTGCCGAGGCGACCGGCGAGGCCCCACCCGGTGAAGATGCGCGCCACCTGCTCGACGTCGGCCTCGTCGTAGCCGTTGGAGGCGCCCATCGTGTGGAGCTCCATCACCTCGCGGGCGTAGTTCTGGTTCGGACTGTTGCCCGTGGAGCGGTAGTTGTCGAGGTACAGCTGCATGCTGACGCTGCGGGCGTTGGCCAACAGCAGGTCCGAGAAGCGTCCGAGTGCGTGGACACGGAAGACGTCGCGATCATCGGATGCTGCGGCGTAGCGGACGTTCTTGTCGTCCTCACCCGTGTAGACGCTGAAGTGGTTGGTCCAGAACTCGACCATCCGCTCGGCGAGCTGGCCGCGGTGGCTGGCGGCGCGGATGACGGCGGCATGACGCAGCTCCTTCGCGGGCCGCGAGCTGTCCTGGCCTCTGTAGGCCTGGTACCGGGTCTCGATGTCGGCTCTGAGCGTGGAAGCGCCGGTGAGCACACCCGTCACTCCTGCGGCGGGGGTACGGAGCTGCTGTTCGAGGAAGGCGGCTCCGCCGAGGGCTGCGACCTGGGCGATGGCTTCGGGTGTCGGGCCGTACACCACCTTGCTGAGGAGCTGCACCTGGTGCATGGCGTCGAGTTCGGCCGCAACCGGGCTCAGCGGTGGTGGTGGCGGCGGCGGCGGCGGTGGAGGCGGAGGCGGTGGCGTGACCACCGGGTCACGTGCGGGTGGGACGCCAGGGGTCGCGGGAGCGGTGGGGGACGGAGCGGAGGGGGACGGAGCAGCCGGAGCGGAGGGAGACGGTGCAACCGGAGCGGAGGGAGACGGTGCAACCGGAGCGGAGGGAGGAGCCGGTGGCGGAGCGGCAGCGGGGCTGGTCGGTGACACCGCAGGGTTGCTCGTCGCGGATCCGGAGGGCGTCGATGCGCCTGCACCCGGGGCAGGCGCAGCACCGCCGCCGCTCGGCGGTGCGACGGCGGTGGCCTCGGTGCCGGCCGGGGTCGGGGCGGTCGGTTCGACGGCGATGGCGACTCGAGGTGTCGGTGCGGCACCCTCGACGGCCCGGGGCGACACGGTGGTGCTCGACGCCGACCCGCCCGAGGCGGTCGGGGCGGTCGGGGCGGTCGGGGCAGCTCCGGGCGCCGACTGCGACGGCGTCAGCTTCGGATCGGGTACCGCTGCGTCCGATCGCGACTTGACCGCTTCGTCGACCGCGCCGTCCGCACATCCGGAAACGAGCACGGCGAGGCCGACCGTGGATCCTGCGATCGCTGCGAGCATGCCGCGACGGCCGAGCGCGAACTGCTCGCCATGACCAACCGTCCGCCCGATTGCAGCGACCGGCGCCTCATGGGCGGGCGCGGACGTCCGTGGCGCCGGGAAGGGCTGCGCCAACCGCGGCACTGCGACCGACGGCGCCGTGAGCGGACCGACACGAGGGACCGCACTCGTTGCGATGCCTGGAGCCGGCCACGGTGCGGGCAGGGCACGAGGCGAGCCGACCGGGAGGTCATGGATGCCGCTGTCGTGTTCGAGCACTTGGCCGTTCACAGATTCCGCCTTTGAGGTGTTCGGTTCGTCGGGGCCGCCCCGAGCACCGTAAACCTCGTCGACCACCCAGAGCAATGGGTTGGGCACTCAAAGTGGTCAAGAGTTGATCAACATCGCATCGACCGCGGGGTGTCCGAGGTCGTCGATCAGCGACCGGCGAGCACGAGTCGGCGGAGCGCACGAATCGGCGGAGCGCACGAGTCGAGCGGCCCGCGCCTAACGTGCAGGCCGTGCAGCGGCGGCCCTTCCTGATCGGTATCGCCGGCGGCAGCAGCTCCGGCAAGACCACGGTCACCGAGCGACTCGCGGCGCTCACCGGCGACGAGCACCTCTCGCTGATCGAGCTCGACTCCTACTACCTCGACCTCGGTGACGCCCCGATCGAGGAGCGGCGCGCGGTCAACTACGACCATCCCGACGCCTTCGACTGGGCGCTGCTCAACGATCACCTCGCCGCCCTCGCCAATGGCGCATCGGTGCCCGTCCCGGTCTACGACTACACGCAGCACAACCGCAGCGATCGGGTCCGCATCGTCGAGCCGGCTCGCATCATCGTCGTCGACGGGATCCTGGTCTTCTGGGACCGCGCCCTGCGCGAGCGTTTCGACCTGAAGATCTTCGTCGACACCGCCGCCGACATCCGCCTGATCCGCCGGTTGCGGCGCGATGTCGCCGAACGAGGCCGTACGCCCGAGTTCGTCATCGAGCAGTACCTCAGCACGGTCCGCCCGGCACACGAACGATTCATCGAACCGAGCAAGCGTCACGCTGACGTGATCATCCCCGAGGGCGGGCTCAATCGCCCGGCGCTCGAGGTGCTGCTCGCTCGCGTCCGCGAGATCACACTCGACGACTGACCGCTCGACCGGATGGACACGCTCTGGGGATGGCCGACGACGCAGCACCGTTGACCTGCCCCATCTCGAACGAGGCCGAGCAGGGCGGCATCGTGGGCTTGCCCAACTCGGCCAGGTGCGAGTCGACCCGATCGCGGCGGCACAGCAGACCGAACGTGCGAACGGCAGTGTCGGTCGCCGGACCGTAGACCCCGTCGACGACGAGGTCGGCACCCATCGCGTTGAGCGCCGACTGCAGATGGGCGACCGCCGGCGTCCGGATCCATCTCGTCTTCCACTCGCCCACGGATTCGGTCGGCCCGCGAGCCACCAGCGCAGGGAGACGCGCCGTGACCGACGCGTCATCGCGCTGACCGCTCGCGACGATGCGGACACGATGGCGCCCCGGCCCGCCGCGATCGGCAGCGGACACCCTGATCCCGGCCGACGACCGCACCTCCCCACCCGCGTCGCGCCAGCGATCCCGCGCCGGGTCGTCGAAACGCACATGCCGTTCCCAGAACTCGTCGGGGGCGAACACACCGACACGGCGATCGAGCAGCTCGTCGGCGCGGCGCAGGAACGATGCGACGTACCGGCCGAGATCGAACGGGTCGAAACCGTCGGATGACGAGATGTCTGCCCAGTGCCCATGAACGAACGGCCACGGCGCGGCGCCGCGGACCGCCATCGCCCACAGCTCCGCCTGATGATGTGCGGACGTGTGCGATGGATAGAGATGCCAGTAGGAGGCGACGTCGAGCCCGCTCGTCGTCGCAGCGCGGACGTGCTCGATCCACCGGGCGTCCTGGCGCGTCCCCCGGCCTGCGCGAACGACCACGATCCGACACCCTTGTGCAGCGACTGCGTCGAAGTCGATGCAGTGGTGCTCGCACACATCGATCCCCTCGACCCAGGTGCCGTCGTCAGGTTCCACGGTCCCAGCTTCGAGCATCCAGCCCGCCCGGTCGATGGCGTGCGAGCGACCGGTCCCGAACCTCGAGGTCAGCTCGAACTGTCGCCGAGGCCATCGAGTGCACGCTGGCACCGATCGACCCACGGGGTGGCCCCATGGGCACGGGCAGCGGCCTGCGCGGCGGTGAGCAGCGCCGCCGCCTGCTCGACCTGTCCGACCGACGCTCGAGCCATGCCGAGGACCCGGTCGATCGGTCCGAGACAGACGAGTTCGCTCGCGGCCATCGCCCACTGGCCCGAGTACCGGGTCAGCACGGCCTGGTAGCGACGAGTCGACCCGGCATCTCCCACCAGCACCGAGGTCTCCAGTGCCGCGGTCGTGGTGGCCAGCCACAACCAGTTCCTCGGCCACGGAGCCCAGTCCTGCAGGACCGAGAGCAGCCGCCGCGCATCGTCCATCTGGCCCGCCTCAGCGTGCACCAACGCGAACGCTCCGAGCAGCATCGGGTTCGAGTCGACGAGGTCGGCGAGCTGGCTCTCGAGTCTCGACAGCGCCGCCTGCTGGCCACGGTTGCGCCCGACGCTGTAGGCGACCGCCATCTGACCCAGCACGAGATTGTGTCGGTTCGACATCGCGACGGCATCGTGGGCGAGGCGCTCCGCAGTGTCGTCGTGGCCGAGCGTGGCGTGGATCATCGCCTGGCCCATCATCACCCTGCTGAGCAGGAAGGTCGTGCCCGCCTCGTCGGCGACCACCGCCGCCCGATCCGCATCCTCCAGCGCTCCGGTGAGCGAACCCAGTTGCATACGTGCGGCCCATCGATGGTTGAGCGCCTCGATCAGGACACCCGTCCACCGCGAGTGGCCCCCGACGGCGAGTTCGCGTGCTGCCTCCTCGATGTGCCGCGTGGTGAGTTCCTCCCGTGCCTGCGCGTCGTCGGGGCTCCAGCACGCCCGCGCCACTTCGGTCTCGACGGTCGCACGGTCGACCGGCTCCATCAGGTCGACGTCGACGAGTCCGAGCCGGGCCATCGCCGATCGGTCCTCGTGACGGACCGTGATCGGAAGCAGCCGCGACTGGCGGATGTGCAACATCGCCGGCAGGACTGCCGGTTCGGGCGGACAGACCGCGCTGGCGCGCTCGAGCAGGCCCAGGAGTTCCGGATCGTCGAGGCCGTGACGACGGCTGAGCGACGCCACCAGTGCGGCCTCCGCGAGGATGACCGGGTCGCCGGCGGCGTCGGCGAGTTCGGCCGCTCGGTACAGCTCGACGGTCCCCTCGGCACTGCGCGAGGCGACGAAGTCGGCTCGACCATGGGCGAGTCGAAGACGTGCTTCGATCCGGTCACGCTCGCTCGACGCCGGCGCGCCCGCCAGCACCTCCAGAGCTCGGTCGAGGATCGTGATCGCCTGCTCGTGCGCGAGACGATCGGTGGTGAGCGTGCCCACCTCCGCGGCAACCTCGCCCGCGTGCAGCGGGTCGCCCAGACGATCGGCGGCGAACCAGTGGTGCATCGCCGCTTCGAGACGTTCGTGATCGTCGCCGTCCTCCTCGATTCGCCGAGCGATCGCCGCGTGCAACAACGCCTGCCGGGTCGGCGAGAGGCTCGCCTCCAAGGTCGACCGCACGATCGCGTGGACGAATCGGAACTCCCCCGGATGGTCGCCGTCGACCAACAGCCCGGCCGTACTCGCCGCGTCGAGGCTCGTGAGCGCTTCGAGCGGGCTGACCCCCAGCACGTCGGCGAGGAGCACGACCTCGAAGCTGCGGCCGATCACGGCCGCCGAGGCGAGGGTGTCGCGTGCGTGGTCACCGAGATGATCCACCCGTTCGAGGATCCACTCCCGCACACCGACCGGCAGGCTCGTCCCATCGAGCCAGCCAGCACCCACGTCGCCGAGATGTCCGAGGAGCTGGACGGCGAAGAACGGGTTGCCGGCACTGAGTGCGTGGACTCCGTCGATGGTCTCGGCGCTGGCCTGCAGCCCGGAGGCGTCGGCCAGTTCGACGATGTCGTCGCGCTCGAGCGGACCGAGGGTCGCCATCGTCGCGCCCGGACGCTGCGTGAACTCGTCGAGTACGCCTCGACTCGTACCCGGGCGGCAACCGGCCAACACGGCCAACGACCCGCCGAGGTCGTCGAGAAGTTGCGCCAGCAGCGCGAGCGACGATCCGTCGATCCACTGCACATCGTCGAGTACCAGCGTCACCGGTCGCTCGAACGATCCCAGCGCCGCCGTGATCCGGCCGAAGAACCGTCGGCGATCGACCCAACCCTCCTCGTCGCGTTCGAGATGGCCCGCCTCGAACGGGAAGAGCTCGGATCCCAGGGCGTCGAGGAACGGCTCGAACGCTCCGCCCGACTCGGTACACCTGCCGACGAGGACGAGGTCACCCGAGTCGGCCCGGCGTCCGGCGAGTTCGGCCAGCAGCCGGGTCTTGCCGATCCCCGCCTCACCGACGACGACGAAGAGTGGCGCCACGCCCGACACCCGGCCTCTGGCGATGGTTGCCACGCCCGCTCGCAGTTCACGCACACGCCCCGCGAGAACACGCGCCCGGCGAGTCGACAGCCAGCCGGCGGCCTGGTCGTCCAGGTCCTGCACCATTGCGTCGTCGAGGTTCGAGGAGGAAGCGGACCGCCGCACCCGGACGCAGCGATCCCCCACCGCGTCGAACTGCAGATCGTCGGCCGAACCGAGCAGCATCCGGACCGGCGGCGAGCACACCACCGAGTTCGCCGGGGTCCAGCGGATGAGTGCAGTCGTCTCGTCCGCCAGTTGCTGCACCGTCGCTCCGTGCCATCCTCCGAGATCGCCTGCGTGGAGCGCCACCCGCCATCCGTCCTCGGCGGTGAGGTCGAGGGCCGCGGCAGCGGCATCTCTCGCGCGCGGAAACGCAACAGCGCTGCACGACGGCGGCAGCGACGCCGCGGCGACATGACGTCCACCCGCTCGTTCGAGTTCGCCGAGCGCCCCTGCGAGCGTCGCCGGGTTGGATGCCTGCACGACCGCGAGCGTGATCGTGCCGACCGGGATGTCCATCTCGGCGGCATCGCGGAGCCGACGTGCGAACTCCGAGGCCTGCCACGGTCTGCCGAGCGGATCCCACGTGAGCCCGCGCCGCAAGACTCGCTCCAGCCGAACCAGGTCTCCGAGTGCCTCGGGCCAGGCGGTTCCCAACTTCGGCACGATTCCGGTGAGCAGGTACACGGTCAGCGCGGCGAGCGAATAGACGTCGGCGGCAGGGCTCAAGGCTTCCCCCGCGAGCACCTCCGGCGCCGAGAAGCCGGGGGTGCCGAGACGTTCACGATCGTCCCCGACGCGCATCGCTGCGCCGAAGTCGACGAGCACGGCGCGACCGTCGGCCGTGACGATCACGTTCTCCGGTTTGACGTCGCCGTGGACGACGGCGGGCTGGTGGCGGTGAAGATGGTCGAGCGTCTCGGCGAGCTGATCGATCAACCCGAGAACGGTCGGGAGTGGGAGGCCGGCTGCATCCTGGGCATCGACGATCGCACGGAGATCATTGCCGACCACGTGATCGCTGATCATGTAGTAGCGACCGGCCTCGACGAGGTCACTGCGAACCGTCGGCAGCCCGCCGTGAGCGACGATGCGCATCAGCATCCCCGCCTCGCGTCGGAGCCGCGCGAGGTCGTCGTCGTCGACGACACGACGGGTCTTCACGACGACGTCGAGGTCCAACTCGAGATCGCGGGCCAAGTGAACTTCGGCTTCCCCACCCGTTGCGAGCAGCTCCCGGATCTGGAATCGGCCACCGACCAGTTCGGGCACCGTCGTGACGTCCGCTGTCGTCATGGCCCGCCCCGCAACGACTGCAGATCGGCGAGCCGAACCGCACCGCATCCGAGTGCCTCGTTGGCCAGCCGAACCCGTCGATCGGCACCCTCCTCGACGTCGAACTTCAGATACAGCCGGCCGAGCTGCTGCTTGACGGCGCTCTCGGTGACGCACAGCTCCGACGCGATGGCCGACACCGTTGCAGGCGGAGTGAACACGTCGCCGTCGAGTACGGGCGAGCACAAGCACAACAGGACCCGCCGTTCCCCCGGGGTCAGCTCCGGTCGGCTCCGCGCGGTCTGGGTGCGAGAACGGTCGTCGAGCGGACCGCCCACCGAGTGGAAGACGATCGTCGTGCGTTCACCGAGTCGGAGTTCCTCGCCGGGGACCAGCAGGTGGACCGATCCGGAGCTGAGGCGATCGCCGCCGACGAACAACCCGTTGGTCGATGAAGTCGCCTGGACACACCAGCCGGCCGACCGAGGCACCAGCACAGCGTGCAGGCGCGACACCGTCGGATCGCCACGCAGGGCGAGGTGGCCGTCGACCGCCGGCTGCCCGACGTCGCGCCCCACCGACAGTTCGCCGTCGAGTTCGACCGTCAGCGGCGCGTGGCCGGGTTGGTGGACGACGAGCCACGATGTCGGAGATCCGGCTGCGTCGCTCATCCGTGCAGTCTCACCGGTGTCCTGACCTGGGCGCCATGTCTCATCGGACAGTTCCGACTGTCGTCGCATCATCGTGGTGAGCAACCGATCCGAGCAGCTCGATCGTTCGTTCGTCGCCCGCCAGTTCGGCGATGGCCAACGCCTCGTCGGCGAATGCATGGACCGCAGCATCGGGATCTCCGGACTGTGCCAGGCACAGACGGGCCACCGCCGCAGCCCAGCGCTCCTCGCCGTCGCTCGGAGTCCGGGTGCACAGCCACGCTGCTGCTCGGTCGGCGATCTCGGGGTATCCGAGGTTGCGCCACTGCGCCCCGAGTGTCGCGAGGATGCGCAGCGCAACGGACGGATCGTCTCCCGCCATCGACGCGTCGAGGGCCGCGAGGACGTCCGCTTCGTCGGGTGCGAGCAGCGAGAGCGGCATCGTCTGATCGTCGAACCGCTCTGCGAGCGCAGCGAACCACGCGCCGTGACGCGCGCTCGCACCGGCGAGGTCATCGGAGTCCGCCAGCCGTTCCTCGGCGAACGCACGGATCGCCGGTGCCATGCTGACCCGACCGGCGTCGTCGTCGAACGACAAGAGGTTCTGTTCGAACAGCGTCCGGATCGCGTTCGCCGACGCTGCGCCGTCGAGCCGACCGC
Source organism: Ilumatobacteraceae bacterium (assembly GCA_963698565.1). GTDB lineage: Bacteria > Actinomycetota > Acidimicrobiia > Acidimicrobiales > Ilumatobacteraceae > Sva-07. The sequence goes on from CAVORH010000049.1 coordinate 53,352, forward strand.
CCACGACCACGGCGGTGCCGGCGTCGATCTCGAACTCGCCTCGGAACACCGCGAGCCGTCGCAGCGCGATCTGCGCCCCTGGAGGCAGGAACTGGTGGGTCCACGCGATCGACGAGGCCAGCGTCCCGGTCACGCCGGCTGAGCCGACGTCGTGCTGCGCCAACTGGTCGACGCTCGCCGCCAACTCGGCGACCGAGGTGGCCCCCGCTCGCGCGGCTGCCAGTTCGATGGCGAGTGGCACGCCGTGCAGATCACGACAGATCGACGCAATGTGCATGGCGGCATCACCGACGGGATCCACGGCCACGACGTGGTCCGCGACGCGCTCGATGAACAGCCGGGTCGCGTCGACCTCGGCGAGGTCGGCGAGGTCACCGTCGAAGTCGGGTGCAGGCACCGCAAGGGGTGGCACCGCGTGGACCACCTCGCCCGGGACCCCCAGGGGGCCGCGCCCCGTGGTGAGCACGCGAGCATCCGGACAGCCGGCGAGCAGCACCTCGACGACCGACGCCACAGCGGTCGGCGCACGCTCGTGACCGTCGAGAATCAGCAGCGAGTCGGCGACCGAACCGAAATGGTCGGCGACCAGTTCGCCAGGTTCGACGTCGCCCGCCAACGCGCACGCCCGGACGATGGCGGCGCTCACCGCGGTCACGTCATCGCTCGGAAGGTCGCCCAGACCGACCCACCACACACCCCCGGGGAACGAGTTGCCTGCAGCATCTGCACCAGCACGCGCCAGCCTGCTCTTGCCGATGCCGGCTTCGCCGGTCAGCGTGACGAGGCGGCTGGTCGCCAACGAACGGCTGACCGCAGCCAGGTCGGCACGACGACCGACGAACGAGCTGATCAGTGCCGGGAGGTTGCCTGCCGCAGAGGTCCCCGCCTTGAGCGGCGGAAACGCCGTCGGGAGACCCGGATGGGTGACCTGCCAGATCCGCGACCGTCCGTCGAGACCTCGAAGGCCGTAGAGACCGAGGTCGACGACGCCGACGGCCTCGGGACCGGTCTGGGCGATCTCGCGTGCGGTCTCCTCGGAGAGGAGGATCTGGCCTCCGTGGCCGCAGCTGCGGATGCGGGCACACCGGATGATGGTGAGACCCACGTAGTTGTTCTCGTTGCGCAGCATCGCATCACCGGTGTGCAACGCCATTCGCACCGGGAGGTCCGGGAGTTCGCTGCGCAACACCAGCTGCGTGTGGACCGCCGCGGCAACAGCCGCCGCTGCGTCGGTGAAGACGGCGACGACGCTGTCGCCCTCGCCCTGTTCCTCGGGACGCACACCGCCATGCCCGGCGATGCCGCGCTCGAGGATCTCGTAGTGCTGCGACACGAGCGCCGTCATCTCGCCGGGCGCTGCCTGCCACGCCTGCGTCGACCCCTCGATGTCGGTGAGCAGGAAGGTGACCCACCCCGTCGGGAGTGACTCGTCGGCGCGCGGCACGGTCCAATCTTGGCCCAATTCCGCGAAGGGCCACAACGAGCCATCCGTGGCTGTCGGCGCCCGCGTGCTCGGTGACACCGCTGATCGCTTCACGTCGCGGGTGCGGGACGAGCGCCCAGAAGCCGTACACGGTGCGAGCTTGCAGCGAGCTGTCGCTGACGACGTTGCACGCGAAGGCCACGAGAAAGGCCTGGTCGTCACCCTGAAAACATGCTCCTCCAGGTATTCGCCCACGCCGTCGTCATCGGCCTCGTGCTCCTCTCGAGCGCTGCCGACACGACCCGCATCCACGAGATCGCGCCGGCGACGAGCTCGGATCCGCTGGTCGAGTTCGTCGGCGGATCGCCGTCCCAACGGGAAGCGGTACGGCAGTCGGTGACACGATTCGTGACGAACGATCTCCCCTTGCCCGACCTCCTCGTCCGGCTCCACGACGACGCCGACGGTTGTGGGGGGCACCGTGGCTTCTTCCGCGTCGACGACGATCGAGCGGTCATCGACCTCTGCTTCGAGTGCGAGTTCCTCACACTGCACGAACTGGGGCACGCGTGGGAGCACTTCAACCTCGACGACGACGCGAGGGAGGACTTCCGGCGGACGGTCGACGCACCGACCTGGAACTCTCACGACACGCCCCGCATCTTCCGAGCGACCGAGATCGCCGCGGACGCGCTGGCCTACGGTCTGTTGTCGACACCGCTGGGTCCCCACGAGCACCGGGATCGGGAGTTCGCACGGTTCGAGGCGTTGACCGGCCAACTGCCTCCCCGCCTGAACGCGAGCACACCTCGCCGGGTGACGGCCACCGGGACCCCGCCCGACCCGCTCGCGAGCGCCAACGATCACTCGCCGTGGTCGAACGACCCTGGACGCCTGGTCGCAACGAGCGTTGCATGGTGGGGAGAGACCGGAGGAGGCAGCCGTGGAGTTCGCAATCCTGGGTCCGTTGGAGGTACGCGACGAGGGCCGCCTCGTCGATGTCGGGGGCCCGAAGCATCGCGCGTTGTTGGCCCTGCTGCTGCTCAACGCCAACCGGGTCGTGTCCACCGATCGGCTCCTCGAAGCGCTGTGGGGAAACGATGCGCTCGGGATGGAGAACGCACTCTGGGTCCACATCTCACGGCTGCGCACGGCGCTCGGCGAGCGCGACCTGCTCGTCACGTGCGACCACGGCTATTCGCTGGCCGTTGATCCGAACGACATCGACGTCCACCGATTCGAGTCGATGGCCGCTGATGGACATGCCCTGGTGAGGGACGATCCCGAAGCGGCGTTGCAGCTCTTGAACGACGCCCTCGGCTTGTGGCGGGGTCCGGCGCTGGAGGAGTTCACCTACGACGACTTCGCGCAGATCGAGATCACCCGGCTCGAAGAGCTCCACCTGCTCGCCAGGGAGGATCGTTTCGCGGCCGAGTTGGACCTCGGACGGGCCGGTGAGCTGATCAGCGAACTCGAGGCGTTCCATCGCGAGCACCCGACACGCGAGCGGGTCGTGGGTCAACTGATGCTCGCCCTGTACCGATCGCGACGCCAGACCGAAGCGCTCCAGGTGTTCAGACGGTTCCGTCTCCAGCTGGTGGAGCTGGGACTCGCTCCATCCGCCGAGTTGCAGCGGCTGGAGGAACAGATCCTCCTGCACGACTCGCGTCTGGATGCGCATCAGCGGTCGGCCGACTTGGCCGACGAACCGTCGTCGCCGATGCCGACCGCCAATCCGTTCAAGGGCCTGCGGGCATTCGGCGAAGCGGACAGCGCCGACTTCTTCGGACGCGAACGAATCGTCGCAGAGGCGGTACGTCGCCTCGACGGCGGCAGGGACGTGATCGGGATCGTCGGACCCAGCGGATCGGGCAAGTCGAGCATCGTCCGAGCCGGGCTGATCCCGACGTTGCGCAAGGGCGCCATCGAAGGCTCCGATCGCTGGGTGATCGCCGCGATGGTGCCCGGGTCGCGGCCGTTCGCAGAGCTCGAGGCGGCGCTGTTGCGGTCGTCGCCCGTCGCACCCGACAGCCTGTCCGAGCAACTCGCCGACCGTGAGACCGGCCTGCTGCGAGCGATCCTGCGGGTGCTTCCGAGCGACTCGGACCGTCTCCTCCTGGTGATCGACCAGTTCGAGGAATTGTTCACCCTCGTACCGAGCGAGGACGAACGCTCGCGTTTCCTGACCGGCCTGATCGACGCCGTCGACGACTCCCGGGGACGGTTGATGGTCGTGATCGCGCTGCGAGCCGACTTCTACGACCGCCCGCTGTCGTACCCCGAGTTCGGTGCCCGACTCGGCGGCGGAATCATCAACGTCGTCCCGCTGACCTCCGACGAGCTCGAGATGGCCGCCCAACGGCCGGCCGAGCGGGCGGGAGTGGCACCGGAGCCGGCACTCGTCGCAGCACTGTTGACCGACGTGATCGGTCGTCCGGGGGGACTTCCGCTGTTCCAGTTCACCCTGACCGAGCTCTTCGATCGGCGTGACGGCGACACGCTGAGCCTTGCCGCGTACCAGGCGATGGGCGGTCTGAGCGGCGCGCTCGGCCACCGGGCCGACGACATCTACGCGCAACTCGACGACGAGCAGCAGGCCGCCGCACGGCAACTCTTCCTCCGGCTCGTCAACATCGCCGACAACGACGAGTGGACGCGACGGCGTGTGCCGGCATCCGAGCTCCTGTCGCTCGACGTCGACGTGTTGGCCCTGCAGACCGTGATCGACGCCTACGCCGCCAACCGCCTGCTCGTGCTCGACCGTGACGTGGTGACCGATTCCCCGACGGTCGAGGTGGCCCACGAAGCCCTGCTGACCGATTGGGAGCACCTCCGGGCGTGGATCGAATCAGCCCGGGAGGACGTCAGACGCCATGCGTGGCTCGCGGTGGCGATGAACGAATGGCGTGAAGCCGACGAGGATCCGGACTACCTCCTGAGCGCTGGTCGGCTCGAGGCGTACGCCACGTGGGCGGCGTCCGCGCTCATGCACCTCACGCTCGATGAACAGCGGTTCCTCGAGGCGTCGACACGACACAGCGAGCAGGAGGTCGAGGAGCAACACCGGCAGCTGGCGAGTACCGCAAGGGCCGAGCGGTCGGCGCGCCGGCGACTGTGGGCGATCGCTGCGATGCTGCTCGTCGGCGCCGTCCTCGCAGGCCTCCTGATGCTCCGTCCCTTCGGTGACACCCCTGTTCCCACCGTTGCGTTCTTCGGGTATCGAGGCGACGGCGGATGGAACGACAACATGGCCTCGGGCCTCGATCGCGCCGCCCAGGACCTCGATTTCGAGTTGGTGGACGCACCGGCCGTCGTCGACCCGCCGGCGGACTTCCGCGCTCTGGCCGAGACCGGCCCCGACGTCATCATCAGCGATGCGACGCCGACGATCGTGGCGCCAGAGGTGTTCACGGACTTCCCCGAGATCAGGTTCGGTGTCGTCGACGGTGTCGTCGACTCGCCCAACACCGCCGGCGTGCGGTTCAGCAACGAGCAGGGGGCGTTCCTCGCCGGCGCGGCCGCGGCAATGAAGACCGAGACCGGCGTGGTCGGTTTCGTGGGTGGTGACCCGTCGATCGTCTCCGACTTCCAGGCGGGATTCGAGTCGGGCGCCCACTGGATCGATCCCGAGGTCGAGGTCCTGTCGACGTATGTCCTGCAGCAGTTCGCCAACGACGTGGGAGGCATTCCGATCTTCGCGTTCGGACGGCCGGACCTCGGCTACGCACGGGCGGCCGCGTTGTATGAGATGGGTGCCGACGTGGTCTTCCACGCCGCTGGCGCGTCGGGACTGGGCCTGTTCGACGCCGTGGTCGATCAGTCCAGAGCACAGGGGCGCCCGCTGTGGGCGATCGGCGTCGACAACGACCAGTGGTTCGATGTCGACGAGGTGCAGCGCCCGCACGTGCTCACGTCGGTGATCAAGCGCGGCGACGTCGCCGCACGGCTGTTGGTCGAACGGCTGTTGGGCGACGAACCGGTCGGTGGTGTGGAGCGCGTCGGGGTCGCCGAGGGCGCGTTCGGCTACTCCACGCAGGGCGACGGGTTGACCGACGAGATGACAGCGACGTTGGCTCGCGCGCAGACCGCCATCGCCGATGGCGACATCGTCGTACCGACCGAACCGACCGGGCCGGTGCTCGACCTCGATCCGATCCAGAATGCAGGCGAGAAGGCGCTCTCGGTCCTCACGCTCGACCAGGCCGACGAGTTCCTGCACGACTGGCTCCCGGCGCGCTACCCGGAGGAGATCGCTTCGTACTGTTCGTTCACGAACTCGAGCCAGGCGCAGGATGCCGCCTGCCTCGACGCCGTGCTCTCCCACCTGGAGGAGTTCGTCGCCCAGCTCTGACAACGGCCGAAAGGCTGCAGGAGTTCCTGATGCGGACTCGGATTCGGCGTGATCGCAACCACCTGTGCGTAGGCCTCGGTTGCGCCGGACATGGTGTCAGCTCGATCCGTCCGCCAGGGTCTTCGTGGCCGGTCATCACGACGAGCGCAGTGCGTCGTACAGGTCGGTGATCGCCTGCTCCATGTCGCTCTCCTCGGCGCAGTCGAACCGTTCGAACCGGGTTTCAGCAGTCGAGAGGCACTCGTTCCAGGTGTCCCACGCCGACGAGATCACGGTCAGGTACGAGGAGATGTCGTCGCCAGGGATCTCACCCGCCAACTCGTAGAGATTCTGTCGGAGATGAAGACGTAGCTGCCGTCCGTCGGGTTGAAGCTGCTTCCGGTGCCGTCCAGAGCGACGGTCACATTGTCGACGTTCCAGCCCGACTCGGGAATGATGCCGGCCGATGCGGTTGACGCGACGGTCAGCGACGCGGCGCCCGCAGCGCCGGCGAGCGCGGGACCGAGGAGGCGATGGCCGATCTTTCGTTGCCGAGGCCTCGTGCCCGAACGTATACCGCGGGGGTATCCACGCAAGAGCCGAAGGTCCTCGATGCACCCTCAGGATCGATCGTCGGGCGCGGGAAGGCCGACCGGCGTCGGACGATTCGATTGGGATGCGATCGGGTACGACCAACGCGTGCCAATTGTCGAACGTGTCCTCGATGCCATACCCGTTGCCGACCTCCACGGTCACCTCGCCGCTGGAGGCGGTCGAGCGCTGTCCGTCGCCGCCGCCACCGAACCGGACGACCTGATCGCCACGATCACCGACGCCGGACTTCGCGGACGGGGCGGCGCCGGCTTCCCCACCGGCCTCAAGTGGCGGACGGTGGCCGACAGCCGCAGTTCGGTCGAGCCCACTGCGGTGATCGTCAACGCCGCCGAGGGCGAACCGGGCACGTTCAAGGACCGGGCGATCATCCGACGCAACCCCTACCGCGTGCTCGAGGGTGCGCTCATCGCCGCCCGCGCGGTCGGAGCACCGGAGGTGGTGATCGCGATCAAGGCGTCCTTCCGACCCGAGATCAGGCGTCTGCGGGCCGCCATCACCGAGTTCGAATCGGCAGGACTCGACGACGTGACCATGCGCATCGTCGAAGGTCCGTCCGAGTACCTCTTCGGCGAGGAGTCGGCGCTCGCGGAGGTCATCGAAGGGCGCTACCCGTTCCCACGGGTGACGCCGCCCTACCGTCGCGGTCTCGACAATCCGGATGCCCCCTCGGGCAACTCCTCGTCCTGGGTCGCCTTGGCCGGCGAGGGCGGCACGCGTGAGGCACCCGCCTTGATCGACAACGTCGAGACGATGGCCAACGTCCCCGGCATCATCCTCGAGGGGCCCCAATGGTTCCGTTCGGTCGGTACCGCTGATTCGCCAGGCACCATCGTGTGCACGATCACCGGCGACACCGAGCGACACGGTGTCGGCGAGTTCCCCATGGGCACACCGCTGTGGGAGGTCATCGACGTCCTGGGCGGCGGCAACCGCCCGGAACGCACCTTGGTGGCGGCGATCTCCGGCACGGCGAACGCCGCCATCGAAGCGGCACAGTTCGACACCCCGTTGACGTACGAAGCGTTCGAGGACATCGGGTCCGGGCTCGGCACGGGCGGCTTCATCGTGTTCGACGACCGAACGGATCTCGTCGCCGTGGCCCAGGGCATCGCCCGCTTCCTGGCGGTCGAGTCGTGCGGGCAGTGCACCCCGTGCAAGTCCGACGGCCTCGCCATCGCACAGCTGCTCGACACCGTGAGAACGTCGTCGGCCGGGAGCGACACGCTTGCATCCCTCCACGGGCGGTTCGCCACGGTCGACGACGGCGCCAGGTGCGCCCTCGCCGGCCAGCACCGGGCGGCGGTCGCCAGCCTGCTCGAGCTCGGTCGGGAATCGGTGGAGGGCCACCTCGCCCGGTCGGTCGACGAGGCCGGGCGCTTCCTCGTCGCACCGATCGTGGATCTGGTCCACCAGCGTGCGGTCGTCGACAGCGCCCACGCCGACAAGCAACCCGACTGGTCGTTCGCTGCGCAGGACTCCGGTTCGGCTCCCGCTGAGCTCTACGGTGACGCATCGGTCGCGGTACGCGTCCAGTCGACGCGTACCCACGGCGCCGAGACCGGCGTGGAGGTCAGCACGGTCGACGAGACCTCGCCGACGGGCGCGCCGTCGAGCGCAGCAGCACGTCGGTTCACCGAGCCGATCCTGGCGGCTCACGAGGAGCTGTTCGACGGGCTGCGATCGCTCGCCTCGGCAACGGACGCCGATCGCCAGGCACGCGCCACGCATCTCGCCCACGAACTGAGGCGCTACATCGAACTCGTCGGGACGATCGTGTATCCCGAACTCGACCGGGTCGCAGGGCGCGCCGCGAGCGACTCGGCGTGGGTCGCCGAACGAAACGCCGAAGATGCGCTCGACATCCTGGAGCGGCTGCAATCGCTCGGTGAACTCGACGCCGACGCGGCGCACGCGCTCGGCAACGATCTGCGATCACTCATCGACGCCGACGACACGATCGTCATCCCGCTGCTCTGCCGTCGGCTCGACGATCGAGATCTCGACCGGCTCGCCGATGCCGAGCACGAAGTCATCGAACGACGAACCGAATCATCGGCAAGGTCGAGTTTCGGATCCGCGCCCGGGTGACCGATCGCCAGAGAAGGCTGCGCCTCTCGAGCCGGGTGCGAGGATCGAACTCGCCACCTCATGATTACAGATCGCTCCAGGACCGTCCGCCTGGTATCGACGTGTACCGTTTCGTGTGCTCTGATCAGGCACGACGCGATTTCACGTGCTGACTGGTGTTGTCTCGTATCGGCCAGTATCGACTCGTTCGTGGGCAATCCGTGGGCACGAAGGGCCGCACATGCAGCAGTCGAATCGTCGCGAAGTACAGCACCAGAGTACCCATCGTTGCGGGCGGCCGGGGCAGTCCGCGGCGCCATCACGGTGCCCTGCGTCGGCCACACTGTTGGTGTGAAACGTGGGACCACGATCCGTCACCTGGTGGAGATGGCTGAGGTCGCCACCGAGCAGTTGCGGTTGGGTCGGACTCCAATTGGTTGGCCACTCACCGAGATGTGGGTCGCTGGCGCACTGCTCGAGTCCTCCGACGAGATCGACCACGGCACGGTCGTGTTGATGATCGATCTTCCTCCCGACGAACTCCCCTGGCTCGCAGCCCATCCAACCGCCGAGTGGGTCGGCGAACAGCTCCGCCTCGGCAAGCGACCGATGCTGTGGTCCTACCGTCCCGCGGCATGGCCGGCATGGACGTACCGCGACCAGCGCGTCGCCCGATTCTGGTCCGCGTCGAACGGCATCGAGAGTGGCCTCATCGACGAACTGCGATCAGGAGTGGTCTCCGGTTTGGTCGAGCCCGACCGAGCCGAACTCGTCGAACAGGTCGGCGTTGAACTCGAAGTCTCCAAGGCGCACCTGCGATCCATCCTCGCCCAGTACTGGGACCACGACTGGCGGCGAAACAACCGCAGCCACACCAGCCCCGAAGATCAGCTCTGGCGCGCCGCCACCGCCGTGACCGAACTCGAGGACGCACTCACCGAGTTCGGCCGCTGACGGGCCGGCACCACTTCGAGTCGTCGGAGCTCGGACCGATCGCCCACCGGGTCCCGAGCGCTGCACTTGGATTGATATGCCGGTCAAAGTGCGGCGCCGCACTTGGGCCTGATTGATGATGGAAGGGCGTTGCGGCGGTTGTCGTAGCGTTCAGACGCCGGTCGGCATGGCTCGACTAGGGCCTGTCACCTTTCGGGTTGACCTGCACTACGAATGGTCTCCCGACCGGTGTTCTGACCCGAGGTGTGGCTCGAAAGAGGCGCGAGCCCGACAACCACGAATCAGGAGTGCCTGCCTCGGTCCCCACCACCGAGAGGAAGGCATCTTCAGAATGACGTGATGATCGGCATCGATCCGCACAAGGCGTCACACACCGCCGTCGTGATCGACGACGCCGAATCTGTGCTCGACGAACTACGCGTCCGAGCATGTTCGAAACAATCCGACCAACTGCGTACCTCGGCGGCACCGTTCCCGGATGGGTGTGGGCGATCGAGTCCCCGCGGTCTCGGCTATCTGCTTGCTCGCAGCGGCTCGTCGCCGCCGGTGAGATCGTTGTCGATGTCCCACCCGGTGTTGTCGACGCGCACCCGCCTGTTGGGTTCGGGCAAGGGGCAGAAGAACGACCCGAACGACGCCCGCTCCGTGGCGATCGCCGCGCTCCGCAACGAGGCGCTCGGCCGAGTGGTGCTCGACGATCACGCCCGCGCTGAAGTTGTTGGTGAAACGGCATCGTGATCTGGGCCGCCTCGAACAAGTCGGCCTGTCGCCTGCATGCGTTGTTGATGGAACTCGAGCCTGGCGGGATGGCCAAAGAAATGACCGTGACCAGGGCAAACGAGATCCTCGATCGGATCGAACCCGCGACACGAGATGGCAGAGCATCGCCTCGCGGTCGCCCGCGAAACCCTCGCCGACATCGTCCACTACGAGACACAGATGAAGGCGTCGATGAAACGACTCCGCACCGCGGTCGCGGCATCGAGGACTGTCGCTGGTCGACATCCGCGGTGTCGGTGTCGTGGTCGCCGCGATGATCATCGGCCACACCGGTGACATCGCACGGTTCGCGTCCGCCGCGCGCTTCGCGAGCTACAACGCGACCGCACCGATCGAGGCGTCGTCGGGTGAGAACAAACGGCACCGACTGAACCAGCACGGCAACCGACAGCTCAACTGGGCCATCCACGTCGCCGCTGTCACACAGCTCCGCCAGCCGTGCGCCGGGCGCGAGCTACGACGCACCGCAAACGCGCCGAGGGCAAGAACTCCAAGGAAGCGATCCGCGCACTCAAGAGGCAACTCTCCAACGTGATCTACCGATCACTGGTCGCTGACGCTCGTCGACTCGAGCAGTGATGGGCAGGCCCGGGAGGACAATCAGGCACGACACGAAATCCAGCGTGACCGGCTCAACATCCTGAACGGCCGGCTCTTCGGATAAGTCACTCCGGACCCGACAACCAACCCTACGACGAAGCCTCGGCTCCGCCAGAGGCACAACCTCGGCACCCGCAGACGCGTCGGAAACTGGGGGTTGACACAAAGAGGCTTCGAGTCGGTCACCATCGGAGGCTGCGTCACGGTGATTACGCGTGCCGAGACCCCAGCGGTTCGCCGCTGAGATCGACGCTTGCGCCGGGCGGACATACCGGGCATTCGGCGCTATCAGGCGGCGTGTCGAGAGTGTCCGCGTTCCGGCGATCGGGGGCATCGGGTAGGCGACGCCTGGCAGAAGCTCGACGTGCCCGCGGCGCCGTCGAGTGTCGGCGGATGAACGGTGAGTCTTGAGCGACGTACCGACTCCATCGAACAGCGGTCGCTGTCATTGCGTGATCCAGCCCTAATCAGCGGGTATCACACCACAGCGTGGGTGCTAGACCGACGCGGCCCGCTCGAGGCGTCCTGCTTGCTGCCGAATGACCCGGACCCGGCGTTGAGCAGACACTGCCCAGCAACGAGACGTTTCGTGCCCGGAGAACGCTCTTCAGATACGTGCCTTGTCCGGCCGATACGAGCACGCCCGGCACGAAAGTGTGAGCCACGAGAACCGGGAGGGTCCTCGATCAGTTGGCAGCATCTTCGGTCCACCGGAGCTTCTGGACGAGCCACGAGCCGTCGATCTTCAGCACCAGGCGTATGACCTCACGACCGGTCATGTCGTCCGGGATCGTGGTGACGTGGTCCGTCGTTGCGACGATGTACGCGTCACCGTCACGCTCGATCGTCAGTGGGCCGGGTCAATTCGACGTGGAACCCCACGTTCTCGTAGTAGGTGTCGATGTGCGCGAGGGAGCCCCGGGGCCGACACCACCGGACCGGTGGACTGCCAGGTGAAGTCCTTGTGGTCAGAGCGCCGAGCGCCTCGGAGGATAGCCGTTGGTCGCTTCGGTCATCGCCTCGAGGGTGGAGACGACTCCTGGCGGCACCTCGGATGCGTCGTCGTCGCTTCCACAGGTCATCTACCTCCATAACAAGTCCCAGCCAGAGGATGAGTACGGAGCGAATCATGATGACCTCCTTCCGGTTGTCCTTCGTCTCCATCGCGGGCCCGATCAGCGGATGCCTCGACGACAGAGTCGCAAGACCCTGCCGCTCAACGCAGGTGCGGGCTCCGTGATCGCATATGACGCCAAGGAGTGGAGGGCATGGGAGGGCGGTGCTTTCGATTTCGCTGGCCGATGTCGTCGGTCTCCAGCGATGAGACCTCGTGGACCCACGGAGTCTGGGTGTCGGGCCATCCCGCCCTCAGCGAAGAGGCCCTGGTGACCGGCGTCGGTTGGCGGACGCCTTTGGGCACCTCCCGACAGGAATACCTTGCGCTCATGGGTTTCGCTCCCGGCGAAAAACTCCGTACCCCGACGATCGGATCCTCGAGGTCGCAGACCAGTTTCTGCGTGACTTCGGCTGGGTCGACTGACCACTGATAGTGGACGCGTTCCGTCCGCAGAACGCAGCATTCGTGCAGCCACCGACTGTCTCAGATGTGCCGGTATTGGACGCGCCCATATCTGCCGCTCGGCGCTGGCTTCTCTAACCCTCGTCCGGCAGGATGGCCCGATGCGGATAGGCGGGACAGCGCGCTGTGACGGTTGCAGTCGAGACATTGACCCAAGTGGTCCGGGCGTCACCAAAAGCTCGCGAACGCCGAGCCGTGGTGGCAACCGTTCCTCGAGGACTTGCGCTCGGACCCTACGCAGCACTGGCATCCACGCTGCTTCGCCGATGCCTTCGGGGTGGATGCCCTCATCGACGCGGTGCACCGTGAGGACAGTGTGCCGCAGGTAGCGCCGAACTGCCGCTCTGCGCTCCCGTGCGGTCTCGTCCCGCTCTCGCACGTCGTGATGACGGAGTGCGCTGCTTGGGCCGGAGTGTGGCGGCGACTCTTTCTCGACGCCATGTCGTGATTCTGCGTGACGAAGTGTGCGGTCAGCCGTACAGTCGCTTCCAATGTCTCAGGCCGCGACTCCCGACGAGGAACAGCGAGAGAGGCAGGTGCGCCTGATGATCATCATCGGGCTCGCGGCGGTAGTCATGCTCGCTGGTCTGGCTGTGTCGATCATCGGCAAGTCGTCGACGTCGGTGACGAGGCCGACAAGCTCTCAAGCTGCGAGCACGGCCATCGTCGATCCGGGACAGTTCTGACTGACCGCGTATGCGACCGACTCCGACCCGGTGTCGGAAGCACTCGGCGGGGCTCCGATCGGGTGGTCTCTCTTCAACAGCAGATAAGCGGACGCTGGTGTGTCGAGACGGGAGGTCTCAGCCTTGCTCAGTTCGGAGACCGTGTTCTTCGTGATCGACGACGACGGCCGGTTTGTCGAGACGCCCGACTGTCGCCGGTAGCTGTTCGCAGTGAACGAAGTGTGACGTCACGCTTGGGCAGCGATGCGGCGCACCTGGACTGGTAACCGTAGTGACTCTGCGTGGCGAAGCGATCCTCAGTCAGGACGAGTCGGTCGCCGGGAGACCGTGGGAGGACGTACTACTCGCACCACGGCTCGGTGTCGATCGGCGATAGATGGTGCGCGACCTCGGAGCCCAGGGCGGTCACTCTCAGCGTCTCCAGTTCAGCAGCTCGAGTTCGAGTTCCGCTCGTCGGGTTCCCTGGGGCCAGTCGGGCTCGGTCTCGTTACCCGCCGAATCGGTGCCGAGACCATCAGCAATCCAGAACTGCCCGTTGATTGAGACCTCAAGTCGTTCGTAGCCGCAGTGCGTCGAGATGACTTCCGTGATCGACTGCCCCGGTTCGAGATTGACGCTGTACGGCGACGGGGCGGATTAATGTTGTACATTGTTCCACAGAATACTCGGCGAAGGCCGTCAAAGCGACGAGGAAGAGAACCGAGCGGTAATATCAGCTTTTCCCGATGCCGCCGCCCAGGGGTTCGGTATCCCGACCGTAGACCATCCCGGGCGGGATTATGCAGTGCTCGGCTTGGGCCGATATCGCACACCCGTGTGGAGTGTGGGGTAGGGATTATGCGTGGCGAACTGTGCGGCCTTTGGAGGTACCGCGTGTTCCGAGGGGGGAGCAACCCCTGTGAGAGTTGTCGGTTGAGGTTGCCGGAGAGCGTTGGAGGACAACGGCGATGTGTTCGAATTTGTGTTGTGCCGTTCGCTGACAGGTTCAGAACCCTTCTGGGTATGGTGTAGGCGTAGGTGCCGCTGAACGCTTCACAGCACATTTCGCCGTTCAGAGTGGGTCGGCCGCCAGTACATGAGGATGCTGTTCTCCAGGAGCATGCACAATGGCGTTCGATTCGGCGCGATTCCCTTCTCGGCGGTGATGGCGGGGCCGAGGTGCCACTCGTTGGTTGTCGGGTCGTAGAGAAGCGGTTGTCCGGTCGGAGTCATCGTCGCCACGGCGTTGCCGGTCCAACTGTTGGGTACCGGTACCAGGAGTAGAAGCCTTCTGGCGGGGGCGGTGGATCGCGCGCTTCCCGGTGGACGGGTTCAGCAGGTAGGCGCTGTCCTGGAAGCTGGTTGCTGCGACACCGTTCGTGCAGGATCCGCCGCCGCCAACGAAGAGTTCGGTCCGGTACCAGACAGCGACCGGGTCGGCGAGCCGGGACGCTGGCCCGGCGGAAACTCCTTCCATGAGTTGCTCGGTTGGTGTGAAGGCAAGAACGTGAGCTCTTCCGCATCCCGCTGGGATCGCTCTGTCCGCCCGATCGCCGACACGCTCGGCCCTCGACAACGAGATCGACCCCGGAACCCATGGCGATTGGTGGGGAATCAACGACAGACCAGTGACTGCTCTGGAGGTCATCGAGGATCGGCGAACTTGGTTCTGCGGCGCAACACCATCTTCGAAGACCGAGAAAAGCATGACGTCGCTGCCCACGAGCACGGCCCGGCTGAGCGTGTTGGCGGCATTGTCGACGGGCGGGTCCGACAGCTCCCGCCAGGTGAACGTTGTCGGGTTGAACGCTGGACTTGACGTCGCCCTGCTGGACCCATTGATCACGACTACCTCGGAACCTGTCCAGACGCCGATCGCGTCCGCCTGCTGGAATGGCGAGCGGTGCGTTCGGGACCAGGCGCCACTGCCCGGTCGCGGGAGTCGTGACTCTCCGTCGGTCAAGGGCTCTGCCGCCGGCGAAGCCGCCCCACACAAACAACCCG
>CAVORH010000050.1:0-84145 GCA_963698565.1 Ilumatobacteraceae bacterium
GGTTCGGTGGCAACCTCGTTCTTGCCGTACTTCGCCACACGACTGGTCACTTCGGCGGCGCTGAGCCCCGATGCCGCGTCGACGCCGAGCCGGGAGACAGCGTCCTCGACCGACAGCGAGTACCACCGTGTGCCGTCGGACGTCGGTTGTTGGGTTGGGTCTTCGGTCATGGTCATCGCGGTGTCCTCAATGATCCTCAGAAGCGCTCAGGAATGTGGCGCAAGGGTAGGTCGGGCTCGACGTAGCCGCGAGCTGCTTGCCGTCGGGGCAGCTTGATCTCGGGCCGGTCGATCTTCTCGTACGGAATCTGCGAGAGCAGGTGCGAGATGATGTTGAGGCGGCCCCGTTTCTTGTCGTCGGTGTGGGCGATGAACCACGGCGCCCACGACGTGTCGGTGGCGGCGAGCATCGCATCGCGGGCCCGCGAGTAGTCGTACCAGCGGCTGTAGGACTTGAGGTCCATGTCCGACAGCTTCCAGATCTTGCGCGGGTCGTCGATGCGGCTCTTGAGCCGTCGGGTCTGTTCGTCGGCGCTCACCTCGAGCCAGTACTTGATCAGATGGATCCCCGAATCGACGATCGCCCGCTCGACCAATGGCGTCTGGTCGAGGAACCGTTCGGTCTGCTCCTGGGTGCAGAAGCCCATCACGGGCTCGACCCCGGCGCGGTTGTACCAACTGCGGTCGAAGATCACGACCTCACCGGCGGCAGGGAAGTGCGACATGTACCGCTGCAGGTACATCTGCGACTTCTCACGCTCGGTCGGCGCGGGCAGCGCCGCCACGCGGAACGTGCGTGGGCTGACCCGTTCGGTGATCCGCTTGATCGTGCCGCCCTTGCCCGCGGTGTCACGGCCCTCGAACACGATGCAGATCTTCGCGCCCGTCGCCTTCACCCACTCCTGCATCGCGACGAGTTCGCCCTGGAGCACCTCCAGCTCGGCCTCGTACTCCTTGCGCTTGAGCTTGCCACCCGGTTCCGGGGCTGTCGGTGCATCACCAGCTGCGGTGACGTCGCCGTCGGCAGCGGCGGCGACCTCCGACGACTGACGCGTCCTGTTCTTCTTCGATCGCTTCTTCTTTCCCATGGTCGGTATTCCTTTCGGAGGATTCTTGGACAGAGGTCGTGCCGGTCCGGGCAGCTACTCCATCCGGGAACTGATCACCGTTCGATCGTCGACGGTTGCCTGCGGCGCGTCGACCCGGTGCCGATGTGTCATGGCGCCATTGTCCGATGACGGGTGCCCGGATCCTTCACTCACTTCGTATGAACCTCGACCGTGTGGCTCGGCCGATGATGGGGATGGTCGCGCTGTCCTGCAGGATCAGGATCGATCGGTCGGCCGACGGCTGCAGAACTTGGTCCCGATCCGATACGGGCGCATGTTGGCCACGCCCTTCACGTTCCTGCGCGGGTCGGCGGCGGTCATGGCCGCCGACCTGGCGGCCGGCCCGCGGACCGACGTGACCGTGCAATTGGAAGGTGTCAATCGTCCGCGACCTCTGACCACGTCGTCCACACCCCCCCTGGAAGTCGGAGCCCACCCGTTCAGCGACTTCTCGGCCGCGTTCCACTAGCGTGATTGGCGATCATGAGCACGCGGATCGAGGCGACCAGCGTCCACCAGATCCTTGTCGCAGCGAAGACGAATGTTCCGCGCCCTCACTCGGGGATCATCCGGCGCGAACGCCTGACGAGCCGGCTTGCCGCCAGCGCTGATCTCCCGCTGGTCGTCGTGTCGGCGCCGGTCGGATACGGCAAGACGACGCTGCTCGTCGACTGGCTGCAGCACGACGATCGCGCGGTCGCGTGGGTGTCGTTGGAGCGTGCTGACGACGATGTCGCGACGCTGATGGCATCGATCATCGAGGGGGTGAAGCGAGTGCGAGAGCTGGACCCATCCCTCTCCCGCGAGCTGCTCTCGCCTGACGTTTCGGTGCTCGGCCGGGTCGTGCCGGGGTTGGCGGCCTCGATCGGTGCGGTCGATGAGCCGCTCGTCGTCGTGTTGGACCACCTCGACGAAATCCGATCACTCGACTGCCAGGACGCGCTCCGCCTGCTTCTCGATCTCCTGCCTGAGCAGGTACAACTGGTCGTCTCCAGTCGCCGGGAGGTGTGGCTTGCCGGCGGCCGTCGGCGCGTGCGAGGGGAGGTGCTCGAGATCGGTGCGGCCGATCTGGTCTTCGACGCAGTAGAGCTGGAGCAACTCCTCGAGTTCCATGGTGTGGCACCGTCACCGGACCGGGTTCGTCAATTGCTCGAGCGAACAGAGGGATGGCCCGCCGGCCTGGCGCTCTTCGCGCACACCTACCGCAGCGACTCCGCCACGATCGGTTCCAGCGTCGCACCCTTGTCGCCCGATCGGGCCGTCTCCGAGTTCATTCGATCGGAGGTCCTGACCGGACTCTCGCCGGAGGTCGATCGCTTTCTCCATCAGACGGCGATCCTCGATCCGTTGAGCGCGCCGTTGTGCGACGCGGTCATCGAATCGACGCAGTCAGCCGACGTATTGGAGGCGTTGCTGGATTCGGGCCTGTTCGTGACCCAACTCGACGGCAGCGGCGGATGGTACCGCTATCACCCGCTGTTCAGAATAGCGCTCCTCGACGAGACCTGCCGCGAACCGGACCTCGTTCGGGAGCGTCATCTACGCGCCGCTCGGTGGTGGGCGTCAGCCGGTTCCATCGAGCACACGATCGAACATGCGCGAGCCGGTGGCGATCTCACCATCGCCGCTGACCTGATCGTCACGGAGATCTCGCGGGCGTACAACGACGGACGGTTGAGCGCTGTCAGGAGGTGGCTGGACCAACTCGGCGAGGAGATGATCGCACGGAATCCGGAACTCGCCGGGCTGGTCGGCTGGCTGGAAGCGTTGACCGGGAATACTGTCGAAGCACAGCGCTGGGCCGATCGCATCGAGCATCTGACGCCCGGGAGCGAGGATGACTCGTTCGTCTCGAGCCGTGCCGCGCTCCGGGCCTTTCTCTGTGCTCATGGCATCGAGCAGATGGAAGCGGACGCGAGATCGGTCGTGATCAATGAACCGGTCTGGGGTCTATGGCGGCCGGCGTCTCTCGGATTCCTTGCGGTCGCCCGTTGGCTGCAAGGCGATGATGACGGGGCGTTCGTGCTGTTCTCGGAGAGCATCGAGGTGACCACCGCGACCGACGGATTCGAGGATCCAGCGGCACGCTACCTCGCGTACCGTGCGGTGCTGTCGATGGATCGAGGGGACTGGGTGAGTGCCGAGCGCGACCTCGAACTTGCCGCCTCGGTCATCGAGCGGGCACACCTCTCGGAGTACGCCGTCAACTCGATCGTCGAAGCGGCCCGCGCTCGCCTGTTGTTGCACCGCAACGAGACCGAGGCGGCCCGGGCGACGTTGTTCAACGCCATGCGTTTGCGAACCTCGGTGACCTGGGTCAATCCGTGGGGTGCGGTGTGGGTGCGTCTCGAGATGGCCGATGCGCACCTGTTGTTGGGTGATCCCGAGGCCGCCCGGATCCTGCTGCAGGAGGCCGAAGGAATTCTGTACCGACGACCGAAACTCGGCCACCTCGGCGCCCGCGTGGACGTGCTCCGGCAGACGTTGAGCGAGTGGCCGACCGATCTGCGCGGAACCGCACTGTCGACCGCTGAGCTCCGTCTGCTGCCGTACCTGCAGACGCATCTCTCGCTCAAGGAGATCGGCGAACGGCTGTACGTCTCGAGAAACACGGTGAGCACCCAGACCAACTCCATCTACCGGAAGCTGGCGGTGTCCGGCAGGAGTGAAGCGGTCGACCGGGCCCGCGAGCTGGGCCTGCTGGCGCCGAGCGTGCTCGGCTGACAACCGGCATTCGCCGGTCGATCCCCGACGGTCATCGGATCACCCAGCTTGTATGACTGCGGTCCCGCTTGGGGGGTTCAGGATGGCGTCGTCAACCAGTTCACCGGACGAAGGAGCGCGACATGGCAATGGACACGTTCATGGCGTATGTCGGGGTGTACTCGAGCGTCGACGATGCCGAGGCCGACTACGACGCGGTCCACGACCTCCACACCAGGGAGGGTCTGCTCGACGCATATGACGCCGCGGTCATCGAGCGCACGGACCACGGCAAGGTCAAGATCGTCAAGAAGCACGAGACACCGACGCGTGTCGGTGCGGTCGGCGGTGGGACCGTCGGCCTTGCGACCGGCCTCGTCGTCGCGCTGTTCCCGGCGGCGGCGATCGGTGGTGGACTGCTGGCTGCGACAACCGGTGGTGGTGCCGCGCTCGGTGCGCTCGCCGGGCACGCGGCGGCCGGCATGAGCCGTAAGGACCTCAAGGAGCTCGGCGAGAACCTCGATGCCGGCGAAGCTGGTCTCGTCGTGATCGGCGTGTCCGACATGGGTGCCAAGATCGAGGGCGTGATGACCACGGCCGACAAGGTCGAGGAGAAGAAACTCGAAGCGGACACCGCGGAGATCCAGAAGGACGCTGAAGCGGCAGGCTGAGACGCGATGAGTACCGAGCGGGGCCAGGCAGTGGCGACGTGGCGACATCCACGGCGAGTTCGATCAAGCGGTTCGTTCCGATCCTGGCCTGGCTGCCCCAGTACCAACGCTCGTGGCTCACCAAGGACGTGATCGCCGGGCTGTCGGTGTGGGCGCTGATGGTGCCCACCTCGCTCGGTTACGCGTCGCTGAGCGGTGTGCCGGTCCAGCACGGGTTGTACGCCGCGGCGTTCGGCATGATCGCGTTCGCGCTCTTCACCACGTCGAAGCAACTCGTCCAGGGCCCAGGTTCGTCGACCGCCCCGGTGTTGGGCGCCGCCGTCGTGTCGATCGGAGCGGCGAGCTCCGACGACGCGGTGGCGATCGCCGCGGCCGTCGTGCTGGTCGCCGGGCTGCTGTTCGTGGTCATGGCCGTGCTCAAGATGGGCTGGATCGCCGAGTTCCTGTCGGCGGCGGTGCTGACCGGGTTCATCTTCGGCGTCGCCATCAACGTCGTGTCCGGTGAGCTGTTCAAGGTCACGGGGACCGAGAAGTCCGGTTCGAACACGTGGCAGAAGCTCTGGGAGTGGGCCACGAGTCTCTCCGACGCGAACCGGACAACCGTCGTCGTCGGCGTCGTGGCGCTGGTCGTGTTGTTCGGCCTCAAGTTCCTCGTGCCGAAGGTGCCCGCCGAGCTGGTCGCGGTGGTGCTCGGCATTCTCGCGACCGTGATCTTCGATCTGGGCGACCGTGGGGTCGAACTGATCGCCGATGTGCCGCGGGGCCTTCCGAATCCCTCCTTCCCCGACCTGCAGATCATCTTCGACAACTGGTCGGTCGTGATGGGGGCAGCGGTCGGGTTGGTGCTGATTGGGTTCTCGGTGACGACTGCCGGCGTGCGCCAGTACGCGTCCAAGCACAACTACCGGATCGACGTCGACCAGGAACTGCTCGCCCAGGGCGTGTCGAACGTGTCGTCGAGCGTCTTCCAGGGGGTGTTCAACAACGGCAGCCTCTCCAAGAGCCCCGTCAACGACGGCGCCGGTGCGAGGTCGCAGGTGTCGAACCTCGCCCAGGGCGGCTTCGTCATCCTCACGCTGCTCTTCCTCGCGCCGATCTTCTCGAAGCTCCCCGAGGCGGTGCTCGGGGCAATCATCATCGAGGCCGTCACGCTCGGCATGATGGACGTCGGGGAGATGAAGCGACTGGTCGTCGTCAAGCGCTACGAGTTCGGCGCTGCGATTGCCGCCCTGCTGGGTGTGATGACGTTCGGCATCCTGCAAGGTGTCTTCATCGGAGTCGGGATCTCGATGATCTGGCTCATCGCGGTTTCGGCACTGCCGTACATCCCGGAGCTTGGCCGCAAGCCGGGAACCGATGCGTTCTACGACCTCGAACGGCACGACGACTGCGAGACGATCCCCGGGCTGAAGATCCTCCGGTTCGACGGCGGGCTGTTCTTCGTCAACGCCGATGCTCTCGCGGACCGACTCCGCCAGATCCGTGTCGAGGAACCGACGGGGCTCGACGGCGTGATCCTGAGCATGGAAGGCGTCAACTTCATCGACACCGAGGGCGCCGACGTCCTGATGGCGATCGCCCAGGCCGGCATCGACCACGGCATCGACCTGCACCTCGCTCGGGTGAAGGCGCAGGTGATCGACGTGCTCGAACGGGACGGCTTCTTCGAACTGGTCGATCGGAGCCACATCCACGACAACATCGAGGCAGCGGTCGTGATGCATCAGACGCTCCACCCAACCGCACCCCCCGGCTGACGCCTCCGAGACCAGCCGGTCGTCAGGCGTGTGGTTCTGGGAACTTCCACCCGGCGTGACTTGATCAGCGCGACCACGGTGGAGGTGGTCAGGTACGCGACGGCGACGGCGATGATGACGGGTGCCGCGGTGAGCGGGCCGAGTCCGACGGCCAGCACCGCGATGAACGTGAGTCCGATCGGTGCCTTGATGGTTGCTCCGGGCACGGCCGCCAGCATGGAGCCGACGGCGATCGCGTACGGGATGTCGGGAAACATCAGGTGCACGACGACGCCGGCGGTGCCGCCGACGAAGAGCATCGGCAGCACGTTGCCGCCGATGAAGCCCGTGGCGAGGCTGATCGCCATTGCCAGCATCTTGCCGACGAGCACCGCGACGAGGAGCCAGATGCTGATCGACGCCGACTCGTCGATCACCGTCGTGAGCTGATCGTTGCCCGCTCCGATGGTGAGCGGCAGTGCGAACGCGATCAGACCGACGAGCGCACCGCCGA
Source organism: Ilumatobacteraceae bacterium (assembly GCA_963698565.1). Lineage (GTDB taxonomy): Bacteria > Actinomycetota > Acidimicrobiia > Acidimicrobiales > Ilumatobacteraceae > Sva-07. Next base: position 6,733 of record CAVORH010000050.1, read on the forward strand.
CGGCGCCGCGCACGTACGGATTCGTCAACTTCGCGGCGACCATCTGGATCAGCTTCACGATGATGACGAACACGATCATGATCACGCTCGAGACGAGGCCGAGCCCGGCGCCGACGAGGAGGTGCCAGCTCGCGAAGTCGTCGACGGGCACCGCGAAGCTGTTGAGGAACGTCGTTCCGACCGCGCCGAAGAACACGGCGAACGCAACCGTCGCGGCGATCAGTTGCGGCAGGATCGACTCGATGTAGCGGTCCTTCGGTGTCGGTGCCAGCTCGCTGACGATCAGCGTGCCGAGGCCCGGGGAGGTGAACGCGCCACCGAATCCACCGGAGATGCCCGCCATCGTCGTGTCGAGACGGGCGGTCTCGTCACCGGGCCACCGCTTCGAGGCGATCCACGACCCGAGGCCACCACCGATCATCACCAGGGCGAACGACGGCCCGAGGCTGGCTCCGGCGATCGCCGAGACGGCCGAGAGCAGGATCCACGACGGTGCAACCTTGTGGTCGACGGCGCCCGATTCGATCGACCGCGACGCCGCCGGGTACGTGATCGGTGATCTTCAACCAGCTGCGCACCGCAGCCGCAACCAGCCCACCGGCGGCGATGAACGGGATCCACCACCAGTCACCGGACCATGTGTCGATTCGTGGGTCTCCGAAGATCCGATCGGTCAAGCCGCCAGTGATCCCGAGGTAGACGAGTCCAAGCAGACCGATGACGAGTCCCATCGCCACGGCGATGGCGAGCAGTTGTCGGTACCACGGTCGGTCGATGGGAAGCGCTGTCGTCATGCTGATGCCTCGGGTTCTCTCTCGGACGTCACAGTGTTGCCGCGCCGGGGTACGCGCACGGGACTCCGAAACGATGTCAGCTGCCCGTCGAGGAGCGATCATCCACAATGAGCGATTGCGTGGCCGGTGGTGTCTGGGAGGATGCGTTTGATGAGCAAGGACCACGGCGCTTCGGACTCGGAACGAACGGCACCGAGCATGACTGCGCAGCCCTGATCGCGTCGTCGCGCTGAGCGACGGCGTGTTCGCAATCATCATCACGATCCTGATGCTGTACTTCATCCTCGTCACCGTGTTGCGCGAGCACCCGATCCGAGGCCGACGAGTGCACGTGAATTCTCCGATCGTGAGGTGAGTGACGTCCACGCCGGCAGGGCCTGCGACCCCCTGACCCCTGTGAGGCGGTCGTCTGATACATCTCGACGGTCGTCTTGATACATCGAGCGGTTGGTGATACGTCTCGTCAGCGGTCCCGCTGCCGCCGACAGGGGGTCGTTCGCCGCTTTCGGCAGGCCGTCGATGTATCAGAAAAGTATCAATCCGAGGTGCACCGGGCTGTGTCGCCCTGTCCGGACGGTGTCAGCCTGTCCACGCAATCGTCCCTGCTAGATGGCACAATCTGACACGATCCGGTACGAACCGAAACTCGCCGATATCGCCATTTTTCGGATTTGCAAGCAGGGGGTCGTGGGTTCGATTCCCATCGTCTCCACCAGGTCTGACCAGGCGTGATGGCCTGATCGGCACTGCCGCGGTGGCATGTTCGGCGAACTCTGCGCGACCGGCCGGACCATCGAACTTGACACGATCCACCGGTTCCACAATCAGTGGGAAGCGGCTGCGTCACTCAAGTTGCGACACGGCGACCCCACCGGCCTCGATGCTTGCCTCGACCATGACCGCGTCTTCGCGGCACCGTTCGTCGAGCATGTGGACAACCTCGCCCACGACTGGGCCGGCGCCCGTCGACACCCGCACCACCAGTGACCGACAAGAACTCCGAGCTCTCGCCGTGCCGCTCACCGGCTGGCTCACCGAACACGGCCTCGGGACCCGACCGCACCGACCCGACGTCGCGACATCGCTCTGCCGGCCCGGAACTCGGCATCGAGTTCTGACCGGACGACGAAGACATCGTGCGTGAGGTTGACGAGCGGTTCGCCAGCGACGAATGTGGTCGCATGGGGATCAAGGGGAACAACGAGCGACACCGCGTCCTGGTGCCCCAAGCACTCGGGTCCGACGAGTTCCTCCGCGTCACGTGGCACGCATCGCGTGAACTGATCGTGTTCTCCCACTGGGACGGCGACCACTGCGTCGCCGCTACCCCTGTCCGCATCACCGACATCGGCGACCTCGCCTCGCTGATCACGCAGGCCGCAGCTCACGGGACCACGGCATCGGCATGGCCGCCACCGGCCGCCAACACGTTGGTCGTCCCAGCAACCGGACTGACCGTCCCATCAGCCCGGCGCTCCGCCTGACGCTCGAGGTGAACCGGTCCACGGACCGGAACCATGCCTCATCGAGCCGTCCCTAACGGCACTACGGGATGACCCCTCCCTGCCCGTCTCGGTCGGTACGAGTTCGGTCTGCGGTGTCGACGTTTGCGAACGGCCACGACAGCTGAACCCAAGTGACGGCCGCCTCCCAGACACGGCCATCCAAGTGACCATGGTCCGCCCTGACCCACGACCGGAGAAACGCATCGAAGTCCGGCTGGTCGGACGGGTAGATGTACACGCATCCGATGACCTCGCCCGTGGGGTTCAACACGGTGTAGGTGAATCCACTGCGTTCGTTGAAGTCCTGCTGGTGTCGTTCGACGTCTCGCAGGTTCTGCTCGGGTGTCATCGGGAAGGGCCAACGCCGTCCTCGAAAGCCGGGGGTTGCACGGATGTGGTCGATGCTCGCCATCCAGGCTGCGTGGTCCGCCGCGTTGTGTTCCGCAGCAAGTGGCCGGAGCACGAAGCCGTCGCAGACCAACTCGTCGGGGACAGCGAAGTCGTCTGGCACGAAGCCGGTCATCACGACGACACGGTAGTTCCCTGTTCCAACGTGCCACAGGGGTCTCGCGGTCGGCGGGCGGCCGTCATGACGACGACTGGCCCCCTCATCGAGAGTGGGCCAGTGCCCATCACCATCCTCGAACGCCGGGTCGTCAAACCCCCACGCCCGCCTGATCGAAACCGAACTGCGTATGGACACCTGGGTCGCCAACCGTCGGCTGCGTCCTGTCGACGGACGCCGCGAGTTCGGGAGCCGATCACGCGTGTATGCATGGTGCATGCGAGCGCTCACCGACGTCGAACGACAGGCGATCCGCTCTGCGCTCGTTGCCGAGCTCGGCCGGGCAGAACAACAGACTGCATCACTCGCCCGACAGTTCGACGACATCGTCGCAGCTGCTGAGATGTCGAACACCGACGACGAGCACGACCCGGAAGGCACGACGATCGCGTTCGAGCGAGCTCAGGTGAGTGCGCTGCACAGCCAGGCCGTCCATGATGCTGCAGCACTGCGACGAACGCTGGCCGACCTGGACGACGAAGGATTCGGTGCTTGCGAAGACTGCGGCTGCCCGATCGGGTTCGAACGGCTCGTCGCTCTACCGGCGACCCGTCGTTGTGTGGAATGCGCTCGTTGAACGAGGTGGTAACGACCGCGTACGTGACTCCGGGGCAAGGCGTCATGCTCCCCCTGGGCGACCGGTACACGTTGACCGATGACCGCCGCGGTCAGTCGGGCAACGGACCGTCGTTGTCGAGGAGCAGGATCTCCGATGCGATTCCTTCGCTAGGTTGCCGACCATGACGCCGACCGAGCTCGTAGCCGCTGCCCGGGACTGTCGATCGAATGCTCACGTCCCCTACTCCAGGTTCCGAGCCGGAGCCGCCGTGCAGGCCGCTTCCGGCGACATCGTCCCCGGCGTGATCGTCGAGAACGTGTCGCTCGGCTTGGCGATGTGCGCCGAACGTGTCGCTCTCTTCTCGACGGTCGCGCTCGGTACCAGACCGCTCACCCTGGCTCTCGTCGCGCCCCGGACCGGCGACGACCTCACCTGGCCGTGCGGTGCTTGCCTCCAGGTCGCACTCGAACTCGGTGGTCCTGCGATGCCGATCTACGTGAGCTCGGCCGGAGTGGACGCTCCGATCAGCGAATCGACCGTCGCCGAACTCCTCCCGAATGGACCGTACGTCCGTCGCTGACAACGAGACCGCCGTCGCAATACGCAGATCGCGGTGTCGCCGAACGCCTGTAGCGGAGACCCCTGCGACCCACGACCCGACCAGGTGACAGTCTTGCGACATGGTCTCGACCAGCCCGTCAGCCGCTTTGTTCGATCGCTGGTCCGCCACCTACGACCGGCCTGGCGTGCAGTTGTTCACGTACCGTCCAATCCACGATGCAGTGCTGGCGCAACTCGACGGTCTCGAGCCGTCGACGGTGGTTGACCTGGGGTGCGGCACGGGTCAGCTGACACAGCGGCTGATGCGGAGATTCCCCGACGCCGACATCGTCGGCGTCGACCTCTCCGAAGGAATGCTCACCGAGGCCGCTGGTCGGCTTCCCCAAGTCGGCGGTGCCACCCAACACCTCGTGCGTGCTGATGCTCTACAACTGCCGTTCGCAGCGTCGTCGGTCGACCTCGTGGTGTGCACCGAATCGTTCCACTGGTATCCAGACCAGGCCGGCGCCCTGGCCGAACTCGCCCGAGTTCTGAACCCCGGTGGCCGACTGCTGATCGCATCGATCGCCACCGTGACAGGCGCTGGTGATCGGCTGCTCAGACGGGCGACCAGTGCCGGTGGAAGGACCATCCGAGCACTCCCACCGCACCGGATGCGCCAGCTGTTCACCAGATCAGGATTCGAAGTGATCTCGCAGCGCCGCATACCCCGGCTCGGGCTGATCGCCTGGCCCGTTCTCACCGACGCACGCCGGCCCTGACGAGCCACGCTCCGGGGTCCAGCCAGGTCTCCGCTGCGGACAATCCGTCCGGCGGCCACGGACTGCCGGTGTCGTGTGACCGACGGCGTGCCACGTCTTGGAATACCTCAGGTCGAATGAGGGCTCACTCCATCATGGCTCGCTACATCGTCCAGGTCCGTACCCCGATGCCACCATCGGAGGCCTTCGCCTACATGGCTGATCTCACGAACTTCGCCGAGTGGGACCCCGGTGTCGACCGAGTCGAGCAGGTCGAGGGCGACGGTGCCGGTCTGGGCGCTGCGTTCGATGTCGCCGTGAAGGTGCCTGGCCGCACGATGACGTTGCGTTACGAAACGACCGCGTTCGATACCGAAGCGACGACGATGACGGCGGTCGCCCAGAACGCGTTCATGACCTCGGAGGACACCGTCACTGTCGAGGCCGACGGCAAGGGTTCGATCGTCACGTACGACGCAGAGTTGAATCTGCGGGGCCTCCTCGGTCTGTCCGACCCGCTGCTCGCGCTGACGTTCAAACAGATCGGCGACCGCGCCGCAGCTGGACTCGTCGAGACACTCGCCGGTGAACGCGTCGCCGCATGAACGGGTACGGGATTGCCGACGCGCTCATCGAGGCGCCGATCGTCACGAGCTTCACCCGCTTCGGCTACGAGGTCCGCCGGCGTCTGGCCGGCTGGACGCCGCTCGACGACTACGACCTCACCGGTCGCGTCATCGTGATCACCGGCGGCACGTCGGGGCTCGGCCATGCGGCCGCCGAACAGTTCGCCCGTTGCGGCGCGACGCTCGTGATCGTCGGCCGCACCGCTGAACGCAACGAGCGAGCCGTCGCAGAACTGACTGCGGCAACCGGCAACGGGTTGATCACCCACGTCGCCGCCGACATGGGCGACTACGACCAGGTCCGCCACCTCGCGGAACGGATACTCGCCGATCACGACCGCCTCGACGTGTTGATCCACAACGCCGGTGCGCTCGACCCCGAGCGCCGCGTCGCTCCCGACGGCACCGAGGCCACCGTCGCCAGCCAGGTCGTCGGCCCGTTCCTGCTCACGAGCCTCCTGCTCGATCGCCTCGCTGCGTCTGCACCGGCGCGCGTGCTCACGATGTCGTCGGGCGGGATGTACGCCACCGGGCTGACGGTGTCCGAACTCGAGATGACCCCCGAGCACTACAACGGCACGGAGCAGTACGCACGGGCCAAGCGTGCCCAGGTCACGCTCAACGAGATGTGGGTCACGAGATGCGGCGATCGAGGCATCACCTTCCACGCACTGCACCCCGGCTGGGCCGACACACCTGGCGTCGATGCCGGGCTCCCGACCTTCGCGAAGGTGATGGGACCGTTGCTGCGCACGCCCGAGCAGGGCGCGGACACCCTCGTGTGGCTCGGCGCCGACGACGCAGCGCTCGCGTCGAACGGCCGCTTCTGGCTCGACCGTGCACCGCGCCCCATTCACCTGCTCCCGACGACGAAGAGAACCGACACGGCGCAACGGCGCGAGCAGCTCTGGAACTGGGTCGCCGACACCGCCGACGCCAGAACGGTGAACGCGTAGGAACCGCTACCTTTCGACGTCGGCTGTGTGCTGCCGGGAACACCGACGTAACGTCGATCGTGGTCCTGATGGTGTTGGCGCTCGTGTCGGGGCTGTCGTTCCTCTACTACGGGTTCAAGATCCTCCTGCGAACCGAGTCGGAGGAAGAATTCGAGCGCTACGGCGTGCCCGCTGTTCGCCGACTCGTCGGCGTCCTGGAGGTGGCCGGCGGGATGGCGGTGATCCTCGGTCTCGCCGTTGCGCCATTGGGAGCCGCAGCGGCTGCCGGGCTCGCGACGTTGATGGTTCTCGGGCTGATCGTGCGCATCAGGATCCACGACGCACCCCGGCTCATGGTGCCCGCAGCGTCGCTCGGCGCGCTGAACGCCGTGCTCGTCGTGCTCTTCCTGGCAGATTGAAGCGTCAGTGATCGGTCGGTGAGCGACCGTCGCCGCTGAGTACTGCAGCGGTCGTCGCCAGCGAAAACACCGACAGCGCAGGCAGATACCGCTTCACGGAGTCTCCGACCTTGATGTGCATCCCGATGGCGCCCACCATGAACGTTGCAAGGCCGATCGACGCCGGTCGAGTGACCCGTGGTGCCGCGAGTCCTACGAGCATCAGGCCCGCCAGGCTGACCTTGGCGGCGCCGACTGCGTACATCGTTGTCTCGGACAGCCCGTACTCCTCGAACTCCTCTTTCATGTTCGTGGCGTTGCCTCCCCGGTAGCCGGTGTCCTTGTCGAACCGGTTGAACCAGACGTTCAAGATCCACAGTGCCGCGATGGTTTGGGCGATCTTGCCGATCAGTTTCATGAGCGGTGTGTCCTTCCGGCCGACGGTGAAGATTCGTCATCGGCGTGTCGACGCGACCGATGCTGGCAGGCTGGACGCTACCCGACCGCGACAACGCCGACGGACCCTGCTCCGACTGTCGACCGGCGCGAATTCGCCAACCGGTCGGGTCGAAGAGTCACATGAGGATTGGCGGGGAACGTCAGAGCACCCGAGTCGTTCCCGGGTGTCGGCGGTGACCGATGCCGGGGTGCGCTCGACGGCGGCAGTCAGGTCGTCCGTGGTGATGTGACGAGATCCGGGCGACGCTCGAGGCGTACCTCGATTCCGGAGCCGAGTTGGTGTTCGGCGAGTCCCTCGTCTTCCCCGCCGGTGATCTGGCGTTGCCACACGCCCGTGGACCATGCGGATGCCGGATGGGTCGAGCCCTGAGGGGGCAACGGCCGAGGTCGTGCGCCGTCAGCCCGATGGCAGCTGGAAGTACGTGATCGACAACCCCGACGGGACAGCACTGCTCCATCACGAGTGACGGGAACCGGCACCGCACCCGGTGTCGTGCCGACTGAGTCCCACCTACTCTGGTGTGATCCCGCCGCACGGGGAGCGACACGATCGTGCCGCGTCCGTCATCTGAGGCTGCGCTCCATGAACCGCCAGTTGTGATGCAGTTCGCTGGGAACTTCTGCGCCGTCATAGATGGGCCGGTCCCGGAATCCTTCGGCTTCGTAGAGCCGGTGTGCCGACGTCATGAACGGGCCGGAGTCGAGCCGCATGCTCGCATACCCGTAGGACTCGGCGTCCGCGATCAGATGTCTCACGATGGTGATTCCCAGTCCGCTGCCGCGCTGGTCCGGCCGAACGAAGACCCGCTTCATCTCCGATGCTCCATCGCTGGTGCGGCGGACGCCGCCCATGCCGACGACGCGCCCGTCGCGGTGAACGGTGTAGAACACGCCCTCGGGTGGCTCGGCGTCGCACAGCTTGTCGAGTGTGGCGGCCACGTAGTCGGGGATCGGCTGTCCCAGGAGCGCCGGCAGGCTGATCCCGAAGTCGTGCCGGATGTTCGCGTCCAGCCAGTCGAGGTACTCGACGTTCAGTTCCGTCAACACCGCGTGATCGCGGCGGGCGTCAGCGGGTACGAATGTGATCTCCATGCAACGCCCTCATGTCCGTTGTCGAGCATCGAAGCCTCGACATGATCTGCTCTGCGTGAATCACCCGTTGACGAACGGCAACTCGATGCCCTGAACAGCAAGCGCAACCGTACCCGGAAGCGGACCCTCCGACCTGACGGGGGCTGGATGGCTCGCCTGGACGGTCACAGTGCCACGTTGGTCCTGCGTTGTCGGAACTACGCGGAGGCCGCTGAGCCCCCGGTGTAGCCACGCCAGGTCTCGATGCGAGCAGCTTCGTGCATCCCGGAAGGATCGCTGACCGGACGCGTCCGGCGGCCGGCTGGGTCGCCCCCGACAGCGCAGGGAGCCTCAACTACACTCGGGAGGGCCTCATGACCGATCGAACATCAGACGAGCAGACCGTCAGGCTTCTCGTAGAACAACTGATCACTGCGGCTGGCACTCATGATCTCGACACGTTCGAGGGGATGATGGCCACCCACGCCAACATCGGCTGGGCGTCCTTCCGAGACGGCGCGTGGACCACCTCGACCATGACCGCTGAAGATTGGATCGCTGAAGCGAGAGCAGAGGTCGATCCGATCCTCTACGCCGAGCCGGTCGACACGTGGACCGTTCATGTCGACGGCGGGCATCTCGCCTTCGTCAGAGCCGACGCCGTGTTACACATCGATGATCGACCTGAACGCCACAACATCGACTACTTCACCCTCATCAAACAAGACGGAATGTGGAAGTTCCTCACCGTCTCCTATGTCGGAAGACCCGCCCGTCGCGACCGATGACCGCGGGCCGACGAGTCGGCGTTCTCGCGCTTCCAGAGACCCGCATACCGGCCTCCCAGTGCCAGGAGCTCGTCGTGAGTGCCGCGCTCGACGATTCGCCCTTCGTCGAGCACCAGCACCTCGTCGAGCGCATCGAGCCCGACGAGTCGGTGGGTGATGAGCAGTGTGGTACGACCTTCGGTGACGGCGAGCAGGTCGGCCGTCAGGGCATCGGCGGTGGCGGTGTCGAGGTGTTCCCCCGGCTCGTCGAGGACGAGGATCGGGAAGTCGGCGAGCAGGACACGCGCCAACGCCAGGCGCTGACGTTGACCTCCCGAGAGCTGCGCGCCGCGGGCGCCGACCATCGTGTCGAGACCATGGGGGAGTTCCTCGACCCACCCGAGGAGGCGGGCTCGGCGCAGTGCATCTCGGAGGTCGTCATCGGTCGCGTCGCGGCGGGCGAGGGTCAGGTTGGCCCTGATCGTGTTGTCGAAGACATGAGCGTCTTGTTGAGCGTGCCCGATGATTCGGCGCACGTCGTCGGAGGGGATCGTCGAGATGTCGATTCCACCGATGTCGACCGATCCGTGCGTGAACGGGATGAAGCGGAGCAACACGTTGGCGAGCGTCGTCTTGCCGGCGCCGCTCACTCCGACGACGCCGACCCGTCGGCCGGCGGTGAGGTCGAGGTCGATGTCGACCAGCGCCGGCGCGCGGCCCTGACCGTACGTGGCGCACACCCCCTGCAACACGAGGTCGTACGGCGGATCGGGCGGCACTCGAGGGTCGATCGGCTCGTGCACGGGTTCGTCCGCATCGATCACGCCGAAGATGCGTGCCGCAGCACGCCGGACCTGTTCGAGTGCCTGGATCGCCGCCGGGAGCGGTTGGACCAGTTCGAACGCCCCGAGTGGTACGAGGATCAGCACGGCCAGGAACGTCGCGTTCATGTCGCCGTTCGCCACCCCACCGACCCCGATCACGGCCGCACCCCAGATCGCCAGACCGGTGAGCAGCGTGACCAACCCGTTGCCGATGCCGGCGGTCCGGGCGGACGCAGCAGAGATCTCGGTCAGCGTTCGATCGGCAGCGGTCACCAGTTCCAGTTGATCGGGGATCGCTCCGTTGGCGACCAGGTCGGGTGCGCCTTCGACCAGATCGACGACGGCCGCCGCCAGCTCGGCTCGCGCCTCCGCCTGCTGCGCTTCGGACCGCCGCGCCAGACGCATGCTGAGCAAGGGGACAGCGACGCCGGCCAACACCAGCGTGACCGCGAGCACGAGTGCTGCGCCCGGCGAGATCCAGGCGATCATCAACACGGTCAGTCCGCCGACGGTGAGTGCGATGGCGAATGCCGGGATCACCCTGATCATCAGGTCCTGCAGCGTGTCGACATCGCCGACGAGACGTGCCAGCAGGTCGCCCCGGTGATACGACGGGAGACCGGCAGGTGCGATTCGTTCGAGTCGCTCGTACACGCGGACGCGCAGGTCGGCGAGCGAACGGAACGCAGCGTCGTGCCCCACGAGCCGCTCGCCGTATCTCGACAGACCTCGCGACAGAGCGAACAGACGCACCCCGACGACCGCGACGCCGAGCGCCGCGATCGACGGCTGTTGGGAAGCGCGCGAGATGAGCCACCCTGACGTTGCGAGCAGGCCGATACCGCTTCCGGTGGCGGCGGCCCCGAGCAGGATGGCGAGCATCAATCGGCCGACCCGCGATCGGGCGAGCCCGAAGGTGCGACCGATGGGCGCGAGCTCGGTCACGACCGGCTACCGATCACGTCGGCAGGCGAGGTCTCGGCGAGCGCGAGTGGCACGACCCGATCGGCGAGCTCGATCAGCGCCGGACGATGGGCGACGAGCAACACGGTGCGCCCGACAGCCAGCCGCCGGATTGCGTCGATCACGCCGGATTCGGTGTCGCCGTCGAGCCCGGCTGTCGGCTCGTCGAGCAGGAGAAGCGGTGCGTCGCGGAGAAACGCTCGTGCGAGCGCCACCCGCTGGCGCTCACCGGCCGACAGGCCGACCCCCCGATCGCCGACCACGGTGTCCAACCGGTCGGGCAAGCGCTCGATCGTCGAGGTCAGTCCAGCGTCCGCGATCGCCGCGACGACATCGTCGTGGGATGCGCCGGGCCGCCCGATGCGGACGTTGTGGTCGATCGACCCGGCGAAGAGGTGCGGCCGTTGCGGTACCCAGGCGATTCGGCGGCGCCATTCGTCGGGGTCGAGCTCCGCGAGGTCGACACCTCCGATCGACACCGTGCCGGCGGTCGGGGTGACGAAGCCGAGGATCGCCGACACCAACGTCGACTTGCCGGAACCGCTGGGGCCGGTCACCGCGACGATCTCGCCGGGGTCGATGCGCAGCGACACCCCGTCCAGCGCGGGCCGGTCGCGATTCGGATAGCTGACGCGAAGTTGGTCGACGGTCAGCGCATGCTGCGTCGGCGACGGAATGTCGGTGCGTTCACCGCGTGGTGCCGCAGGTGCTTCCAGCACCTCGAACACCTGGTCGGCTGCCGACATCCCCTCGGCGCTGGCGTGATAGTTCTGGCCGACGAGCCGAAGCGGCAGATACGCCTCGGGAGCGAGCACGAGAATGAAGAACCCGGTGCGCAGATCGATGTGGCCGTGCAACAGGCGCAAGCCGATCGACACGGCGACCAGCGCCACCGCGACGCTGGCGAGCAACTCGAGCACGAGCGACGACAGGAACGCGATCCGCAACGTGCTCATGGTCGATCGGCGGTACTGGCCGGTCACCGTGCGGATCGTCTCGATCTGCGCTTTCGAACGGCCGAAGACCTTGAGCGTCGTGAGTCCCTCGACCACGTCGAGGAAGTGTCCCGACAGCATCTGCAGTGCGCCCAGTTGGCGGTCGGTGTGGATCCGGGTGACCAGGCCGATCAGGACCATGAACACGGGGATCAGCGGGAGGGTGAACAGGATGATCGCCCCCGAGATCCAGTCCTCGCGGAAGACGACAGCGAGGATTGCGACCGGGACGATCACGGCCAGCACCAGCTGCGGCAGGTAGCGGGAGTAGAAGCCGTCCAGGGCGTCGACGCCGCCGGTGGCAAGCGTCGTCACGTCACCGACCCGGTGCCCAGCCGCGGGCCCGTCCGATCCGACCCGCTCCACGAGCGCCGACCGCAGCTGCGACTTCACTGCGGCGGACGTGCGGTTCGCCGCAAGCTCGGTCACCCACGCGACCACGGCACGGGCGACGATCACGCCGAGCAACACGAACAGCACGGTCCACAGCTCCGTCAGCCCCTCGCCGTCGGACACCGATCCAGCGACGACCGCCGCCAGCAGCCACGCCTGCCAGATGATCAGGCCGGCGGCGACGCTCCCGAGCACCACGGTCAGGCCGAGGTAACGGCGCGTGGAGTGACCGAATCGGACGAGTCTCGGATCGACGGCCCGACCGCGCCGGCTCGGCGGCTCACCACCGGCGAGCGATGGCGGCCGCCGCTCGGTCACGTTGGCGTCGGCGACGCTGTCTCGAGATCCGACGTCGGCTGCTTCTCGCCGGGGCCGCGCACGCGCTGGCGCAGCACGTAGAACGTCCAGCCCTGGTACACCAACACGACCGGCATCAGCACGACGACCACGATGGTCATGACCTTCAGTGCGTAGTTGCCGGATGCGCTGTCGGCGATGGTGAGGTTGTACGCCTCGTCGGTCGACGACACGAGCACGTTCGGATAGAGGTTGACGAAGATCGACATGACGGACAACCCGATCGCGAAGGCGGTGGCCGTGAACGCCCAGCCGTCGTGTCCGTCGCGAATCGACCATGCCGCGGCAAGGACCATGAAGACCGCCAGGGACTCGATGGGCCCGGGGAGCACGCCCTCGTCGGCGACCACATGCGTCCACACCGCGAACACGATCACGGCGCCGGCCGCAATCCAGGCCAGCCGGTACGCGATCTTGTCGGCTCGCTCGGCGACGATTCCGGTGGTCTTCAGCCTCAGGAACGTCGCGCCGTGCAGCAACGAGAGCGCGAGCATCGTGACTCCGGTCCAGAGGCCGTACGGCGTGAGCACGTCCAGGAGGTTCCCGGTGAACTCACCCGACTCGTTCACGGGCAGACCGACGAGCAGGTCGCCGAGCGCGGTGCCGAACATCACGGGGAGCAGCAGGCTCGAAACGGTGAGTGCCCATGTCCAGAACTTGCGCCACGACGGATTCCCGATCTTGCTGCGGTACTCGAACGTGAGGCCGCGGATCATCAGGAGCATGAGCGTGACCATCAGGGCGAGGTACAGCGCCGAGAACCAGGTGGCATACCAGTCGGGGAACGCGGCGAAGGTCGCCGCGCCGGCCACGATGAGCCAGACCTCGTTGCCGTCCCAGAAGGGCCCGATCGAGTTGATCGCGACGCGCTGTTCGGTGTCGGTCCTGCCGACGTAGTGGTGCAGCGCACCGACACCGAAATCGAATCCTTCGAGCACGAAGAAGCCGATCCACAAGACGGCGATGATCATGAACCAGAGCGTTGGCAGACTCATGGTGGCCTCCTAGTAGGTGAGCGCCGGCAGGCGCTCGGCGTCGTCGTCGCCCGGCTCGAGTTCGTCGGACGAGGGGTCGTCGGGAGGTGGTGGAAGGTCCTTGCGCACGGCGCGCACCTGGAGCAGGACATAGGCGACGCCCATCGCGACGTAGATGGCGTAGAACATGGCCAGGCTGATCCACAGCTCGGTGGTGCTGACCGTCGACGAGACCCCGTCCTCGGTCTTCAGCAACCCTTGCACGATCCAGGGTTGGCGGCCGTTCTCGGCCAGTACCCACCCGGCGGTGTTCATGGCGTAGAGCGCGAGAAACGAGATCGATGCGACTCCCAGGAACCAGCGAGACGTGTTGAGCCGACGGCGCCACAACACCCAGCCACCCCACAACGACATCAACATGACCCCAGCAGCGAGGTACGCCATCACCCGCATGCCCCAGTACTGCAGGAACACGTTGGGGATGTAGTTGCCCGGGCCGTATTCCTGTTCGTACTGCGCCTGGAGTTGGTTCATCCCCTGCACCTCGCCGTTCCAGGTCCCGGTCGCCAACACCGACAGCAGGTGCGGGATCTCGATGACCTGCGTCGCGTTCGGGTCGTTGTTGCCGCCCCCGATCTGGAAGACGGAGAACGAACACGGCTGACAGGTCTCCCACTGTCCCTCGGCGGCGGCGATCTTCATCGGTTGGTACACCGCCTCCACCTGGCCGAGTTGGCCCCCGACGCGCATCTGCAACAGGATCGCCGGGATCAGGACGATCAGTGCCACCTTGGCGCTCTTGGCGAAGATCTCGGGGTCGACCTTGCGGCGGATCTTCCAGGCCGACACCGACAACATCACCAGCGCACCGGACACGACGGCAGCGAGCATCACGTGGGCGTAGCTCCACCGGAAGACGGGGTTCGTGAAGAGTGCCCCGATGTCGTTGAGCACCGGGCGACCCGTTTGCGGATCGAGCTCGTAGCCCACCGGGTTCTGCATCCACGAGTTCGCCATCACGATGAACATCGCCGAGAGCGACGCCCCGATCGCCACCGCCCAGATCGAGGCCAGGTGGATTCGCCTGGGCAGCCGGTTCCAGCCGAAGATCCACAATCCGAGGAACGTCGACTCGAGGAAGAACGCGGCCAGGCCCTCCATCGCCAGGGGCGCTCCGAACACGTCGCCGACGAACCGTGAGTAGGCCGACCAGTTCATCCCGAACTCGAACTCCTGGACGATCCCCGTCACGACGCCGATCGCGACGTTGATCAACAAGATGTTGCCGAAGAACTTGGTGAGCCGGAGGTATCGGTCGTCGCCCGACCGATGCCACTTGGTCTGCAGGATGGCGACGAGGAACGACAACCCGATCGTCACGGGGACGAACAGGAAGTGATAGATCGTCGTGGAGGCGAACTGAATTCGCGCGAGATCCACATTGTCCACGGTCAGCTCCTCTTCGAAAGTGTCGTGGTGACGGTCATGGTGCTGTCGATCTGCCTCTCGAGGTGTCCGGAACCGTAGTTCCTCCACCTCTTCCGTAGTTCCTCCACGAATTGATGTTCGCCGAAGGGTGGGTGAGGGTGCATCACCCACCCTTCGGGTGAACTCCGCGCGTCCAGCCTGCGATCTCGAACTCACCCGGGGGTGGGTGAGGCGACCTCACCCGCCTTTCGCCGATGATCGGGCCGACCCGCCAATCCACCGAGACGGGCCGTCGGCCGAGCCGTCCGTTGAACGAGGGGCGACGCGAAGAAAACTCCCATGCGCGACCAGATACGGATTCCGCTCGTCGAGGCATTCGGCACCGCCGTGCTCGTGATCGGCGGGCCGGGAACGGCGATCTTCGCCACCGGCAGCTTCAGCGAGCGCGTGAACGTCGGCGCCCTCGGGGTGTCGATTGCGTTCGGACTCAGCCTGACCTGCATGGCCTACCTGATCGGCCGCATCACTGACTGCCACATCAACCCGGCGGTCACGATCGGCATGGTGATCGCGAAGAAGCTCGAGCCGGCGAAGTCGATCCCGTACTTCCTGGCGCAGTTCGTCGGCGGCATCGTCGGCGCTGGCATCATCGCGCTGACGCTCAGCGGCACCGAGGGCTACCTGGCGAGGGCCCAGGACGCCGGATTCGCCTCCAATGGCTACGGCACCCACTCGCCGGGCGGATTCGGTCTGGTGTCGGTGGCGATCGCCGAAGTCGTCGTCACCGCGGTCTTCGTGCTGATCGTGCTCGGGACGACGAGCCTCGAGGGCGTACCGACAGGTTTCGGGCCGATCGCCGCCGGCCTCGGCCTCACCCTGGTGCACTTCGTTGCCATCCCGGTGTCGAACGCATCGGTCAACCCGGCCCGCTCGCTGGCGACCGCCGTGTTCCAGGGCGACTGGGCGCTCGGTCAGGTCTGGGCGTTCATCGTGTTCCCGGCGATCGGCGCCCTGCTGGCCGGCGGTCTGTGGATGGCGCTCGGTGAGCCACGGGCCTGACGATGGCTGACACATCCACGAGCGCAAGCGGTCAGCCATGGCTCCGGATGCGTCCCGGCGTGGCGGTGCTGCTGCTGCTGACCGCCGTCGCCGGGAGTCTCGACGCGATCGCCTACGTCGATCTGGGCGGCGTGTTCGTGTGCAACCAGACCGGCAACATCCTGCTTCTCGGGATCAGCATCGCGGAGGGCAGAGCATCGGACTCGGTCCCCGGCACGATCTCGCTCACCGCGTTCTTCCTCGCCGCCGGCCTTGCGGGACGGCTGCTCCCACCGGTCAGGCGTGGTGCTCGTTGGCCGAGCCGGACTGCAACGGCGATCGCCGTCGAGGTCGTGGCCATCGCCACCACGTCAGCACTGTTGGCGGCTGGCGCGAGCAACGCTGTCGTGGTCGCGCCGATTGCGGCCGCGATGGGTGTGCAGACGACGCTCGCCGGGCGAGTCGCACTCGAGCACTTGACGAGCGGCTTCCTCACGGGCACGCTCTCGAGTGCGGCCATGAGGTCGCCGCTGGGTGACCATTCGAATCCATGGTGGTGGTACGCACTCGCTCCGCTGCTCGTCCTGATCGTCGCGGCCGGTGCGGTTTCCATGGTTGCTGTCGAGTCGGTGTCGTGGGCACTGGGGATCGCTGCAGTGCTTGCGCTCGCCGCGTGGATGGTCAGTTGGTCTGCGACCGATGCCGGACGACGATCGGCGAGGACCTGACGTGAGGCATCGCCACGGCACCCAGCACGCTGCCTCCAGCCCACAGCCGCGCAGCGGGGCGCGCAGATCGTCTGCTTCGGGCGATGAGTCACCAGTACTGCTGCGGTTGAATGAAACAGAACTCTTCCCGATGAAGCCCTCTGAGAGGCCATGATGCCCCGTCGTCAACCGTTCAGCCCCCGACTGGTCTCGAGCCACACCCGGCTGCGAGGAGCGGAGGTACATCACTCGGTGTGCCCGTACTGCGCCATCGGGTGCAGCCAGCTGGCCTACACGAAGGGCGGCGAGATCGTCGACATCGAGGGCGATCCGCGCAGCCCGGTGAACGAGGGTCGGCTCTGTCCGAAGGGCGCGAACACGCTGCAGCTCGTCGCCAACCCGCACCGCGTGACGACGCTCAAGTACCGGGCGCCGAACAGTGATCACTGGGAGGACCGTCCGGTCGAGTGGGCGCTCGAGCGGATCGCGCAGCTCGTCAAGGAGACCCGCGACGAGGGCCTGATCGAAGCGAACGACGACGGCATCACGGTCAACCATGTCAAGAACATGGCGATGGTCGGTGGGTCGGCGGCCGACAACGAGGAGGTCTACCTCGCCTCGAAGCTGCTCAAGGGCGGCGTCGGGCTGCTCGGCGTGGAGAACCAAGCGCGCATTTGACACTCGTCGACGGTGGCCGGTCTGGCCCCCACCTTCGGCTTCGGGGCCGCCAGCAACCCGCCCCGCGACATGGTCAACAGCGACTGCGTGCTGATCATGGGATCGAACATGGCCGAGTCACACCCGGTCGGATTCCACTGGCCGGTCGAGGCCCAACGCAACGGCGCAACGATCATCCACATCGACCCGCGGTACACCCGCACCTCGGCGGTCGCCGACGTCCACCTCGCGATCCGCCCGGGCACCGACCTCGCGTTCCTGCTCGGGATGATCCGCTATGTCCTGCACGAGGAGCGCTGGTTCGAGGAGTACGTCGCGCACTACACGAACGCGGCCACGTTGATCTCCGACGACTACGACTTCGACGAGGAGTCCGGGCTGTTCGTCGGCTTCGACGCCGACGCGAACAGCTACCGCCTCGCTCCGCACGCCTGGGACTATCAGATGGAGCCGGGGCCCGATGGCGCCCCCGGCCTCCCGCGCACCGATCCGACGATGACCGACCCGCGCTGTGTGCTGCAGATCCTGCGCCGCCACGTCGACCGCTACACACCCGAAGCGGTCGCCGCCGTCTGCGGCTGTCGCCCGGCCGACGTGGTCAAGATCGCCGAACTGCTCTGCCGCAACTCGGGACGCGAGCACACCACCAACCTGGCGTTCGCGCTCGGCTTCACCCAGCACAGCACCGGCCCCCAGACGGTCCGGGCGGCGGCGATCCTCCAGTTGCTCCTCGGCAACATCGGTCGCCCCGGCGGTGGCATCACCGCCCTGCGCGGCCACGCCAACGTGCAGGGCGCCACCGACATCTCACTGCTCTACAACACACTCCCCAACTACCTGCCGATGCCCCAGGCGGTCGAGGGCCAGGCGACGCTCGACGACTATCTGGCGAACGGCCGCTTCCTCGGTGCTCGCCGCGGCGACGTCGACGACGGCATGTGGAAACTCGACACCGAACAGGGTCCGTTCGCCGACGGGTTCCGCCACTTCCTGGTCAGCCTCCTGCGGGCCTGGTACGGCGACAGCGCGACGCCGGCCAACGACTTCGGATACTCGTGGTTGCCGAAGATCGACGAGGACATGTCCGACATGTCGATCTTCCGCAAGATGGACGAAGGATCGATCGACGGGCTGTTCCTGTTCGGCCAGAACGTCGCCGTGTCGGGCCCGAACTCGAAGATGCGTCGGCGGGCGTTGCGCAAGCTCAAGTGGCTCGTGGTGATGGACCTGTTCGAGACCGAGAGCGCGAGCGCGTGGTATGCGGATCCCGGAGGGCCGCCCCCCGGCGAGGTCGGCACCGAGGTGTTCCTCCTCCCCGTCGCCGCGTCGACCGAGAAGTCGGGGACGATGACGAACACCGAACGGCTGGTGCAGTGGCACGACCGGATCGTCGAGCCCCCGGGCGACTGCAGGACCGATCTCTGGTGGTGGTACCACCTCGGCCGCCGGCTCCAGGAGCTCTACGCCGATTCGACCAGGCCCGGCGACGCGCCGATCCAGCACCTCGCCTGGAACTACTGCGCCGACGGCGAGGACGAGCCCGACCCGCTGCGGGTGCTGCGCGAGATCAACGGCTACCGCGTCGCGACCGGCGAGCACCTGACCGGTCCGGGAGAGATGGCCGGCGACGGCTCGACCGCGTGTGGCAGCCGGCTGTACTGCGGCATCTTTCCAGCGCCGGACACCAACCTCAGTGCACGCCTCGACGGGACCACCAACGTCGCCGGCGTGTTCCCCGAGTGGGGATGGGCGTGGCCCGGCAACACCCGCATCCTCTACAACCGGGCCTCGGCCGACCCGGCCGGCCGGCCGTGGTCGGAGCGCAAGGCGTTGGTGTGGTGGGACGAGAACGCCGGTCGCTGGACCGGCCACGACGTGCCGCAGTTCCCCGCCACGCTTGCGCCGACGTCGCGACCCGATCCCGGCGCACGGGGCAACGACTCGATCCCGGGTGACGGGCCGTTCGTGGTGCACCCGGACGGCACCGCCTGGTTGTTCACCCCGTTCGGGATGGCCGACGGGCCGCTCCCCGTGTACTACGAGCCGTTCGAATCGCCGGTCGCGGTGTCGATGCACGATCGGACGACCGATCCGGTGACGAAGATCATCGACTCGCCCGACAACCCGTACGGCGGGGTGCGCAGCGACCGACCCGACGCGTTCCCGCACGTCGCCACCACCTATCACCTGACCGAACACTTCATGAGCACCCGGTACGACAGTTGGCTCACCGAACTCCAGCCGGCGATGTTCGTCGAGATCGATCGCGAACTCGCCGCTGCGGAGGGGGTCGTCGACGGCGGCTGGGTGGTCGTGTCGTCGCCGCGCGGCGAGATCGAAGCCCGCGCGCTGGTGACCGATCGGATCCAGCCGATGCTGGTGCACGACCGGGTGATCCACACGGTCGGCATCGTCAGCCAGTTCGGCTACCAGGGCGAGGCCGTCGGAGCATCGGGCAACGATCTGACCGCGATGCTGCTGTCGGCCGATTCCGACATCCACGGCGCCAAGTCGTTCGTCTGCGCGCTGCGTGCGGGTCGACTCGACGGGGCGCCGGCGGCGACTCCGGTGGCCACGGAGACCGAGCCGAAGATCGGCTTTCCGATCGCCGACACGGAATGGGCGGCACAACCGTACGGCTGGGAGGAGACGACATGACCGGCATCCCGGAGTTCGAGGTCGTCGACCGACCGGCGCGCGAAGGACCGTCGCGGCCGCGGGGGCTCGGCAGGATCTGGTACGCGTTCGAGCGCCCGGCCGCGCCGCCGCCCGTCAGCCCGATGGGATTCTTCACCGACACGACCGTGTGCATCGGGTGCAAGGCGTGCGAGGTGGCCTGCAAGGAGTGGAACCTCCTGCCCGCCGACGCGAGCCCTGGCTGGCGCCCGTCGTACGACCACACCGAGGCGCTGTCGGCGACCTCGTGGCGCCACGTGAAGTTCATCGAGTCGTTCGACGAGACGAGCGACGAGTCCGGTGTCGAGCCGGCCGGTTCGGCGACGCCGCTGCCGCCGTCGGACATCCGTGACGGGGGCGAGTTCGACCTGATCGCGTTGCTGGCCGAGCCGAAGACCGGTCATTGGCTGATGATGAGCGACTCGTGCAAGCACTGTGTGAGCGCGCCGTGCAACAAGGCGTGCCCGACGGGCGCGATCGTCCACTCGGAGTTCTCGAGCGTGGTCATCCAGCCCGACATCTGCACGGGCTGCGGTGCGTGCGTGAGCGCCTGCCCGTTCGGGGTGCCGGCCGAGAGCGAACTCGACGGGCACTCGCACAAGTGCACGCTCTGCTACGACCGCCTCGCCGACGACCTGACGCCGGCCTGCGCCAAGGCGTGCCCGACCCAGTCGATCAGGTTCGGCCCGATCGACGAACTCCGCGACGAGGCCCGCGCTCGAGTCGCCACGCTCCACGAGCGCGGCGTCGGCTCGGCGTACCTGTACGGCGACGAGGAGTCCGAGCACTATTCGGCGCTGCACAGCTTCTACCTCCTGATCCGCCCGGCCCGGGTCTACGGCCTTCCCGACGACCCGGTCGACCCGTGGACCAACATGGTCGGCGACTACCTGCGCGGGGCGGCCACCTTCGGCGTTGCGTTGGCGGCGCTCGTGCTCACGCTGGCGGTGGCGCGCTGATGGGTCGGCGAGCCGCTCCCGCACTGCGCACCGGCTACGAGGACCAGGTCGGCGCCCACGCATCGCCGTGGCGAGGTGCGACTGCAACGGCCGACATCGCGCTGAACAACCTCGGCGTCGGGACGTTCATCGTGGTCACGGTCGTGCGTCTCGTCGTCGGTGACGAGGCGCAGTGGGTCGTCGACATCGGTTGGCCGTTGGCCGTCGCACTCGTGGCGCTCGACCTGGCGGTGCTGGCCCTCGATCTGGGTGATCCGTGGCGGGTGTTCCACATGCTCCGCGTCGTCAAGCCGGAGACACCGATGTCGGTGGGGGTCTGGTCGTTGTCGGCGTTCATGGCGTGTGCGGCCGTACCCGCACTCGTCGGCGTCGTCAACTGGTTCACCGAGCCGGCGTCGTGGACGGGCGACGTGGCCCTCGTGCTGGCGACGATCGCGCTCGTGCCCGCCTTCGGTGCGCTGCTCTACAAGGGTGTGCTCTTCAGTACGACCGCACAGCCGGGCTGGCGAGACGCCCGCTGGCTGAGCGCCTACCTGTGCACCTCGGGTCTGTGGCTCGGGGCGGCTGTGGCGATGATGATCGCCGTCGTTGCCGACGAGAGCGCCGCAACCGATGCGACGCGATGGGCGGCGGCAGTGCTTGCCCTGTTGTCGATCGGCCCGATGTGGTTGCTGCGACAGGATCTCGATTCCGAGATGGCGAAGCGGTACTCGCCGGCACGTCGACGCGTGGTCGACGTCGTCGCGCTGGTCGTACCTGCGGTGGTGGCGATCGTCGTCGTGGCGGCGCCGACCGGAGTT
This sequence comes from Ilumatobacteraceae bacterium, assembly GCA_963698565.1. GTDB lineage: Bacteria > Actinomycetota > Acidimicrobiia > Acidimicrobiales > Ilumatobacteraceae > Sva-07. The sequence continues at coordinate 28,505 of CAVORH010000050.1, forward strand.
GCGGCCGCGGTCGGTCTCGCCGGTGCGCTGGCCGTCGCCTGGGTGGTGCGTTCGGCGCTGGTCGACCTTCCGCAGACGGACCCGCTCGATGACACCTGAGCAGCAATCGCTCGATTCGCACGCCGGGCCAGCATCGAGATGGTCCAGAAGGCGTGGTCGGCCGGGCTCGCGACGCTGCTCGCCAGGCGATGAGCGTGAGCACCGGATGTGGGGGTGTCGCTCATCGCTGGGTGTTCGTCGGGATCGCCCATTTGGGATGGTGCCGGGTTGCTCCGGAGGTGCGAGCATGGGGGGCTCGTCGCCGAGGAAACGGAGCCCTCCCATGACCAACACACCCGATCGCCACTCGCGAAGCATGCTGCCGATCCCCGATCGTCCTGCGCCCGGGCTGACGACCTACGACGCCAAGGATCCCGACACGGCGTACCCGCCGATCGAGCCGCTCCTGCCGCCCGAGGGTGCACCGAACGTGCTGATCGTGCTGCTCGACGACGTCGGCTTCGGCGCCTCGTCGGCGTTCGGCGGCCCGTGCAACACGCCCAACGCCGAACGGCTCGCGGCCAGCGGTCTCCGCTACAACCGCTTCCACACCACGGCGCTGTGTGCACCGACCCGCCAGGCGCTCCTCACCGGCCGCAACCACCACTCGGTCGGGATGGGCAGCATCACCGAGACCGCAACCTCTGCGCCCGGCAACAGCTCGCTGCGGCCCAACACCAAGGCGCCGTTGGCGATGACGCTCAAGTTGAACGGCTACTCGACGGCGCAGTTCGGCAAGTGCCACGAAGTCCCGGTGTGGCAGTCGTCGCCGATGGGCCCGTTCGATGCGTGGCCCTCCGCCGGTGGCGGCTTCGAGACGTTCTACGGCTTCATCGGCGGCGAGAACAACCAGTACGAACCGGCGCTCTACTCCGGAACGACGCCGGTCGAACCGCCGGCCACCGCCGAGGAGGGGTATCACCTCACCGAGGACCTCGCCGACCATGCGATCAGCTGGATCCGCCAGCAGAAGGCGTTGATGCCCGATCGTCCCTTCTTCGCCTACTTCGCGCCCGGCGCGACCCATGCACCACACCACGTGCCGCTCGAGTGGGCCGACAAGTACGCCGGGCAGTTCGACGGCGGCTGGGACGCGCTGCGCGAGGCCACGCTCGCTCGCCAGAAGGAGCTCGGCGTGGTTCCTGCCGACGCGGTGCTCACGGCCCGCCACGACGAGATCCCGGCGTGGGACGACATGCCCGAGGAGTTGAAACCGGTCCTGGCGCGTCAGATGGAGGTGTACGCCGGGTTCCTGGAACACACCGACCACCACGTCGGCCGGGTGATCGACGCCATCGAGGATCTCGGCGTGCTCGACGACACCCTCGTGTACTACATCGTCGGTGACAACGGCGCCTCTGCCGAGGGAACGTTGAACGGCGCGTTCAACGAGATGGCCAACTTCAACGGGATGGCCGCGCTGGAAACGCCGGACTTCATGATCTCGAAGATGGACGAATTCGGCACGCCGGCGTCGTACAACCACTATTCGGTCGGTTGGGCGCACGCGATGAACACCCCGTTCCAGTGGACCAAGCAGGTCGCGTCGCACTGGGGCGGCACCCGCAACGGGACGATCGTGCACTGGCCGAACGGCATCGACGAGCAGGGCGGTCTTCGCGAGCAGTTCACCCACGTGATCGACATCGCGCCGACGATCCTGGAAGCTGCCGGGCTGCCCGAGCCGACGATGGTCAACGGTGTGCAGCAGTCGCCGATGGAGGGCACCAGCATGCTGTACACCTTCAATCAACCCGACGAGCCCGAGCGTCACGACCTGCAGTACTTCGAGATGTTCGGCAATCGCGGCATCTATCACAAGGGCTGGAGTGCGGTCACCAAGCACCACACCCCCTGGGAGATGGTCGGTGCGGTGCTCCCGGAGTTCGACGACGACACCTGGGAGCTGTACGACGGCAGTGCCGACTACAGTCAGGCGAACGATCTCGCCGCGTCCGACCCCGAGCGACTGGCCAAGCTCCAGCGGCTCTGGATCATCGAGGCCACGAAGTACAACGTGCTGCCGATCGACGACCGCGGGGCGGAGCGGCTCAACCCGGATCTGGCCGGTCGTCCGACGTTGATCCAGGGCACCTCACAGCAGTTCTTCCCCGGCATGGGCCGCCTGTCGGAGAACAGCGTCGTCAGCATCAAGAACCGATCGTTCTCGGTGACCGCCGAGATCGAGGTTCCCGCCGGCGGCGCCCGCGGCGTGATCATCGCCCAGGGCGGCCGCTTCGGTGGCTGGGGTATCTACTGCAAGGACGGCATGTTGACGTTCGTCTACAACCTGCTCGGTATCCAGTGGTTCACCACGTCGGCGACGGTCGCCGTGCCGGAGGGCACGCACCAGGTCCGGATGGAGTTCTCGTACGACGGCGGCGGCCTCGCGAAGGGCGGCGGCGTCACGCTGTACCACGACGGCGACGCCGTGGGCTCCGGCCGCGTCGAGGCGACCCAGGCGATGGTCTTCTCCGCCGACGAGACCACCGACATCGGCTACGAGTCGGGCACGTGCGTCACGCCCGACTACACCGTCGAGACCAGCCGGTTCACGGGCAAGATCCACTGGGTCCAGATCGACCTCGGCGACGACGATCACGACCACTTCATCGACCCGGACGAACGCCTTCGGATCGCCATGGCTCGCCAGTAGGAGTCCGACTCCACGCAGCAGCGGGTTCCGCCGACGCCGGCGGAACCCGCCCGCTCACCTACTCTCGTCCGGTCGGCGACGAAGGGGAGTGCACGTGAGCAGAGTGGGACGGCGTTCAGGAGCGGTGGCGATCGGACTCGGCGTGGTGTTCGCGCTGGTGGCGGCGGGGTGCTCGAACGACGAGACGTCGTCGCCGACATCGGGCACCGGGGCCACCACGGTGGCGCCGGCCACGACGGCAGCTCCCGCCGACGATGCCGACGATGCCGTCGAGACGACGGAGCCGGCCGCGACGATCACCGAGGATCGCGCCTACTACATCCTGCCGCCGGGCAACTACGGCGGCCTGCCCGTCAACGAGAACTCGCTCGATCAGCTGCCGCTGTACGACGGGCTGACACCATTGCGCGGTGACATCACCGACGCCGACATCGAGGACCACTTCCTCGCTGCGAACTTCGAACCGATCGGTGCGACCACCGACGAGCCGACCGGGCGACCCGGCACCACGATCACCTACGACGAGTTCGGCATTCCCCACATCACCGGCGAGACCCGCGAGGACGTCGCCTTCGGCGCCGGCTGGGTGACCGCCCGCGATCGGGCGCTCCTGCTCGACCTCGGTCGGGGCCCGTCGCGGGTCGCCGTCGCCGACGTGCCCGGCATCGATGCGTTCTCGCTCGTCACGAGTGCCCAGGCATTCGTGCCGAGCGCAGCGACCGAGCAACTGGTCACCGACCAGGTGCAGCTGATTCGTGAGACCTACGGCGCCGAGGGTGAGGAGATCATCGCCGATGCCCAGGCGTACGTCGACGGTGTCAACGCGTACCGCGACGCGAACGGTGTCGAGGGCGAACCGTTCACGGTGAACGACGTCGTGGCCGTCACCGCGTTCATCGGTTCGATCTTCGGCGCTGGTGGCGGCGCCGAGGCCGGCAACGCCCAGTTCCTCTCCGAGCTCCAGGCCGCACTGGGTGACGAGCAGGGTCGAGCGGTGTGGGAGGACTTCATGCCCTTCGACGACCCGGAAGCACCGACCACGATCGAGGAACGCTTCGAGTACGGCGCGTTCACCGGTGGCGACGTCACCGGCTCGGTCGTCATCGACGCCGGATCGCTGGTGTCGCTCGACCCGCGCGGGAGCGCCGGGACGACCCCCGAGGGCATCGTCCGCACCGGGACCGAGTCGGGGATCTACGGCGCGGCCGCCGGCCCGCGGACCCGTACGGCCTCCAACTGGTTGACGATCGACCCGGACGCCTCGGTCAACGACACGACGCTCGCCGTGATGGGACCGCAGCTGGGCTACTACTACCCGGAGATCGTCCAGCAGATCCACCTCAGCGGCCCCGGCATCGAGGCGCAGGGTGCCGCCGTTCCCGGCTTGGCGATGTATCTCCTGATCGGGCGCACACCGGACTACGCGTGGAGCCTCACATCGGCGAACCAGGACGTGCGCGACGTGTACGCGGAGATCCTGTGCGAGCCCGACGGCTCGACGCCGACGACCGAGTCGGACCACTACGAGTACGACGGCGAGTGCATCGCCTTCGAGCAGTTCGACGCCGGCACGCTCGCCGGCGAGCCGATCGTGTATCCGACCTCGGTGCACGGTCCCGTCGTCGGGACGGCGACCTCGGAGGGGCGCCCGGTGGCGCTCACCAGCAAGCGGTCGACCTTCGGACGTGACGGCTTGAACCTCGCGGCGCTCAAGGACATGACCGAAGGCGACGCCGACACACCCGAGGCGTTCTTCGAGTCGGCCGACAAGTTCGGCTTCACCTTCAACTGGGGCTACGCCAACCGTGACGGCAACGGCTACTACGCGTCGGGGCTGCTCCCCGTGCGGGCCGAGGGTCTCGACCGTCGCCTGCCCACACTCGGCACCGGCGACTACGAGTGGCAGGGGTTCCTCGAGCAGGACGACAAGCCGCACGCCGCTGGCGGCCCAGACGGGCGCCTGCTCAACTGGAACAACCAGTCGGCGCCGGGCTTCATGCACGGCGACGACAACCAGTACGGCTCGGTGCACCGCGTCGAGAACTTCGATCAGTGGCCCGACGAGGTCGACCTGGCGGGCGTGGTCGGCGTGATGAACCGTGCGGCCACCGAAGACGTCCGCTCGACGGTGTGGCCCGTGATCAGCGAGGTGCTCGCCGGTGGTGACCCTCCGTCCGACCTCGCCCAGCAGGCCGTCGAGACCCTCGACGAGTGGGTCGCCGACGACGCCCCGCGCCTCGATGCCGACGACGACGGGTTCGCCGACAGCCCGGGCCCACTCCTGCTCGACGAGATCTTCCCCGCCATCGTCGACGCCGTCCGCGAACCCGTGCTCGGTGCTGCGGTCGCCGCCGGGGTCGACTTCCGCGGCATCGACGACGCCAGCTTCGTCGACAAGGACCTGCGTACCGTGCTCGGAGCGCCGGTCGAGGGCGAGTTCAACGTCGACTACTGCGGCGCCGGCGATCTCGAGGCCTGCCGCGACTCGCTGTGGGCTGCGCTCGACGACGAGGTGGCGGCGCTGGCAGCCGAGCGCGGCGCCGACATCTCGAGATGGCTCCCACCCGGGCAACGTCTGACGTTCACTCCCGGTCTGATCGAGAACGACTTCCGGGCCACGAACCGGCCGACGTTCCAACAGGTGCTCGAGTTCGCGCCGCGCTGAGGCGGCGTCGCCGCGGGGTCAGAGTCCGCTCCACACGGGCGGGCGCTTCTCGACGAAGGCCGCCCGTGCTTCGGCGGTGTCGCCCGTGGTGCTGCACATGATCTGCGTGCGGTTCTCGATGTCGAGGGCGTGACGGAGCGAGGGGGCGTCGAGCGTCTGCCACATCGTCTCCTTGGTCATCCACGTGGCGAACGGTGCGTTCGCCCGGATCAGCCGAGCGGTGTCGAGCGCGCGGTCGAGGAGCCGGTCCGGCTCGACGACGTCGGTGACCAGCCCGATGCGGGCCGCCTCGTCGGCGCCGAAGATGCGGGCGGTGAGCAACAGCTCCGCCGAGCGCGAGGCGCCGACCAGTCGGGGTAGGAAGTAGCTGGTGCCCATGTCGCAGTTCGACACACCGATCTTCAGGAACACCGCACCGAACGTGGCGTCGGTGGACGCGAACCGGATGTCGGTGGCCAGGCTCAGCGCGAACCCGCCGCCCACGGCGGGCCCGTTGATCGCGGAGAGCCACGGCTTGCGCGACCGGTGGATGCGCTCGTGCAGGGTGGCGAGGTGGTCCTGCCACATGAAGCCGCTCACCGTCCGCCCGACCCCGTCGGCGCCAGGGGCCGTGCCCTGGTCGTGGAGGTCGAGCCCGGCGGAGAACCCGCGTCCGGCACCGGTGACGATGACGGCTCGGAGTTCCGGGTCGAGATCGACGGCCTTCACCACCTGCTCGAGTTCGGAGATCATCGTCGAGGTCATCGCGTTGAGCCGCTCCGGTCGGTTCAGGGTGACCAGGGCGATGCCGTCATCGGCCTCGGTGACCTCGATGGTGTCGAAGGAGTTCGTTGGGACGGCCATCGCCCCATGATGACAACGCGCCGCTGCCGGCGGCGACCCTGACGAACCGTCAGACGCGCGCGGCGCGCAGGGTCGAGCGGCGAACCTTGCCGGCCTCGTCGCGGAGCGGTTCGTCGACGAACTCGATCGAGCGCGGGAGCTTGTACGTCGTGAGCCGCTCGGCCAGGAACGCGAGCAGGTCGCTCTCCGAGACCTCGCCGGCGTCGGCCTGCACGATCGCGTGGACGTCGTTGCCTCGATCCTCGTTCGGCAGTCCGATCACCGCGCACGAGTGCACCGCCGGGTGCTCGCTGATCGCCGCTTCGACCTCGGCGGGATAGATGTTGGCGCCGCCCGACAGGATCATGTCCTGGACCCGGTCGCCGAGGTAGAGGTAGCCGTCGGCGTCGAACCACCCCATGTCGCCGAGCGATTCCCAGCCGTCACCGAGGGTCTTGGCGTCGGCGCCGACGTAGCGATACGTCGGCGTGTCGCGCGACGAACGCATCCACACCTCGCCCTGCTCGCCGACCGGCAGCTCGTTGCCCTCCTCGTCGCAGATCTTCATCTCGCCCGAGGCGACGCGACCGACCGAACCGCGGTGGGTCAGCCACTCGGTCCCGGTGATGATGGTGGACGCCTGCGCCTCGGTGCCGGCGTAGAGCTCGAAGATCCGTTCGGCGCCCAGCCAGTCGATCCACGCTTCCTTCAGCCATGGCGGGCACGGCTCGGCAAGGTGCCAGACGACCCGGAGTGACGACAGGTCGTAGCCGAGGCGTACCTCGTCGTCGAGACGCAGGATTCGCTTCATCATCGTCGGCACGAGGTAGACGACGTCGACCCGATGACGCTCGATGGAGGCCAGCACGTTCTCGGCGTCGAAACGTGCCAGCACCACGACGTGGTTGCCCTGGAGGAGGGCCTGACACGACCACACGGCGGGGCCGTTGTGGTAGAGCGGGCCGGGCACGAGCATGCAGCCGTCGGGTGCGATGGCCAGCGGTGGGGGTGCCTCGGTGTCGAACCGAGCCGGGTCGCCGGACACGATCAACTTGGGGCGACCGGTCGAGCCCCCGGAGGTCGGTGCCTTCCATGCGGGCGACACGGCATCGGGCAACGCGTCGTCGGTGAACTCGGCCGGTGGTCGGTGGCCGAGCGGCAAGTGCACGATCGTCTCGGGGAGATGGGCGAAGGAGTCATCGGGTGCCCCCACCACCACGGTCGAACCGGCGAGCTCGACGATCGCCGCCAGCTCGCGTCCGGGCAGCTTGGCCGACACCGGCTGTGGGATCGCTCCGAGCTTCCAGCAGGCGACGTAGGCCACGAACCAGTCGACCGAGTTCGGCACGGCCACGGTGACGAACGAGCCGTTGTCGATGCCGTACGACTGGAGTTCCCTGGCGAGCCGGGTGGACTGCGAGTCGAGCTGCGCCCTGGTCAGCGTGACGTCGGCGCACGTGACCGCCGGCGCGCCGGGTCGCTCGCGTGCGAGCTCGGTCAGCCGAGCGGGAAACGACAGGATCACGATGAGGGCCCCCTTGCCAGTCGATCGACTCGCAGTGTGACAGGCCGCGCGCCGCTGGTGAGAACCCACGGAGCCGCCGGGAGACCTGTCCATGGAACCGTGCCGCACAAATATTCATGGATTCACACCTTTCCAGTTGTAGGAATTGTGGTTCCGGTATTAGAGTTCGAGCGATGTCTGGAGTCCTCGTCGCCATTCCCGCACTCCCGCTGCTCGCGGCGGTGCTCGTACGACTGACCGGTTCGACGCCACGCACCGCCGTCCGACTGATCGTCGGTGCCAGCGCGGTCGCGGTGATCGGTGCGCTGGTGCTGTTGATCTCGGTCGGGTTCGACGGCCCGGTCGACGCGGTCGTCACCGACGGCGACGGTGCCGCGGTGTTCGGCCTCGCTGCGAACCGCGTCGGCGCGATCCTGCTCCTGCTCACCAGCACCGTGGGGCTCATCGTGCAGTCCTTCGCCTCCCGGTCGTTGCTGGGTGACCCTCGGGCAACACGATTCCACGTCCTCGCCGCGGTGCTCGCCAGCGCCACCTCGCTCGTCGCCATCACCGCAACGGCCTCCGGGCTCCTCGTCGCCTGGATCGCCACCAGCGTGACCCTCGTCGCGCTGCTCGGTCACAAGGGCAACTGGCCCGCAGCGGTCCGTTCGCAGCGACTGACCGCACGGAGCTTCCTCGTCGGTGATCTGGCGCTCGCGATCGGCGTGATCGTGGCGGTGATCGCCGTCGGCGACATCGACCTTCGCTCGGTCGGCGTCGAAGCCGCCCTGCTCGACGCCGAGTCGGTCGGCTCGCTCAGCGTGCTGACGATCGTGGCGCTCTGCCTGGTCGTCGCCGGTGTCGCACGGTCGGCCCTCGTGCCGATCCACGCCTGGCTCCCCTCCACGCTCGCCGCGCCGACGCCGGTGTCGGCGATCCTGCACGCCGGAGTGATCAACGGCGCCGGGGTGCTCCTGATCCGCTTCTCGCCGGTGTTCGGCTCGTCGGTGAGCGCGATGGCCCTGGCCTTCGCCCTCGGTATCGCCACCGCCCTCTTCGCGACCGCCATCATGCTCGTCCGAACCGACGTCAAGGGCGGTCTCGTCTGGTCGACGTCGGGCCAGATGGGCTTCATGGTCATGCAGCTCGGGGTGGGCGCCTTTGCCGCCGCCCTGTTCCACATCGTCGGCCATGCGCTCTACAAGGCCGCCATGTTCCTCGGTGCAGGCGGCGCCATCTCGGCCCACGGCCGCCAGGCCCAGCGGCCGCATCTCGGTCGCGCCGACGCCGCCGTCCTCACCGCGCCGGCCACCCGCGTGCTGCTCGGGGTGGTCGCCCCGCTCGTCGCGTTCGGGCTGGCGCTCTGGATCATCGATCCCCACCTGACCGCCGCTGGGACGATCCTGATCGTGGTCTTCGGAGCGCTCTCCGTCGGCCGCGCCGCCACCGGATGGACGACCGCCACACCCTTCGCTGCCGGTCGCACCATCGCCACGGCGCTCGCCGGCATCGTCGTCGCCACCTTCGCCTACGTCGCCGGCATCGCCCTGTTCGAGGGCTTCGTCGCCGATGTCGTCCCGTACGAGGTGCCCGCGGCGGTCGGTCCGGTCTGGGTGGCGGCAGTGCTGGCAGCGATCGGCACCGGGGTGGCCGTCATCGCCTTCGCGCCGGGTCAGCGCGGCGCCGCGTTGCGCCGCCAGGTCTACGCCTGGTTGCTGAGCACCAGCACCCCGGTCGGTTCGCACCGGATGCCCACTCCGACCCCGCCCTCCCGGCCCGCCTCGAGCGCCGCGACCTCGACCACGACCGCCGAACTCGCACCAGCAGGAGATCACGCATGACGACCACCACTTCTTCTTCGCCCGCACTGTCGCCCAGCGATCGCGGTCGGCTGGTCGCCGATGTCGCGACCGCTGGATCGATCGCCGCGCCGTATTGGCCGCTCACCGCGTTCGTCGCCGTCAACCCGCTCGGCGGTCTGACCGATCTGCCCTTCGCCGAGGCCACCGCCGCGGCTCGCGGCTGGTTCGGTGCTCGCACCCACCTCCCACTCGCGGCCTACCGCGCCGAGCACGCCCGCGGCACGGTCACCGACGCCGACCTCGATCGAGCGATCTTCCGTCACGATCCGACGCTCGCCGATCGGCAACCCGTCGATGTCGGAGGCATCCGTGTCGACGCCGTCGAGCTCGTGCGGTGGGATCTGCTGCACGGGCCGGTCGCCGAGCGCCTCCCGGCCCGGCAGGCCGGCGCGGTCGCCGACGCACTCGACGAGATCATGACGGGGTGGTGCGCCGCCTTCGTCGACGAGGCCCACACGCCGTGGCAGATGCCGGATCGTGACCGTGGCTTCTACCGGTCGTGGCTGGCCGTGGCGGGTGCAGACCGCCGCCTCGCTGCCGTCGCGGGCCGTGATGTCCGATCCCGTCTCGCCGTCCTGCCCGACGATCCGGCCGAACTCCTCGACATCGTTCTCGGCGCCCGTGGCATCACCGACGAGGATCGGATCGCTGCCCTGCGGACCTGGATCCTGCGCACCCCCGGTTGGGCGGGCTTCGCTCGGTGGTGCGACGACTGGGCACCGGCCGACCGAGAGGGGGTGCGGCTGCGCATGCTCGACCTCGTCGCCGTGCGAGCCGCCATGGACCATCTCGCGCCGGAGCACCTCGACCTCTCCGGTCCCGACGGCCACGCATCCGGACCGGCCCCGCTGGCCACCGTCGAACAGCGTGTCGACGCCGCGGCCGCCGCGTTCCGGGGAGACGGACAGCGCGCAGCAATCGGAGAGATCCTCGGCGGGATCGCCGAGGCCGACCGGGTCGCGATCTGGCTCGCCGCACACGAATGGAACTTCCGCGACCGGCTCCTGGCCCGTCTGACGGGACCGACCCCGAACACCCCGGCAACACGCCCCGCCGCGCAGCTCGTGTTCTGCATCGACGTGCGCTCGGAGGGATTCCGCCGGCAGCTCGAATCGCTCGGGTCGTACGACACCTACGGGTTCGCCGGCTTCTTCGGGGTGCCCGTGCGCTGGAGGCCGCTCGGTTCGCCGGTCTCGCAGGCGCGATGCCCGGTGCTGGTGTCGCCACGTCACGAGGTCGCCGAGGTCGCCGTCGACGACGACGCTGCGTACCTGTCGACCTGCTCCGCCACCGGCGGGCTGCACGACGCCTTCTACGCCGCCAAGGGGGGCATCGCCTCGCCGTTCGCGCTCGCGGAGTCAGCAGGTTGGTTCGCCGGTCCCGTCGCCGCGGCCCGCACCCTCGTGCCGCCCAAGACCTCGCTCGACACGACACCGGCGGGTCTGGCGAAGCGTCCCTGGTGGAAGCCCTTCGGTGCAGCACCCCGCACGGCACCGGTGGTCGACGAGATCGCCGGAGCCGACCTGCGTGCCGGTCTGTCGCTCGACGAGCGCACGCTCTTCGCCGAAGCGATCGTGACCACGATCGGTCTGGCCGAGTACGCGCCGGTGGTGGTGCTGTGCGGCCACGGCAGCGACACCACCAACAACCCGCACGCCTCGTCGCTCGACTGCGGCGCCTGCGGCGGCGCTCCCGGTGGTGCCAGCGCCCGCATCGCCGCGGCCATCCTCAACGATCCCGAGGTTCGCGCCGGACTCGTCGAGCGCGGCGTGGTGATCCCCGACGACACCTGGTTCGTCGCCGCCGAACACGACACGACCGCCGACGTCGTGCGGGTCTTCGACCACGACATCATGCCGGCAGCCACCCGGCCGCTGGTCGACGCGCTCCAGCGCGACCTCGACGTCGCCGGCGAACGCAACGCGCTCGACCGTGCGAAGCGGCTGCCGGGCAACACCGCACGTGTTCGCGACCGTGGACGCGACTGGGCGCAGGTCCGTCCCGAATGGGGTCTCGCCGGCAACGCCGCGTTCATCATCGGCCCACGGGCGATGACCGCCGAACACGATCTGGGCGGGCGTTCCTTCCTGCACAGCTACGTGGCCGAGCGCGACCCGGACGGCGTGGCGCTGGAGACGATCATGACCGCGCCGCTCGTCGTTGCGCAGTGGATCTCGTCGCAGTACTACTTCTCGACCGTCGAGCCGGACGTGTTCGGTGCCGGCGACAAGATGCTGCACAACCCGGTCGGCGGGATCGGTGTGGTCGTCGGCCAGTCCGGTGACCTCGCCGTCGGCCTGCCGATGCAGTCGGTGATGCTCGGCGAGCAGCGGGCGCACGATCCGCTCCGGCTCCTCGCCGTCATCCAGGCCCCCCTCGATCGGATCGAGGGGATCATCCTGCGCAACAGTGGTCTCCGCGAACTGGTCGAAGGCGAGTGGATCCACGTCGTCGGCCGCGCCAGCGACAACGATCCCTGGTCGTTCCGTACGCCCAGTGGGGGTTGGGAACCGTGGCATCTTGCCGACCCCTCGATGACCGAACACCGCACATCCCTCTCACACACCGACCTCTCGACACCCCTGTCGATCTGAATGGAGAACGCAATGAGCACCTGGACCGACCTGCCCGCCATGGCCAAGATCGAAGTCGTCGTCGACGGCGACGACGTGCCCGCCGTCCGCGACCTCTTCCTCGACGCGGGCGCCACGGGCTACACCGCGGTGTCCGGCGTCTCCGGATTCGGACACTCCGGCCACCACCAGGGCCGGCTGCTGTTCAACGACCGCGCCAGCCTGTCGATGTTGATCAGCGTCGTGCCGATCGATCGCGCCGACGGTCTCATCGCCGGCATCCGGCGTCTGCTCGACGATCGCCACGGCGTGCTGTTCGTCAGCCAGACCCACGTGAGCCGGCCGGACTACTTCACCTGATTCCGCCTGAACGGTGCGAGACTGACACCGTGCACACGATCATCGACACCGACGCCGTCAACCCGGTCCTCAACGACATCCTGAAAGCCGAACTGTCGGGTGTGGTGCGCTACACCCACTACTCGTTGGTGATCACCGGCCCGAACCGGTTGCCGCTGGTCGACTTCATGAAGGCGCAGGCGGCCGAGTCGCTGCTGCACGCCCAGCAGGCCGGCGAGATCCTCACCGGCCTCGGCGGTCATCCCGAACAGGGCATCGCGCCGATCGAGGAATCGCACGACCATGCGATCGAGGCCATTCTGCGCGAGTCGATCGGCCACGAACGCCGTGCGCTCGACCTGTACCGCCAGCTCCTGAAGTTGACGGAGGGGGCGTCGATCTATCTCGAGGAGTACGCCCGTGGCCAGATCGGCCAGGAGGAACTCCACGTGATCGAGATGAACAAGCTGCTGCGCGACTATTCGATCGACTGAGCGGACAACGTCACCTCCATGGCGAAGGGACCCGAGGTCGGTCTGTGCACCGGCAAGGACTGCCGCAAGGCGGATGGCTTCCGCACGGTCGAACGCGAACTGCGGCGATCCTGCGAGGTTCGTGCACTGCCGTGCCTCGACGTGTGTGACGGACCGGTCGTGGTGCTCGACGTCGATAGCCCTGCACCACTCGTGATCGAGCGGGTCCGCAATCGAGTCCTGGTGCTGGAGTTGATCGCCCACGCAACCGATGGCGCAGCGCTGTCGGGACGAGCCCGCAAGCGAGTGCTGTCCGGCTCGAAACGGGCGAAGGCGCAACGGCGGATCGCTCGCGCCCACTGAGACGCGCCGGCCCTCCGGTCGCCAACCGAGCATCTCGTGCTCGGACGAATCGCCGCCGCCTTCGACAGCACGCTCTCGACCATCGCACCGGTCGGCCCGATCGACTCGACTCGGTCGAGGCCGACATCGAGGTGTTCCGCGGCGGCTGAGTCGCGGGCGACCGCTCAGGCGACGCGGGCGATGTGGAAGGCGGGGATGACGCGAGGTGCAGCCGACGTGACGTACTCACCGAACTGCGGCATCAACTCGGCCTGCGCACGCAGCTTGGCCTGGCCTTCGTCCTCGGGCAGTTCGGTGACGGTGGCGGTGAACGTCTCGGTGCCGTACTCGACGGTGATCTCCGGGTGCGCCTTGAGGTTGAAGTACCAGTCGGGGTTCGTCGGAGCGCCACCCTTCGAGGCGAAGACGTAGAGGTCGTCGCCCTCGACGAGCGCGACCAGCGGCGTCTCGCGGAGCTCGCCGGACTTCGCGCCGATCGTGTGCAGGATCACGAGCGGGGCGTCGCCGAACTGGGCGGCCTTCCCGCCGGTGGCGCGGAACTCGGCGATGATCTGGGCGTTCCAATCGTTCATGGAGTCGGTCTACCGATGAAAGCTTGCAAACACAAACAACGTAAGGTTGTAATTGTGTAATCAATGCTAGGTTTCCGGCCATGCCCACCGATGTCACCGCCAACTCCACCTCCAACTCCAACTCGACGCCCAACTCCGACGCCAACTCGATCATCACCTCGTGGTTCCTCGGGCGCCTTCCCGATGCTTGGACCTCCACTGGACCTGCGCAGATCACCATCGACCGTGAGGAGATCACGATCGTCCTCGCTGTCGCCGCGCCCGAACTCCCCGACGGCGCCAGCGACGTCGATCGAGCCGAGGCCCTCGCCGGGCGGATCTCCGGCTTCCGGGAGGACACCCGCGAGCAGCGCATGACCGTGGCGCGCGAGGCCGAGCACCGTTTCGAACGCAAGGTGGCCTGGGGTGTCACCGTCGGCGACCGCACCGAGCTCTTCACCCATCTCGCCGTGCCGGTGATGACGCGGCTGCGCCAGCCCGAGCGCATGGTGCTCGACACGCTCGTCGCCGCGAACGTGGCGCGCTCGCGGGCGGATGCGCTCGCCTGGTGCGTGCGGCTCGTCGGCCAGCACACCGACGACTGGCTCAGCGGCTTGCGCAGCGCGATGCAGGAGGTCGACCGCCTCCGCGCCGCCGGCCCCACCCCCACCTGACCCCGTTCTCGTGAACTCGTTGGGGAGTAATCCCCCAACGAGTTCACGAGAACGATGTGGGGACCCGGCGTTCGAAGACGAACTCGTACTCGAGGTAGTTGTTGAGGTGCTCCTCGCCGGGCAGCGGAGCGACGAGCTGCGACGACTGGAGCAGCATCCAGCCGTCACGGAGTGCGGCGACACCGCTCGCATACGGCGGCGTCGCCGCCGGGATCGTGGGCCCGCTGCCGTCGGTGCCGTCGTGGAACGCCCAGCCGATCGTGCCCGAGTCGAGCGACGAGCCGTTCGCCCAGAGATAGAGCACCTGCTGGCGCTCCATCAGGAGCCGACCAGTTCCGCCCGACCCTCCAGCCGGGTCAGGTAGTGATCCACGTCGTAGGTCTCGTCACCGCTGAGGTACCGCCACAACCTCGCGCGCTGTACCTGCTCGTTGCGGTAGTCGGTGATGCTCATCCACGGATGCATCGTCCGGAAGATCTGCGCCACGCTGTCGGGCAGGATGCGGGCGAAGATGTGGTCCGACGGCGGGTTCTGCAGGGCGGGGAGATCGTCGGTGTTCCAGAGACGCACCTGCGGCACGGTCGGGTTGAGCCGGACCTTGTGCATCCACCGGTCGCCGTCGCCGGGGTTCGGCTGCCCGGCGTGCCACAGCCCGTGGTGGAACACGACGACCGTGCCGGCGGGCCCGGCGAACTGCTGCTCGCCGGCGATGTGCTGGTACCGGTCGAGGCCCGACGAGCGGACCCGGCGCAGGTGACTCCCGGGGACGAACCGGGTTCCCCCTTCGCCGGGCGCCACGTCGTGCGGATACCAGAAGAGCTGGACGTCGAAGGTGGGGTCGGCCGAGTCGGTGATCGCGTCCACGTGCAAGGGCTGGACGTAGGTGGCGTGGGGCTGGATGTGGTGGGTCCAGTCGTGGTCGAAGGTGGGGTTCGGCCCCACGAACGACTCGATGATCCCACGGATCTGCGGCAGGCGTAGATACTCCCCGATCGCCGATGGCGGTGGATAGCACTCGTCGAGCGGCGTGCCCGTGTGGGGCGGCTCGAGCCCATCGGGAGCGAACCGCTCGATCTCCAGGCGACGCATCTCCTCGATGCCACGCTCGTTGATCTCGGCCGGCACGATCGCATCGAACCGGATGAACCCGTTGGCGACGAACTGGGCCATCTGCCGCGTCGTCAGCCGATGATCGGTCCCCATGGCGCGATTCTGCCAGGGAGTGCAGCAGGCGGCAGACCCCTGCTGCACTCCCCGGCCGGGAGGTCGGCGTCAGCTGGCGGCGTTCTCCTCGCGGGCGAGCCGCACCCTCACGCCGATGGGGGCGGTCAGGGCGTAGCCGGCGAGGTGGCGCTCCTCTTCGTTCTCGCCGCCCCAGAATCCGTACTCGTGGTTGTCGCGGGCGAACTGACGACAGGGCGCCTTGACGACGCAGGTGTCGCACAGCTTGCGAGCCTTCGCCTCACGCCGCTCGCGGGCCTGAGGGCGCTCGGCGACCTTGCCGAAGAACAGTTCGAGATGGCCGGAGCAGTTGGCGAACTCCTGCCAGTCGAACCCACGCGGGACGGGTTGGTCGATTTCGACGGCGCTCACGACGGACCTACCGGCGAGGTGGTGGATGTGGTCATCGGGGGTCTCCTTTCGGGATCCCAGCGGCCCGGCGCCGAAGGGGAGTTCGACGCCGGGCCGGGGGAGGGATCAGTTGCTCGTCAGCTCACTCGCGTCGTCGGGAACCACCAGCCCGGGGTCCTCGTCGAGCGCTGGGGCGAAGCCGTCGTCTCGGGACTTCGCCAGGGCGATGGCGAACACGAGGAGGCCGAACAGCGGCTTCGCGAGCACATCGGCGATCGAGTAGCCGACCTGGCGGGCGACCTCGGCGGTCGCCGGGTTGTCGATGACCTGCGGGAGCAGGTAGGCGATCGGGTACACGCCCCACGTCGCCAGGATGATGTAGCGCAGACCGTCGACGAGCTTGCGCACGCCGGCGCTCTGGCGGTCGAGCGACTTGCCGAGTTCGACGAACAGCACGTACAGGATGTAGAGGAACGGGATCGTCGAGGCGATGCCCCAGAACGTGCGTGCGGCGGTGTCCGGGTCGGCGATCTCTCCGGGCCAGCCCAGGCCGATCATCAGGACCGCCGCAACGGTCAGCCGTGTGATCAGGCTGCGCGTGGTGCTCTTGTTGAGCTTGAGCACGATCACCAGCTCGGCCAGGAGCAGGGGCACCGTCAGGAGCCAGTCGACGTATCGGTAGCCCTCGTTGAACGGGGCGATCTGGCGGTACTCGCCGTTGACGAGTTCGAATGCTGCGTTCCACGAGTCGAAGATGCGCACGTAGTGATAGGCAGCGATCGCGACGACGATCGTCGAGATCGTCACGGCGAGCTGGTGACGTGGCGCCACCTTCGATCGCGACAACAGGAAGAAGAGGAACGCCCCGCCCATACAGGCGATGACGAAGGAGAACGAGTTGTACACCAGATCGAACTGGTTCTCGCTCAGTACGAGATCCATGACTGCTCCTTGGGTTGGCGGCTGCGTCGGTGCAACCGATGAGCAGACGTTAGCGATGATTAGTACTAATTAACTTCATTTAGCGTGAAATTCTTTTCGGAGGTAGGGTTGCCCGATGTCCGACAACGAGCAGATCGATCTGCGACGTGCCGCCGAGGAGCTCGGCGTCCACTACCAGACGGCGTACAGGTGGGTTCGCACGGGCAAGCTTCCGGCGCAACTCGTCGACGGTCGCTACGTGGTGATGCGCGGCGATCTCGTTGCGCTCGCCGCTCGTCGCTCGACCCCCCAGGCGCCCACGCCGCCGTCGGCCAAGCGGATGACGCGAGCCGCCGAACGTGCGCAGGACGCGCTGATCAGCGGCGACGAGCCAGCGGTGCGAGATCTGGCCCGCGGCCTCGTCGACGAAGGCGCGACCGTGATCGACCTCATCCAGCAGGTGTTGGTTCCGCCGCTGGTCCACATCGGTGCCGAGTGGCACGCCGGTCGATTGACGATCTGGGTCGAGCATCGGGCGTCG
Organism: Ilumatobacteraceae bacterium; assembly: GCA_963698565.1. GTDB lineage: Bacteria > Actinomycetota > Acidimicrobiia > Acidimicrobiales > Ilumatobacteraceae > Sva-07. Next base: position 46,060 of record CAVORH010000050.1, read on the forward strand.
GCGATCGTCGAACGGGTCCTCGGCGAACTGTCGCCGAATCCTCGTGGGCGCCGCCGCGGCACCGTCATGGTCGCGGCCGTGAGCGGCGACTTCCACTCGTTGCCGACTTCGATGGCCGCCGTGGCCCTCCGCGCCGACAACTGGACGGTCGAGCACCTCGGAGCGAACATGCCACCGGACGAGCTCGTGCGATTCTGCGTCGAGCACGACGTCGATGTCGCCGTGCTGTCGTCGACGAACCCGGAGACCGCAGGGCTCGCCGCCGACACGGCCGAGCACATCCGTGCGACCGGCACGCCGGTCGTGCTCGGCGGCCCCGGCCGCACACTCGACGATCTGATCGCCTCGGTCCGCGCTGCGTGAATCCTGCCGCCCGATGACATCACGGGTCGGACCCGCGAGGTCGTCGGGCGCGTCGCTCAGCCGGTCTGTGTGCCGACCTTGAGCTCGCGGAACGGCACGCCGCGGTCGACCGCCGGCTCACGCGGCAGGCCGAGGACGCGGTCGCCGATGATGTTGCGCTGGATCTCGTCGGTGCCGCCGGCGATGCTCGACTGGAAGCTGTTCAGGACGATCCGCTGCAGTTCGGCGCCGCCCTCGTCGTCGGGATCCCACGCCACCGAACCGGGGCCTGCGAACTCGAGTGCCATCTCGCGGACCTTCCACGCGATGTTCGAGCCGAAGAGCTTGCCGAGCGACCCGCCGGGGCCCGGGGTCTTGCCCGCCTTGAGCTCGTCACGGGTCTTCATCGCCACGAGCGACTTGCAGGTCTCCATCGACCAGATCTTCATCATCTGATCACGCACGACCGGATCGTCGAGCTTGCCGCTCGACTCCGCCGCCTTGCGGAGCATCTTGAAGTTCGGCTGGTTGATCTTGCCGGCGCCGGCGCCACCGATGGCGACACGCTCGTACATCAGCATCGCCGTGGCGAGGTTCCAGCCGTTGTTGAGGTCGCCGATCAGCCAGTCCTTGGGGATCCGCACGTCGGAGAAGAACACCTCGTTGAAGTGCGAGCCGCCGTCGATCTGGTGGATCGGGCGGATCTCGACGCCGGGCGCACGCATGTCGAGGATGAACATCGAGATGCCGGCGTGCTTCACCTGGTCGGGGTCGGTACGGGCGACCACCAGGCCGTAGTCGGACTTGTGGGCGAGCGTGGTCCACACCTTCTGGCCGTTGATCACCCACTCGTCACCGTCGAGTTCGGCCTTGGTCTGCAGGCTGGCGACGTCGGAGCCGGCGCCGGGCTCGGAGAACATCTGGCACCACATCGTCTTGCCGGAGATGTTGTCGGCGAGGAAGCGTTCCTTCTGTTCGTGGGTGCCGTACTCGGCGAGCATCGGCATGCACATGCCGTGGGAGATGATGAACTCGCTGTCGGGCATCGGATAGTTGCCCTTCACCTCGCGCCAGATCTTCTCGTGCGCGAGGGTGAGCCCGCCGCCGCCGTACTCCGTCGGCACCGGCAGGCCGGCGAGCCCGGCCTCGGCGGCCGCGGCGAGGAACGCCTTCTGGTCGTCGAGCGTCGGGTTCTGTCCCGGAGCGAACTGCTCCATGAAGTCGACGCACTTCTGGCGGAACGCGGCGGCCTCGGCCGGGGTCAGCGTGGCGGTGAGCCCGGTGTCGGTGGCGGTGTCGGTCATGTGGTGTCCTCCGTCTCGACGGCCGATCTCACGGCCGTTGCGCAATCTGCAGTTGCAATACTGTATGGCACCGTACAGTATGTGTCCACACCGAGCGCCATGAACACAGCCAATCTCACCACCCACGAACTCGATTCGCCCCCGTGGCTTCGTGTCGAGTCGACCCTGATGTCGACGGCGCGCCTGCTCCGGGTGGCCTTCGACACACGCCTGGCCGCGCTCGACCTCAACCTCACGCAGGCGTCGTTGCTCGGTTACGTGGCCGAGTTCGGGGCGACCACGCAGACCGACCTCGCCGACCATCTCGGCATCGGTCGCGCGCAGATCGGGTCGGTGATCGATCGCCTCCAGGCCCGTGGCCTCGTCGAGCGCCAGCCGAAGGCCGACGACCGGCGGGTGTGGCTCGTCGCGATCACCGACGACGGCCAAGCGCTCGCCGATCGCGTCAACGAAGTCGACGCCGTGCTGCGCGCCGAACTCCGCCGCGGCATCGGCCGCGAGGAACGCCAAGCACTCGCCTGGGTGATGACCCGCCTCCAGCAGAACCTCGCCACCGCCATCGCCGCCACCCCTCCGACCCCAACCGGACCCGAGCGATGAGCGAAACCGCCGTATCCGGTCGGTTCGCTCATCGCAGCAACGATCTCTTCCCGAGCGATGAGCGAAACCGCCGTATGCGGTCGGTTCGCTCATCGCTGCACAGCATCTCAACCACAGCAACAGGAGAAACCCAATGACCGAAGCAGTGATCGTCGACGCCATCCGCACCCCGGGCGGCAAGCGCAACGGCAAGCTCAAGGACCAGCACCCCGCCGCACTCGCAGCGCAGGTGCTCAAGGCGCTCGAGGAGCGCAACGGCCTCGACCCCGCGATGGTCGACGACGTGATCATGGGCTGCGTGATGCAGGTCGGTGAGCAGTCGCTCAACATCGGCCGCAACGCAGTGCTCGCCGCCGGCTGGCCCGAAGAGGTGCCGTCGACCACGATCGACCGCCAGTGCGGCTCGAGCCAGCAGTCGATGCACTTCGCCGCGCAGGGCGTGATGGCCGGCGCGTACGACGTGGTCGTCGCCGCGGGCGTCGAAGTGATGACCCGCACCCCGATGGGTGCCTCGATCGTGCAGGGCATGGGCTTCCCGTTCCCGCAGGAGCAGCTCGACCGCTACAGCGAGACCGGCCTGCCGCCGCAGGGCATCGGCGCCGACATGATCGCCGTCGAGTACGGCCTCACCCGCGAGGACCTCGACGAGTTCGGTGCCCTCAGCCAGCAGCGCGCCGCCGTCGCCCGTGACGAGGGCCGCTTCGAGAACGAGATCATCCCGATCGAGGTCGAGATCGACGGCCAGACCGAGGTCGTGAAGAGCGACGAAGGCATCCGCGAAGGCACCACGGCGGAGACGCTCGCCAAGTTGAAGCCGGCCTTCAAGGAGGACGGCGTGATCACCGCCGGCAACTCCTCGCAGATCTCCGATGGCGCGTCCGCCGTGCTGATCATGAGCAAGGAGAAGGCCGAGGAGCTCGGCATGAAGCCCCGCGCCCGCTTCCACGCCTTCGCCGTCACCGGCACCGACCCGGTCACGATGCTCAAGGGCCCGATCCCTGCCACCAAGAAGATCCTCGAGAAGACCGGCCTGACCATCGACGACATCGACCTGTTCGAGGTCAACGAGGCGTTCGCCTCGGTCGTGCTCGCGTGGCAGAAGGAGACCGGCGCCGACATGAGCAAGGTCAACGTCAACGGCGGCGCGATCGCCCTCGGTCACCCGCTCGGCGCCTCGGGCACGAAGCTGATGGCGACGCTGCTCAACGAGCTCGAGCGCACCGGCGGTCGTTACGGCCTGCAGGTGATGTGCGAGGGCGGCGGCATGGCCAACGCCACCATCATCGAACGCCTCGACTGACCCGGCAAGAACCCCCCAGAAATCTGCCTGGATCGTCGCGCTCTGCGCGACGATCCAGGCATTTTTCGGGGTTGGGGTGGCCGGGGTGGGGCGGCTGGGTGGGCTGCGTGACCACCGACCAGCTGACGGGCGGCACCCGGAGGAGTACGGTCGGGGCATGTCGGTGCCCGCGCCTGTGAACGTCGCCGTCGTCCGGATCAGCACCACCAGCGGCTCGGTGCGCGTCACCGCAGAGCCCGGTCGGACCGACGTGTCGTCGAGCAGCAGTCCGACGGCGTCGGCGGGGGACTCGATGACCATCGACGGCGGGAGCTCGAAGGTCGACGTGCGTGTGCCGGAGGGGACCGACCTCGTGATCGGCACGATCTCGGGCAGGGTGACCGTCGATGGCAGGGTCGGCGCCGTCTCCGCCCTCACGACCTCGGGCCGGATCTCCGTCGACCACGCCGTCTCGGTCGATGCCCGCTCGACCAGCGGGCGGGTGGAGGTCACCCACTGCGACGGCGAGTGCCGCGTGATGTCGACGAGCGGAAAGGTGCAGGTCGGTCGCTGCGGCGCGGCAGATACCGCGAGCAGAAGCGGTCGGATCGTGCTGGCCGATGCGCACGGACCCGTGCGGGCGAACTGCACGAGCGGCAGGATCACCGTGTCGATGGCCGGGGCCCACGATGTCGACGCCGAGACGGTGTCCGGTCGTATCGAGATCTCGTTCCCGGCCGGCGTGCGGCCGCTCGTCGTGTCGTCGGCCGCCGCCGCTGCCGAGGCGGGAGAGCAGCACGACTGCAACGTCATCGCCCGGTCCGGGAGCAGCCGGGTCGTCGTCTCGAATCGATGACCGACCACCTCGCTCCGGGGTCGGCGGACACCATCTTGTTCACCGATCTCGTCGGGTTCACCGAGTACACCGACGCATGCGGCGACGCGGCCGCGGTCGCCGTGCTCGACGAGCAGTCGACGATCGCCCGTGATGCGCTCACCGACGCCCGGGGTCGCCTGGTGAAGGAGATCGGCGACGGGCTCATGTTCTGGTTCCAGCACCCGGACGACGCGCTCCGTGCGGCCGTCTCCGTCCTCGGCGCGGTCGACGCCGCACGCGAGCACCGCGGCTTCCCGTTGGGGATCCGGATGGGCATGCACTGCGGGGAGGTGACCGCCCGCGGCGACGACTTCGTCGGCCAGACGGTGAACATCGCGTCGCGCGTGTCCGACCTGGCCGGCCCGGGAGAACTCGTGGTCTCGGAGGCCGTCGTCGGGTCGGTCGGATCGGCGCCGGGACGGTTCGAACCGGTCGGGCCGGCGAGGGTGAAGGGCGTCGCCGAGCCGATCTGGCTGCACCGACTCGTTCCCGACCGCGCCCGTTGAAGCAGACTGCGCCGATGAACCGCCGCAGCATCGTGGTCGACACCGACACGGCGTCCGACGACGCGATCGCGCTCGTGTTGGCCGTGCGAGAGCCCTCGGTCGATGTGCGGGCAGTCACGGTCGTGGCCGGGAACGTGCCGCTCGACCTCGCCGTGCGCAACGCCATCGTCACGCTCGACCTCTGCGGCGGTGCCGACATTCCGCTCCATGCCGGGCGAGCGGAGCCGTTGTCCCGGCCCCTGAACACGGCTCAGTTCGTGCACGGCGCAGACGGCATGGGCGGAGCATCCCTGCCCGAGCCCACTCGCGGTGTGACCTCCGACGACGCTGTGGCCGCGCTGCTGCGGATCGCAGCGGACGAACCGGACCAGCACGATCTGGTCACCCTCGGCCCGCTGACCAACATCGCCGCAGCGTTGGAGGCCGACCCCGGGTTCCTGACGAAGTTCGGCCACACCTATCTGATGGCGGGTTCGCCCGACGGCGTCGGCAACGTCGATGCCCTCGGCGAGTACAACGTGTGGGCCGACCCCGAGGCCGCAACGGCCGTCTTCGCCGCGCCGGGCGCCAAGACGATGATCGGCTGGAACATCTCTCGGACCTTTGCCGTGCTCGACCACGAGGAGCAGGCACAGTTGGCTGCGGTCGGCCCGTTGGGCCGGTTCGCGATCGACATCAACGGCGACGTCGATCAGTACGCGATCGACACCGGCCTCGCCGGCTTCGATCTTCCCGACCCGGTGGCGATGGCGGTGGCACTCGATCCGTCGATCGTCACCGAGGCGACCGACGAGTGGCTGGTCGTCGGGCTCGACGGCCCGACCCGTGGCTGCACGATCCCCGACCGCCGCTTCGGCCGTCCCGATCCGAACATCCGGGTGGTGTGGGCCGTCGACGAGGCCGCCTTCAAGTCACGCCTCGTCGCCGCCTGCCGCTCCTGACGCCCCACCCCCGTTTGCGTGACGGTTCGGGTGACCCGCCCCACCGATTCTGCAACGCAAACGGAGAGGGAGGCGGTCCACCCCGTTTGCGCGACGGTTCGGGTGACCCGCCCCACCGATTCTGCAACGCAAACGGAGAGGGGAGAGGGGAGAGGGTCAGCGGGGGAGTGGGCGGTCGCCCGGCATCGGACTCTCGGAGCGGGTGCGCTTGAGCTCGAAGAACGAGTCGATGTCCATCATGGCGACGAGCGCGTCCCACATGGCGACGCTCTTCTCGGTCGAGGGAATCCGCGAGATGATCGGGCCGAAGTAGCCCGCCTTCACGCCGTCGGAGTTGTCGAACGCGATGATCGGTGTCCCGACATCGTCGCCGACCAGCTCGAGAGCCTCGTCCATGCTCGGCCCGGATGACTTCGTCCCACGACTCGTCGTCGAAGGCGGCGGCGTGCGACGTGTCGAGGCCGACCGTGGCGAGCGCATCGGCGGGATCGAACGGCGACTCCTTGTCGTGGTGGATGCGGCTGCCGAACTCCCAGTAGAGCTTGAAGACGCCGTCGTTGCCGTCGGTGGTGCGCACGGACTCCATCACCCGCAGCAGACCGTGGGTGAACTTCGACCCCTCGTACCCGGGTGAGTCGGGGGTGGGCTCGTTCTTGAAGAACAGGCTGATCGGCCGCCAGGTGATGTCGATGTCGCGGTTCGGTTGCACCTCGTCCACCGCCCACCGAGCGGTCGCCCAGCAGAAGGGGCAGCCGGGGTCGACCCAGAAGTCGATGTTCATGTCGTCACGTCACTTTCGTCGGGGGGAGGTGGTCCGAGGCGGTGTGGGAGATCCCGACCCCGCCGGGCTCGTCGACGCCGAACCGTTCGATCTCGGCGACCAGGTCGAGAGGGCGAACCACCGCTCGAGCGGCGAGGTCGTCGGCGGTCAGCAGGGCGGCGGGGATGATCCACACGACCTCGAACTCGAGACCGTCTGGATCCTTGGCGTAGAGGCTCTTGGTGGTGCCGTGATCACTGGCACCGACGAGTGCTCCGCGTTCACGCAACGCCACGGCGAGCCGCTGGAGCTCGCCGAGCGTGTCGACCTCCCACGCGAGGTGGTACAGCCCGACGGCGGAACGGCCGGCGTCCGAGGCCGACGCCGCGGCGCCGATCTGGAACACGCCGAGGTCGTGGTCGTTCGTCGAGTCGGCGGCTTGGAGGAACGCCGCGCCGGGAAACGACGTCACGACCCGGAAGCCGAGCACGTCGCCGTAGAACTCCGTGGTGCGCTCGACGTCACGGACGTACAGCACTGCGTGGTTGAGTCGTTGAACGCCCATCGACCGCGTGCAACCTCCTTGTGCTCGCAAATGTTCCGGTTCCCGACCTCATCGCCGGCAGGCCGGATCGGGCCAGCGGGACGAGAAACCCGTGGTGGTCGCCGCAGGCGGCGGGGCGAGAATGTCGCCATGGCCACGCAGACCGCCCCGGGCGGATCTCGTTGGCGTGCACTCGGCGCGCTGCTGCGGCCCGACGCCGGTCGTTGGGCCGGCCTCGGCGCGCTCGTCGCCATCGGCTCGGCGCTCACGATCGCGGGTCCGCTGGTGGTGCGCCAGATCGTCGACACCACCGCCGACGGCACGACGGCGAGCGAGGTCACCCGGCTGGCGCTGCTGTTCCTGGCGATCGCCGTGCTGGCCCAGTTGCTGTCGGTGATCGTCGCCTGGCTCGCGACCGTCGCGGCGTGGCGGACCACGAACGACCTCCGGCTCACGATGACCCGGCACGTGCTCGGCCTCGACCACGAGTTCCACCGCACCCACACCCCCGGCGAGCTGATCCAGCGCGTCGACGGCGACATCACGTCGGTGTCGGAGTTCCTCGGCCAGGTGGTCACCAAGGCCGCCGGCGCGGCGATGCTCGTCGCGGGCATGGTGATCGTGCTCTCGGTGATCGACTGGCGCCTCGGGCTGGGCATGGCGGTGTACGTCGGGGCGGCACTCGCGGTGATCGTCAGCACGCGTCACCGGGCGATCTCGGAGTCGTCCGACGAGATGGGTGCCCTCGGCCGGTTGTACGGCGGCATCGAGGAGCGGCTCACCGCAGCCGAGGATCTGCGGGCGAACGGAGCGGCCGATCACGTCGCTTGGCGCTTCGTCGAGGACAGCGAGGAAGCACTCGTGAGCGCGGTCCGGCGCGAGCGGGCCTTCCTCGTGATGTGGTGGTTCGTGCAGGGAGCGGTGGCCGCTGGATGGGTGTTCGCCCTCGTCGTCGGTGCGGTGCTCTACGACCGCGGCGTCATCAGCCTCGGAACCGCCTTTCTGCTCTTCCAGTTCGTCCTCCTGGTGGCTCGGCCACTCGAGGAGGTCGTGCACGAACTCGAAACCGTCCAGAAGGCCAACGGGGCGATGGTGCGCGTTGCCGACCTCCTCGCGATCCGGCCCAACGTGCTCGATGACGGCACGATCAGCCCGCCGCCGGGTCCACTCGCCGTGACCGCGAGCGGCGTGCAGTTCGACTACGGCGACGACCGTCCCGTGCTGCGCGACGTCGACGTCCACATCGCCGCTGGTCGCTCGGTCGGCATCGTCGGGCGCACAGGAAGCGGCAAGACCACGTTCTCGCGGCTCGTCCTCCGGCTGGTCGAGCCGACGAGCGGAGTCGTCGAGCTCAACGGCGTACCGATCGCCGACATCCCGTTCAGCGAGCTGCGCCGCCGGGTCGCGCTCGTGCCCCAGGAGGTCGAGCTGTTCGCGGGAACGCTGCGCGACAACGTCACCCTCTTCGACGACGACCGTTCCGATGGCGACGTGGTCGACGCCCTCGAGCGTGTGGGACTCGGTGCGTTGGCCGCGGCGGGCATCGACCGCGAGCTCGGAGCCGGTGGAGCGGGGTTGTCGGCCGGCGAGGCCCAGCTGCTCGCGCTCGCCCGGGTGTGGTTGCGCGACCCCGACCTCGTGGTGCTCGACGAGGCGACCGCACGCGTCGACCCCGAAACCGAGCGACAGCTCGAGGCCGCGGTCGTCGAGCTGATGCGCGGGCGCACCACCCTCGTGATCGCACACCGACTCTCGACGTTGAAGTCGGTCGACGAGATCATCGTGTTCGACCACGGCCGCATCGTCGAGCACGGCGACCGGGCCGACCTCGTCGGTGACGACGACAGCCGCTTCGCACGGCTGCTCGCGGTGTCGCTCGACGACGAACAGCTGCCGAACGCCGACATCGGAGTGGAGGTGACGCCGTGACCATCGGACTCGACCTCGTTCCCGATCACGACGACGACCCGACCGTGCCCGGCTCCGATGCCTTCGACGTGTCCGCCGTGCCGAACGTGTGGGCGCTGGCGTGGCGGGCATCGCAGCACCGACCGCGCGAGTTCTGGTTCGGATGGGCGCTGTTCGTGGTCTTCTTCATGATGCCGGCCATCAGTGGGTACTTCCTGGGTCAGGGGTACACCGCGCTCGAGAACGGCGACACGACGGCGACGATCGGCTGGGCAGCAGCGATCGCACTGAGCGAGCTGGTTCGGATGGTCGCGATCCACCACGGCGCCCTGATCTGGACCAAGGCCTGGATCCACATGCAGACGCTGTTGCGCGCCAACATGCTCAGCGCGCAGATGGCGAGCGGCGGTCTCCACGCAGGTCAACCGGTCGGCTCGGCCGGCTCGGCGGTGACGCACTTCCGTGACGACACCGAGGACGTCGCCAACCTCGTCGACGGCATGGTCGACATCTCCGGTGGCGTGGTGTTCACGGTGATCGCCGGGTTCGTGCTCGGCTCTGCCGATGCCAGCGCGGCCGCCGTGTTGATCATCCCGCTGTTCGGCGTGGGCATCGCGACGCGGGTGCTCGACACGCGGATCAAGGAGTACCGCGCCGCCGACCGGGCGGCGACCGAGCACGTGACCGGTCTGTTGGGCGACGTGATGGCAGCGGCCACGACCGTGAAGGTGAACGACGCATCCGAACCGATGCTGCGTCGCCTCGCCGTGCTCGTCGAACGGCGGCGCTACACCGCCGTGCGCGACCGTGTGCTCGAAGAGGGTGTGATGGCGTTCAGCCAGGGCGCCGCCGACATCGGCCTGGGTCTGGTGCTGCTGGTCAGTGCGGGTGCGATCGCGTCGGGTGCGTTCGACCTCGGCACGCTCGCGCTGTTCACCGCCTACCTCGGCTGGTTGAGCTTCCTCCCGCGGATGGTGGGACGCGTGCTCGCCCGTCGCAAGCAGGCCGGCGTGGCCTTCGACCGGATGCGCAAGCTGGTCGCCGACCAGGCGGCGGCCAACACCGTGCGGCCCCGCCGGCTCCCGATCGATCCGGGCGATCAGCGTGTGCGGCCCGACGTCGTTCGCCCGAACCGTGTGCCCCTGGAGGAGTTCGAGGTGACGCGAACTGAGCGTCGCCTACGGCGATCGAACGGTGCTGACCGACATCGACATGACGGTGCGTCGCGGTGAGTTCGTGGTGATCACCGGGCCGGTCGGTTCCGGCAAGAGCACGCTGCTGCGCGCCCTGCTCGGGCTGGCGTGGCAGGCCGAGGTCACCGGTTCGGTTCGCTGGAACGGCCAGGAGATCGACGACCGGGGCGCGTTCCTCGTGCCCCCGAACGCGGCGTTCCTGTCGCAGGTGCCGCAGCTGATCTCCGACAGCGTCGCCGACAACGTCGGCCTGGGCCCCGTCGATCCCGACCAGCTCGCCACCGCACTGCGACTCGCAGCGATCACCGAGGACATCGAGGCGATGCCCGCGGGCGCAGACACGCTGATCGGTCCGCGTGGGCTCCGGCTCTCGGGCGGCCAGCGCCAGCGACTCGCTACGGCGAGGGCGCTCGTGCATGCCCCCGAGTTGGTCGTGCTCGACGACCTGTCGAGCGCGCTCGACGTCGAGACCGAGGTGCAGCTCTGGACGAACCTCGCCGATGCCGGGATGACGGTCATCGCCGTGTCGCACCGTGCGGTGGCGTTCGATCGCGCCGACCAGGTGCTGCGACTCGCACACGGTCGCCTCGTCGACTGACGGCCGACCATCAGCGTCAGCGGTGCTCCAACGCGAGGTCGAGCGCCTCGGTCACCGACGGCGCACTCGCGAATTGCCGTGCGATGGCTTCGCAGCTCTGCGCGGCGTCGGCGTCGTCCAGCACCGCGACGATGGCGGCGGTGATCCGGTCGCGGTCAGCCGGGCCGAGTGGCCGTCGACCGGCTCCTCGCGTCCCTGCGCGAACGACCCGACCGAGTCGGTGGTGCTCGACGATGTCCGCGTTGGCGAACTGATCGGCGAACGACGGCAGCACGACCACGGGGACGCCGGCGGCGATCGAGCCGAACAACGTTCCGGAGCCGCCATGGCACACGGTCAGCGCCGCCTGCGCGAAGACGTCGCGCTGGTCGACCCAACGTTCGACACGGACATGGTTCGGAACGCTTCCCAGCGTCGCGGGTTCGAGGTGGCGTCCGATCGTGAGCAGGACGCGAGCAGAGATGCCGTCGAGGGCATCGATCAACAACCGGTAGTGGTCGAGTGCGTCGGTCATGTGAGGAAGCACGGTGCCGAGGGTTGCGTACACGAGCGGGCCGGACGCGCCATCCCACCAGTCCGGCAGAGGATCGCTCGATGGATCGTTCGCGCCGCAGCGGATGGTCCTCGGAAAGGGGGAGGGATCGAGCGTCTCGGGGAATCGGGTGAGGTACGGCGACGAACGAACCGCCGCGGTCAGCCCGGTGTGCCGATCCTCGAGGGCCGGTCCCGCGACGGTGAGCGACCCCCACTCGACCTGAGCGAGGGAGATGGCGACTTGCGCCATCGGGATGCCTGCGGTCGCGGCGAACGCTGCCGAGGCGTACTCGCACGGATCGCGCACGACGACATCGGGCCCGAATCGGCGCCCGTGCGCGACCAGTGGGTCGTACATCGCCGCCGCAGCGAGTTCGCCGAACAGGTCGCGGTTGCCGATCACGGAGGCGTCGCCCGGCGATGCGATCGCCAGCCGATCCCGCAACGGGGCGATGGCGTGCTCCGGCGGTTCGCCACCCTCGGCGAAGTCGAATCCATCACGTCGGATCGTCGCTTCGAGCGCTGGAGGTCCGACGACGAGAACGTCGTCGCCGCGCTCGCGGGCGCCGGCCAGCACCGCTGCGAGCGGGATCCAGTGCCCGGCGCCTCCCAGCGAGCACGCGGCGAGCACCCTCATCGGTCAGCCAGACCGCTGTCGGGCGCGGTGGTCGGCCGTGTGGGTGCGGCTGGCACACCGGGGATCGGAGCAGAACCGGCGCGAACCGTTCCGGGTGGCGTCGTAGAAGAGGTGGTCGCAGTCGGCCGCTGCGCAGGTGCCGAAACGGTCGGTGCCGTGGTCGCAGATCTCCTGCGCGAGGGCCATCAGGATGTCGGCGACGACCTGCTCGTCGAAGCGCGCCGATGGAGGCGTCCAGTGGATGTGGAGACCCGCGCCGTCGTGATCGGTGACCGAGGGGGTGATGTGCAGGTCGGCCAACTGTCCGTTGATCCACACCACCGTGGGTTCGGGTGCGGACCCGGGGAGCGAGCGGAGGGTGTCGACCATCGCTCCGACCCGTGAGTCGACGCGGCTGATCGACGCGGCCGAGGCCGAACCCGCGCGTGTGAACCCGTGGTCGCTCAGGAGCCCCCGGACGTCAGCGCTCCCGCCGGCGTCGTGAGCGTCGGCGAGCGCGTTGACGAGATCGACCATCGCCTCGAGGGTGAGGCGGATCTCGGTGTCGTGTCCGGATGTGACGTACACGACACCAGGGTAACCATGCTCGAAGGTGTAAGGTACTAACTCGTCTTAGCTACTTACATCGAGAAATGCAGATCCCCGTGGACATCATCATCAACCTCCTGGTCGTCGTCGCCACCGTGCTCGGCTCGTGGATGGCGTTCCCGCAGGCGCGTCGCCTGGTGCGTACACGCCGGGTCGAGGGCGTCTCGGCGTCGTGGATCGGCGTCAGCCTGGCGATCAACGGATGGTGGCTGACGTATGGCCTGGTGGCCGGAGTCTGGGCGGTCGTTCCCGTGTCGATCGTCTCGTTGTTGCTCTACGGCACGATGGCGGTCGTGTATCTCGCCACCGTCGGCCGGTCGGCGATCGCGCCGATGGCGTTGGGAGCCTTCGTGCTCGGGATGGTGCCGCTGCCGTTCCTGATCGCCGGTGGCTGGGCACTGGCGGCGATCGCTGTCGGCCTCTCCTACGGGATCCAGTTGCTGCCGGCGGTCGTTGCGGCTTGCCGGACCAGCGACCTGATCGGCGTCTCGGCGGCGACGTGGTTGATCGCCTGGGCCGAGGCGGCGTTGTGGCTGGTGTACGGAATCGCCGTCGGCGACGTCGCGCTCACGCTGGCCGGCATCGTCGGTGTGGCCATGGCGTCGATCATCCTCGCCCGCCTCGCGGTGACGGGCCACGAGCCGTTCGTGGCGATCGATCCGCGCCGCCGGCTGCTCGCCAGCCGGTCCGTGTGACCGCCGCCCGCGGTGGACAATCGCACAATGGTCACTAGTCTGACCCTCGTAAACGCGAGTCAATGGTGGCTCCGATTTCAACAAGGAGCCGAAATGGCCACAGGTACAGTGAAGTTCTTCAACGACGAGAAGGGCTTTGGTTTCATTTCCCGCGACGACGGCGACGACGTCTTCGTCCACTACTCGAACATCGTCGGCTCCGGCCGCCGTTCGCTGAACGACGGCGACACCGTCGAGTTCGAGATCGCTGCCGGCCGCAAGGGCCCGGAAGCGGTCGACGTCAAAGTCGTCTGAGGAGGCGTTCCGATTGGCTCGAAGTCCCCAGTCCTACCAGAAGCGACAACGAGAGCTCCGCAAGAAGGAGCGCAAGGCCGAGAAGCTCGCCGTACGACACGGCAAGAGTTCGGACTCCGACGAGGAGCCCACTGAGGGCCCCGACGAGGATGCGCTGCTCGAGGAGTTCCGTCAGTTGAACGAGAAGTTCGCTGCCGGCGACGTCGAGGAGGACGACTTCGAGTACCGCAAGGCGGAGATCTTCGCCCAGCTCGGCCTCGGGGAAGCCCCCGAACCGCGCGAGGAAGTCCCCGAATCGTCCGACTGATTCTCATCATCTGCAGAACGACCCCCGGTTCGCCGGGGGTCGTTCTCGTTTTCGGGTGAGGTCGGGCTCAGGTGCGTGAGGCCGTCAGCCAGAATCCGGTGCCGGCGCGTGCGGTACGGCCGGACCACGCGCCGGGCAGGGCGGCGACGACATCGTCGGCCGGGAGGTGGATCGGCGTCTGGTCGCCGAGGGTGTTGACCCAGACCACGCTGCCATCGGGTCGCAGGACCCGGTCGACTTCGTCGGGGAACAGCAGCATGTTGATCATCAGCACGGCGTCGAACGATCGATCGGGGAACGGCAGCCTCGACGCATCGGCGTTCACCCGAGGCGCGAGGTCGCCGGGAGCGTGCGCCAGCATCTGCGTCGAGAGGTCCGTCGCCACGAGCGAGCCCACGATGCCGGCAAGCAGCAGGGTTCCGGCGCCGGTTCCGGATCCCAACTCCAGCCAGGCGCCGTCGATGGGAACGGCACCTCGTTCGAGCGCGTCACGCACTGGTGCCGCCTTGGTGTCGTCGACGTGGCGGGTCGACCACTCCTCGGCGAGCGAGTCGAAGACACCCGCGACCCGATCGGCGTCGTCGGGCGTCCACGGCTCCCCGAGAGCGACCGACCGAGTGAGCTTGCGCATCGGATGGTCCGGCCCGGCGAACGATTCGGGTTCCCGCGCCGACGGATGGTCGGCCAGCTCCTCGATCATCGCAGCAGTGTTGCACCTGGGATCTGACCCGAATGCGATCGGCTTCCGGCGCGGAGTGTGCCGAGGTTGCATTCATCACTCAATAGTTATAGAGTGCTCGTCATGCCCAAGGCCCTGCCGCCAGAACTCCTCGAACACGTCGCCGAGCGATTCCGCGTGCTCGGCGACTCGACCCGGCTCAGCATCATCCGCACGCTCCTCGACGAGGGCGAGATGAACGTCGGCGAACTCGTCGACCAGCTCGGTACGAGCCAGGCCAACGTCTCGAAGCACCTGCGCATCCTGCACGACGCCCGCATCGTCACTCGGCGTGCGGAAGGCACGGCCGCCTACTACTCGGTCACCGATCCGAGCCTGATGCCGGTCTGCGCGATCGTCTGCGATCGCCTGCGCGACCAGGCGGCCGCCGACGCCCGTACGTTCGCCGCCTCCACCTGATCCCCGTTCACCCCACCAGCCCACCGACTCACCCTGAGGAACCCATGACCATCGACACCGACGCTCCCGTCGAGGGATCATCGCTTCATGAAGATGAAACGCTGATCAATCGACCCCACCACGACGATCTCGAGACCGACGTCGAGCACCCTCCGCTCGCGCGGATGGGGCGATGGGCGCACTCCCATCGCAAGTTCGTGATCATCGCCTGGGCCGTCCTGGCCATCGGGCTCGGCGTCTTCGCGCCCCGGCTCGAACACGCGCTCTCCGGTGCCATGTGGGAGGTCAACGGCAGCGAGTCGCTCGCCGCCCGCGACGTGATCGACCAACAGTTCGGCGGCCTGTCGTCGCAGTCGGCAGTCGTCGTGGTCCAGAGTCAGTCGACGCCGGTCGACGATCCCGCCTTCCAGCAGGTGATCGCCGATGTCAACGCGCTGATCGTCGCCGAGCCCGGATTCGGCCAGCCGATGCCGGCCCAGCCGGGCATGGACGGGATGACCGTGATGATCCAGGCCGGCGCCGAGGTCGATCCGACCGAAGCCGTCCGCTCCGCCGGGGAACTCGGTGACGAGATCTCCGACCTGTCGGCCGAGGTCGCCGGTGACGAGATCACGGTCGCGCTGACCGGGTCGCCGGCGTTCTGGGACGACTTCAACGAGGTCAACCGCGAGGGCATGTTGAAGGCCGAGATCCTCACGTGGCCCGTGACCGCCGTGATCCTCGTGATCGCGTTCGGCACACTCGCTGCCGCCGGCCTCCCGCTCGTGCTCACCGCCGCCGGCCTGCTCGCCTCGATGGGCGTCCTCTACGGGATCACCCAGATCACCGACCTGTCGATCTGGACGTTGAACTTCGCCATGATGTTCGCGCTCGCACTCGGCATCGACTACGCACTCTTCATCGTCACCCGGTACCGAGCCGCGCTCCACGCGCACCCTGAGGATCCGCAACACGCGGCGGGAATCGCGATGGACACCGCCGGCAAGGCCGTGCTGTTCTCCGGCATCACCGTGCTCGTCAGCCTGTCGGCGGTCCTGCTCGTGCCGATCCCGGCGTTCCGCTCGATGGCCGCCGGCATGATGCTGTCGGTCAGCTTCGTGCTCCTCGCCGCACTCACCCTGCTGCCCGCACTGCTCGGCCCCGGCATCGACAAGTTCGCACTGCCGTGGCACAGCAAGGGCGACCATCACAGCGAGTTCTTCGCCCGCCTCGCCGACCGGATCCAGGCCCACAAGGTGCTCGTTGCCGTCGGCGCCGTGTTGGTGCTGCTGGCCTTGTCGCTCCCCTTGCTCGGCCTGAAGACCGGCATGCCCGGCATCACCGTCCTCCCGGAGGACGAGCAGGCCCGCATGGGCTACGACATGATCACCGACGGGTTCGGCCCCGGTGGCCCCGGCCCGATCCAGGTGATCGTGCCCGCCGGCCAGGATGCCCAGGCCGTTGCCGACCAGGTGTTGGCCACCGAGGGCGTCGTCATGGCCTTCCCGCCCTCCCCGGGCATGGAGGGAGCCAGCATCATCCAGGCCGTCGGTGCCTACGACCCGTCGTCCGACGAGGCGCTGGCGCTGATTCCGACACTGCGCACCGAACTGCCCGATGGCGTGCTCGTCGGCGGCCCCGTCGCCGAGAACTACGACCTCGACCAGACCCTGTCGCAGAAGGCGCCGCTCGTGATGGGCGTCGTCCTGGTGCTCGGTTTCATCCTGCTGATGATCGCCCTGCAAGCCGTGATCGTCGCCTTCGTCGGCGTGATCTTCAACCTGCTGTCGGTCGCCGCAGCGTTCGGTGTCGGTGCACTCGTGTTCCAGCACGGGATCGGGTCCAGCCTGCTGAGCTTCGACAGCCAGGGGTACCTCACCTCCTGGGCGCCGTTGTTCTTCTTCGCCCTGGTGTTCGCCATCTCGATGGACTACACGGTGTTCCTGCTCGCCTCGACACGGGAGCACTTCGAACGCTCCGGTGATGCGGCCGAGGCGGTCCGTGGATCGCTCGGCCACGTCGGACGACCGATCGTCGCCGCCGCCGGCGTCATGATCGCCGTGTTCTACACCTTCGCCATCGCCGGCACCCTGCCGATGAAGGAGATGGGCCTGATCCTCGGCACGGCGGTGCTGCTCGACGCCTTCCTGATCCGGTTGGTGCTCGTGCCGGCGACGCTCTACATCATCGGCAACCGGGCGTGGTGGCTGCCGCGCTGGATCGACCGGATCCTGCCGAACGTCAAGTTCGCCCACTGACCGGGCGAGCTCGCGACATCGTCGAGGTTCCCTCCAATCACCTCGGCTGAACCGGTGCGGACGTCCTCCCCAGGGCGTCCGCACCGACGCGTCCGGGCGTCGGTCGCCGCGCGCATGCTCACCAGCGAACCCGGTGGAGTATTCGGGTCGTTCCACCCCGGTCTTTGAATTCACCTTTTCCAAAGGGTATGTTCACGGTATGTCGACGTTGACGAATGCCGTGCCGGTGACGCTCGCTGAGGGTGACGGCATCGGACCCGAGATCACGGCCGCAGTCCTTCGGGTGCTGGGTGCTGCGGATGCCCCGTTGCGGTTCGAGCCGATCGAGATCGGGGAGGCGGTCTACCGGGCGGGTCACACCTCGGGGATCGCTCCCGAGGCGTGGGAGACGATTCGTCGCAATCCGGTGTTCCTGAAGGCACCGATCACCACCCCGCTCGGCGGCGGCTACAAGAGCCTCAACGTGACGATCCGCAAGACGCTGAACCTCTACGCCAACGTGCGTCCGACGAAGTCGTACGCACCCTTCGTGGCGTCGGCGCATCCGGGGATGGATCTCGTGATCGTGCGGGAGAACGAGGAGGACCTCTACGCGGGCATCGAGCATCAGCAGACGGCCGAGGTGACGCAGGTCCTGAAGCTGATCACCCGGCCCGGTTCCGAGCGGATCGTGCGCTATGCGTTCGAGTACGCCCGTGCGTACGGTCGCCGCAAGGTCACGTGCATGACCAAGAACAACATCATGAAGTTGACCGACGGGCTGTTCCATCGTGTCTTCACCGAGATCGCCGAGGAGTATCCCGACATCGAGTCGGATCATCAGATCATCGACATCGGCGCGGCGCGTCTGGCGGCGCAGCCCGAGATCTTCGACGTGATCGTCACCCTCAACCTGTACGGCGACATCCTGTCCGACATCGCCTCGCAGATCGCCGGGTCGGTCGGGATCGCCGGGTCGGCGAACGTCGGGCCAGGGGTTGCGATGTTCGAGGCCGTGCACGGCTCGGCACCCGACATCGCGGGCAAGGACGTCGCGAACCCGTCGGGACTGCTCGTGGCGGCGACACAACTGCTGGTGCACGTCGGTGCCGCCGACGTGGCGAGCCGCATCAAGAACGCCTGGTTGACGACGCTCGAGGACGGCATCCACACGACGGACATCTATCGCGACGGCCTCAGCTCGAAGAAGGTCGGCTGTCACGAGTTCGCCGACGCCGTGATCGAGCGCCTCGGTCGCGAGCCGAGACAACTCCGACCCGTGGCGTACAGGACGACCGGCATCTCGGTCGATGTCGCGCCGTCACGCGCAGCGACGAAGGAGCTGGTCGGCGTCGACGTGTTCCTCGACTGGAGCGACGATGATCGCGATCCCGAGGCCCTGGGTCAGGGGCTGGAGCAGGCATGTCCTGCTCCGTGGAAGCTGAAGATGGTCACGAACCGAGGGGTCAAGGTCTATCCCGACGGCGCACCCGAGACGTTCTGCACCGACCACTGGCGATGCCGCTTCCTGCCCGACCCCGGCGGACCAGTGGACGGACGCGACATCATCGCCCTGCTGAGCGCGTTGCTCGACGCAGGGTTCGAGTCGATCAAGACCGAGAACCTGTATCGGATCGACGGCGAGGCTGCGTACTCACTCGGACAGGGCGAATAGGGGTCGGGCCCATGTCGTCTGCAACTGGACTCCTCGCCGGCAAGCATCTCCTGATCACCGGCGTCGTGAACACCGAGTCGATCGCCTACGCAACCGCCGCCGCAGCACTGCAGGCGGGCGCCCAGATCGTCCTGTCCGGCCTCGAACGGGACATCGAGCACACTCGACACGCCGCGACCACGCTGGGAGCCGACGTCGACGTGCTCGAAGCAGACCTGACGGTGCCCGAGCACCTCGACTCGCTCGGTCACCACCTGCGTCAGCGATGGGGGCAGCTCGACGGCGCGCTCCATGCGGTGGCGTTCGCCCCGCGCGACGCATTGGCGGGCAACTTCCTCGAGGCCGGGATCGACTCGGTCTCGCGTGCGTTCCACACCAGCGTGTACACGTACTCGGCGCTCGCACGACTGCTCGGCGAACTCGCTCCGAGCACCGGTGCATCGCTCGTCGGTCTGGACTTCGACGCCTCGCGGGCGTGGCCCAACTACAACTGGATGGGCGTGTGCAAGTCGGCGCTCGAGTCGACCAATCGCTACGTCGCGCGCGATCTCGGTCCGCTGGCGGTCCGATCGAATCTCATCGCCGCCGGGCCGCTCCACACCCGTGCCGCGGGTGCCATCGGAGGATTCGACCGACTGACCTCGGCGTGGGAACACCAGTCGCCGATGGCGTGGGATCCCCAGGACGCAGCCCCGGTGGCCGACGCAGCGATCTTCCTGCTGTCGGACCTCGCCCGCATGGTGACCGGTGAGATCCTGCACGTCGACGGCGGCTTCCACGCGATGGCCGCCCACCTGTCCTGACGCCTTCCGCTCCGAGCGCCGGTTGTCGGGCGCCGTGGTCGCCAGCCCTCAGCTTGGCTCGCAGGCTTCCTTGGCCAAGTCGAGCCCGCTGAGGTCACGGTCTCGCACCAGATCGTTGTAGAGACTCCAGCTTCGTCCGGACTCCATCCACTCATCGAACGGCGGCACTGCGGACGACGACGGCGAGAACCCCTCGCGAACCATGCACTCGTGGATCGCCACGAAGCCGTCGCAGGTGGTGCGGGCCATCTGTGGCGAGTCGTCGGCGAACACGGCGTACTCGGGTCGTTCGAGCACTTGGGCGAAGCACTCACTCACCACATCGGCTTCGTCACCGACCCCACCGACGATCCCGCCGTCAGCGCTGAGATACGCCTCCTCGACGCCGGCGTCGTGAGCGCACTGGAGCGCGTCGAGTGCGACTTGATCGGCGAGCTCGGTGAGATCGGCAGTATGCGGCCCCGCGCTCCTCACCCTCGGCTCGAGATCCGCACGCCGAACCGAAGGCCAACAAGCACACCGCGGCGATCTCGATCGACGGCAGGCCTCAGTAGACGATGTCCAACGCGAACCGCTGCGCGATGTCGAGTGCCGCCCGCGTGACCTCGTCGAGGCGACCGACTGGTTCATCATCAAGATCTTCGATGGGCACCGTGATGACGTTGTCGCAACTGATGACGCAGCGTTCGGGCAGTCCTTGCTCGGGACCGACCTCGACCTCGGTGCGGATACCACGAATTGTCCGTGTGATCGGTGCGCACGTGACCGAGCTCAGCACTCCGATGGCGGCATCACGGGTGAGAATGCAGACGGGGCGGCGTCCAGCCGGAGGCCCGAGATCGACCCAGATGATGTCGTTTCGAGCTACCACGCCGGCGCGGTCTGCGACGCGAGACGGCGCGCCGATTGCACGAGTGCAGGTTCGGGCGGCTGACGCTGGTATCCGGCGATGAGTTCCCGATCTGCCGTCGCCAACTCCTCGGCGGTGATCACTGCGGTGGCGCCCCTGCGAAGCAACTCGGACCGGTTCGTTCCGAGCTGCGCCGCGAGCTCATCGAGTCGTGCGACCAGGTCGTCGTCGAGTTGGACGAGAACTTCGCGGCGGGCCATGACCATATGCTATCCCCAATGGTCCGGGCCGCCCGGTGATCGCGTTCGCAAGAGACCCGGCCACACCACATATCCGGCAGAGAGCGGTTGGGGCAGGGCATCGTCAACCTCACACACAACGCCCCGCAGTCGGATGCGATCGAGCGTCCCCGAGTACCGGTCACGGACACGCACAACGGGCCCACGTCGTGGCAGTGCCATCTCAGCAGTTCGGCGCCTTCTGCCGCATCTCCCGGAACCCACCGGCGCAAGTCGTACCCATGGATCTCACCTTCCTGCCGAGCTCACCGCTGGGTGATGGCAGCGAACGTGACGGCGGCGGCCTGGCCGACGTTGAGCGAGTCGACGTCGGGCGCGATCGGGATGCGGACGCGGCGGTCGGCGCCGGCCATCACCGCCCGGCTGAGGCCTGGGCCCTCCGCGCCGAGACACACGGCGAGACGATCCGGAACGGTGACGCTCCACAGGTCGACCGACCCCGGGGCGGGGGTCATCGCCCAGGTCTCGAAGCCGGCCTCGCGCAGCTGATCGAGCACCGTCGACCATGCGTCGACGCGAGCGACCGGCAACGTCAGGACCTCGCCCATGCTGACACGCACGGTCCGGCGGCTGTACGGGTCCGTGCACGTGGAATCGATCACGAGTCCGTCGATCCCGAACGCACGGGCGGCCCGTGCGATCGCACCGAGGTTCTCGGCGTCGTTGAGGCCCTCGAGCACGGCGAGACGCCTCGCCGCGGCGATCATCCCCGAGAGCGATGCCTGCGGCCGTCGAGTCGCACTCGCGATCACACCACGGTGGAGGTCGAAGCCGACCACCTCGGCGATCACGTCGCGGTCGGCGACGAACACCGGCACGCCGAGCGCAGCGAGTGTCGCGGCGTTGGCCGAGAACCGTTCGACCCGCGACGGAGCCAGCAGCACCGATCGGATGGCGTGGCCGGACTCGATCAGCCGGTCGATCGCCACGTACCCCTCGACGATGAACGACTCGTCGCCCTCGTAGCGGCGCCGGTAGGCCTGGTCGTTCAACGAGCGGTAGTCGGCGAGCCGAGGATCGTCAGCCCGCTCGACCGGTGTGGTGGTCAATGAGCGAACACCTGGGAGTCGTCGGCGAAGGCCTTGAACTCGAGCGCATTGCCCGACGGGTCGAGCAGGAACATCGTCGACTGCTCGCCGATCTGCCCGGCGAACCGGGTGTGTGGCTCGATCACGAACGTCGTCCCGGCGGCGATCAGCCGGTCGGCCAACGCCGTCCACTGCGCCGGGGCCAGCAACACACCGAAGTGCGGGACGGGGACATCGTTGCCGTCGACCGGGTTCGACAGCGAGGATGGTCGATGGGCCGGGTCGAGGTGGGCGACGAACTGATGGCCGTACAGGTCGAAGTCGACCCAGGTGTCGCTCGAACGACCCTCGGGGCAGCCGAGCAGGCCACCGTAGAACGAGCGGGCCGCCGCGAGGTCGTGCACCGGCATCGCCAGGTGGAAGCGGGGCCGGACGTCCTCGTCGATCATCGGTTCCATGGTCAGTGCGGCAGGACGTAGGTGCCCTGCGCGGTGGCCGTCGGCTTGTTCTCCCGGTCGTCGCACCACACCCGCACCGTGCCGACCACGTTGCGGCGGCCTGCGACGTCGAGCGTCGCTCGCGCCCACAGCACCGACCCACGCGCCGGGCGCAGGAACCGGATCGACAGCTCCGAGGTGAGCGCCATCGGCTCGATCCGGCCGGTGGCGCCGAACACGAGATACCACAGCGCGGCGTCGGCGAGCCCGAACTGCGACGGGCCGGAGATGAATGCGCCCGGTCGGAGTTCCTCGTCGGAGACGTCGCGGCGGGCGAGCGCCGTGGAGGACGTCAACTCGACGCACGAATTGTTCGAGCCGGGGAACAGTTCGCCGATCATCTCGTTGACGGCGTCGACCTGAGGAAGCGCGGCGGGCGTTTCGATGTCGGCAGGAGCCATGGCTCGACGCTAGCGAGCTTCGTGCGGGCCTCGAAACCATGGCATCGTGTCGCTCATGACCGATGCTGCAGCAGACCGACCCTCGCTCGATCGTGTCGTGGTCGTCGGCGCATCACTCGCAGGGCTGCGTGCTGCCGAGACGCTCCGGCAACACGATGCGGTCGGCTCCGTGATCGTCGTCGGCGACGAGCCGCATCGGCCGTACGACCGTCCACCGCTGTCGAAGAAGCTGTTGTCCGGAGAATGGGAGCCCGACCGGATCCATCTCCGCCAGCCCGATGCGTTCGACGACCTCGACGTCGAGTGGCGTCTCGGCGCCCGCGCGATCGGGCTCGATCTCGGCACGGCGACGAGCGGGCGGACGGTCGCCCTCGCGGATGGCGCGACGATCGGTTTCGACAGCCTGATCATCGCCACCGGTGCGCACCCCCGGCGTCTTCCCGGCCACGACGAGTTCGATCACGTGCACGAGTTGCGCTCACTCGACGACGCGCTGGCCCTGCGCGCCGAGATCGCGCCGGGCGGCCGACGCGTGGTCGTGATCGGTGCGGGGTTCATCGGGCTCGAAGCGGCGGCGACGGCCAAGACACTCGGCAACGACGTCGTGGTGCTGGAGGGGGCATCCGCGCCACTGATCCGCGGGCTCGGCGCCGAGATGGGCGAGGCGATCGCCGGACTGCATCGAGCGCACGGGGTCGACGTCCGCTGCGACGTCCGCATCGATGCGCTGACCCACGACGGCGTACGCCTCGCCGACGGCGAGGTCGTGCCGGCCGATGTGGTGGTGGTCGGCATCGGGGTCGCTCCGGCGACCGACTGGCTCGACGGCAGCGGGCTGCAGATCCGCGATGGCGTGGTCTGCGACGCGGCGCTCAACGCCCTGAGCGTCGGTGGAGATCCCGTCCCGGGGGTGTTCGCCGCTGGTGACGTCGCACGATGGCCGAACCAACTCTTCGGCGAGGAGATGCGCGTCGAGCACTGGACCAACGCTGCCGAACAGGGGGCGCACGCGGCCACGAGCCTCGTCCGCCTCGCTGCGGGTGAGGACGCCGAACCGTATGCGCCGCTCCCGTTCTTCTGGAGCGATCAGTTCGAGCACCGCATCCAGTTCCTCGGGCGGGCCTCGGCCGACGACGAGGTGCAGGTCGTCGCCGGTTCGGTCGCCGACGGAAAGTTCCTCACGCTGTTCGGTCGCGACGGCCGGCTGCACGGCGCGCTCGGTGTCAACGCCCCGCGTTGGGTGATGCCCACCCGCAAGTTGTTCATGGAACGCGCCGGCTGGGAGGAGGCGCTCGCGGCCGGACGTGCGCTCGGTGCGTAGGCTCGGCACATGACCGGGGCCTCACACATCTCCAACGTCTGGGCGAAGACCACCGACCTCCAGGTGGTGAGCGGTCATGGCTGTTGGGTCGTCGATGCTCAGGGCGTCGAGTACCTCGACTTCACCGCCGGCATCGCCGCGGCGTCGACCGGTCACTCGCATCCGAAGGTCGTCCAGGCGATCAGCGAGCAGGCGGGCCGGTTCATCCACGCGCAGCAGAACATCTACACCCACGACCTGCTCGAGCCGCTCGGAGCTCGACTCGCCGAGATCACGCCCGCGTCGATCGAGACGTTCTTCTTCGGCAGCACGAGTGACGAGATCGTCGAGATCGCCGTCAAGGTGGCCAAGCATGCGACCGGTCGCCACTCGGTCATCGTGCTCGACGGGGCATTCCACGGTCGCACCAACCTCACGATGGCGATGTCGACCTCACGGGCGATCGACCGCGCCGGTTACGGACCGTTTCCGCCGGGGGTGTTCGTTGCACCGTTCCCCGATCCGCATGCCTCCGATCAGGAGGCCGAGATCACCGGAGCCCTACGCGGCCTCGACCGCCTCTTCCAGACGCAGGTGGTGCCCACGGAGGTCGCGGCGATCGTGGTCGAGCCGGTGATCAGCGAGCGGGGGTACATCCCGACGCCGGCCGGATTCATCCATGGGTTGGCCGAGCGGTGCCGTGAACACGGGATCCTCTTCGTGGCCGACGAGGTACAGAGCGGCTTCGGGCGCACCGGCAAGATGTTCGCCATCGAGGCCCACGACGTGGAGCCCGACATGTTGATCATGGCGAAGGGCCTCGCGTCGGGCTTCCCGTTCGCCGCGCTCGGCATGCGGCGGTCGATCGACGAGTCCTGGCGGGTCGGGAGTCAGGGCGGCTCGTCGAACGGCAACCCGATCGGTTGCGCGGCGGCACTCGCCACGATCGACGTCCTCACCGAACCAGGGTTCCTGGACAACGTCCAGGCACGCGGCAACCAGTTGATCGATGCGTTGCGCGAGATGCAGCAGCTCGACCAGTCGCTGCGATACGTCCGCGGTCGCGGTCTGATGGTCGCCACCGAGTTCGACTCGGCGGACCGGGCCCGCGCCGTGGTCGAGTACTGCTTGCGCGAGCGTCACGTGATCCTGATGACGGCGGGCACCCGGAACCGCACGATCAGGTGGATGCCGCCGCTCATCGTGACATCGAAGGAGATCGACGAAGCGGTGCACGCCTTCGAGACGGCGATCCGCGCGACGGGCTGAGTCGTGGCTCGCCTCGACGCGTCGCGCATCGCTGCCTGGCGGGGGCTCCAGGCGGTGGTGGGCCAGATCGAACGAGGGCTCGACGAGGAGCTGCGGGCGGACTGGGACATCCAGCTCGGATGGTTCGACGTGCTCGCGTCGCTCCAGCGGTTGGGTGGGCGGGCACGGCCACTCGACGTCGCCGCGGATCTTCTCCTCCCACCGTCGAGCCTCAGCCGACGTCTCGATCGGCTGCAGGAGGAGGGTTGGATCGCCCGGCATCGCCACGTGCCCGGTGCCGATCACCGCGCCGTCGAGATCGAACTCACGCGGACCGGTCGTCGCCTGTGGCGGGAGATGAACGTGAGCTACCGCCGAGCACTCCAGGCACAGTTCGCCATCCATCTCGACGACGCGGACATCGATGACATCCGACGGATACTCGACCTGCTGATCGGTCTCGATCCCGACCCGCCGGACGTTGCCTCTGGTGTCTGACCCCAGAGGTGGACCCCAGAGGCAACGTCGCGCGTGGGGTCAGTCGAGGCCGGCGTACATCGCCTCGATCTCGTCGGCGTAGCGGGCGTTCACACCGCGACGCTTGAGCTTGGAGGTCGGGGTGAGCATGTCGCTGTCGGGCTGCCACTCCTCGCCGACGAGGGTGAACTTCTTGATCTGCTCGACCTGGGCGAACTGCTGGTTGATCTCGTCGATTCCGGCCTGCACCTCGGCGAGCACCTCGGGATCGGCTGCGAGTTCCGCCAGTGATCGGCCCTCGAGACCGTTGGCCTTGGCCCACACGGTCGCCGCTTCGGGATCGAGCACGAGGACGGCGGACACGAACTTGCGTCCGTCGCCGATCGCGGCTGCCTGGCCGATCAGCGGGATCGACTTGAGTGCCGCTTCGAGGTTGGCGGGGCTGATGTTCTTGCCGCCCGAGGTGATGATCAGCTCCTTCTTGCGGTCGACGATGCGGATGTAGCCCTCGTCGTCGATCTCCCCGATGTCACCGGAGTGCAACCAGCCGTCGATGATCGTCTCCGCGGTCTTGTCGGGCTGCTTGAAGTACCCCTGGAACACGTTGCCGCCACGGCAGATGACCTCGCCGTCGTCGGCGATCTTCACCTCCATCCCGTGGCAGGCTCGGCCGACGGTGCCGATCTTGGGCCGTTCGGGTGAGAACGTCATCGGCCCGGTCGTCTCCGACATCCCGTAGATCTCGGCGAGCGGCACACCGATCGCATTGAACCACTCGAGGACCGGTACCGGGATCGGAGCGGCGCCGGTGATCGCGAGTTCGATCGCGTCGAGGCCGACGAGGGCTCGGACGTTCGCGAACGCCACGCTGTCGAGGAAGTCGAGCGTCGCCTGCTGCTCGTCGGTGAAGTCGCCGTCGAGGTTCGAACGTCGGATCTCGATCGCCGCGTTGATGCCGTCGTCGAACTGCTTCTTGCGTTCCGGGTCGGCGGCGAGGGCGGCGTTGACGCCGTTGTAGATCTTCTCCCACACGCGCGGCACACCGAACGCCAGTTGCGGGTGCACCTCCTTCAGGTACGTCGTGAGCTGGTTCGGGTCGGGGCAGCAGTAGACGCTGTAACCGAGGATCATGCTCTGGTAGTGGCTGACGGCCCGCTCGGCGATGTGGGCCATCGGCAGATACGACACCACTCGCATTCCCAGGAAGTCGTCGAACTCGATCGAGCGTTTGAGGATCTCGATCGTGTACACGACGTTGTACTGGCTGATCATCACGCCCTTCGGCGGGCCGGTGGTTCCCGAGGTGTAGATCAACGTGGCGATGTCGTCGGGGTCGGTCGCCGCAGCGAGCTCAGCGAGGTCGGCCGAGCCCTGCTCCAGCAGGTCGCTCGCCGGGTACACGCCGTCGGGCAGGGGACCTTCCGGTGGCTCGACCACGTAGACACGCTCGAGCAGTGGCAACTCGGCGCGCACCTTCAGGATGCGGTCGAGGAACCCGCCGTCCTCGACGATGGCGATGCGTGCTTCGGCGTGACCGGCGAGGTACTGGACCTCTTCGGGTGACGACGAGTTGTAGATGCTGACCGGGGTGGCCCGCAGGAACTGGGCGGCGGCGTCGAACCAGTGGAAGTCGGGGCGATTGCGCATCATCAGCAGCATGCGTTCGCCCGCTCCGAGCCCGACCGCCGCCAACCCGGCGGCTGCCCGGGCGACCAGGTCGGCATACTCCTGCACCGTCCAGACGTTCCACCCGCTGTCGCCCGACATCGAGTGCAGTGCCGGCGACGTCGGCGCCCGGCCGACGAGGTCGAGGAAGAGCTGCGGAGCGGTCGAGCGGCCGGTGGCGGCGTCGACCTCGGCGATCGTGGACAATGGCATCAACGTGGACATGTGCTCATTGTCACACGGCGCAGCGCGAAGGTGAACCCCTGGGTCCCAGGATCGCAGCTGGAGAACGGGCGTGGCGGCGATCGCGATGTCGGTAGCGTGACCGGATGCCGGCCGTGTCGACCATCATCTGGGTGGGCGCCGGCGTCCTGATGGGCTACGTCCTGTGGAAAACCGGGATCATGATGTTGCGCAGCATGACCTCGATGCCGCCCGAGCCGCCCCCGACCGGCGAACTGCGCAAGGTGAACCGGAGGTATCGCTGCGATGTCTGCGGGGTGGAGCTGAAGTTGACGATGGCCCCGGACGAGGACCCACCACCCCCTCGACACTGCCTCGAGGACATGACGGAGATCGCCCCGCTCTACGACTGAGCGGATGCCCCGACGTCGTCCCGGGCCGCAATCCCAGCTTGTCCACAGGGGTGGGGACAACCTGGGTGAAACCACATCGATGTCATGCGACGTTTCCCACAGGCCGAGAACGTCGGGGTCGGTGCAACCGGTCGTTCGCTCGCGGCGTCAACGCCACTTGGTGGCGGTCCAGAGCCCGCCGAGGATGCACCCGAGCCCGATCAACGTCGGGATGTTGCTGTCGGTGAAGACCAGGTAGCGCGCCATGATCATCAGACCGCCGATGATCAACAGCGCCAACATGATGATCGGGATCCAGTGCGGCGGGATCAACTCGCGTTTGGTCGCCTTGGGGGTGTACCGCGACGACGCAGCGACGGCGTGGTGCGGTTCGTCGGAGGAGGCCTGGGTGTGGCGGTCCTCGGGACGGGTCCCCTTGGGGGTCACCCGGCCGCCGCCGGTCTTTCGCTTCGGGGGAGCCATGCAGCGACGAGCATACGTGATCCGATGGGGAGAGCGTTCACGGTGCGCCATGCAGCGGTCGTGATCGATCGACGCACCCGGGGTACGTGCGGCGGCCCATACTGGTGCGGTGCCGCGTGTTCTCGTGATCGACAGCTACGACAGTTTCGTCTACAACCTCGTCCAGTACCTCGGCGAACTCGGTGCCGAGCCGATCGTCGTCCGCAACGACCAGGTGACGGTGGCCGATGCCGTGGCGATGGAACCCGACGCCGTGCTGTTGTCACCGGGCCCCGGACGACCCGAGACGAGCGGCATCATCTGCGACGCGATCGGATCGTTTGCCGCGATCGGTACGCCGGTGTTCGGTGTCTGCCTGGGTCACCAGGCGATCGGTCACGTGTACGGCGCCGCCGTGGTCGGTGCGCCGGAGTTGATGCACGGCAAGACGTCGGAGATCCTGCACGACGGCACGGGCGTGTTCGCTGGTCTCCCGTCGCCGTTGACCGCCACCCGATACCACTCCTTGACCCTCGAGCCGTCGAGCATTCCCGACGAGTTGGCCGTCACGGCACGCAGCGCCGACGGCGTCGTGATGGGTGTGCGTCACCGCACCCTCGACGTGGAGGGTGTGCAGTTCCACCCCGAGAGCATCCTGACGGGCCACGGTCACGACCTGCTCGCCAACTTCCTCGCTCGCGCCGCCCGCCCGGTTTCGACCTGACACCTGCGCCGTTCGGCGGCGTCAGGGGGTGGTCGTCGTGGTGGTCGCGGGCGGCGCCGTGGTCGGTGGGATCGTGGTGGTGGTCGTCGTGGTCGTCGTCGGTGGCAGGGTGGTCACCGGTGCAACCGCCTTGCCGACGGTGATGGTGATGGCGGTGCCGGGATCGACCTGCGTTCCGGCGGGCAGGCTCTGCGCGATCACGCGACCGTCGTCGGGGCTGCCGGCGGCGACATCGACGAAGGCCACGTTCGGGACGAGCCCCTGCTCGGTCAGCGTGTTGGTCGCCTGAGCCTGCGTCCGCCCGACCACCGCCGGCACCGTGATCGGCTCGGGCCCGTTCGACACGATGATCAGGACATCGCTGCCCTTCGGCACGAACTCGCCGGGCCCGGGGCGGATCTCCATCACGGTGCCGGCAGCCACCGTGGAGCTCGATCGCACATCGGTGGTCACCACGAACTCGTACGGTGGCGCGCTGAGGATGTCACGCGCTTCGATCTCGTTCATCCCGATCACTTCGCCGGGAACCTGGACACTCGTCGGCGGTGCGGCGACGACCAGGTTGACAGCGGTGCCCTGGAGGGCGGGCGTTCCGGCGGCGGGGTCACTCGAGATCACGGTGTTCTCGGCGAGGTCGTCGCGCTCTTCCTGGATGATCTCGCCGACGACGAAGCCGTCGGCGGCGAGGCGCTCGCTGGCGTCGGCGATCGGGAGCGCGACAACGTTGGGAACCGGGACGAGCTGAGGATCGGGGTTGAAGAAGACCTCGACCACCTGGTCCTTGAGGATCAGCGTCCCGGCCGGCGGATCGGTCCTGACCACGAAGTTGACCGCAACGAGAGAGCTCTCCTCCGGGGTGGTGATGAATCGGATGTCCTTCGCGGTGAGGTCGGCGGTGACCTCCTCGAGCGGACGGTTGGTGTAGTCGTCGAGCACGAACTGGGTGGGCTCGGCTTCGCCCTCGTCGCCACTCAGGGCTTGGAAGAGCAGGACGCCGCCGACCACGAGCAGGATCAACGCCAGGAATGCGCCCAGCGCGTACCACCCCGTTCGAGACGGGTTGGTGTCGTAGTACATCGCGTCAGCGGATGCGCCGGTGGGATAGCCGGCTTCGACCATGCCGGTCGACGGAACCGACGCCGCCCGAGGCGCGCCGACCGGGAAACTTCCCGTCGGCCCGACGGTGGGGTTGACGGTGGTGGCTCCAGCGACCGCAGCGCCCGCCAGGGTGGCGGCGGCGGCTCGGCCCTGCGCGTTGGCAGCGGCGGCGAGTGCCTGGACCGGTTCGTCGTTGCGGAAGCGGCGCAGGTCGTCGCGCAGGGCGGCGGCGCTCGGATAGCGCAGCTTCGGGTCCTTGGCGAGCAGCTTGGCGACGATCGCCTCGAACGACCGCGGGACGTCGGCGACGATCTGCACCAGTGGTTGCGGTGCATCGTGGACCTGCTTGTACGCGATGCTCACCGGGTTCTCGCCGGTGAACGGTGGCCGCCCGGCGACCATCTCGTACATCACGATGCCGAGCGAGTAGAGGTCGCTGCGAGGGTCGGGTTGTGCACCTTGCGCCTGCTCGGGCGAGAAGTACGTCGCCGTTCCCATCACCGAGCCGACCTGGGTGAGGTTCGATTCGGTCGGTGCGTTGAGCGCCCGTGCGATGCCGAAGTCGGCCACTTTCACCTGGCCGTTCGTACCGATGAGGATGTTGGCGGGTTTGATGTCGCGGTGCGCGACGTGGTTGTCGTGCGCGAACCCGAGCGCTGCGGCGACCTCGCTCGCGATCTCGGCGGCCTGTTTCGCGGTGAGTTGCTTGTTGGTGGAGAGGATCTCCGCCAGCGTGCGGCCCTGTACCTCCTCCATCACGATGAAGTAGGTGCCCTCGTACTTGCCCCAGTCGTACACGTTGACGATGTTCGGGTGCGACAGGCTGGCCGCGGATTGTGCTTCTCGGCGGAACCGTTCGACGAAGTTGGCGTCGGTGGCGAACTCGGGGAAGAGGACCTTGACGGCGACCTGGCGGTCGAGCAGGAGGTCGCGCGCGGAGAAGACGTCGGCCATGCCGCCGCGCCCGATCCGTTTGTGGATCTCGTAACGGTCGTTGATGACCGTCGCCTCGCCGTTGTTCGTCACGTTGTGCCCTCTGCGCCGGAACTCCGGTTCTCGGCGCTGGGCAAGGTTACCGAGCCGGTGGGGTGCATTCTCGGCAGTGTGGTCGAGCCCGGGCTCATGTGCCGTCTCCGGGCACGGTGCTCCCCGGGCTGGTCGACCCGGCCGGCGGTTGGGATGCGATCGGTTGGGAACCGGGACCGGTGAGCAGGTAGTCGAGCATGCCCTTGGCCAACGGGCCGGCGAGACGACCGCCGGTCGCTGCGACGTCAGCAGTCGACTGGACGTCGGTCAGTACGACCGACACGGCGTACTGCGGGTTGTCGGCAGGGGCGAAGGCGATGATCCATGCATGTGACAGGTCAGGGTTGCTCGGATCACCCAACTGCGCGGTACCGGTCTTGGCTGCCACGGGGATGCCTCCCTCCAGTGCGATGCAGCAACTGGCCGTTCCGCGCTCGGCGACGCCGATCATCAGCTGGGTCATGATCTCGGCGTTGGCGGGTGACAACGGCGTCTTCCACACCTCGGGCTCGGTCCGGTCGAGTACGCGGCCGGCCTGGTCGTAGGTGGCCTGCACGGCGTAGGGCTTCATCATCCGGCCACCGTTGGCGACCGTGCCGGCCACCATCGCCATGTGGAGCGGCGTCATCTGCACCTCGCTCTGGCCGAACCCGCGGATCGCGAGGAGCGGGAGTTCCTCGGCGAGGTTGTCGGTGTTGCCGAAGGTGCTCGCTGCCGGCCGGGGCAGGTCGATCGGGACCTCCTCGCCGATGCCCCAGGCGGCCGTGCCGTCGACCATCCCACCGGGTCCGAGCAGGGTGGCGAGCTGGGCGAAGGGGATGTTGCAGCTGCGGGCGAACACGGTGGCGAGGTCGCCTCCGCACAGGCTGCCGTTGTAGTTCTGGATGGGGTCGTTCGTCTGTGGCGGCACCCACTCCCGCTCGTTCGGGAAGGTGTTCTCGAGCGACAGGATCCCGCTCTCGAGGGCGATGCCCGTCGTGATCACCTTGAAGGTCGACCCCGGCATGTACCGCTCCTGGTAGGCCTGTGCGAGCAGCGGGTTGCCGTCGGCGTTCTGGAGATCGGTGATCACGGCCTGGGCGACCTCGAAGTCCGCGTTGACGAACGTGTTCGGGTCGAAGGTCGGGTTGCTGTACATCGCACGGATCGCGCCGGTCGACGGCTCGATCACCGTGATCGATCCCGTGCGCCCGCCGAGCAGGAACTTGGCGACCTCCTGGGCGTCCTCGCGCACGGCGAGTTCGACGGTGCCGGTGGTGCCCACGTCACCGCTGAGGAGGTCGGCCAGACCGCGCACCTGCTGTTCGGTGGTCGACCCGGTCAGCACGTCGCCGTACAGCCGCTCGACCTGGGTGGAGCCGAACGCGAACGTGTAGTAGCCGGTGATGTCGGCGAGCAGATCGCCGGTGGGGTACTCGCGGCGGTAGTCGTACGGCTCGCCGGGCGCGGTCGGGAACGACACCGCTGCCACTTGGCCGTCGGCGGTGATGATCGGTCCGCGGGGCTTGTTGAACTCGCGCAGGACCTGCCGGGTGTTGTCGAACTGGGCGTCGAGTTCCTGCTTGCGACCGACCTGCCAGTAGTTGAGTGCGACGAAGAGCACGACGTAGCACGCGATCAGGCCGACGGCGAGCTGGCGGATCTGGCGGTTCACGTCGATCCCTCGACGCTCGGGCCGCGACGGTCGGCACGACGGATGCGTCTCGACAGACGCCACGCCTTCCAACGCTCGGTCGGTGTCGGATCGTCGGGCAGCTCGCCGAGACGACGAGCGGACGAGTCCGACAGTCGGATCAGCAGCGCGAGCAGGACGTAGTTGGCCACGAGCGAGGAACCGCCGTAGCTCACGAACGGCAACGTCACGCCGGTCAAGGGCACCACCTTGATGACACCGGCGATGATGATGAAACCCTGGACGCCGACGATGGTGGTGAGGCCCACGGCGAGCAGCTTCTCGAAGGTCCGATCGGTCCGCAGCGCCGTTCGCAGACCGGCACCCACCAGGAGGATGAACGCCATCAGCACGGCGGAGGCGCCGATCAGGCCCCACTCCTCACCGATCGCGGCGAAGATGAAGTCGTTCTGCGCCTCGGGGACCTGGCCCGGGTTGCCCCGGCCGAGGCCGGTGCCGGTCAGGCCGCCGTCGGCGAGTCCGTAGAGCGCCTGGATGATCTGGTAGCCCCGGCCGAGCGGGTCCTGCCACGGATCGAGCCACACGTCGACCCTCGTCTGGACGTGGCCGAACTGCGTCCACGAGAAGTAGGCCGCTGCACCGAACAGGACGGTGCCGATCAGGAGGTAGCTGACGCGTTCGGTGGCGACCCACATCATCACCACGAACAACGTGAAGAACAGCAGCGACGAGCCGAGGTCGCGTTGGAACACCATGACCACGACCGCGAACCCCCAGGCCATCACGATCGGAGCGATGTAGCGCGGTTCGGGAAGATGGAGTGGGCCGACCCTCCAGGTCGACGCCGAGATCAACTCGCGCCGGTCGGCGAGATACGCCGCGAAGAAGATGGCGAGGGCGATCTTGGCGAACTCACCGGGCTGGAAGTTGATCGGCCCGAGGCTCACCCAGATGCGCGCGCCGTTGATGTTCACGCCGAGGCCGGGCGCCAGGGGCAGCAGGAGCAGGAACGCGCCACCGAAGAAGAACAGCCAGCTGTAGCGGGCGAGGTCGGTCGCTCGCTGCACGACGAGCAGCGTCGCGACGAACGCGCCGATCGCGACCAGGCTCCACGTGGCCTGAAGGCCGGCGAGTTCGTCGTCGAGGCGGGTGATCATCACGAACCCGACGCCGTGGAGCAATGCGGCGAGCGGCAGCAAGGTGCCGTCCGCGCCGCGCGCCACGAGGCGCACCATCACGTGGGCACACAGCAGCAGCCCGAGCAGGATCGCGACGAACACGACGATGCCGGGTGGGATCTCGGCGTTCGTGCCGAGAGCCGTGATCGTGTAGGCCGCGCCGGTGATCAGCGCCGCCATGAACACCAGCGTGAGTTCGGTGGCTCGCCGGCTGCGAGCGAGCGGCGAGTCGACGATGGCCTGTGACTCCTCGGCGGCGAACGTGGTCACGTCGCTCATGGCGGCGTCACGGCCCCGCGATCGTGGTCACCCCGGTGGGCGCTCCGGAGTCGATCGCAGCGACCGTGGTCGGCGGCACCGTGGTCGGGGGCACCGTGGTCGTCGTCGTGGTGGTGGTCGTGGTGGTGGTCGTCGTGGTGACGCCGTCACGGATGAACTCTGCTGCTGCGTCGGCGGAGTCGAACGTCGGCTCGGTGTCGATCTCGGCCGCCACGTCGGGTTCGAGTGCGTCGCGGGTCGGGCCCCCGGAGCTCTCGGCGGTCGGCTCGATCCAGAGCACACCTCCCGGACGTCCCTGGTAGATGATCGCCTGATCGTCGTCGTCGAACGCCACGAAATAGCCGCTGCGGGCCCAGACCGACACGACCACGAAGACGACCACGATCGCCGCCGCCACGGTGAACCCGATCGCGACGCGCTTGAGGTTGGTGCGTCGCCGCGCAGCTGCCTGCTCGCCTGCGGTTGCCGGAGCGCCGAGTTCGGATCGGGCGTCGCCGGACGCGGTGAGGGCCGGGTCGGCGTCGAGTTCGAGTGTGCCCGCTGGGGTCGGATCGGCCGCACCGTCGGCCCACAGGGGGACGACGTCGAGTTCCATGGTCGGATCGGGTGGGTCGTCGCCGTCGAGGACGTCGAGAACGATGACGGTGATGTTGTCGCGTCCGCCGGCGCTGTTCGCCAACTGCACGAGGAGGTCGGCTGCGACCTGAGGGTCGGACTCGCTCAGCAACGTCGAGGTGATGTCGTCGTCGTCGACCTCGTCGACCAAGCCGTCGCTGCACAGCACGAAACGGTCGCCTCTGATCAGCGGCAGGGTCCACCAGTCGACGCGGACATCGGGCTCGATGCCGAGCGCACGGGTGATGATGTTGCGCCGCGGATGGTTGCGGGCCTCGGCCTCGGTGATGTGTCCGGTCGCCACCAACTCCTGGACGTAGCTGTGGTCGACCGTCACTCGGCTCAGACGCCCGTGGCGGAACAGGTAGGTCCGCGAATCGCCGACGTTGGCGAGGACGAGGGCCTCGCTCGGCTCGGCCGGGACGATCGGCGTCACGTTGCCCGGCAGATCGCTGGGACGGTCGTCGTCGGTCTCGTTGTCGCTGTCGGGTGCGGGCGGCCCGTCGTTGATGTCGATGTTCGGCTCGGCGCGCCCGGCGTGGTGGTCGGCGATCACGGCGATCGCCGTCACCGTCGTGCCCATGCCTGCCTGGCCGGGGTTGGCGATCGCGGCGCGGAAGATGTCGCCGTTCGCCGTACGGATCGCCGACACGACCTCCTCGGCCGACGGCAGGTCGTCGCCGTCGAGCAGCTCGGCGATGCGTTCCACGGCGATCTGGCTCGCCACTTCGCCTGCCTCGTGGCCGCCCATCCCGTCGGCGACCACGAACACGCGGTGGGTGACGAGCAGGCTGTCCTCGTTGGCCGGGCGGAGCTGGCCGGTGTGCGTGGTGGCGCCGACGCGGAGTTCAGCCATCACTGGGCCTCGATCACGGTGGTGCCGACCTGGATTCGATCGCCGGGGTGGAGCAGTCTGGATCCGACGAGTTTCGAACCGTTGTGGAACGTGCCGTTGGTCGACCCGAGATCCTCCACCATCGGCTGGCCCTCGTACTCGTAGATGCGCAGATGGAATTGTGAGACGTACGCGTCGTCATCGATCGTGATCGTGCACCCCGGATCACGGCCGAGTGTGATCTCGCCGTCGAGTGCCACGGTCATGCCGCGTCGACTCTTCGGCTCCAGGATCACGAGTCGACTGGCGCGGCGCTTGGCCTGCTGCTTGGCCTGCTTGGCCTGCTTGCGGCCGACCGGTGCCGGTGCGACGGGTCGGGGCGTGGGAGCGGTGGCCGGCGCCCGGCGCGGCGCGGTGCCCGGAGCACCGGCCATCGGCCGCCGGACCGGGGTACGCACCTCGCTCCACACCGCCCAGAGCACACGCGCGAAGAAGAGGTACAGCAGGCCCAGGAGGACGAACTTGAGGATGTTGAGGACTTGATCGGTCATGGGACGTGGAGCTCGGCGCTCCGCACGCTCAGGAGGCCTCGAACCGGATGTGGGTGGCGCCGACGCTGATGATGTCACCGTCGGCGAGGCGTTGCTCACCGACGATCTTGACGCCGTTGACCATCGTGCCATTGGTCGAGCCGAGATCGCTGACCACGTAGGCGGTGGCGCTCGGACGGACCTGAGCGTGGCGGC
Organism: Ilumatobacteraceae bacterium; assembly: GCA_963698565.1. Taxonomy (GTDB): domain Bacteria; phylum Actinomycetota; class Acidimicrobiia; order Acidimicrobiales; family Ilumatobacteraceae; genus Sva-07. The sequence goes on from CAVORH010000050.1 coordinate 82,735, forward strand.
GGCTGATGTTGCTGTCGTTGACCGACACCTCGCACTCCGGCAGCCGGCCGATCGTGATCGGTCCGTTGTTGATGTAGACGCGTTGTCCCGACGGCAGGACGAGCGATCCCATGCCGGGCCCGGTGGTGGCCTGCTTCAGTTGGCTGACGATGCCGAATCGGCCGCTGCGCAGGTCGTTGTCGACGGCGAGTTCGACCGTGACGGGGCCCATGAAGTGGTACCCCTCTTCCCGGGCGTACTCGCGGGCGGCTTCGGCGAGTTCGGCGACCAGGGCATCCTCGATGTCACCGAAGCCGGCGTGATCGACCGCGTTGAGCATCACGGTGAAGTCGTTCGGGACGATGCGCCGGCCCTTGACGTCGACGGAGCGGTTGTCGTCCATCTCGCGCACGAGACGGCGGCCGAGCTCGATGGGACGGATGGACCCGCGGGAGCGACGAGAGAACACGCCATCGACCATACGCTCCAGACGGTGCTCGAGTGACTGCAATCCCATAGGTGGACTGCGAGGCTACTGCCCACCATCGGACGCCCATCGTCGCCCGCCCCTGCGATGACGACCCGCCCCTCCCCCCAACCGATGAGCGAGGCCCCCACATTCGGGGCCCTGGCTCATCGCTCCGATGGTCTCCTCCCGCGCCCACCCAGTGCGATGAGCGACACCCCCGGATTCGGGGCGTTCGCTCATCGCCTTGCGGAACATCACGGGGAATCCGGCGTGTGGGAACGATGCGAGGGTGCGCTAGCGTTCTGGGCTCCACTTGCGCGAGTGGCGGAATGGCAGACGCGCCAGCTTCAGGTGCTGGTGTCCGAAAGGGCGTGGGGGTTCAAGTCCCCCCTCGCGCACGACGAACCCCTTGCAGTGCAAGGGGTTCGTTCGCGTCTGGGGGCAGCTTGCCGACGATCCGACGGCCGATGTGATCCGCCGAGCGTCGAGTAGTCGATTGTTGACTAGTCTGCCCGGATGCGTTGGGGCGTGATTCGGGCATCGGCGGCGGTGGCCGCCGTCTGTGCGCTGGGCGGCGTCTCGTGCGGGGGAGCCGACCCGTCGGATTCCACGCTCACGGTGTTCGCCGCGTCGTCGCTGACCGAGGCATTCGGTGAACTCGGCGACGCCTTCACCGCCGCGAACCCCGACTCCGAACTCGTCCTCAACTTCGCGTCGTCGTCCGACCTCGCGCGTCAGATCACCGAGGGTGCGCCCGCCGATGTCTTCGTCTCGGCCGATCTCGTCAACATGGCCAAGGTGACCGACGCGGGTGCGGCGATCGGCGAACCGGTCGTCTTCGCCACCAACCGTGCCGAGATCGTCGTCGAGCCCGGCAACCCGCTCGACATCGTCGACGTGGCCGATCTCGCCGATCCGGACCTCGTCCTCGTGGTCTGCGCCCCCGAGGTGCCGTGTGGGTCC
>CAVORH010000051.1:0-30541 GCA_963698565.1 Ilumatobacteraceae bacterium
CCGACGCGTTGCTCGATCAGCAGTGGGATCTGATCTTCTTCACATAGCGAACCCCAGGGTCGGTCACCGACGATCTCAGCCTTGCCGACCATCCCGAGGTCTTCGCGGGATGGTTCGTCTGGTTCTTCGTCCACCTCGCGTTCCTGAGCGGCTACGGCAACCGGCTGACGACCATGTTGCGCTGGATGCGTTCGATGATCGGCCGAGGTCGCGCCGAGCGTCAGTTCAGCACGGCGCACGTCGGCGGCGACCTCAGCCTGCCGGCGAGCGTGCGCGCGATCGTCCAACCGACGCCGTTTCCCAACTCACCCCCGGCATCCGACCGCCAGAACGAGACCTGAGCACGCTGCCATCCAAGTGATGGCGACGACCCTGCCGATGGAAGATCGTCAGGACTTGGACGAGGACACCACCTTTCACCCGGGTGGTGGGTGAAGCGCCCTCACCCACCCGTCGGCGAGAGTCCATCTGTGACCGAGATGATCTCGAAGAGGAGCTGACAGCGGACAATGTGGATCTCGCGAGTCGCCTCCACGACGATCCAACGAAGTGCTGGTGCTCGACGAGGGGGCACCAACAGCCGGATCCACTCATCGCCGTTGCGCCGGTGATCGCGGACAAGCGCGACCTGTGGGAGCACCTGAGGGCAGCCATGACGCTGGAGTTGGCGAGATCCGGTGTACCTCACCGCGCTCACTCGCGACCTGGCCACAACGACGAAGCTGGGGCACGCAGCGTCGTCATGGAGGAGATGCTGCACATGGCCCTCGTCGCGAACCTCCTGAACGCGACCGGCGGCGAACCTGCGGTCGACGACGAGCGATACGTCCCGTCGTATCCGACGGCGCTTCCCGACAGCGACATCCACATCGCCGACCGAGTGCTCGAGGTGCCACTCTCGCGTCTCTCGCCCGAGTCGGTGCAACGGTTCGTCCGGATGGAGCTGCCGGAACGACCGGATGTGCCACCGAAGGCGGATGGCTGGCACACCATCGGGCAGTTCTACGACGGAATCGAGCTGGCCGTCGAGACGCTGTGCGACGAACTCGGCCCGGCTGCGGTGTTCGACGGTCGGCCCGAACGCCAGCTCGGCCCTCAGCACTACAGCGGCGGCGCGGGCACCCTGTTCGCGATCGCCGCGCCCGAGTCGATTCCCACTCGAACCGCGGGACGGGGTTCCCAGCCCGCGTTGGCCCACTGTTCGACGATCTGGAGCCCCGCTTCGACGGCAGCGACCGCAGGCCGTTCGATCAGCTGGGGGTAGCCGAAGAAGGCCATCACGCCGTCACCCATGAACTTCGCGACGTACCCGCCGGCCCCCTCGATCAGGATGCTGACCAGGCGGTGGTAGCTGTCGACGAGCTCACGCACGTCTTCGAGGTCCGCCTCGTCGGTCAACTGTGTCGATCCCGCGAGGTCGACCATCATCACCGTGAGGAACCGCCGCTCGGCGGAGACCGCGGCCGCCATCGACGCGAGTTCGGCGCCGCAGTGACCGCAGAATCGATGATCCGGAGGTTGGCGCGAGCGCAGTTCGAGCAGGTCTTCATCGATCCGCGACCCGCTCGTGCGCCATCACGTCGTCCTCTGGAGGCAGCCCTGCAACATGACGGCGCCAACGCTAGTGCGTGATGGTTTGCGACCCGACCGGCGAGAACTGTCGATGGCCGATCGTGCGACGAGGCGAGAGCGAAGGATCGGTCGTCGTCGTTGCTGGTAGGAAGTTGCACGATGGGCGACCGCCGGAGCTGGATGATCGGAGCGGGAGCTTCGGCAGCGATCGTCACGGTCGCCCGGTTGTGGACCTCGCGAGGGCGCGACGCGTACTCGCTGTGGCCCGACGAGCCGGCACAGCTCGCGATCGCCCGGTTCATCGGTGGCGGGACGCGATGGGACATGCACAACCACAGCGTGTGGCGTCCGTTGTTCGGGACGCTGCTCGCGCCGGTGTACTGGTTCACCGACGACCCGGTGAGTGTGTTCCACGCCGGGCTGGTGCTCAACGCGTTGCTCGGAGGCATCGCCGCAGCGCTGCTGGTCTTCGTGGCGCGTCGCCTCACCCCGATGAGCGCACCTTGGTGCACCGCCAGTGCGATCGTCGTCTCGCTGTCGCCGTCGGTGATCTTCACCACGGACTTCGTGTTCTCCGAGTCGCTGGTCGCTCCGTTGTTCCTGGCGACGTTGCTGAGCCTGCTTCGCTTCCAGGAATCACCGGAACTCGGTACTGGCGTGGTCACCGGTGTGCTCGCGGCGGCGGCGTTCGGGGCGCACAGCCGGATGTTGCTGCTCGCGTTCGTGACACTCGGGCTGGTGCTGTGGGCCACGTCGCGCCGGCGGCTCCGGGTGCTGCCCGCCGTCGTGGTCGGCGCGGTCACCGTCGCCGGCGTCTACCTGGTGTCGGTCTACACGGGCTGGGTGGTCGACCGACTGTGGAACGAGCCGTCGACACGCAACTCCTCCGATGGCGTGATCGAGCAACTCCACAACAGGTCGGCCGTGCTGGTGTCACTGCTCGGCCAGACCTGGTACCTCCTGGTCGCCTCGCTGGGCATCGTGCTCTACGGAGCGGTGGTCCTCGTTCGCTGCGCCATCGGTCGGAACCCGACACCGGCGCCGCGCCGTGGCGATGCGGTGATCGTGCTGCTGACCGTGGCCATGTTCGTGGCGTTGTCGAGCGTGTTCATGTCCGATCGGCTGCGAAGCGATCAACTCGTGTACGGCCGCTACAACGACGTGGTGGTCACCCCGCTGTTGGTGGTCGGGGTGGCAACGCTCGTCGGCGCGATCCGACTGCGCCGGCTCGCCGCGCTGTCGGCCGCCGCAGCAGTGGCGACGATGACCGCCGGACTGGCTCTGTGGAGCCTCCGCAGCGAGGTGCTGTCCGAGAGCAACGGAGTCGAGCCGATGATTCTCGGCCTGCAACCGTTCGCCACCTCCGCCACGTCGATCGATGTCGTTCGGATCAGCGTGTGGGCGTCACTGGTCACACTCGCACTGGCGGCGGTCTCGATCGGCGCGCGCCGAGGCCGGCTCGCGCCGGTCGCGGCGCCGATCGCGCTCGCAACCCTCGGGCTCCTCGTCGCCGTGGGGTGGTCGCGTGCGGCGACGATCGTCGATCGGACGGGGGACGACTCGGGTGACCTCAGCGCGGTCGAGGAGATCAGGGATCTCGTGGATGGCCTCGATGTCGACTTCACGCTTCCCGCTGCCAGCAACTCGACCGACCGGATGATGCTGTACCAGTTCCATCTCCCGCACACGGAGTTCACCGTGGTGGACGACGCGAGCGCCGGCAACTCGCCGTTCGTGTTCGCGCGCGTCGGGACCAGCGGCGACGAACGCGAACTCAGCGATGCGGGAGCGATGCTGGTCTGGCGCGATCCTCGCGGCCGCTACGCCCTCTGGGAGCGTTGATCACTGGTTGTTCTCCCGATGTTCCTTGAGCAGGAACAACGGGAGGAGCCAGGCGGCGATCATCGTGAAGAACCAGACGATGACGGTGGCGAAGATCCAGGTGCTCACGCCGTTGATCGAGAGGCCGTCGGTCACCAGTGCGGTGATCACCAGCGACAGGAACGTCGTGACGAGGGCGCTGCTGCCCTGCAACGCCGGAGCGTTCTGCATGGCCATCTTGGTGATCAGCGGCTGCAGCACGGCGGTGAGGACCGTGAAGACCACCACGGCGATCACGAACCCCGAGGCGCTCAGGCTCATGTCGGTGAGGATCAGCGACGCGACCCAGAGCCCGAGTGCGTTGCCGAGCAACGAGATGACGATGCGAAGGAGAAGGCGGATCATGGGGTCCTCACAGGGGTGGTACGGATGATGAGCACATCATGACGCATCGAGGGGGCACCGACGATCATTTCCGTTCGCTGCCGTCCCCCGGCGCCCAACGTCGGCACGACTAGTGTCGTCTCCGATGGAACGCCTCTGCGAACGGCCTGGATGTTCCGATCCGGCGTCGGTCGCGTACGGGATGCGGGCCGAGGACCTGGTGTTCTGGCTCGACCGGTATCGCGACCGTGTCGACGGCGATGTCGGGGTGCTGTGTCAGCGGCATGCCGACTCGATGGTCGTACCGCGCGGCTGGACGCTCGACGACCTCCGCGATCCCGACCTCCATCTCTTTCGGCCACCTGCACCGATCCCGCCCGCCCGCGTCCGACCCGTCCGCGTGCCGCGTCCGGCGGTCGTCGGCGAACAGCTCGAACTCGATGACACCGCCGAGCTGGCCATGCCGTTCGTCGAGCCCCCGGACCCACCGATCCAGGACGATCACGTCGAGGAGTCGGGCCCGTGGACCCCGGACTTCGACGAGGCCGACGATCTCGACGGGTTGCTCAGTGCGCGGAGCCCGCTGCTGTCGCGTGCGTTCCGCACCGCTGATCGTCCCGGTGGATGATCGGACAGCGCTGAACGATGGAGATCGAACGTTCGATCGTGCTCGCAGCGTCGCCGGACGACGTCTTCGCGTTGGTCGATGACCTCGACCGGTACCCGCAGTGGATGCAGCTGGTCCACGACGTCGCCGCTGCCGTTCCGACCGGTGACGATCGGCCGGCGTGGGAAGTCGAGCTGCGGGCCCAGGTCGGCCCGTTCGCCCGGTCGAAGCGGCTCCGCATGGTTCGAACGGTGCACGAACCCACATCCACGGTCGTGTTCGAGCGCGACGAGGTCGACGGGCGCCAGCACTCGCCGTGGGTGCTCCGGTGCACCATCGTCCCGAACGCCCTCGATCACGTTCGGCTGACGATGAACCTCGTCTACGGCGGCAACCTCTGGACGGGAGCGGTACTGCAGCGGGTGCTCGACGATCACGTCGAGCGGGGCGCCGTCGAGTTGTCGGAGTTGCTCGCGGGCCGCGGCCGGCCCGACGAGTGACGCACGACCACCCGTCGGATCGGTCGAGAACCTCTGGTTGCACTCAAGTCCGCGGCCGCGCGGGCCGACAACGAGGTGACGGCGTCGAGCTGTTTCGGCGTCGTCGACCGTCGGGCGCCTGCCCGTGCGGGAACCGACATGTCCAGTAACCTCCGGCCCCGTATGCACCTCCGAGTGGCGATCACGCCTGCGACACCGGGAGGGGCCGCGTCGTCGCACCGGTCGTTCGTTCGTGTCGTGACCGCCTGCGCAGCAGCCTGCGTGGCGGTGCTGCTCGCACTCGGCGTCGTGCCGACAGGGCTCGATGCACCGGCGACGGCGCAGATGTCCGACGATGCTGCGCAGCAGGCGGCTCGCGAGATCCAGGCGGCGCGCGATCGGGCCAACGCTGCGGCAGATGCGTTCCTGCAGGCTCAGTCCGATCTCGAAGTGATGCAGGACGAGGCTGTGGCGCTGGAGGACGAGGCGGCCCGACTCCAGGACCGGGTCGACCGGCTCCGTCGCGACGTCGAGGCGGTGGCGGTCGCCCGCTTCGCGACGAGCGGATCGAAGGGGATCCCGTTGCTGACGGGCCTCCAGGCTCCGAAGGACCAGGTTCAGGCCGACGTGTTCTCCAACGTCGTGACCAATGCCGGAAGCAGCACGTTGGACGAGTTCGACCTGGTCCAGAAGCAACTGAAGGCGAAACAGCGTGAGCTGGAGGAACGTCGCAGCCAGGTCGAGGATCAGCAGGCGCTGTTCGTCGAGCTCCAGGACCAGGCGAACGCCGAGGTGAAACGCCTGCGCGAGATCGAAGAACAGCGCCTCACCGACGAAGCGGTGCTGCGAGCCCTGGCTGCCCAGCAGGCGGCCGCGTTGTCCAAGCTCGAAGAGGCCCAGCTCCGCAACGCCGAGGCCGCAGCCAAGGCCCAGCCCAATCCCGGCGTGCTCGCCGCTCAGGCCGCCATCGCCGCCGCTGCAGCCGCCGAGGCGGGCGCTGATCCCGACGCCACCGGCGACGGCGCCAGCGTCATGGCCGACGTGTCGGCAGCAGTCGACGGCTCACCGGTGCCGACCCTCGCTCCGAACACCGGCGCCTCGGGCGGTACCAGTGGTGGGCGAACGGGTACGGGCGGTGCGGGCAGCGCGCCGATCGGTGTCCTCAACGGCGACGTGTACGTCGATGCGATCGTGTGCCCGATGCCCGGTTCCGCGTACGGAGACAGCTGGGGCGCGCCTCGGTCGGGGGGCCGTCGCCACGAGGGGGTCGACATGCTCGCACCGACGGGCACGCCGATCTATGCCGTGGTCAGCGGCACGGTGACGTTCCGTCAGAACCGCCTCGGTGGGAACGCCGTGTCGTTGGCGGGGGACAACGGCAACCGCTACTACTACGCCCACCTCTCCCGGTACGAGGGGGAGAGCCGTCGCGTCAACCAGGGCGACCTGATCGGTTACAACGGCGACACCGGCAACGCCACGGGGATTCCGCACCTGCATTTCGAGGTGCATCCAGGGGGCGGCCTGGCCGTCAACCCCACACCGACGGTCCGCGCCGCCGGCTGTTGACCACGGCAGAGATCCGGAAGAACGTCGTCGAGTGTGGATCGGCGGTGGCCGATCTGCGAATCTCGTGACCGATGGAGACCTCCGCAGTCGGCACCGAACTCTCGACGATGCTGTCCCAGCTGCTCGACGGCGCCGAAGTCCACGGGCTGCATCGGCTGTCAGGAGGGGCCTCGCGTGAAACGTGGCGATTCGAAGCCGATGGCCGCTCCTTGATCCTGCAGCGTCAGCGCGCCGGCGACGAGCGCGACATGCTCGTCGAAGCCGGTGTCGTCCGCGCCGCAGGACATGGTGGTGCACCGGTTCCCGAGCTGATCGAAGCTCGCCGTCGCGACGACGGGATGGCGTTCATGGTGCTCGAGGCGATCGACGGCGAGACGATTGCCCGCAAGATCCTGCGCGACGAGGAGTTCGCCACGGCGCGTGATCGCCTCGTGGGCGATCTCGGCACCGCCCTCGCCCGGATCCACGGACTCGATGTCGGCACGATCCACGGGCTGCATCAGACCGATCAGATCGAGTACTACACCGGCGTGCTCGACCAGCTGGGGCAGCCGCACCCGGTACTCGAGCTGGTGCGCAACTGGCTGATCGACACCCGACCCGAATCCAGGGGCATCCGTCTCGTGCACGGCGACTTCCGCCTCGGCAACCTGATCGTCGGTCCCGAGGGGCTGCGCGCCGTGATCGACTGGGAGTTGGCCCACCTGGGCGACCCGATGGAGGATCTCGGCTGGCTCTGTGTGAAGGCCTGGCGATTCGGCGGTGAGCCACCGGTCGCCGGGCTCGGTCCGTACGACGAACTCTTCGCTGCGTACGAGGCCGCAGGCGGTGGTGTGGTCGACCCGGTCGTGGTGCACTGGTGGGAGGTCCTCGGGACGTGGAAGTGGGCGATCATGTGCATCGTGCAGGCGAGTGTCCATCTCAACGGGGCAGCGCGCAGCCACGAACTGGCCGCGATCGGGCGCCGGGTCTGCGAGAACGAGCACGACCTGCTGCTGGCGTTGGACGGGCGGTGGTGAGATGACCGCCCCCCACGATGCACCCACGGCGATCGAGCTGCTCGAGTCGGTACGCGAGTGGCTGGACCGCGAGGTGATTCCGGCCACCGACGGTCGGCTGCGGTTCCATGCCCGTGTTGCTTCCAACGTGCTCGGCATGGTCGAGCGGGAGATCGAGCTCGGTCCGGCACAGGAGGCGGCGCACCTCGCTCGTCTCGCGCAGCTCGGCGTCGCCGACGACGCCGAGCTGGCGGCTGCGATCCGCAACCGGGCCTTCGACGATCGTGCCGAGGAGCTGCGCGAACTCCTCGCCGAGACCGTCCGGGACAAACTCGCCGTCGCCCATCCCCGCTACCGGTGAGTGTTACGCCAGGGGTCAGACCCCTGGCGTAACACTCCGGCCGATGTTCAGCGGCGGCGGGTCGAGAGCACGACCGGCTGGCCGGCAGCGAGCTGGCCGCAGGCGGCGTCGATGTCGGTGCCCCGATTGCGCCGCACGGTGGCGTTGGCGCCGTACGACTCGAGCAGGTCGCGGAACTCGTTGACGCGTGCCATCGGTGTCCCGGTCGTGGGATAACCGGGCGTCGGGTTGAGTGGGATCAGGTTGACGTGGCCGTGCGGGCTGAGACGGCGGCAGAGCGCAGCGAGCTCGCGGGCGTCGCTGTCTCGGTCGTTGACGCCGTCGATCATCGCCCACTCGAAACTCACGCGCCGATGCTTCACCTGCAGGTAGTCGTCGCACGCATCCATGAGCTCCTCGATCGGATACCGCTTGTTGATCGGTACCAACTCGTCGCGGAGGGTGTCGTTCGCAGCGTGGAGCGACACCGCGAGGTTGACCGGGAGTGGCCGGTCGCGGAGCGCACGGATCCCCGGGATGATCCCGACGGTCGAGATCGTGATGTGCCGCGCCGACAGACCGAGGTCGCTGTGGAAGCGCTCGGTGGCGGCCCACACCGCGTCGAGGTTGGCCATCGGTTCGCCCATGCCCATGAAGACGATGTTGCTGACGCGGCGCTCGAGCTGCTTCGCCCGTTGCGCGGCCCGCACCACCTGCTCGACGATCTCGCCGACGGTGAGGTGACGGGTGAAGCCCGCCTGGCCGGTGGCGCAGAACCCACACCCCATCGCGCAGCCCGCCTGGCTGCTGACGCACACGGTCGCTCGGTCGGAATACAGCATCAGGACGGTCTCGACGCGGCTGCCGCCGTCGAGTTCCCACAGGAACTTGATCGTGTCACCTCGGTCGCTCACCGATTCGGTGACCGGAACGAGGGCCAGCGGGAGCTCGGCATCCAGCCGTGACCGCAACGCCTTCGGGAGGTTGGTGATGTCGGCGGGGTCGGCGAGCTGCGTGTAGAGGCCCTCCCAGAGCTGGTCGAGGCGATATCGCGGCTCACCGCCGAGGACCTCGGCGAACTCGGAGCGCGTGAGGTCGTAACGCGTGGTCACGGTGCGTCGACCTCGGTGACCTCGCTCGCGAGGGCGACGTAGTCGTCGATCCGGGCCCGGACCACGTCGAGGCTCGCGGTCCAGAACGCTTCGTCGGTGACGTCGAGGCCGAACGCAGCACCGAGTTCCTCGGCGGTGTCCATGCCCGCTCGGGAGAGCAGTTCGTCGTAGCCGGCTCGGAAGTGTTCCGGGTCGTCCTGGTAGCGGGCGAACAGGCCGAGCCCGAACAGCAGGCCGTAGGTGTACGGCCAGTTGTAGAAGTGGGAGCCGTAGTAGTGGGGCTTGAGCAGCCACATGTACGGGTGCGCGGTGCGCTGGTCGAGCCCGTCGCCGTAGGCGGCGGCCTGCGCCTCGGTCATCATCTCGCAGAGTTCCGCAGCGCTCAGCGTGCGCCGCTGACGGCGAGCGAAGACCTCGCTCTCGAACAGGAACCGCGAGTGGATGTCGGTGATCACCTGGTTGGTGCCCACGAGGTCGACGTCGAGCTGGGCGAGCCGTTCGAGCCCCGACATCCGGGCCAGACCCGCCTCGACGACCAGCGTCTCGCAGAAGATGCTCGCGGTCTCGGCGAGCGCCATCGGAAGTTGGCGCTGCAACGCCGTGCGCCCGGCGAGGGTGGTGTTGTGGTACGCGTGGCCGAGTTCGTGGGCGGTCGTCTGGGTGGAGTCGGCGGAGCCGGACCAGTTGAGGAGCACGAGCGAGCGACCGTCGACGAACGGAGCGCAGAACGCTCCGCCGCTCTTGCCGGGACGCGGCGCCGCGTCGATCCAGCGGCCCTCGAGAGCACGGTCGACGAGGCCGCCGAGCCCGTCGCTGTATCCCGAGAACGCGGAGCGGACCACCTCGATCCCGTCGTCCCACGACACCTCGTCGCTGGCGAAGGGCAGTGGTGCGACGAGATCCCACCATGGGAGCCCGGTGCCGGCCTGGTGGCCGTGGAGTGTCGCCTTGGTCCGCATCCACCGGCGCAGATCGGGCAGCGCCGCGGTCACTGCGGACTGCATCGCATCGAACGTGGGGCGACTCACGCTGTTGGCGAACAGTGACGCGTCGAGCGGAGAGGCCCAGCGCCGACGACGATTGAGCACGTTCGCCTCGCCCTTGATGGCGTTCATCGCCGCTGCGATCGGCACCTCGATCGTCGGCCAGGCACGCAGCTCGGCGTCGTACGCCGCTCGCCGCACCTGAGGGTCGCCATCGGTGGCGAGTCCGCGCACAGCGGGCATCGGCAGCTCCGCGTCTCCCTCGGGCAGGCCGACGGAGGCGGTCAACTGCGAGGTCACGTCGTTGTGGAGGCGGCCCCACGCGCTGGATCCGGTCACCGACAGCTCTGCCGCAAGGTGCTCTTCGGCCTCGCTCATCTGGTGTTCGGCCCTCGAGGCGAGTCGCAGTAGCGGCCCGCGGTGTTCGGCCACCTCCGTGCTGAGGGCTGCGAGTTCGTCGACGCCGAGTGCGGCCACCCAGTCGGCGAGACGAGCGGTGAGCGGCCGGATGGTCGCATCGATCCGACGGGCCTCGCCGAGTGCCGATTGTGCCGCGTCATCGCGCGAGTCGGTGGCCACCGTGGTGTACGCGTAGACCCGCAGGACGGCGAGCGCCTCGCTCACCCGGTTGAGTTCGGTGATCGCCCGGTCGGCGGCGTCGGCGTCGGCGTCGGAGGGAGGGCCGGGTTCGACGGCGCGGATCCCGAGTTCGTCGAAGAGCGCGACGAGCCGGTCGGCGTCGGCGCCGGTGCGTTCCATCGCGTCGGTGAACGAGCGTGAGCGCACCGATGCATGGACATCGGCGACGCTCCAGCGTGGGAGTTCCTCGATCGTCGTCACCGGCCGGTTCCCGTCTGTCGGGCGAGCGCGTGTACGTCGGGTGCGGGTGCCACGTCGGTCTGGAAGGCGGCGTTGGTGGAGTGGATGTTGAAGCCGAGCTGCTCGTACAGCCGCACCGCCGGGGTGTTGTCGGCGTCGACGTAGAGCATGGCGGTGCCGATGCCGCGGCGTGCGAGATGATCGAGACCGGCGAGCGTGAGTTCCCGACCGAGCCCGCGTCCGTGGAAGTCCGGATCGACGGCGATGACGTAGATCTCGCCGAGCGCGTCGTCGGCCGGCTCGTGCACCTTGGTCCAGCAGAAGCCGGCCATCCGTCCGTCGAGTTCGAGGATCCGGAATCCGGACGGGTCGAACCAGTCCTCCTGCTGGCGTTGGCAGAACGTGTCGATCGTCCAACCGCCCTGCTCGCCGTGTTCGGCGAACGCCCGGTTGTTGACGAGCAGCCAGGCGTTGTCGTCGTCGCCGGGAACGAACGCCCGGGTGGTGATGTGCCCCTCGATTCCCGTCGGCAGCGTCCGACGCATCTGGTGGAGGCGGCGGCTCATCACCATGCCGGCGTCAGCGGCGAGTGTCCGGTGTGCCGACGTCGGTTCGAACACCCACCAGTTGACGCGGCCGCCACCGTCGGAGGCGACGACATCGATCGCCGCTTCGATCAGCTCCGGGCCGATCGTGGCCATCTCGTAGCGGTGGTGCGGATGGATCACGAGCTCGAACGCATAGGCGTCGTTGCCTCGTGAGATCTGCGCGTAGGCGACCGGATGGTGGTGCCCGGGTTCGGAGGCCAGGAAGCCCGTGAACCCGTCGAGGCCGCCGTTGACGAGGTCGAGGTAGAGGTGATCCGACAGGGGTCGTCGCCCATCGGCGCGAGCGGCCGCATCGAGGAGTTCGGTGACGTTGGCGATGTCGTCGGCAGCCATCTGGCGCTTGATCTCGAGACATCGCATGGGTCGAGAGTACCGGTCTGTCCATTGCCGCCGGAGAACGCGGGTGTATAGTTTCCATCAACCAGGTTCCCGCCACCTGGTTTGCTGCGACGGTTGGGATCCGCCTCCCGACCTCGCACTGAGCGACGGCCCCTTCCGAGGGGCCGTCGCCGCGTTTTCCCGGCCTGAGCTGGCGGGACCGTCGGCTCCTGGGCTACTCGGCGACGCGCAGCGCTCGAACGAGGCTGCGTTCGGCGTTGCGCAACTGCCGTTCGGCCTCGTGGATCGCGGTGACCAGGTCGTCACGCTCCGTGCCGATCCACGGTTCGGCGAGCCCACCCACCCGGCTGCGGTACTGCGCCACGTTGTCGGCGATGGCCGCCAACTCCGCGGCGGTCGACTCGACGGATCCGGGCATGACGCAAAACCCTACCCGGAGGCTGCCGACGGCTCCCTCTACACTGCCCACGGTGATTCCCGTCCGAGATGATCTGCGCGCCCTGGACGGGTACCACTCCGCCCAGGTCGACGTGCGGGTGCGTCTGAACACCAACGAGTCGCCGGAGCCGCCCCCGGTCGCGTTCCGCGATGCCGTGGCGGCCGAGGTGTCACGGATCGACTGGCACCGGTATCCGGACCGTGCGGCCACCGAGTTGCGTGCGGCGATCGCCGAGTTGCACGGCGTCGACCCGGCTCAGGTGTTCGTCGCCAACGGCTCGAACGAGGTGCTCCAGACCGTCCTGCTCGCCTACGCCGGCCCGGGCCGCACCGTCGCCACCTTCGAACCCACCTATCAGATGCACGCGCAGATCGCCCGCGTCACCGGCGCGACCGTCGTCGAAGGCGAGCGGGCGGCCGACTTCACCCTCGATCCCGCCGAGGTCGAGCGCGTGATCACCGAGTTCTCCCCGCACGTGGTGTTCCTGACTTCGCCGAACAATCCGACCGGGCTGGTCGAGCCGGCCGAGCGGGTCGTCCAGTTGCTCGACCTGGCGCCCGGTCTCGTCGTGGTCGACGAGGCGTACGCGCAGTTCGCCGACTGGTCGGCACTCGAACTCGTCGCCGAGGACCGCCCGTTGGTGGTCACCCGGACGTTCTCCAAGACGTGGTCGATGGCCGGGGCACGCCTCGGGTACCTGATCGGGCCGACGTGGTTGGTCGCCGAACTCGACAAGGTGGTGCTGCCGTACCACCTCGATGCGGTCAAACAGATTGCGGGGCGCTTGGCGCTGCGGTTCTCCGACGACATGAACGACCGCGTCGAGCACATCGTCGCCGAGCGTGAGCGCGTGGTCGCTGCGCTGGCCGACCTCCCGCTCGACGTGTTCCCGAGTGGCGCCAACTTCGTGCTGTTCCGGGTCCGGCCCGGCGTCCTCGACGGCCGAGCGGTGTGGCAGGGGCTGGTCGACCGCAGCGTCCTGATCCGTGATTGCTCGAGTTGGCCGCGCCTCGACGACTGTCTGCGCGTCACCATCGGCACCCCCGAGGAGAACGACACGTTCCTGGAGGCGCTGTCCGGCGTGCTCGCCCTCCAATCCGCCCCCACGCCCGATGGAGCCATGACATGACCCGCACTGCCGAGCGGCGCCGCGCCACGAAGGAGACCTCGATCGAGGTCGTCATCGACCTCGACGGCACCGGAACCACCGACATCTCGACCGGCATCCCGTTCTACGACCACATGCTCGACCAGCTCGGCCGTCACGGGGGTTTCGACCTGCGTGTGCAGGCCGTCGGCGACCTCCACATCGACACGCATCACACCGTCGAGGACGTTGCGATCGCCGTCGGCGAGGCCTTTGCCGAGGCGCTCGGCGACAAGGCCGGTGTCCGCCGGTTCGCGAGCGGTCGCTACCCGCTCGACGAGGCGCTGGTCGACGTGGCGCTCGATCTGTCGGGTCGACCGTGGGTGGAGTGGCACGTGCCGATGCCCGAGAGCCTTCCCCTCGGCGATCCGGCGTTCGACCCGCAGTTGGCGGAGCATGCGGTGGCGTCGTTCGCCACCGCGGCGAACATCACCCTGCACGTCGAACTCGTCCGTGGCCGCAACGTGCACCACATCATCGAAGCGACGTTCAAGGGGCTCGCCCGCACGTTGCGCGACGCGGTCCGCATCGACGATGCCGGTGGAGTGCCGTCGACGAAAGGCGTGCTGTGAGGGGTGTCCTGTGAGCCGACCGTTGATCGCCGTGCTCGACTACGGCATCGGCAACCTCCACTCGGCCCAGAAGGCGCTCGAGCACGAGGGTGCCGACGCGCGCCTGACGGCGGATCCGGGATTGATCGCCGAGGCCGATGGCGTCGTGCTGCCGGGTGTCGGCGCGTTCGGGGCGTGCATGAACGCACTCCGCTCCGTCGGCCTCGATGGGCCGGCACGACGCCGCAGCGGAGTCGGGGCGGCCGTTCCTCGGCATCTGTGTCGGGATGCAGATGCTGTTCACCAAGTCCGAGGAGAACCCCGATGCAGCCGGACTCGACCTGATCCCGGGCACGGTGGCGTGGATACCGGCGGGCCCGAAGATCCCGCAGATGCAGTGGAACCGACTCGATCTGGTCAGCCGAGACGACCCGATGCTCGCCGGCCTCGGTGACGACGCGTACGTCTACTTCGTGCACTCGCTGCACGGCGTTCCCGACGACTCGACGATGGTCGCGGCCACGGTCGAGTACGGCACCACGATCAACGCGGCGTTCCGGCGCGACAACGTGTTCGCCGTCCAGTTCCATCCGGAGAAGTCGAGTCGGCCGGGTCTGAAGCTGCTGCGCAACTTCGTCGAGGTGTGCGGAGCGTCGACGTGATCGATCTCTATCCCGCGATCGACCTGCTCGGCGGGCGCGTCGTGCGGCTGCGCCAGGGCGACTACGCCGACGAGACCGTGTACGGCGATGATCCGGTGCGTGTCGCTCGCGAGTTCGTGGCTGCGGGTGCCTCCTGGATCCATGTGGTCGATCTCGACGCCGCTCGCTCGGGCGACCCCGTCAACCGGCCGGTCGTGGCCGCGATCGCCGCTGCGGTCGCCGGGGCCGCCCAGGTACAGACCGGCGGCGGCGTGCGATCGGTCGACGACGCGCACGAGCTGTTCGACGCAGGCGTCGCCCGCGTCGTCATGGGTTCGGCCGCCGTGCGCGAGCCGGCGCTCGTGGCTGCGGCATCGGAGATCGTCCCGGTGGCGGTCGGCCTCGATCACCGCAACGGCGAGGTCGCGGTTCACGGGTGGACCGAGGGGAGCGGGCTCCAGCTCGATCAGGCATTCGAGCGGTTCCCGACGGCGGCGGTGTTCGTGATCACCGACATCGGGCGTGACGGGATGCTCGTCGGGCCGGACATCGCCGGGCTCACCGAGGCGGCCGAGCTCGCCGGGGCACCGGTGATCGCCAGCGGGGGAGTGTCGAGCCTGGCCGACGTGGTCGCGCTGTCAGCGATCCCGAACCTGGGCGGGATCATCACCGGCAAGGCCGTGTACGAGGGGCGCTTCACGGTCGTCGAGGCGCTCGAGGCGCTGGCCGCCGTCGGCTCGGCGTCGCAACGGGACTCGACATCATGAGGGTTGCTCGTGTCATCCCATGCCTCGACGTCGACGCCGGGCGCGTCGTGAAGGGAACCAACTTCGTCGATCTCGTCGATGCCGGCGACCCGGTGGAGCTCGCCGCTCGCTACGACGTCGAGGGTGCCGACGAGTTGGTGTTCCTCGACATCACTGCGTCGAGCGACAACCGGGAGACCACCGTCGAGATGGTGCGACGGGTGGCCGACGAGGTCTACATCCCGTTCACCGTCGGCGGTGGGATCCGCACCCTGGAGGACGCTCGGCGGATGTTGCGTGCCGGCGCCGACAAGGTCAGCGTCAACACGGCCGCGGTCGAGCGGCCCGAGCTGATCACCGAGATCGCCTCCGAGTTCGGTGTGCAGTGCGTCGTGTGCGCGATCGACGCGAAGCGCCGGGTCGACGACACGGCGGGCTGGGAGGTTGCCAGGGGCTGGGAGGTGTACCTCCACGGAGGCCGCACGCCCACGGGGATCGACGCGGTCGAGTGGGCCCAGGAGGCGGTGCGGCGTGGCGCTGGTGAGATCCTGCTGACGTCGATGGATCGCGACGGCACCCGGCAGGGCTTCGATCTCGAGTTGACCGAGGCGATCGTCGATGCGGTGACGGTGCCCGTGATCGCCAGCGGCGGCGTGGGCACGATCGGCCACTTGGTCGACGGCGTGGCGATCGGGCGCGCCGACGCCGTGCTCGCCGCGTCGATCTTCCACTTCCGCGAGCACACCGTCGCCGAGGCGAAGGCCGAGATGGCCGCCGCCGGCATCACCGTCCGCCCCACCTGATCAGCTCAGGGGTCGGACCCCTGCTGCACTCGCCCCGGTCGCGTAGGTTCTGCGCCATGAGCTCTCCGCATGTCACGACCGAGCGACGCGATGGCGTCCTGATCGTCCACCTCGACGACGGGAAGGCCAATGCGCTGTCGTTCGAGGTGATCGCCGCGCTGCACGAGGCGATCGACGAGGCCGAGGGCGACGAGGGTGTCGGAGCGCTGGTGATCCACGGGCGCCCGGGTCGATTCTCGGCCGGGTTCGACCTCGGGGTGATGTTCGGCGACGACATGGCGGCGATCATCGGTCTCGTCGCCGACGGCGGCGCGCTGGTGCGACGTCTGTATGGCTCGTCGGTACCGGTCGTCGCGGCCTGTACCGGCCATGCGCTCGCGGCGGGGGCGCTCGTGCTGCTCGGCTGCGACGTGCGCGTCGGCGCCGACATCGACGCCAAGGTCGGCCTCAACGAGGTGGCGATCAAGATGGTGCTTCCCGACTGGGCGTTCACGATCGCCGAGGACCGCCTGAGCAAGCGGCACACCCAGCGGGCGCTGGCGACGGCCCGGATCACGACGCCTCGCGAGGCGGTCGACGTCGGCTACGTCGACGAGGTCGTGCCGGCCGACGACGTCCTCGATCGGGCCGTCGCGGTCGCCGGCGAGTTGGCGTCGACGCTCGACCCCTCCGCCTACCAGCGCACCGTGCGCAAACTCCGCGGCCCGGTCCTCGACCTGATGGAAGCCCAGATCGCCGCCGACCGCGCCGCCGGCACCAGCCCCGTCTGACGTCACGCCAGGGGTCAGACCCCCGGCGTAACACTCGGGGCGAGTCCGTGGGGGATCGCTGGGTAGGGTCGGCCACATGGCAACCCCCAACGTCAATCCCAAGATGGAATACCGCCGCCTCGGCAACACCGGGCTCAAGGTCAGTGTGCTGTCGTTCGGCAGCTGGGTCACCTTCGACACCCAGCTCGACAACAACCTGGCGCTGGAGTGCATGGCCGCTGCGGGTGAGGCGGGCTGCAACTTCTTCGACAACGCCGAGGCCTACGCGGGCGGCAAGAGCGAGGAGATCATGGGGGCGGTGCTGCGTGAACTCGACTGGCCCCGCTGGTCCTACGTGGTCACCACCAAGATCTTCTGGGGGCTGCACAAGAACACCCCCAACATGAACAACACGCTCAATCGCAAGTACCTGATGCAGGCGATCGACGGTTCGCTCGAGCGCTTCGGCCTCGACTTCGTCGACGTCCTCTACTGCCACCGCTCCGATCCGGACACCCCGATCGAGGAGACCGTGTGGGCGATGAGCGACATCATCACCGCGGGCAAGGCGCTCTACTGGGGCACCAGCGAATGGTCGGCCGACGAGATCCGCGCGGCGATCGACATCGCCGAGCGTCACCACCTGCACAAGCCGGTCACCGAGCAGAGCCAGTACAACCTGCTCGAGCGCAAGAAGGTCGAGCGTGAGTACGCCCGGATCAACACCGAGTTCAACTACGGCAACACGATCTGGAGTCCGCTCGCTTCCGGGCTGCTCACCGGCAAGTACAAGGACGGCATCCCCGAGGACTCACGCGCTGCGCTGTCGGGCTACGAGTGGCTCGCCGGTCGCCTCACCGACGCCGAGGCGATCGCCCGCGTCGAGAAGCTCCGCCCGATCGCCGATCGCCTCGGGTGCACGATGGCCCAGCTCGCGCTCGCCTGGTGCACGAAGAACCCGCACGTGTCGACGGTGATCACTGGTGCCTCCAAGGTCAGCCAGGTCGAACAGAACTTCGAGACCGTCGACGTGATCCCCCTGCTCACCGACGAGGTGAAGGAGGAGATGGAAGCCGCCGTCAAGGGCTGATCCAGGCGGTCACCAGCTCGGCGATGTTCCGGGTGTGGCCGACGAGGGAGTGGTCGGCCATCTCGATCACCCGGTGCTCGCAGCTCGCCCATCCGGCGACGATCGGTTCGGTCGCCGCCGGCGGGCTGAACTGGTCGTGCGCGGGTGTCAGCACGAGTGTGCGCACGCGCGGGGTGTCGACCCCGGGCACCATGGCGAGCGGCGGCGCCACCAGCCCGAGCGCGGTGACCCGGTCGTCGTCGAGGCCGAGTGCAACCAGGGCGCCGAACGAGTAGCCGAGCGCCACGAGTGGGATCCCCGGAACCTCGACGGCGAGGAGGTCGAGCGCGGCGAGTGCATCGAGCCGCTCGCCCGGCCCTCCCGAGAACTCCGCGCGGAAGTCGAAGCGCAACGCAGCAATGCCGGCGTCGGGGAGGGCGTCGAAGAGCGCGGTCACCACGTTGTTGAAACGGTTGCCGCCGTACTGCGGGTGGGGGTGGCACACGATCGCCGCCGAGGTCGCGGCGTCGGGCACGGCGATGTCACCGACGAGCTCGACCCCGTCCGACGTTTCGAACTCGACCGTGCGGCGGGTGATGGGGACAGGTTCGCTCACGGTCGCCGACGGTACCCTTCCTCCGATGGCCGTGGCCGACGACAAACTCCCGATCAAGATGCTCAACGACCGCGTGCTCGTGCGCATCGCCGACAAGGCGGGCGAGCGCAAGTCGTCCGGCGGCATCGTGATCCCTGCGACCGCGCAGGTCTCCAAGCGGCTGATCTGGGCGACCGTCGTGGCCCAGGGGCAGAACGTGCGCTCGTGCGAGGTCGGCGACAAGGTGCTGTTCAGCCCCGAGGACCGCTACGAGGTCGAGGTGCAGGGCGAGGACTACGTCATGTTGCGCGAGCGGGAGCTCCACGCGGTGGCCGCTGAACGCATCGAGGCGTCGACCGGGCTCTACCTGTAGGGCGCTCCGTCCCGATCGGGCCCGCACGTCGCCGTTACGGTGGCCGGATGATCAAAGTCAGTGTGATGTACCCGAAGACCGATGACGCCACGTTCGACATCGACTACTACAAGACCAAGCACTTCGAGATCGTCGACCGGACGATGAAGCCCAGCAAGTGGGAGATCGACTCCGGCATGGACGGCCCGTACATCGCGATCGGTCACCTGTACTTCGACTCGCCCGAGGCGATGGCGGCCGGTCTTGCCGAAGCGGGTGAGGCGACTGCCGACGTCCCGAACTTCACCAACCAGGAGCCCGCGTTCCAGGTCTCCGAAGTCGTCGCCTGACGCGACCCGTCGGCGGGTGGGCGTTTCGGACGTCAGCCCAGTTCGTAGGCGCCGCGCACCGTCACGGTCGCGTTGATGCGATCGCGTGAGCTCGTCGGTCCGTCGAGCCCGAGCCAGCCGACCAGCGCATCCTGGTGATTCGGGCGCAGGCGGGCGCAGCCCTTGCTCTGCGGGCTGGTGGGCACGTTGTTCGCTCCGTGGATCGCCTGGCCGCGATCGAAGTACAGCGGCTTGTACATGTTGCCGTTGAGCGGGTTGTCGTCCGCCACGGGGTAGAGGCTCGACTCGTGCCAGCCACCGTTGTTCAGTGCCGGGTTGTACCTGAACGCCCGGGTCCGCTCCTGGAGCCGCGTCTCGTAGCCGGCCTCGCCGGTCGACGTGGGGAACACGTGCACGAGCCGGTCGAAGCCCTCGCCGGTCAGCATCACCTGGCAGGTGAGGTCGATGAAGATCCACCGGCCGTCGGTGGCGACATTCGGCGGGATCGGGAGCGTGGTGGCTGCGAGCAGGAACTGCTCCTCGACGCTGCCGGGCTCCATGTCGGAGCGATTCACCGGGAGCCCGAGGGCGAGACGCGCCGCGCACAGCCCCCGGCGCGTGACGGGGCCCGACTCGCCGTCGACCGGCATCTCGGGGAAACCGTAGGGGGTCAGCAACTCGTTGAGCTTCGACTGCTGGTCGGCAACGGCGAGGAACGTCTCCGCGGCCACGACGGCGGCGTTGCGTTCGAGGCGCTGCTCGCCGGTGATGTCGTCGAGGCCGTTGTCGATGCACACGTCGAGCAGTTGGTCGGGCACGACCAGGTCGTCGGGCAGTGCGTTCTCCGCCTGGATGGCGGCGATGGTCACGATCTCGTCGGCCCGGCTCGTGGCGATGCCACCGAGCGAGTCACCGGGCTGGACCTGCACCACACACGCCGGGTCGTACACCGCGAGCGGGGGCTCGGTGGTCGTGGTGGTGGTGCTGCTCGGCTGCGAGGTCGTTTCGGGCGCCTCGGCGCTCGTCGTGGGGGCAGCGGTCGACGGGGTACTGGTCGTCGAGGCCTCCGACGAATCGATCGCCGGTGGCGCAACGTCGCCGCGGCCATCGGGCGCGCCGGTGGCGATCACCTCGGTGCAGGCGCCGGCGAACAACGACGCGCCGACGAAGGAGGCGATCCGCAGAACCCGCACGCCGCAACGGTACCCACCGCGACCGTCGCCGTGCAGTCACGAGCTCGAAGTCCGTGGGTGCCCTCGAGGTCTGCGGGTGCCGCGGGGTCACGCCCGTAGGCTGGACCGATGCCCGAAGGGACCACGATCATCCCCACCGACGAGCAGCTCGCCGGTGTGAAGTACGACAGCAATGGCCTCGTCGCCGCGATCGCGCAGGACGTCGACAACGGCGATGTGTTGATGCTTGCGTGGATGAACGAGGAGTCGCTGAAGATGACGCTCACCGAGGGCCGGATGGTCTACTGGTCGCGCAGTCGGCAGGAGCTGTGGCGCAAGGGCGACACGAGCGGCGACCGGCAGTTCGTCCGTGAGGCCTACTACGACTGCGATGCCGATGCGCTGCTGTTCAAAGTCGAGCAGGAGGGCGCCGGCGCCTGCCACACCGGCGCTCGCTCCTGCTTCTTCCGGGCGTTCGGCTGATGCGGTTCCGTCCTTCCCGCGAGGAGTTCCACGCCTTTGCCGCCGAGCACACCTTCGTGCCGGTGTGGACCGAACTGCTCGCCGACCTCGAGACGCCCGTTGCCGCATACGTGAAGCTCGTCGGCGATGGTCCGGGATTCCTCCTCGAATCGGTCGAGGGTGCGGAGCGGTGGGCGCGGTTCTCCTTCGTGGGCCGAAATCCGTCGGCGACGCTCGTCCTGCGCGACGGTGTCGTCGAACTCGACGGCCCGCTGCCGGACGGCATTCCGACCGACCAGGGGATGCTCGCCGCACTCGAGGCGCTCCTCGACTGCTCCAGCAGCCCCACGTTCTCCGACCTGCCGCCCCTGCACGGCGGCATCATGGGCTTTCTCGGCTACGACGTGATCCGTGAGGTCGAACACCTCCCGAACGTGCCGACCGACGACCGTGGATATCCCGACGCCGTGATGTCGGTGATCGGATCGCTCGCAGCGTTCGACCACTGGCGCCAACGGGTGTACTTGATCGAGAGCGTCCCGACGCTCGGGCTCGACGCCGTCGAACTCGACCGGGCCTACGACGCAGCGGTCGAGCGGGTGACCCAGGCGGTCGCCGATCTCGCAGCACCGTTGCCGTACACGCCGATCGAGCCGCCCTCGGCCGACGACGAGCTGCCGGAGTTGCACTCGTCGATGCCGGGTGGGCTGTACCAGCGCGCCGTCGAGGTCGCCAAGGACCACGTGGTGGCGGGTGACATCTTCCAAGTGGTGCTCGCGCAGCGCTACGACCTCGAACTCGACGCCGATCCGTTCGACGTGTACCGGGTGCTCCGCCAGGTCAATCCATCGCCGTACATGTACTTCGTCCGCCACCCGGAGCTCACGATCGTCGGGTCGTCGCCGGAACCGATGGTGCAACTGCTCGGCCGGACCGTCGTGTCGCGTCCGATCGCCGGCACTCGACGTCGGGGGCGCACCGACGAACACGACCGGATGATGGCGGCCGAGCTGAGCGAGCACCCGAAGGAACGAGCCGAGCACGTGATGCTCGTCGACCTGGCCCGCAACGACGTCGGTCGTGTCGCCGACTTCGGAACGGTGCACGTCGACGAGTTGATGACCCTCGAGCGGTACAGCCACGTGATGCACCTCACCTCGCAGGTGTCGGGCCACCTCCGTGACGGCCTCGGTCCGATCGATGTCCTGCGCGCGACGCTGCCGGCGGGCACGGTGTCCGGTGCTCCCAAGGTGCGAGCGATGGAGATCATCGACGACCTCGAGCCGGTCAAGCGGGGCCCGTACGCCGGCGTGGTCGGCTACGTCGACTGGTCGGGCAACCTCGACACGGCGATCGCGATCCGCACGATGTTCGTCACCGGCGACGGGCGGACGGCGAGCCTGCAGGCCGGCGCCGGCATCGTCGCCGACTCGGTACCCGACGACGAGGATCTCGAGTGCCGGAACAAGGCTGCCGCGTTGCTCGCGGCCATTCCGGCCGCGCGGCGGATGACCGCAGCGCGCCGCGACGCCGGCACGCCGGCCTGACCGGGCCGGCCGGAGGGCCGGCTAGAAGATCAGGCCGAGCAGGAACAGCACGCTCATGCCGGCGAAGCCGATCGTGATCGCCGTCGCCAGGAGGATCAGCAGCGGAAAGCTGGTGATCGACTTGAGCGCGACCGACAGGGCGACGAACTGTCCCGCTCGCGCTCCCACCGAGTCGCTCATCGCGAAGAACTGCCGCGACATCACGACCGCACTCTGGTCCTGCACGCCATCGCTGGATTCGACCGTCTCGATGACCACGCGCTCGGACACCGGGTCGTTCGAGATCAGCGCCTGGATCTCGTTGACGAGTGCCACGCTCATGGTCGTGATCGCCCAGAGCCGGAACATCGCCAGCAGCACGGCGCCGATCGCCACGACAGCACCGACCCCACCGAGCAGGATCCACGCGGTCCGGACTCCGCCGTCGAGTGCTGCGAGACCGAGGGCGAACCCACCGACACAGATCAGCACGACGATGGCGAGGGTCCCCACGGCGAGCCGGGTGCCCCGGTGGACGAGCGTGAGGAAGCTGTCGACGGCGCGTTGCGCGAGATCTCGTTGCTGCGACATGACGTTGGAAGTGTGCCACGGCAGACTGCAGACGTGACTCCCGATCGTTCTGTTCTCGACGCCTCCCTCGATGCCGCCATCGACGACGCCGCCCGCGACCACGTGATCGTCGAGGGTCCTGACGCCGCGACATACCTCCACTCCCAGGTCGCCCAGGACCTGAGCGACCTCGCGGTCGGACAGACCCGCTGGACGCTGGTCTTGGAGCCGACCGGGAAGGTCGACAGCCTCGCGCGCGTCACCCGCACCGCCGCCGAGCGTTTCGATTTCGACACCGACGCGGGGTATGGCGACGCACTGGCGGCGCGCCTGGCCCGCTTCAAGATTCGCGTCCAGGCCGAGATCACCACCGTTCCGGCGACGACGGCAGCCCCGTCGGACGAGCACGAGATCGCGCGGGTCGAGGCGGGCTGGCCGCGGATGGGATTCGAGATCATCCCCGGGGAGACCATCCCCGCGGTCACCGGGGTGGTGCCGGTCGCCGTGAGCTTCACGAAGGGGTGCTACCCCGGCCAGGAGTTGGTCGAACGCATGGACAGCCGCGGCGCCGACGCACCGCGCTCGTTGCGGATCGTCGAGGTGGCGAAGGGCTCGGCGATCGGAGACCCCGTCGTCGACGCCGACGGGGTCGAGGTGGGCACGATCACGAGCGTGGCTCCGTCCGCGGCAACGACCGGTACGACGGCATTGGCGTTGGTCAAGCGCGGATGCGACATCGGCCGACTCCCGGCTCATTCGGCCTGAGCACCGATCACACCCGCCACGGGCGGTCGACGATCGTCAGGCGGCAGGGGTGGGAGCGAGGCTGCGACGGATCGCTGCGACCTCGGGGTGCTGGCGGATCCCGATCAGCTCGGGTGAGCCGTCGATGATCGACGCGAGGCCGGCCGGTGAGGTTCCGGCCTCGGCTGCGGTGCGGAGCCATCCGATGGCGGTCTGCTGGTCGCCCAGTGCACCGGCGGCGCGTGCGACGGTGGCTGCGGCGAGCGTGTGAGGGTGGCGGGCGTAGCCCTCGGCGGCGTAGTGCGCCGCATCCTCGAACCGGCCGACGCGGATCAACTGGTTGGCGAGCACGTACTCGTTCCACGGGTCGCCGTGAGGAAACGGTTCGGGCAGGATCGCGATCAGTTCGGCCACCTCGGGAGTCGACAGCGTGACCGGCGGTGGCGGCTGCTCGGGACGGTGGTGGCTGAGCGCGTTCACGAGCAGCCGGCGGGCCTTCTGCGGCTTGCCCTTCGCGAGCGCTTCGTGTGCGTCGTGCCACGGCGACGTGGGCTCCTTCGTGGAGCCGAGCATCTGGAGCTGGGTGACGAGGATGAAGCCGACGACCAGGATGAAGCCGCGGTAGCGCTCGTTGGTGAAGGCCACCACGCTGAACGCCAACGTCAGCGCCAGCGAGATCAAGAGCATGATGCGTTGCGCTCGGCCGGGCAGGACGCGATCGAGGGCCGTCGTGACGATGTTGCCGCCGTCGAGGGGGAGGATCGGCACGAGGTTGAACAGCCCGATCACGGGCCCGGCCCAGAAGATCGCCCAGGTCGCCGGATTGCCGTCGAGCGAGGCCGGGTCGGTGACATCGGCGCCCATCGCGAGCAGGATCGCGACCGACGTGACGATCTGGATACCGGGGCCGGCGAAGGAGATCCCGATCGATTCGAGCCGCGAGATCGGCCGGGTCGGCACGTAGGAGGCGTAGCCGGCGAGGAAGTTCAGCGAGATCTCGGCGCGGGCGCCGGCGCTGCGAGCGGCGACCGCATGGCCGAGTTCGTGCAGCAGGGTGAACGCGCCGAGCGCCCCTGCGAGCCACAGTCCGAACTCGTTGCCGTACAACAGCACGATCAGGACCAGCATCATGAGGAAGCCGGGCCGTACGTGGACGGGGAACCCCAGCAGCCGGAACATCGCAACTCAGGCTAGGACCGATTCCCGCGGCGATGACGGCACGTGCTCGCATTCGACCGGTGAATCGCGTGCCTAGACTCGGGCAACGTGCCATACGTCTACGCCTTCGATCACAAGCACCGCCGCCCTCCGATGGAGTACAAGGACCTGCTGGGTGGGAAGGGGGCGAACCTCGCTGAGATGACCAGCGTGTTGAAGCTCCCGGTGCCACCGGGGTTCACGATCTCCACCGACGCCTGCCGCGACTACATGCACGGCGGCTGGCCGGACGGGCTCGACGAGGAGATCGCCAAGCACGTCTTCAAGCTCGAGAAGGCGATGGGGCGCAAGTTGGGCGACCCGTTCGACCCACTGCTCGTGAGCGTGCGCTCCGGCGCGAAGTTCTCGATGCCGGGCATGATGGACACCGTCCTCAACCTCGGGCTCAACGACCTGAGTGTCGAGGGGCTCGCACACTCGACCAACGACGAACGGTTCGCCTACGACTCGTACCGGCGCTTCATCGCCATGTACGGGCGGATCGTGCTCGATGTCGACGGCGAACCATTCGAGGAGGCGCTCGACGCCGCCAAGGAGAAGGCCGGCACGAACCTCGACAACCTGATCCCCGCCGAGGCGCTCAAGGAGCTGTGCGAGGAGTACAAGGCCATCGTGCTGAGGGAGACGGGCTCGCCGTTCCCGCAGAAGCCTCGTGAACAGCTCGACGGCGCTGTCGAAGCGGTCTTCAAGAGCTGGAACGGGGCGCGAGCGATCGCGTATCGCGTCCGCGAGAAGATCGACCACGAACTCGGTACTGCGGTCAACGTGCAGACGATGGTGTTCGGCAACCGTGACGACAACTCGGGCACCGGCGTCGGGTTCACCCGCAACGCCGCGACCGGCGAGAACAAGCCGTACGGCGACTTCCTGGTCAACGCGCAGGGCGAGGACGTGGTCGCCGGCATCCGCAACACCGAAGACCTCGACCACATGAAGAAGCACTTCCCGGTGATCCATGCCGACCTGCTCGAGATCTTCAAGCGGCTCGAAGAGCACTACACCGACATGTGCGACACCGAGTTCACCATCGAGCAGGGCAAGCTCTGGATGCTCCAGACCCGCGTCGGCAAGCGCACCGGTGCTGCTGCGTTGAAGATGGCCGTCGACATGACCAAGGGCACGGGCAAGGGCTCGCACCGTTGGAAGATCACCCGTGAAGAAGCGATCACGCGGGTGTCGGCCGAGCACCTCGACGCCGTGCTGCACCCGCAGTTCGCCACCAAGGGCACGGTGCTCGCCAAGGGCCTCGGCGCATCGCCGGGAGCGGCGGTCGGTTCGGTCTACTTCACCGCTGACGAAGCTGCGGCGGCCAAGGAGCGCGGCGAGGACGTCATCCTGGTCCGCAACGAGACCAGCCCCGACGACATCCACGGCATGATGGCCTCGAAGGGCATCCTCACGGCGCGGGGCGGGCTCGTCAGCCACGCCGCCGTCGTGGCGAGGGGTTGGGGAACGCCGGCGATCGTCGGCGCCGAAGACGTCCGCATCAAGGGCGACCAGTTCACCGTCGGTGACACCGTCGTCAAGAAGGGCGACGTGATCTCGCTCGACGGCACCACCGGTGAGGTGGTCCTCGGAGCCATGGAGCTCCGTGCCGCCGAGCCTCCCGCCGAGTTCGAGACGCTCCTGAAGTGGGCCGACGCGGTCCGCAAGGGCAAGCTCGGTGTGCGTGCCAACGCCGACACGGGCGAGGATGCAGCGAACGCCCGAGAGCTCGGTGCCGAGGGCATCGGGCTGTGCCGCACCGAGCACATGTTCCTCGCTCCCGACCGGCTCCCGGTCGTTCGCGAGATGATCCTGGCGAGCACGCCGGCTCAGGAGGAGAAGGCGCTCGAGAAGCTGCGCGCCG
The DNA here is from genome assembly GCA_963698565.1 of Ilumatobacteraceae bacterium. Lineage (GTDB taxonomy): Bacteria > Actinomycetota > Acidimicrobiia > Acidimicrobiales > Ilumatobacteraceae > Sva-07. The sequence goes on from CAVORH010000051.1 coordinate 26,594, forward strand.
TCCAGGAAGCCGACTTCATGGAGATCCTCGACGCGATGGACGGGCTGCCGGTGACGATCCGGCTGCTCGACCCGCCGTTGCACGAGTTCCTGCCGTCGGTCGAGGAGCTGCGCGTCAAGGAGGCCAAGTCGGGCAAGGGCCTGAGCAAGAAGGAGCAGGAACTGCTCGCCGCCGCCGAACACTGGGCCGAGCACAACCCGATGATCGGTACCCGGGGCGTGCGTCTCGGCGTGCTGAAGCCGGGGCTCTACGCGATGCAGGCACGAGCGCTGCTGTCGGCGGCCGCGAAGTTGCGGGAGATGGGCAAGAAGCCGATCGTCGAGATCATGATCCCGCTCACGGTGACCCGCGAGGAGATGGCGCTCGCCCGCAGCTGGGTGCAGGCCGAGGTCGACTCGGCGCTCGCCGGCATGAAGAAGAAGCCGATCATCACGATCGGCACGATGATCGAGACCCCGCGAGCGGCCCTGCGTGCCGACGAGATCGCGGAGGTCTCCGACTTCTTCAGCTTCGGCACCAACGACCTGACGCAGCTCACCTTCGGGTTCAGCCGCGACGACGTCGAGAGCCGGATGATGCCCGCGTACCTCGAGCAGGGGCTGCTGAAGGCCAATCCGTTCGACACGATCGACCAGACCGGAGTCGGCGACCTCGTTCGCATCGGTGCGGAGCGCGGCCGGTCCACCAAGCCCGACCTGAAACTGGGTGTGTGCGGAGAGCACGGCGGCGACCCCGAGTCGATCGACCTGTTCTACAACGCCGGGCTCGACTACGTGTCGTGCTCGCCGTTCCGCGTGCCGATCGCCCGGCTCTCGGCCGCTCAGGCGATCATCGCCGCCGAGTCCTGATCGCCGTGGTGTTGCATCTGGGGGCAGACCCCAGATGCAACGCCACTACATTGACCCCGGCATGGGGATCGTCGACGAGGACATCGAACGGCTGCGGTCGACGGTGTCGATCGTCGACACGATCCAGCAGTACGTCGCGCTGAAGCGCGTCGGACGCAACTGGGTGGGCCTGTGCCCGTTCCACGCGGAGAAGAGCGGTTCGTTCAACGTTCGTGAGGAGACCGGACGGTACAAGTGCTTCGGTTGCGACAAGGGCGGCGACGTCTTCACCTTCATCCAGGAGATCGAGCACACCGACTTTCCCGGCGCGGTCGAGCATCTCGCGGCCAAGGCCGGCATCCAGCTCAACTACACGACCACCGGCCAGTCCAAGGAACGCGCCCAGCGCAAGCACTACGTCGAGGCGATGGGGGAGGCGGTCGAGTGGTACCACCAGCGGTTGCTGAACGACCCGGATGCACGCGCCGCTCGCGACTATCTCCGTCGTCGCGGGCTGGCCGGCGACATCGCCCGCCAGTTCAAGCTCGGCTGGGCGCCCGACGACTGGGATGCGTTGTCTCGCGGGCTCGGTGCGTCGAGCGACGTCCTGCAGGCGGTCGGGCTGGCGTTCCGCAACAAGCGGAACAAGATGCAGGACTCGTTCCGTGCCCGTGTCATGTTCCCGATCTTCTCCGAGTCGGGAGAGGCGCTGGCGTTCGGTGGCCGGATCCTCCCCGGCTCCGACGATCCGGCGAAGTACAAGAACTCGTCCGAGACGCCGATCTACACCAAGTCGAAGGTGCTCTATGGCCTGAACTGGGCCAAGGCCGACATCGCCAAGCACGACCAGGTGATCGTGTGCGAGGGATACACCGACGTGATCGGCTTCCATCGTGCGGGCGTCGCTCGCGCAGTCGCCACGTGCGGGACGGCGCTGACCGAGGAACACGTACGGCTGCTCAAGCGGTACGCCAGCAAGGTGGTACTGGCGTTCGACGCCGACGCTGCCGGCCAGGGCGCAGCCGCTCGCTTCTACGAGTGGGAGGAGGCGCACAAGGTGGAGGTCCAGGTGGCGCGGCTCCCGCAGGGGCGCGATCCCGGCGACCTCGCCCAGTCCGACCCGGAGGCGCTGGTGCACTCGGTGGCCGATCCGGTGCCGTTCCTCAAGTTCCGCGTCGACCGCACCCTGGTCGGTCAGCCCAAGCAGTCGCCCGAGCAGCGCGTGCGACTCGCCGAGGCCGCGATGGCAGTCGTCAACGAACATCCCAACGTGGAACTGCGCAAGCTGTACGCCGGTGAGGTCGCCGCCTCGGTCGGCATCCCGATCGGCGACCTGGTCCAGATCGCCGAGCGGGGGTCGCGTCGCCCCGCAATCCAGGTGGCGCCGAAGCGATCGACGGGGCCGATGGAGAACGCCGAGTTCGCTGCACTCGTGCTGCTGGTCCAGGACTGGGACGAGATCGCTCCCTGGCTGATCGAAGCGCTGTTCGACGACGATGCGAACCGGATGGCGTTCGTGGCGCTCGCCACCACCAACGGCGACCTGCAAGCCGCCCTCGAGGTCGCATCGCCCGACGCGCGCGAGGTGCTCGAGCGGGCCGCGGTCGCCGACCTCAACCTGGTGCCCGACGTCGAGGCGCGGACGCTGATCGGAGCGGCCACCCGGCGAGAGCTGCGGCACCGGTCGCGGTTGACCGACCCGACGGCGATCGACGAGGACCGCACCGCACGGCTCGACGCGGAGGCGCTCAACGACACCGACAAGGAACGGGCTCTCGCCGCCGCCGAGTCGTTGCTAGGTTGGCTGGATCGACGAACAGCAGAACGCAACCATGGGGGCTGAATCGTCCGACGACGAGCACACGTCGCGACAGGACCCCGGCAGTGCCCCCGACACCGGCGCGTCCGGCGTTCCGTTCGCCGGCGTCGACCGGGCCGAGTGGGACGATCTGGTCCTGATCGGTCGTGAACGGGGCTCGGTGCATGCCGAAGACCTCACCCACGTACTCCGTCACGTCGAGTTGACCGGCGACGTGCTCGTCGAGGTCCAGTCGGCGATGTCCGGGTACGGGATCTCGATCGACGACGCGGTCGAGCACGTCGACGAGACGCCGTCGTCGATCCGCCGCCCCGCGGTGCTCCGGGAGACCGACGACACGACCGAGAGCAACCGTGACAGCGAAGCCGTCGAACGGCTGCTCGAACGGGGGCGGAGCCGTCGAACCCGCAGGTCGACACCGAAGGGCGAGGGCGGCACGGCCGACGCCGTGAGGATGTACCTGCGCGAGATCGGCCAGGTCGACCTGCTGACGACGGAGGACGAACGGCGCCTCGCGCAGCTGATCGAAGAGGGCAAGATCGCAGCGCAGCGCATCGACGAGGACCATGCCACCCTCGACACCGGCGAGGAACGTCTGTTGATGCGCGCCGTGAGCCGGGGCGAGCGCGCCAAGAGCGAGTTGACGCAGGCGAACCTGCGTCTGGTGGTGAGCATCGCCAAGCGCTACTCGGGCAGGGGCATGCAGCTGCTGGATCTGATCCAGGAGGGCAACCTCGGGCTGATGCGTGCAGTCGACAAGTTCGACTACACGAAGGGCTTCAAGTTCTCCACCTACGCCACGTGGTGGATCCGCCAGGCCATCACCCGTTCGATCGCGGACCAGGCTCGCACGATCCGGATCCCGGTTCACATGGTCGAGCACATGAATCGTGTCACCCGTGCGAAGCGGCAGATGCACCAGGAGCTGGAACGCGAACCCACGGTCGAGGAGCTCGCCGTGCGCGTGCAGCTCGATCCGGATCGGGTTCGCGAGCTGTTGCGGTACTCGCTCGATCCGCTGTCGCTCGACTCGCCTGTCGGTGAGGAGGACGAGTCGAACCTCGGCGACTTCATCGAGGACAGCTCGGTCGACAGCCCGGCTGACGCTGCCACGAGGATGATGTTGCACGACGCCGTGACGGAGGTGCTCGGCGAGCTGTCCGACCGGGAGCAGGAGATCGTGCGGCTGCGCTTCGGCCTGGACGGCGGGCGAGCCCGCACCCTCGAAGAGGTCGGCCAGGAGTTCGGGGTGACCCGCGAACGCATTCGTCAGATCGAGGCCAAGACGCTCGCCAAGCTGCG